>NZ_CBTJ020000084.1 GCF_001051235.1 Candidatus Competibacter denitrificans Run_A_D11 | reverse complement strand
ACAACGGGTTCAGATGTTCGCCTTGGGCGTCGCCGCCGCTAAAGCTGCCTATGCCAGCGATGGATAATGCGAGTTTGTGGGTAATCGGATGGCCTTCAAGGTGATCGACTTGGCTATTGAGCAAGCCGCCAAAAAATGGACGATGCCCATCAAAGACTGGAAACAGGCCCTTAATCGCTTCGCCATTCAATTCGAGGGCCGCTTGCCACTCTCACTCCACTAACCAAAACCGCATTTACACAAAAAATTTGACAGACTCTATCCTGAATTACCGATATGTCAAAAGAAACCCGCTCAATGCGGGTTTTTTATTGCCAGTTTTTAATCCCTTCTTCATCAGGGCAATGTTTCAAAGCCCATATACTGCACCCGAAAGGCGAATTTCTCCAAATACCACGCTACCCGACTCAACCGCTTCCGCCTGAAACCGACTGGGGTCAGTCACATCGTAGGCGGCTAGATACAAAGCGCGGGCGGACATGACGACATCCCTCTTTCCAGTAACGAAATGAGGTCGTTATACGCCGCTGCGGCCAGTGAAGCAGGAACGCGGCAAGCTTGCCGTCGGGGACGCTGGACTGGTGAGCCTGATTTGCGCGGTGCGTGGCTCCATCAGTAAGCTATGCAAACCTTGGAAGATTGGGGAGGCTCACCGCTGATGACTACCGCCTACGCTCCCGCCCGCCATCGGCTGAGCGCGGATGATTTCCTGCAAATGGCCCGCAGCGGCATCTTGCACGAAGACGACCGCATCGAACTCATTGATGGAGATTTAATCGATATGGCCCCGATTGGCAGTGAACATGCCAGCCTGACGGACTGGTTTACTCGACATTTAGTCCTGGCGATTGGCCAACACGCTATTGTGCGGATTCAGAGTTCGCTGTCTTTGGACAAACACTCGCAACCACAGCCGGATGTGCAAGTATTGCGGGCGCGTGAGGATTATTACCGCAAAGCCCATCCCCGCGCGGAGAATGTGCTCTTGCTGATTGAGGTATCGGATACCACCGCTCGCTTCGACCGGGAGATGAAAGTTCCCTTGTACGCCCATTACGGCGTGGTGGAAGTGTGGCTGGTAGATGTGGCACAACAGAGCGTGGAGGTCTACCGCGATCCGCAGCCCGCAACCAGCACCTATCGCCAAATGACGGCCTATCGCCAGGGTTCGCTGATTCCGCAGCAGTTACCGATGGTCAGCATCGCCGTGGAACAGTTGTTTTAAGTGCCAATACGAAAACTCCCCTTGTATATTGGGAGTGAGTTAAAGTGATTGGTCAGTGTGGTAACGCGGCACCCCGGTAATGTTCGTAGGTATCATTCCTGTAAAAATCTCTGTCAGGATAACCGTTGCCGTAAGTGGCGTTGGGAGTTGGCAAGCTTGCCGTATCTGATTTTGGTAAATCTGATTTGGTTGAAATAGAGTGTGAAGGCTAGACTTCTCTATTGGTTGCTTGCATTCGGTCGGTCAACTATGCAAGCAGCTTTATTCCCTTTACTTTGTTAATCCAGCTACAGGCTTTTCATATGACTTAATCTAAACCAATATTTTATTTTAGATAAAAACGAATTCTCTTTATTTTCAATCCCCGCAACGCCTTTTTTACCAGATATTCACCTAGGCCGTGTTCACAAAATCATGCTTCGTGTGCGAAACTGCTGGCTATTATCCACGGCCAGAGGGGTCGAGCATGGATCGTTTGTATTACCTTACG
>NZ_CBTJ020000083.1 GCF_001051235.1 Candidatus Competibacter denitrificans Run_A_D11 | reverse complement strand
GCTAAAACGGATTCATTCATGTGGCGCGAGAGAGATGACCAGGACATCCTTGAACATCCTTATAGGTCAATGACTTAGTTTTTTGTCCTGTACTTAGCTAAAACCGAAGAAATGGTGGATCTCTCCTTGCGCCTCTACCATCATCTCCATGATCACCCCGCCGCCTTCGCGGCCCTTTCTGCAACCTTCTTATCTATCTTTGGTTAGGATTATCATTTACTCTTACTACGAGCTAAACGTTTTGCGTTCGCTACGGCTCGTTGATGAATTAGGAGCCAAGCCTTTTTCCATGATATCCATGGCACCTGCGCTCGTCCGGCGGGCGGCAGACACTTGAGCTTTTAAGCCCCGTTTTCCGGAGGGAGTTAACAAAGCACGGGTCAGCGTTTGGCTGTTGTGAAACGCTGCAAAGGCCATAGCGGACCAAGATTCCGCAAATGCTGCGACCTTTTCCGTGCCCATGCGCTGAAACTCTTTGGCATCGCGCGCTGACGGTTTCGAGCCAGCTCGCGCCATGCGGCCTAATCGGTGTGCGACCACTTGGGGGGTAGCAAACGCCAGTTCCATCATCTGGGCGGGTACAGATTTGGATTTCTTAGTACGGCGACTTACCATGAAAGTATTCCTAAATAACTGTCTGTTCCAATCTCTGACAGTTGATTCTGTGGTTCCTCCTGCCTAGCCCGCAAATTCCGACTTGTGCCGATCCTCTCCCTAAAAGGCCATTTCGAAGAACCTGTCATGTGTAAACTTCAGGCATGTTTCCATCTCCCAGGAGCGAGGCTCAAGCTATGAAATATCTCGCTATGATTGCCCTCTTAGCCATCTTCATCGGCGCCGTTCTTCAATACCTCAGTTATCAGGGTCGGCCACCGCCACCTGATAAAGATTCAGGCTGGTCACAGCGGTAGGCGATTTCGCCTTTTTGTGAAAGGTTATCCATGGCTCCCGGCCAACCCTGTGACTGCGAGCCTTGCAAAATATCGCCCACAGCATAGCTCTACTGGACATTTCCTGACTTCTCCGTCCAGACTTATCCATTATTTCCCAGCCCGACGGAACACTCGACCATGAAAATTGAAACCCTTGCCATCCACGGCGGCTATACGCCCGAATCCACCACCAAGGCCGTTGCCGTTCCGATTTATCAAACCACCTCCTACGCCTTCGACGATACCCAGCACGGGGCCGATTTATTCGATCTTAAAGTACCGGGAAATATCTATACCCGCATTATGAATCCCACCACTGCGGTGCTGGAACAACGAGTGGCGGCGATGGAAGGCGGGGTCGGGGCGCTGGGCGTAGCTTCCGGCATGGCGGCAGTGACTTACGCCATCATGACGATTGCCGAGGCGGGCGATAACATTGTCACCACCTCAACATTGTACGGCGGCACCTACAACCTGTTCGCCCATACCTTGCCACGCTACGGCATTCAAGTTCGGTTCGCCGATTACCGCGATCATGCCGCGATGGGTCGGCTGATTGATGACAAGACCAAGGCGGTTTTTTGTGAATCCATCGGCAATCCGGCGGCCAATGTGGTGGATATGGGCGCATTGGCGGAGGTGGCGCACGCGCACGGGGTGCCGCTGATTGTGGATAATACCGTGCCGACCCCCTATCTGTGCCGACCCTTTGAGCATGGTGCGGACATCATCGTCCATGCGCTGACCAAATACATGGGCGGTCACGGCACCAGCATTGGCGGCGTCATCGTCGATTCCGGTCGCTTTCCGTGGACTGAGCACAAAGCCCGCTTTATCCGGCTGAATGAACCCGATCCCTCCTATCACGGCGTGGTCTATGTCGAGGCGCTGGGGCCAGCGGCCTTCATCGGGCGGGCGCGGGTCGTGCCATTGCGCAACACTGGCGCAGCCATTTCGCCGTTCAACAGCTTCCTGATTCTGCAAGGCATCGAGACGCTACCAGTGCGGATGGATCGCCATTGCGAGAATGCGCTCAAGGCTGCCACCTATTTGCAAGGTCATCCGCAAGTGGCCTGGGTCAACTATCCGGCCCTGCCCGATAGTCCCGCCAAGCCGCTGGTCGATAAGTACATGGGCGGACGTGGTTCCAGCATCCTCAGCTTCGGCATCAAGGGGGGACGCGAGGCCGGGGCCAAATTCATCGACGCGCTGCAACTCATTGTACGACTCGTTAATATCGGTGACGCCAAGTCACTGGCCTGCCATCCCGCCACCACCACTCACCGCCAACTATCGCCAGAGGAATTAGCTAGAGCCGGGGTCAGTGAGGATTTGGTGCGGCTGTCCATCGGCATCGAGCACATCGACGATATTCTGGCCGATCTGGAACAGGCGCTGGCAGCGGCGAAGTAGTGGCTCCGGTAGCGGATAACTTTTGAGGAGATCGATACTATGAAAGCACGCGCCGCTGTGGCCTGGGAGCCAAAAAAACCGCTGGTAATTGAGCAGGTTGAAGTCGAAGGGCCAAAGGAAGGCGAGGTTTTACTCAAAGTGGTGGCGACTGGGGTCTGTCATACCGACGCCTTCACCTTGTCGGGTGATGACCCGGAAGGTGCCTTTCCCTGCATTCTGGGCCATGAAGGCGGCTGTGAAGTGGTCGAATGTGGCCCCGGCGTCAAGGGCCTGAAACCCGGCGATCATGTCATTCCGCTCTATATCCCGGAATGTGGCGAATGCGCGTATTGCCGTTCGACGAAATCGAACCTGTGCCAATCCATCGCCGCCACGGTGTGGACGGGTTATATGCCCGATCACACCCGCCGCTTTTCCTGCAAGGGTCAGCCGCTGTTTCACTATATGGGTTGCTCGACCTTCGCCGAATATACCGTGGTGCCGGAAATCGCGCTGGCCAAGATCAATCCCGCTGCACCGCTGGATAAAGTGTGCCTGCTCGGTTGCGGCGTCACCACCGGCATCGGCGCAGTGCTGAATACGGCCAAAGTCGAGCCAGGTTCGACGGTCGCGGTATTCGGCCTCGGCGGCATCGGCCTGTCGGTGATTCAGGGCGCGGTGATGGCCAAGGCGGGGCGAATTATTGCCGTCGATCTCAATTCCGATAAATTTGCCATGGCGACCTCCTTGGGAGCGACAGATACTCTCAATCCCAAGGAACTCAGCGGCGATCTGGTTGAGGCGATTAAAGAGATGACCAACGGCGGCGTCGATTATTCCTTCGAGTGCATCGGCAACGTCAACGTGATGCGCCAGGCGTTGGAGTGTTGCCACATGGGTTGGGGCGTGTCCACCATCATCGGCGTAGCCGGGGCCGGTCAGGAAATCCGCACTCGCCCGTTCCAACTGGTCACCGGCCGCACCTGGAAAGGCACCGCGTTTGGCGGGGTCAAGGGCCGCACCCAGTTACCCGGTTACGTGGAAAACTACCTCAATGGCCAAATCGAACTGGACAGCATGGTGACACACACGATGCCTCTGGAAGAGATCAACACCGCTTTTGACCTGATGCACGAAGGTAAGAGCATCCGTTCCGTGATTCTGTTTTAGGAGCATTTGCCGGTGGAGCACATCGAAGCGATCAAGGAATTCGGCGGCTGGCTCAATCGCTATCGCCACCGCTCGCAGCTTTGCCATTGCGATATGACCTTTTCAGTGTATCTGCCACCGGCGGCAGCTACGGCAAAAGTCCCGGCGGTCTACTGGCTGTCCGGCCTGACCTGCACCGATGACAATTTCCGGGTCAAGGCCGGGGCGCAGCGCTACGCAGCGGAACTGGGGCTGGTGCTGGTCATCCCCGACACCAGCCCGCGTGGTGCGGATGTGCCGGATGTGCCGGAACGCTACGATCTTGGCCAGGGTGCGGGTTTCTATGTCAACGCCACCCAGGCGCCATGGGCAACCCATTACCAGATGTATGATTACGTCACCCGCGAGTTACCGGCGCTAGTCGAGGCAAATCTGCCGCTGACTGACGCCCGTGCCATCACCGGCCATTCGATGGGTGGTCACGGCGCCCTCATCTGCGCCTTGAAAGAGCCGGGCCGCTATCGTTCCGTTTCTGCCTTCGCACCGATTTGTCACCCGATGGCCTGCGGCTGGGGCCAGGGTTGTTTTGGCGCATATCTGGGCAAGGAGCGGGAAACGTGGGCCGCTTACGACGCCACCCGCCTGATTGAGGACGGGGCAGCGGCCATTCCTTTGCTGATCGATCAGGGCACGGACGACGAATTCCTGGCCCAGCAACTCCATCCAACCTCACTGGAGCGGATTTGCGCGGCGCGGAAATTCCCGCTGACCTTGCGCTGGCAAGAGGGTTACGATCACAGTTATCACTTCATTGCGAGCTTCATCGGCGAGCATCTGGCTTATCACGCCGATCATCTGCGGTGAACCAGGAACTGTTGAAATGGCTGGAAAGGGCGTTACGTGGTGAACTGAATCGCACCCGCCGACGCAGAAATCGCTCGGTGTGGGTGATGGGCGGCTTGATCATAGCCATCATTGCAATCAGTTATATCTTGCATGAGCCGAAGGCTCCACCTTCCACCACAGCCAAGGGAGCTGAATTGATATGCAGCGTCAAGGCGGTCTATGACGGTGACACCTTGGTTGCCAGTTGTCCGGCTGGTGAAGTGAAGGTGCGTGTATTCGGTATCGATGCACCGGAGATGAAGCAAGAACCTTGGGGAGATCGCTCACGGGAATCGTTGCGTGGCTTGCTGCCTCGTTTCGGGTCCGTCAGCCTGTACATCATGGATCAGGACCGCTATGGGCGCACGGTCGCCCAAGTCTTGGCCGGCGACCGTGATGTCGGGTTGGAAATGGTCCGGCAGGGCCACGCGGTCGTCTATGCGCAATACAATCACTCACCCGTTTACCGCCAAGCCCAGACAGAAGCCAAGCAAGCCCGGCGCGGCATTTGGGCGAAACCGGGCAGCCAACAAGATCCCGCCACCTGGCGGCGGCTAAACCTGCGCTGAGCTTGATGATGGCGGATAGCCGCGTGTTCCCTGAACCAGGCAAGCCAGCGCTGGTGCAACCTGAAGGCGCTCATTATTTTTGCCGGGGTGACTGGACGCTGGCCGGAATCGAGGACTTGGATTCGCGGTTGGCGGGGGTGAATTGGCCTAATAAAGACCTCCAATTGGACGGCTCCGGGATCGGAGCCATCGACACCACCGGCGCATTGCGACTGCTCAATCTTGTCGCTGAGCTGGAGCGAGCCGGCCACCCGGTCACGCTTATCGGGTTGCGCCCGGAGCAGCGAGCCTTGCTGGACCTGGTGCGGGAGCGCCGTGCCGATGCGGGGGTTTCAGCGCCGCCGCTGACCCGTTCCAATCCACTGGAGAGACTGGGCCGAGCGTTCGTATCCCATGCGCAGGCTGGATTGCAATTTCTGGGCTTTGTCGGCGAGGCGGCGGTCTCCTTGGTTCACGCGCTGTGGCGTCCTGATCGATTACGCTGGCGGGCGTTGTTTGGCAATATTGAAGATGCCGGGGTTAGAGCACTGCCGATCATCGCCTTGCTCGCCTTCATGCTGGGTATTGTCATCGCCTATCAAGGGGGCCAGCAGCTCAAGATTTATGGTGCCAACATCTTCATCGTCGAGCTGATTTCGCTGACCATGTTGCGCGAGCTGGCACCGCTCATCACCGCTATCATCGTTGCCGGTCGCACCGGTTCGGCCTATACCGCTCAGATCGGCACCATGCAAATCACGGAGGAGGTGGATGCACTGCGCACCATCGGCATTGCGCCAATGGATTTGCTGGTACTGCCTAAGCTCTTGGCGCTGGTTATCGCGCTGCCGCTGTTAACGGTGTTCGCCGATGCGCTCAGCCTGTTCGGTGGAATGGTCATGGCTCAGGCGCTGCTGGATGTGAGCTTCACCGATTTTCTGGAGCGTGTGCCGCGCGTGGTGACCTTGACCTCCTTCTTGTTGGGAGTGGGCAAGGCACCGGTATTCGCCGCTATCATCGCGCTGGTCGGATGCTATCAGGGCTTCCACGTCCGTGGTGGCGCTGATAGCGTAGGCCGGCAAACCACCGTCAGCGTAGTGCAGTCGATCTTTTTGGTGATCGCCGCCGATGCTTTATTTTCGGTCGTGCTCGGCGGGATAGGGCTATGAGCGTGCCCTCTCAGGCTAAACCCTCGGTTATCGCCATTCGCAATCTGCGCAACGGCTTTGGCTCGGTGATCATCCACGAGAAGCTGGATTTGGATATCCATCGCGGTGAAGTCGTGGCGCTGGTCGGCGGCAGTGGTTCAGGCAAGACCACGCTGTTGCGGTCGATCATCATGTTGCTCCAGCCGATCAGCGGTTCGATCAAACTGTTCGGTCAGGAAATCGTCGGGATCGATGAGCAGGCGGCGTTTCAATTGCGGCGCCGGTTCGGGATGCTATTCCAGCAAGGTGCGCTGTTCAGCTCATTGACGGTGCGGGAGAATGTGGGGGTGCCATTGCGGGAACATACATCCCTATCAACCAAGGATATCGCGGAGATCGCCGATTTGAAGATTGCACTCGCTGGCTTGCCGGCCGACGCGGGTGGCAAGTTGCCGCGCGAATTGAGCGGCGGGATGCTCAAGCGAGCAGCCTTGGCCCGCGCCCTGGCGTTGGACCCGGCGTTGCTGTTTCTAGACGAACCCACCGCCGGACTTGATCCGGTGAGCGCCGGTGCTTTTGATGAACTGGTGGCACAACTTAAAAAATCGTTGGGGCTGACCGTGGTAATGGTGACGCATGATCTGGATACTTTGTGGCAAACCACTGACCGGGTGGCGTTTCTCGGAGAAAAGCGGGTGATTGGCTATGCGCCGATGGCAGAATTAACCCGTTCCGAGCACCCCTTGATTCGGGCTTATTTTGAGGGGCCGCGCGGTCGCGCCGCCGAGAATCGGCGTGCTGAGTAAAGTCAACTATACGCTGGTCGGTTTGTTCGTCGTGCTGCTGGGAGCGGCCCTGCTGGGTGTCGTGTTCTGGCTTACCGTGGGCGGTGATGCCAAAGTTTACGACCGCTATCGGGTGTATTTTCAGGAATCAGTGGCTGGCCTGAACTTAAAAGCGACGGTGCGTTATCGGGGGGTTCAAGTCGGTCAAGTCGAATCGATTCAGCTTAATCCAGCTAACCCTGATCAGGTCGCTGTCATCCTGGATATCGAGCGCGGCACGCCGATCCGGCGCGATACCATCGCAACCTTATCGACGCGCGGCTTAACCGGTGTCGCGTCGGTGGAACTGAGCGGTGGCGGGGCCGGTTCGCCGCCCCTCGAAAAGCAAGCCAATCAAGATTTGCCGGTGATTCGGGCCGGGCCGTCGTTGGTCGCGCGGCTGGACGATGCGTTCAATAACATCCTGACTAACGTCAATAATTTCTCAAACCGTTTAGAACAGTTGCTGAGTGATGATAACCAGAAAGCCATTGCCGAGATTTTACGCCATGGCAGCACGATCACCGGCACGATAGCCGGCCGGGCTGATAGTGTGGATCGCATTGTGAAAAATGTTGAAGGGTTCACCGGCGAATTGGCCAAGCGCACCGACCGGTTGGGCAAGGTCTTGGATCGCTTGGCGACCGATTTGGAAGCTGGCGGTGATCTGGTCGGCCAAGCACGCGCGACCCTCACTGATTTCCGGGCGGCAGCACAATCGGTGCGTAAGACAGCCGATACGTTCAATCAAACCGGCCAGGATGTGAGTGGTGTGGCGCAGGTCGGTCGGCAGGAATTGCGGCGTCTGGGGGAAATCGGGCCATCGGTCAATGAAATCTTGGTGCAAGCGAACGATCTGGTCGAGACGTTACGACGGTTGGCCGAGCTATTGGAACAACATCCGCGCGCTCTATTGCTGGGCAAACCCACGGGGCGGCCGGGTCCGGGTGAGAAGTGAGTCATCGCCTCATGATCACCCTGTGCAGTCAGAGAATTCAGGTTTTTTTGTCAATGCCTCTTAAGGGAGAAGAATGATGGTGAACGGCTCAGAAAGCCGATTAAAGATCAAAACTAATCGCTTTGTATGGGCGTTGCTGTGTCTGGCCACGCTCGTTGGCTGCTCGCTACCGCAAGACAGATCCGAGCCGCCACAGTCTTATCTACTGGATGGGGGGAATTTCTCGCCACCGACGGCACGGCGCTCGAATGGGAAGACGCTGCTGGTCACGGTGCCGAAGGCCGCTCCGGGATTCGACTCCAACCGAATCGCCTATACCAAAGAGCCGCTGAAATTGGATTACTACAGCAACAATATCTGGAGCGATACGCCGGCGAAGATGTTATTGCCGGTTTTAGTACGCGCCTTCGAAGGCACCGGTGCTTTTAAGGCGGTGGTCTCGCCGCCGGCACCGACGATGGCGGATTTGCGGGTGGATGTCGATGTCATGCGTTTGCAACAAGAATTTGTCGCTTCACAACCAAGCCGGGTGCGACTGATGACGCGCATCAAAGTCTTGAATATGAAAAGTGGCCATGTATTGGCAACCCAAGTGTTCGAAGCGATTGAGCCAGCGCCTACTGAAGATGCCTATGGCGCAGCCCAGGCAGCCAATAGGGCGCTTCAGAAATTATTGAATGATATGGTGCCTTTTGCTCTGCGTCATTTCGGTTAGCACGGGCGGGCCGCACGCCATCCGTAGGGAGTTTGCCAGTTTGGCAAGTCGTTTTGCTGCATTGCAATATAAACTTGGCTATAATCGGTCCCGCTTGAAATTCACTCTGTGGGGCCGTCATGTCGAAGCAGCACCCGATTATTGCGATTACCGGTTCGTCGGGAGCCGGCACCTCGACGGTTCGCGTCGCGATGGAGCACATCTTCTTTCGGGATGGGATTAACGCCGCCCTGGTCGAAGGTGACAGCTTTCACCGCTATGACCGGCTCGAAATGCAGCAGCAGGCGGAGCAAGCCTACGCCCAAGGCCGTTATCTGAGTCATTTTGGCCCAGAGGGCAATCTGTTCGACCGGCTGGAAGCTTTGTTCATGGAATACAGCGAGCATGGAACCGGCTTACGCCGTCACTATGTCCACGACCGGCAGGAAGCGGAGCGCTTGGCCCAGGAGCCTGGTAGCTTTACGCCTTGGCAGCAACTGCCGACTGAAACCGATCTGTTGTTTTATGAAGGGCTACACGGCGGCGTGGTCACCGACCGGATCAACGTGGCCTGTTATGTCGATTTACTGATCGGCGTGGTGCCGATCATCAATTTGGAATGGATTCAAAAGATCCATCGAGATACGGCCGAACGCGGCTATAGCGCCGAAGCGGTAACGGACACCATCTTACGGCGGATGTACGACTACACCCACTATATCGTGCCGCAATTCTCGCGCACCGACATCAATTTTCAGCGAGTACCAACGGTGGATACGTCCAACCCGTTTATCGCCCGCGATATTCCTACCCTCGACGAAAGCTTTGTGGTGATTCGTTTTAAGGATGTCCACAAGACGAAGCCGGATTTTGTTAATCTGTTACACATGATTCATGATTCGTTTATGTCACGTTGCAATACTATCGTCGTACCAGGAGGCAAGATCGGTTTCGCCATGGAGATTATTTTGCAACCCTTGATTGAGCGTCTGGTGCATCGAAGAGTTCTATAATCACCCCATCCAATCCTTCAGGCCCGTCGATTTGGCCTGGCCTTAACCGCATTGCGTTTTCCATGACTCCTGATTTCGGCTATTCACCGCTCAAGCTGTCCCTGCTTGGGGCCGATGATCCAGCGCCGTTTACCGTGCTCAACCCAGACGGCCAATCCGCAGTCGTCTTGGTGTGCGATCATGCCAGCAACCGAGTACCCGCATGCCTCAATGATTTAGGGCTGGGAGCAGCGGAGTTGTCCCGCCACATCGCGTGGGATATCGGAGCGGCGGAGGTTACCCGGCTGCTGGCGGCGCGCTTGAACGCACCGGCCGTGTTAGCTGGCTATTCACGGCTGGTGATCGATTGTAATCGTTCGCCTGGCGATCCCACGTCTATCGCCGAAATCAGCGATGGCGTGGTCATCACTGGCAATCAAAATCTGGGCGATGCCGCCGCCGAATCCCGCCTCGACAACGTATTCTGGCCTTACCATCATGCGATTACCGGAGCGCTGGTACACCGTTGGCGACACGGTAGCGGGCGAGTGCCGGCATTGATCGCCCTGCACAGCTTCACGCCGGTCATGAACGGGTTTCGTCGGCCATGGCATATCGGCGTACTATGGAATCGAGATCCTCGCCTGGCATTACCGGCATTGGCCCGATTTCGCGCCGATCCTGAACTCTGTGTGGGCGATAACGAACCTTATTCCGGCCGGGAAGTCGGTTTTACTATGGAGACACACGCGGCGGCGGCCGGCTTACCGCATGTCGAAATCGAAATTCGGCAGGATTTACTGGCGGATATGACCGGCTGCCAGCGGTGGGCGACGGTGGTGGGTGATGTTCTGGCGGCGATTTTGGCTGATGATGCGCTCTATCACGTTTGCCATTATTAATTGGCTATGACCGTGGTCGGCCCTGGCCAAGCGAGGTGGTGATGACGGTTTTTGGCGAGTTTTAGGATTTTGAGGTACGAGATGCAAAAACGCTGCGCCGCAGACGCTGCGCTTGCACCCGGCCGGACATGGCAGGTGGTGTTGGCCCTCGGCTATGGCACTGCTTGGCTCGCTCTATGGTTCGCCTCGTACCAGTTAAACTTGGTGGTCGGAATCAGCGCGTGGTTTCCGGCTGCTGGCTTGACCTTCGCCATTTTGCTCGAATGTGGAGGATGGGCCTTGGCGTTGCCGGTGCTGGTGTCCCTGATGGCCAATGGATCGATTTGGCCGTTGACCGCTTGGCCCTCTTATCTGGCAGCGAGCGTGTTGCCGCCACTCGGTTATCTCGGCGCGGCTCTGATCCTCCGATCTTATTCCGGTGGGCACGGACCGACACGCTTCAAGGATTTACATCGGGTAGCCGCATTTCTCGGCGCATCTGCGGGTGCGGCCTTCTTTGCGGCGCTGGTGAGCACGTACTTGTTCGAGACGGCTGGCCTATTGCCCGCCCAATCTTCAGTTTGGGCGGTCGTCCTTGGCTGGTGGATTGGGGAGTTTGTCGGGGTAGCGACCATTGCGCCGCTATTGCTGGTTTACGGGGTACCGTGGGTACAACGCCTACGCCAGGTTTCACTGCCAAAGCGATCTTCTTGGCGCGCAATCGTTCGTCTTTGCTCAGGCCATCTGTCTTTTCAACTGGCTCTGTCGGTCGGCGTGGTGGTACTGCTGTTTTGGCTACCGAGTCACTTTTCGCAGACTCAGCCGCAACCCTTTATCGCGCTGTTGTGGTTACCCATTCTGGTTTGGATTGTGGTCACGCATGGGGTGCGCGGGGCGGTCCTGGCAGTCCTTTGCTTTGAGTTGACGATCATCGGGGTTCTGCTGGTATTCGGCCCGCCGGCACTGATTTGGCAGTACCATTTGGTGATGACCGCGGTGGCGATCTTAGGGCTGATCACCGCTGCCTTCTTTCACGAGCAGGCCTACAACACCGTGCTGTTTCATGATCTGGCTGAGATCTCCAATGACTTGCTGTGGGAGTTCGACGCGGACGGTGCGCTGCGGACCCTGCGCGGGCAATTGGCGGCAACCATCCGCCTCCATGCAGGTACGGCCAGTGCCAATTGGCTGCGATTCATCGTCGAACAGGAGCAAGATACTGATTGGGTGGCGGTTCGACAGGCCCTTTCGCAGCGACAGCCATTTCGCCAACAGGTATTACTGATGGCACTGCCCGGTAGGGATCAACCGATCTGGACTCGTAATAGCGGTTTACCCATGTTCGGTGTTGCGGGCGAGTTTTTGGGTTATCGAGGCACCACGACGGATATCAGCGACCACAAAACAACCCAGACTCTCCAAAAAAAGACCGAAGCGTTGTTGCAGGATTATAACCAGACGCTGGAAGCAAAGATTGAAGCCAAAGTCGAGGAACGTACCCGAGCGTTGGCTGAGGCCAGTTTGCGTAATTGGCGCTTGGCGAACTACGACACGCTGACTGGACTCGCCAACCGCAACTTACTGTTCGAGCACTTACGCAAGGGGTTGCAGCAGTCCCGGCGTCAATGGCGGTTGCTGGCGGTCCTGTTGGTTGATCTGGATGGTTTCAAGCAGGTCAACGATATGCATGGGCACGATGCCGGTGATGAGCTGTTGCGTCAGGTCGCCGTGCGGTTACGGAACAGCATCCGGGCGAGCGATACGCCAGCGCGGCTGGGCGGTGATGAATTTATCTTACTGCTGCCTGATTTAGAGCGCCCGGAAATGGCGGTGACTGTCGCGGAAAAGATAATCACCTGCGTTGCTGAACCGGTCTCCTTGGGTACGACGACCGTTAGTGTGAGCGCCAGCATCGGTATCGCCATTTATCGGCCGGAGTCTCCGGCAACTTTGGAAGTCGCCATGAACCTACTTCGTCAGGCCGACAGCGCCATGTATGCCGCCAAACGAGGCGGCAAGAACGGTTGGCGATTTGCTGAGCAACCAGGCGATAGTTAAACGGTTTCCAGGTATTCAACCCGTAGCTGCAAGCGCCGCGTACCGCGCCATTCGTTGGCGTCCAGGCGGTAAGCGATACGTGCCCGACCCGTGACGGGACTGAAATCACGGGCGCGATTGAAGGCAATGGCTTCCAACTCGACCGCGCCGCCTTCTGGGCGCAACCACAGTTTCAAGTGCTGCTCTTTCAGCACGCGATGCGAGACGATGGTGAAAACCCCATCAAACAGCGGCTCAGGGAAACCCTGGCCCCACGGTCCCGCCTCGCTCAAGTGCTCAGCCGTTTCCAGGCAAAAGTGAGCAGGTGCCAATTCTCCATCGCTTAACAGCCGACCGTGCAGGTCCTCGGCGTGCAGCCAGCGGCGGATTTCGATGTCGAAGGCTTGGCGGAAGGCTGCAAAGGATTCGACCGCCAACGTCAGGCCAACCGCCATCGCATGACCGCCAAAATGATCGATCAATCCCGGTGTAGTAGCAGCTATGGTTGCCAGGGCATCCCGCAGATGAACCCCCTCCACTGAGCGACCTGAACCTTTCATCTTGCCACCACGATCCGGCGCGAACACGATGACCGGCCGGTGCAAACGATCTTTCAGACGGCCGGCGATGATGCCGACTACACCCGAATGCCAGTCTGGATCAAACAGGCAAAGGCCAAAGGCGAGTTCTCCGCCATCAAGTCCCACCTGATCCAAATGGGCCAGCGCCTCCGTTTGCATCTGCGTGGTGATTTCATTGCGCTGGCGGTTGATCATATCAAGCCGGCTGGCAATGGCTCGCGCAGTTTGTGGGTCATCAGCGAGCAGGCATTCAATCCCTTGGCTCATATCCTCCAGGCGACCGGCAGCGTTCAAGCGTGGAGCCAGATAAAACCCGATGTCGCTGGCGTGTAAGCGGGGTTGATCCCGCCCGGCCACGGCGCAGAGCGCGGTAATGCCGGCCACGCAACGGCCTTGCCGGATACGGCGCACCCCCTGATCGACCAAAATCCGGTT
This sequence comes from Candidatus Competibacter denitrificans Run_A_D11, assembly GCF_001051235.1. GTDB lineage: Bacteria > Pseudomonadota > Gammaproteobacteria > Competibacterales > Competibacteraceae > Competibacter_A > Competibacter_A denitrificans. The sequence goes on along the minus strand of NZ_CBTJ020000083.1, from coordinate 29,036 downwards.
GTGGTGATCCAGCGGCACCACATCGGCCACCGTCCCGAAAGCGACCAGATCCAGAAATTGCGCCATGTTTGGTTCCGCCAAGCCGCGCGCGGTAAACCAACCCGCTTCCCGCAGCCGCGCGCGCAACGCCGACATCACGTAAAAAATCACCCCAACGCCGGCTAAACATTTGCTCGGAAAGCCGTCATCCGGCTGATTGGGGTTGATGATCACATCGGCCGAGGGCAGTTCTCGCCCCGGTAAATGGTGATCGGTGACTAACACCCGCATTCCCAGATTTTGGGCCGCTTTGACGCCTTCGTGACTGGAAATGCCGTTATCGACGGTGATCAGCAAGTCAGGTTGATCTTGCGCGGCGACCGCGACGATTTCCGGGGTCAGGCCGTAGTTGTGCTCGAAGCGATTGGGGACGCGGTAGCCGACCCAAGCCGCACCGAATGCACGCAGTGCCCGGATCGCCAATGCGCAACTGGTGGCGCCATCGGCATCAAAATCCGCGATGATCACGATGCGCCAGCATTCACGCAGCGCGGTGTAGAGCAACTCCGTCGCGCGCTCAATATCGCGCAATGTGGCTGGCGCGGCCAGGCATCGCAGTTCCTTGCTCAATTCGGCGCTGGAACGGATGTTGCGGGCGCTGTAAATCCGCTGGAGGAGAGGATCGACCGAGAGATCGCTGTTGGACGGATCTATCGAGCGGCGGACGATGAATTTAGGCATGGATTGATGGTGACGCCGCGTGGCAGCGTGAGTCAGCTCAGATAGAAGGCCAAAGCTTTCCGATAACGCCAAATATGCCAGCGGGCGGCCTTGGTCACGGTATAGCGGCGGCCATTGCCGGGATAAAGGTACAGCATCTCCAGTTGGCCCCGTTGTAGCCGGCGCTGACAAGGGGCGAACCATTGCTGTTCCAACCCACCGAGATGCTCCACCCAGACAGCAGGCTCACCCTCCGCCGCATCATGACGGGTCGTTTCCAGGACGATTAAGCTGTCCCGCTCACCCTCCGCAGCCGCTAGCCAATCATTGGCATCAACCGGCACTGGACTCGATGCAGCGCCAGCCAGCCGTGCTAAACCTCGGCACAGCGGATCGTCCGTGTACAACCCGGCAGCGGGCGCACGGGCGCTGGCCGGTAGGCGACCACCCCCCCAGAGCCAGATGCCGCTGATCAGCGGTTGACCGTGTTCCTCGCGCAAGCGGTTGACCGGGTGGGTGTGAAACAACATTTGCACTTCAGTCAAAAATTTGTGCCAGTGGCTTTTGTCCGGCCCATCAGGCAGCAAGGTGCGGAGATCGCGGCCGGTCGCCAGCGTCAGCGGCTGGGTCTGTACCTGGGGAGGGCTGGAAAATGGCAGATACCAGCGGTCGGGCCGCAAAGCTTCCAACTGCAAGCCATCGGCGGCGAAGGTTTGGTTGAACGCCGCCGCCAGCGCCTGGGCTTCCGCCGGTTCGATGGCCAGTAGCCGTGCATCAGCGAGAAACACGCTGCGCAAATCCGGGCGAAAATGCACTGGATCAGCCCGCCACCACCAGCGATCATCGGCGGTGCCCCCATCGGCGAGACGGGAGAGAGCCGCGACTGGTAAATCCCCAGCCGTCGGCGGCGGTACGCCAAACAATTCCAAGAGAACGGCATCCGTGGCGACGGGGGCGGGGGTTGCCGTGACACGCGCCAGCAACCATTCCAGGGCGGGTGCGTTCAGTTGGCGAAAAGCCGGATCGGTTCGGAGCAGCGGCCCAGCATCCAACAGGCCGGGGATTACCAGATGCAGGGTAGCGGTCACGGTCAGCGTTTGTCGGTATCGCTAAAATTCGCTTAATCCGATTCGAGATAATCCAGCCGAATGCGCATCACCGGCGCCCGGATGCTATCCAGTGCCTCAAGGGCGGCGATGGCCTGATTCATTCGTTGCTCCTTGACGGGATTGGTCAATAGCACCACCGGCACGACGCTCGCGGTGGCGGGAGCTTCCTTTTGCATAAAGGCTTCGATACCGATGCCACAGTCCGCCAGGATGCGGGTGATATCGGCCAGCACACCGGGCCGATCCAGCGCCAACAGCCGCAGATAGCAGGCGGTTTCGATCTCGTCCATCGGCACCACTGGCAAATCGGACAAGGCATCCGGCTGGAACGCCAGATGCGGAACGCGATTTTCTGGATCGGTGGTCAGGGTGCGCACCACATCAATGATGTCGGCAACCACTGCCGAGGCGGTCGGTTCCGCACCCGCGCCCGCGCCGTAAAACAGATTTTGGCCGACCGCATCGCCTTTGACCAACACCGCATTCATCACGCCGTTGACGTGGGCTAGCAGTTGCCGCTGCGGGATCAGCGTCGGATGGACCCGCAGTTGCACGCCGTGTTCGTCGCGCCGAGCGATACCGAGGTGTTTGATCCGGTAACCGAGCTTGGTAGCGTTCGCCACGTCATCACGAGTGATCCGACTGATGCCTTCGATGTAAACCTTGTCGAATTGCAGCGGGATGCCGAAGGCGATGGACGCGAGGATCGTCAGCTTGTGGGCAGCATCGATGCCCTCGATATCCAAGGTTGGGTCGGCTTCGGCATAGCCCAGCTTTTGCGCTTCGGCCAGTACGTCGGGGAAGTTGCGACCCTTGCCGCGCATTTCGCTCAAGATAAAATTTGCGGTGCCATTGATAATGCCCATCACCCATTCCAGGTGATTGCCGGCCAAGCCTTCGCGGATGGCTTTGATGATGGGGATACCGCCGGCCACCGCTGCTTCAAAGCCGACCATCATTCCTGCATCGCGGGCGGCGGCGAAGATTTCGTTACCGTGATTGGCGATCAGCGCCTTGTTAGCGGTCACCACATGCTTGCCGTTGGCCAGAGCGCGCAGCACCAAGCTGCGGGCCGGTTCATAGCCGCCCATCAGCTCAATGATGATCGAAACCTCAGGATCATCCACCACCTCCAAGCCTTCCTGAGTCAGTTTGATGCCGGTGGTGTTGGCCGTCGTGCTATCGAGATTACGGGCGGCGGCGTGGGTGATGAGGATATCCCGGCCGGCGCGGCGACTGATTTCACTGGCGTTACGAGCCAGCACGCGGGTAACGCCACCGCCGACCGTACCGAGGCCGAGGATGCCGACTTTAATGGGTGGATAGGAGCTTACGGTATTCATCAGACGGTTGCCGGGGTGGCGACTAAGGGAGTGGTGTCCCGGCTATCCTTGCGAAACATCTCGCGGATGCCGCGTAGTGCCTGCCGGGTGCGGTGTTCGTTCTCAATCAGGCCAAAGCGCACATGATCGTCGCCATATTCGCCAAAGCCGATGCCCGGTGAAACGGCGACTTTGGCATCGGTCAGCAGTTTTTTGCAAAATTCCAGCGAGCCGAGCGGCCGGTATTGCGCGGGGATTGGTGCCCAAACGAACATAGTGGCCTTGGGTTTCTCGATTTTCCAGCCGAGCGCGTTCAGGCCGTCGCACAGCACATCGCGGCGCTTTTGGTACAGGTCACGAATCGCACCGACGCATTCTTGCGGGCCTTCCAGCGCGGCGATAGCGGCCACTTGAATCGGTGTGAACATGCCGTAATCCAGATAAGACTTCATCCGGGCCAGCGCGCCGATCAAGGTCGGATTGCCGCACATGAAGCCTACCCGCCAGCCGGGCATGTTGTAGCTCTTGGAGAGGGTGAACGATTCGACTGCGATGTCCTTGGCTCCCGGCACTTGCAGGATGGACGGCGCGACATAGCCATCGAACACCAGATCGGTGTAAGCCAGATCATGAACTACCCAGATTTCATGCTCGCGGGCGATAGCCACCACCTTTTCAAAAAACGCCAGTTCCACGCACTGGGTGGTGGGATTGGCCGGAAAATTCAGCACCAGCATTTTCGGCTTGGGCCAGGAATCCTTGATGGCTTTTTCCAGTTCCGCGAAGAAATCGACGCCCGGCACCAGCGGCACATGGCGGATATCGGCCCCGGCGATGACGAAGCCATAGGGGTGGATCGGATAAGCCGGATTGGGTACCAGCACGGCATCACCTGGGCCTAAAGTGGCCAGCGCCAGATGGGCCAAGCCTTCCTTGGAACCGATGGTGACAATCGCTTCGGATTCTGGATCAAGCGCGACCGCATAACGGTTTTGATACCAGTTGCAGATCGCACGGCGCAAACGCGGAATCCCGCGCGAGACCGAATAGCGGTGAGTATCGCCACGGCGGGCGGTTTCCACCAGCTTTTCCACGATATGCGCCGGGGTTGGCTGGTCGGGATTGCCCATGCCGAAGTCGATGATGTCCTCGCCTCGGGCGCGAGCCTGAGCCTTCAAATCGTTGACGATGTTGAAGACATAGGGTGGCAGGCGTTTGATGCGTTGGAAATCGGCGTTCACGGTGGCGTTACCAAAGGCTGGGTCAAAGAGGTTTCTATCGCGGCGATCTGCGCTTGGATTGACGCTAAGCGGTTGGATCGGGATAAAAAGGGCGCTCGTTAGGTGAACTAAGCAGTCTACCGACGGGAAGGGCGGGGTTCAACTAAAAGCTGGCTTGTTGTTATAAAGACGGTTGACGCCGTGCAGCCGGTCGCCGCTCTGCAAAGCGAATATTCGCTGTGGTAGCGCGAGCCGGAGCAGGAGATTTTGCCGACGCTTGAAGAACTTGGCGTCGGCTTCGTGCCGTTCAGTCCGCTCGGTAAAGGCTTTCTGACCGGCAAGATCGACGACAAGACCGAATTCACTAAAGACGATTTTCGCAACATCGTACCGCGCTTTGCCGCCGAGGCGCGCGACATGGCCATCACTGAAGCGGCCCAGCGCCATCACGACCAATTGTTTCCGAATCACGCATCGGCGCTGAAAATCACCGATCCCGAATTGATCGAGATTTTCGACAATTGGGCCTTTGATGAGGTGCTGGAACACGCTGTGCTCGACATCAGCACCCGGCTGATGATGCAAGCACCTTGAACGCGCTCAGGATCGTCAACGAGAATCCTTGAGCCAGGCGCTAAACACTTGCCGCTGCTGTAAAATGCTTTAATTTCCATAGCCATCAGGGGATAGTGCCGGATGATGGAAATTATTCTTACGGGCGGCCGCGCGGCCGTTGAACTGGCGTTGTTCGTGTTGTTGCCGGTGATGGTGTTCATGCTGTGCCTGATGCGCCTGCTGGAGGCTAAAGGCGTCCTGGACTGGCTAGTGGGCGGCCTGGCCCCGATTTTTAGGCCCTTCGGACTCACCGGATTGAGCAGCTTTGCGGCCTTGCAAATCAGCTTTGTCGGCTTTGCTGCACCGATTGCTACCCTGACCATGATGGAGCAACGAGGCGCGTCCAATCGGCATCTGGCGGCCACGCTGGCGATGGTGTTCGCCATGTCGCAAGCCAACACCAGCCTGCCGCTGGCCGCCTTGGGTTTGCATTTGGGGCCGACCCTGCTGTTTTCCTTGCTTGGCGGCCTGGTGGCGGCGTCGGTGGTTTACTATGGCGTGGGTCGGAATTTGTCCAGCGAGGAGCATTTAACCGACGACACGCTTCACCACGCCAGCGCCGAAGGGGCAAAAGGCGTTCTGGACACCATCAACCGCGCCGGGGCTGAAGCGTTCAAAATCGCTATCGGCGCGATTCCACTGTTGGTCTTGTCGCTGGTGTTGGTGACCGCCCTGCGCCATGCGGGCGCGGTGGACGCGCTTACCCGTGGCTTGACGCCATTATTGGACGTGCTGGGCATCGATCCGGCGCTTATTTTGCCGACGGTGGTCAAATACCTGGCCGGTGGCACCGCGCTGTTGGGCGCCCTGGACGAGTTGTTGCGCCAGGGCCAATTCACGACGACGCTGTTAAATCAGAGCGCCGGATTTCTGATTAACCCGTTGGATTTGCCGGGCGTGGCGATTCTGGTTTCGGCGGGTCCTCGGGTCGCGCAGGTGTGGAAGCCCGCCGCTTTGGGCGCGGTGATCGGCATTCTGGTCAACGGTTTTACCCGCCTGCTGGTGTTTTCGTCATCATGAAGGAGCTAAGCGATGCAAAATGTGACTCTGAAACAAAGGGCCTGCTGAATTTTTTACCGGCGATGTCCGTATCTATCCTTTGTTCTCGGATAGGGAATGGGCGCCTTTTTCTGGTGCGTATGTCACCTTCGAGTCGGGCGCGCGTTCCGCTTGGCACATTCATCCGACCGGGCAGTATCTGATTGTGACCGCCGGAGTGGGTCGAACCGGAATCAGGGACGGCAAAAATGTCGAATGGCTGGAAAAAGTCACCGAAGAGCAATACAGCGGCCATTAAAATTCCCCAACCCTGCCGATTCCTTCACAAATCAGACGGTCTATTCTGTTGATTTACCCGCGCATAACCTTGGAGAACAGCATGACGATGAATGTACTGGGATACGCTGCTCATTCACCCACCGACGCTCTCGCGCCTTTTCACTTTGAGCGCCGTGAACCGCGCGCCAATGATGTGGTGATCGAAATTCTGTATTGCGGCGTCTGTCACTCCGACTTGCATACCGCCCGCAATGACTGGCAGAACACAACCTATCCGGTGGTGCCAGGTCATGAAATCATCGGTCGCGTGGTCAGCGCTGGTGCGGCTGCGACCCGCTTCAAAGTCGGCGATCAGGTTGGTGTCGGCTGTATGGTGGATTCCTGCCAGCATTGTGCGGCGTGCGAGCAAGGGCTGGAACAGTATTGCGAAGCCTTCCCGATTCTGACCTACAACTCTGTCGATCCGCACGATCAGATGACCACCTTCGGCGGCTACTCGCAAAAGATCGTCGTCTCCGACCAGTTCGTGCTGAAAGTCCCCGATGGTTTGGATTTGGCGGGCGCTGCACCGCTACTGTGCGCTGGAATCACCACCTGGTCGCCGCTACGCCACTGGAAAGTCGGCAAGGGCAGCCGAGTGGCGGTTATCGGCCTGGGCGGATTGGGTCACATGGCGCTGAAACTCGCCAAAGCCTTGCAGGCGGAGGTCACGCTGTTCAGCCGCTCGCCGGGTAAGGAGGCCGATGCGCGGCGCTTGGGCGCGGATCACATCGTGATTTCCACCGATGCCGAGCAAATGGAGGCCGCCAACAATCGGTTCGATCTGATCATCGACACTGTGCCATATATCCACGATCTCAATCCCTATCTGCCCAGCCTGGCGTTGAACGGCACCCTCGTGCTGGTCGGTTACCTTGGCGATCTCGACCCGATGCTGAACACCATCCCGTTGATCATGGGTCGCAAATCGGTGGCCGGTTCCCTGATCGGCGGCATCGCTGAAACCCAGGAGATGCTCGATTTCTGCGGCCAGCACGGCATTACTTCCGATATTGAAGTGATCACGATTCAGGCGATCAACGAAGCCTACGAACGGATGCTGAAAAGCGATGTGAAATATCGCTTTGTGATTGATATGGTGTCGTTGCAGGCTGCATAAAAACACCTTTTCTGATGGGCAAGGGGCTGAAATTTAAGTTCTCCAGATTTCAGCCCCTTCAGTACGACTTACGCCAAATACACCCGCTCCAGCGCCCCGCGTGAGACGTTGCCCTTGCTGTCCTCCGCCTCGATGTAATAGCGCACATCACCGGCCCCGACCGGTAGTTGAGCGGTAAAATAATGCGCCGTAATGACCGCGCCCGTTTGCGACGGATAAGCGCCGTTATCACGCATCTCAATGCGGCTTTCGCCGGTAGCGGCGCGCAGCACCAGTATGACCCGCTTCAACCCGGTAATGTCGTAGATGAAGGTATGCACCGTACCTTCGCGCGGCGCATCGAGTAGACAACCCTGCCCCCAGCGCTTGCCGCCTGGATTTTCCGGCGTGATCCACGGTGCGAAAATGGTCGGGCCGGTTTGATCGCGGCCCGCCGCCAACACTGCATCGACTGCGCTTTTGACCTTTTCATAGCCGACATTGGCCGCATTGGTCACCTGTTGATCCCAGATATGTTGGCCAGTCCAGTACCAGTAACAACTGGTTTCGGCGGTCAGCAACAGGCGGCTGACATCCTCCAGCCACGGCTTGCCGGGATAGGCGTCTTCCATAGCGTGGACCACGTTCTGAAACGCGGTCAGCACGGCCCAGGAATTGAGATCGGGCGAATAGGGCTGATCGTAGCGGCTGAACCACTTCATAAACTGCGGATCGCCGTTATCCGCGCCACTCCAGGAACCCGGTTCGATGTGGGCTGCTTGATTGGGGTCCGGTGGGAAACGATCCAGATAGTCGTGAACGGTGGTCAATTCAAAACGCGGGTCGCCCTGTAACCACTGCACCAGTTGACCGGTGTTGTGGTTGTAGTAACTGTCCGCGCCGCCGCCGTGGTTGTCACCATCGGAGTGCAACAGGAAAAATGGCGGATGCTGCGGATCAAATGCGCCGGTATCGACAATCTGGTTATAGACCTGGCCCAGCACATCGGGATATTGCAGTGCGCCGAAGCCACCACGGGCGTCTTCGTTGCCGATATAGCGCTCGGCGGGCACAGCAATAATTTTGTGAATCTGGCCGTCGGGGTCTTCGTACTGCACATATTCCGGCTTGAGCAGGCTTGGCGCGATCTTCGATCCGGCCCAGATATTGCGCAATTGCAGCCAGTCATCGACCGGCGGATTGACCTGTTCGGCGGGATTTGGCGGCAGCATCCCCTCATTGATCCCAGCATAAGGATAATCCCGGCAGGCCCGGAAGCGGTGGATCGAATCGTAAATCACCGCCCGAATGCCCGCCTGATTGAGCGCTGGGATCATACGGATATGGAATGCCGTTTCCGGTGGGAACATCACGCTGGAGGCTTCGATGCCGAAGGTGGAGCGAACGATTTCCCGATGCCATTCTACTTGCTTGACAATATTGCGTCCCGGAATCAGCGCCATCAGCGGATGGAAAAAACCAAAGGCGGAAAAATCCACCCGTGGATGGCCCAAGGCGGTTTTTTCCTGAGCGACGGCGCGCAGTTCATTATTCCAACCGCCGAAGCGGCCACCGCACAGCCCATCCGCAGCACAACGATTGAGCTGCTCGATCAATGAACCGCTCCAACTGGTCGATAACCCGGCATGAGGCAAACCAGCCCCCGCATACTGACGCACGGCGGTGGGAATGTAATGCGTGTAGGGGCCACCGCGTGCGCCAAAGATCGAATCTTTCTCGCCATCCCAGTACAACCGGTCAGTAGCGTTGTAGTAGGGCTGGTGCATGTGCTTGTGAATGCCGAAGTACAGTTTGACCGGCGTATCATCGGAACCGGTCGCTACCCGGATGACGGGTTTTGCCCTGGCCCCTGGTATTAATTGCAAGCGGCGGAATTCCTTCAGCCAATCGCCGCCACCGGCATGGTGAATATCGGCCTTGCGGCAACCCTCCACCTGTACATTGATCTCACCGGGTCGCAGCAGACCGGCTGGTACGTCGAGGGTGTAGTGGTATTCGCGCCCCCCGCCCTGGCTGACCTGGAGGGCATCGGCTTTAAACAGCCGTTGCCCATCGGGCGTGTGCAAAATGATTTGGGGAAAGGGAACCTGTCCATCAGTGGTAAAGCGGATACTGAAGGCTGGATTCTTACCCGAATCATCGCATTGCAGCGTTTCAGGTACGTCAACTTTCAAAATACAGCTAAACACGTCGGTCATTGCCAATCCTCAAGTGGGTTCTCCCGTCCGTCTGCCCTGGGGGCGAAGGAGGGCAGTATGGATTTCATCGTCATGGGCATGAGTTTAATGCGGTTCGGAGGAATTACTGCTGCCAACTGGAAAAACGCCGTGTCACTGTCATCAATTTTGAGCGAAACTATCGCATTCTTAATAAACTTAGGAGTTACGCAGTTGAAATTCTAAGTGATTGATTAATGGAAAATTTCGGTTGTCTACCGCACAAGTCGATTTCTTTTAAAATCAGAGTGTTAGAGATCCAACTGCGTAACTCCTAAAACTGCCTGACGATTAGAAAAATAACCACCTGATTAATTTACTTTTAACTCTGTTCTGGCCGGAGCGACAGCGAGCATGGCAAAAATTGTCAAATTCACCAAGATTGTGGCGACATTAGGGCCTAATTCCCGTAATCCGGACGTGGTGGAAGGTTTGTTGCAGGAAGGCGCCGATGTCATCCGGTTGAATTTTTCTCACGGTACCCACGACGATCATGCACTGTCGGTGCGGCTAGTGCGGGAAGCCGCACAAAAACTCCATCGCTATATCGCCATTTTTCAGGATTTACAGGGGCCGAAGATTCGGCTTGGCCAGATACAAGGGGAATTTCTGGAGGTGGCGACTGGCGAGAGGCTGGTGCTGACCACTGATGATCTGGTCGGCGGTCTCTACGATAACGTTAAAAAAATTGCTATCGACCATCGCACCCTGCACGAAGAAGTCAAACCGGGTGATCGGATACTGATCGACGACGGGCTGTTCGAATTGACCGTCGAGCGGATTGAGGGCCACGAGATTTTCACGCAGGTGGTCAATGGTGGCCGCTTGAAGCCGCGCAAGGGCGTCAATTTGCCCAACATCAAGCTGAAGATTTCGGCGGTCACCGAAAAGGACCGGGCTGATTTGCAGTTTGCCTATGATCACGGCCTGGATTACGTCGCGCTGTCGTTTGTGCGCGATGCTGAGGATGTCAAGGAACTGATTGATTTCATGCTAACGAACTACGGGCGCAAGATTCCGATCATTGCCAAGATCGAGAAGCCGGAAGCCTTTCAGCATATCGATGGCATTATCAATGTGGTTGACGCGATCATGGTGGCCCGTGGGGATTTGGGTGTGGAAACCTCGCCGCAAGATGTACCGCTGATGCAGAAAACCATCATTCGGTTGTGCAACCTGGCGGGCAAGCCGGTGATTACCGCCACCCAAATGCTGGAATCGATGATCAATAATCCCCGCCCGACGCGCGCTGAAGCCAATGATGTGGCTAACGCCATTCTGGATGGCACCGATGCGGTGATGCTGTCCGGGGAAACCGCCGCAGGTCAATACCCGGTGGCGGCGGTACGGATGATGAAGAATATCGCCCTCAGTGTCGAAGCCAGCGATGTGTTTAAGACTCTCATGCATAAGAGCGTGCTGACTCACGAGGAATTGATGAGCAAGGTGGCTTTACGGGTCGAGGATGCGGTGCATTTCGCCACGGTGGATTTAGTCGAGAAGGTACGGGCGACTTATCTGGTGGGGTTTACCAACAGCGGCGCCAGCGTGCTGGGTTTGGCCAAATTCCGGCCGGTGGCACCGCTGATCGCATTCAGCTCAAAGCTGGGTACTCTGCGCAAGTTGGCGTTAGTGTGGGGTGTGACACCGCTGCAACTCGGTAGCGTAGTCACTTCGGTCAATGATCTATTAACCGCCGCGACCGAGTTTCTCTTGAACAAGGGCTTGATTCAGGAAGATGAAATCGTGGTGTTCAGTGCCGGCGTGCCGGTTGGCGTGTCCGGTGGAACCAATATGATCAAAGTGGAGAGGGTGAAGCGGGAGGATTGAGCAAGCGCACATCATTGGCCATGGCGCAGGCTAACAAATCCTCGGTAACTGCTCGCCACTGAGCCAATCCACCAGGCGACTACCGCCAAACACGGTTTTCATCTCAACAAAATGGTGATCATCGGCGACGACCTGGCCGATGATCGCCGCCTCTTGGCCCAGCGGATGATCGCGCATCGCCGCCAGCAGTTTATCGGCCGCCGCCGCCGGACAGATTGCCAGCAATTTACCCTCATTGGCGATATACAAAGGATCAAGGCCGAGAAATTCGCCCAGGGCGCGTACCGGCTCACGTAACGGAATCGCTGCCTCCTGCAAGCGCATTCCTACCCCGGCTTGCTGGGCGATCTCGTTCAAAGCCGTGGCCAGACCACCACGGGTTGGGTCGCGCAGACAGTGAATATCGGGAACCGCCGTGACCATCGCTGCAACCAATTCATGCAGCGCGGCCGTATCTGATTGAATCGGCGTATCAAAGCTCAAGTTTTCCCGCTGGGATAGCACCGCCATGCCGTGTTCGCCGATGGCGCCGCTGAGGAGAATGGCGTCGCCTGGTTGCGCCCGGCTGGCGGAAATCGTCACACCTGCCGCTACGATGCCGATGCCGGTGGTGGTGATGAACACGCCATCGCCCTTACCGCGCTCGACCACTTTAGTATCACCGGTGACGATGGCGACTCCAGCCTGTCGCGCCGCTTGCGCCATCGACTCGACAATGCGTTTGAGGTCGGCTAGTGGAAAGCCTTCTTCCAGAATAAAGCTGGCGGCGAGATAAAGCGGTCGTGCGCCAGCCATCGCCACATCATTGATCGTGCCATGCACCGACAGGCAACCGATATCGCCGCCGGGAAAGAACAGCGGCGAGACGACATGGCTATCGGTGGCCATTACCAACCGACTGGCCGGAATGGCAAACTGGGCGCAATCATCCTGAGTGCGCAGCCATTCATTATCGAAAGCGGTGAGGAACAATTCTTCGATCAATTGCGCCATCGCTCGGCCGCCGCCGCCGTGGGTCATTTCGATGCAACCGTGCGCGATATCCAGGCGGCGGGGAAATAAATCGCGACGGCTCATGACGCTGCCGCCTGCCGAAAGCGACCGTAGTGATAGTAGGCCGCACAAGCACCCTCAGCGGACACCATGCAGGAACCCAGGGGATGCTCAGGCGTACAAGCCGTGCCGAACACCGTGCAATCCTGTGGGTGTTTGACGCCACGTAGCACCTCACCGCAGGCGCACGCTTTATGATCGGCCGCTTGAATGGGCGGCATCTCGAACCGCTGTTCGGCGTCCCATTCGGCGAATTCTGGCCGGATGGCCAAGGCACTGTCCGGCAGCCAGCCCAGGCCGCGCCATTCAAAGGTGGGCCGCACCCTGAACATCTCTTCCATCAAGCCCTGGGCTTTGCGATTGCCTGCTGCACTGACTGCACGGGTATATTCGTTTTCTACAATCGCTTCGCCCGCATTGATCTGGCGGATCAACATGGCGATGGCGCGGAGCATGTCCAGTGGCTCGAAGCCGGCGATCACCAGCGGCCGCTGATGATCACGGGCAACGAATTCATAAGGTTGGCTGCCGATGATGGTGCTGACATGGGCCGGGCCGATAAAGCCATCGACTTCGCCACCGGCGGCCAGCAAGGCACGCAGGGCGGGCGGCGTGAGGACATGGTTGCAGTACACGCTGAAATTACGCAAGCCTTCCTGTTGCGCTTGCCGGATCACAACCGCCGTTGGTGGGGTGGTGGTTTCAAAGCCGATAGCGAAAAACACCACCGACCGTTCCGGGTGGGCGCGGGCGATCTCCAGCGCGTCGCTGATCGAGTACACCATGCGGATATCCGCACCGCGCGCCTTGGCTTTTAGCAGGGTGTCGCCGTGTGCGCCCGGCACCCGCAGCAGATCGCCGTAGCTGCACAGAATCAGCCGTTCCCGCTCCACCAGTTCAATAGCGGCTTGCAGACGACCGCTCGGCAGTACGCACACTGGGCAACCGGGGCCGTGAATCAGCCGAATGGTGTCCGGCAAGAGATCTTCGATGCCGTAACGACAGATGGCGTGGGTGTGCCCGCCGCAGAATTCCATCAAGGCATAATGGCGATTCGGCGCGACCGCCTGGCGAATGTGGGCGGCGAGACCTTGCGCCAATTGACCATCGCGGAATTCATCGAGATATTTCATTGCCGATCACCTCCGCCATTTCCGCAAACAGCCGCAAGGTTTCCGCCGCTTCGTCCGGGTCGAGCCGGTTGAGTGCATAACCGACATGGACGATAACGTAATCACCGACCGCGACTTCCTCCAGCAAGGCGGTGGAGATGGGCTTGCGCACCCCGCCCATGTCCACAATCGCCTGGTCGTATTCCAGAATTTCGATGACTTGAGCGGGGATAGCAAGGCACATGGGCAACAATCCTCTGAAAGGCGATAATAATTGTTAGGAGTTACGCAGTTGGATCTCTAACACTCTGATTTTAAAAGAAATCGACTTGTGCGGTAGACAACCGAAATTTTCCATTAATCAATCACTTAGAATTTCAACTGCGTAACTCCTAAATTGTAAAGGCGGTAACCGCCGGTCCCCATGCTCCGTGCTGAGGTCACAACAGCCTAAAGCGTAGATTGGGCGATGCGGGGATTCCACCCGGTGCGCGGTGATTTGCCAGGCCAACTGATTTTGCATCGAACTAAAAAATGGGAGTTTTGCAATGAGCATGAGTGGTTTTTTTAAGGCGTTTAATGCTGATCAACTCAGTGCGATGGCAGAAGATCATAGCCTGATTGATCAATGGATTTTTGAAGAAGAAAAGTATCTGCTTGAGACCGATGTTGAAAATGCCTGGCATGTGCTTGCCGAAGTGCTGGATGGTGATGGCTTTCACGTCGGGGAGCATATCGAAGATGCGTTGAGCATGGGCTGTTTCCTGGTTTCTCCAGAGGATGCAGCCGAGCAAGCTGAAAACTTGGCGAATTGGACACATGAGGAAATTATTGAGAATTTGCAGAATTTAGATGAGGGTGCGGATTTGTATCGATTAGATAGCTACAAAGAGGATGAGCAAAGTTTATTGAATGAATTTGATAAACTGGTGAAGTTCTATAGTGAGTGCTCTAAAAATGGATTTGGGATTTTGCATTATGTGGCCTGATGTGGGGTTTTCTGAAACGGGTGCAACCCAGTGCGTGGCAAAGAAACCGCTATAGAGGTGCTCCATGCGTAAATTTTCACGACACATGCCGCCAGCGCCAACCCGTAAACTGCCTCCTCTGGCTTGGTTTTTCTTTGCGGTTTTATTAACGGCATTTGCTTTATCAGCCTGGAATTATCCGGTCATCATCTGTTTATGGATTCTGCTGCTTGTAGCTTCAGTAGTTTTTGATTCTTGGCGTAAGCAACGAATGATCGAGTGGCGGGCTGGTGAGAGTATTTGTCAGTTTGCCCGTTCGTTCGACTACCGAAAAACCGATACCCGAATTATTCGGGCAGTTTATGAAGAAGTGGGTCGATTTCTCGGTACAAAAGACCGCCTCTTTCCTTTGCGGGCCGCTGACACGCTTTTTTCCGATGATGGGCTGAAGCTGGATTCAGAAGATCTGGATCTGATTGCCGAGGATATCGCCTTTCGAGCAGGGCGGTCTTTGTGCAATGCTGAACACAATCCATATTTTAGCAGGATTACAACGGTTGCCGATTTGGTAGCGTTTTTTATGGCGCAACCAGAAACAAGCCCCGCTTGATGCTTGTTCATTCCTCAGCGGTAGAAATCTGGCTTGCCACCCACGCTTGTCCCAAACTGAGACCACCATCATTCGGTGGCGCTTGTTGGGCGCTAAAGACTTGCCAGCCGCTTTGTTCTAAATGGGCGCGAAGCTGCGTTAGCAAGAGCCGATTGAGAAAGCAGCCACCGCCGAGCGCGATTTGCCGAATCCCTGATTGTTCACCCGCCCAATGTACCCATTCGCTTAAAGCAAGCGAGAGCGTAGCATGAAAGTAAGCGGCACCCGCGGCGGCGGCTATTCCCTGACTCAATCTATCGAGCAGAGGAAAAAGGTCTAATACGCCCGCCTCGCTGAGCAGAAAACCCGTTGTCAGTGGCGTTATCGGGCCGTGCTGATGCGCCAAGGCTTCCAGTTCCATCGCTGCCTGGCCTTCATAAGCAGTGATCTCGCGCACACCGAGCAGCGCGGCGGTGGCATCAAACCAGCGGCCTGCGCTGCTGGTTTCGGGCGTATTGATCCCTTGTTCCAGCATTTGCCGGATCAATGCCGCTTTAGGACCGAAGCGCTGAATCATGGCATCGTGCCGCCCCAAGCGATGGAGTGCCGCTGCCGCCAGCCGCCACGGTTCGCGCGCCGCGCGATCACCGCCCGGCAGAGGCAACGGCCGTAAATGGCCCAGGCGCTGGCAATGCGCGCCATCGACCTGCAACAATTCCCCACCCCAGATGCCGCCGTCTGCACCGAGGCCAACGCCATCCAACGCTAATCCTAACATTGGCTCCTGCAAGCCATGCTCTGCCATCACCGCCGCGATATGGGCATGATGATGCTGAACGGCGATACAGGGCAAACGCCGTTCTGCGGCATAGGCGGCCGCCAAGCGGCTACTGGGAAAATCAGGATGCAGGTCACAGGCAACCCGTTCGGGCGTGATGTGCAGAATATCCTGCAAATGCGCCACCGCCTCCTCCAGCGCTCGACAGGTTTCAGCATTGTCGAGACTGCCAATATGCGGCGAGAGGTAAGCCCGATCCCCACGGGTCAGGCACACAGTATTTTTGAGAAACCCGCCCAGCGCCACGACCGAAGGCCCAGCGTGGGGTAGGCGGATGGCTTGCGGCGTGTAACCCCGTGCACGGCGGATGAAAAACGGCTTATCAGCGCCAAGCGCGAGCACGCTATCGTCGCAGCGGGCCAGAATTGCGCGATCATGGGTGACGAAGCCATCGGCAATGCCCTGCAAGCGCTGCACGGCCTCGGCATCGCCCATCACCAAAGGCTCGCCACCGGGATTGGCGCTGGTCATCACCAAGCGCAGGGGGTGCGGTTGGCCCAGCCAGGCCGTTCCGGCAGGCCGACCCGCCGCTTCATGAAACAGCAGATACTGCAATGGCGTATAGGGCAGCATCACACCCAGATGCGCCAGGCCGGGCGCGATATCGGCCAAATTTTGCATACTGGCGGCCGACTGGCGCAGCAACACAATAGGCCGCTGTGGCGATTGCAAAAGCTGTTGCTCGATAGCGCTGCTTTCAACCCAGCCTGTCAGTGACGCCAGGTTGGCGACCATCAGCGCGAATGGCTTGGCGTCGCGCTGTTTGCGCTGCCGTAAGCGGGCCACTGTAGCCGTGTTTTGCGCATCACAGACCAGATGAAAACCGCCTAAGCCCTTGATGGCCAGAATCTCGCCCGCCAGCAGTCGCGCCAGGGCAGCGGCGATGACTTCATCGACGTTGCGCGGTTGACCGGCGGCATCGAGCAGTTGCAAGCGAGGCCCGCAGACAGGGCAAGCATTGGGCTGAGCATGAAAGCGGCGGTCGGCGGGATCGCGGTATTCTCGCTCACACGCCGGACACAGCGCGAAACCGGCCATGCTGGTATTGGGGCGGTCGTAAGGCAGTTGGGCGGTGATGGTGTAGCGCGGGCCGCAATCGGTGCAGTTGAGGAACGGATAACGGTAGCGGCGATCATGGGGAGCGAATAACTCGCTTAAACAAGCCGCACAGATCGCGGTATCGGGAGTAATGTCGGCAGTGGTTGCACCGCCGCTGGTTGCGGCGATCTGGAATGAGCACGGTGGCTCGGTTGAACCCGGCGGCAGGGCATCGATCAGCAGCGTATCGATCCGCGCCAGCGGCGGCGGCTGGCGCAAGTCACTTAGAAAATCAGCCACCGCTTGGGCCGGGCCTTGTACCTCAATAGTGACGCCCGCGCCATCATTGCGGACAAAACCGCTTAAGCCATGCCGCACCGCCAGCCGGTATACGAAAGGCCGAAAGCCTACCCCTTGCACCTGGCCGCGAATCTGAATCGCGTGGCGTTGCAGCGCGGCCATGCGCCAGGCTAAAGACCCGCTAAATGACGCTGCGGCGAATGGTGCCGCCACCGTGGATCAGATGCGCCCGCGCCGCCGCCAGTTCGGTTTCCAACTGGTCAATCTGCGCCGCCAACGCCGCATGGCGACCCTGCCGCACCCAGTCTAGCCATGCCTCCAGTCCTTCGCCGCTGCGGGCGGAGAGCTGGAGGATGTCCAGTTGATGATTGACCCGGCGCGCGTTATCTAGACACTGGGCGACATCAAAATCGACATGGGGCAATAGATCGGTTTTGTTGAGCAACATCAGCTTGGCGGCTGCGAACATGTTGGGATATTTCAGCGGCTTATCCTCGCCTTCCGTCACGGACAGAATGACGACTTTCGCCGCCTCGCCCAGATCAAAATCGGCCGGACACACCAGATTGCCGACGTTTTCGATGAACAGCACGCCGCCTTTCGGGAGCGGCAACCGTTCCAGCGCATGGCCGATACCGTGGGCATCCAGATGACAACCCTTGCCGGTGTTGATCTGCAAGGCCGGTACGCCAGCGGCCTTAATCCGCTCCGCATCGTTGGCGGTCTGTTGATCGCCGCTGATGACCGCCACCGGAAATTCATCACGCAATAGCTGCGCGGTGCGGATCAGTAGCGAGGTCTTGCCGGAGCCGGGGCTGGAAACCAGATTCAGGACAAAAACGCCCAATTCCAGAAAGAGATGCCGGTTGCTGGCGGCGAATCCCGCATTCTTCGCCAAAATATCCTGTTCAAGACTGACTCGCCGCTTTTCATCGTGGGTGTGGCTGTGCGGGAGACCGTCATGATGATGATCAGCCGGGTGCTCATGGCGATGTCCCTGATCGTGGTCAGGGTCGTGAGAATGAATGACCGCTTCGGTTTCGCCGCAGCCGCAATTAGCGCACATTTAATCGACCTCCATCTCTTTGATCCGTAATTCATTACCGCCGGTCAAGCGCCATTGGTAACCGCCACAGCGCGGGCACGGATCGAATAATTGATTGATCTCTACCGATTGGGCGCAATCCAGGCACCAGGCGCGTCCCGGCAGGGTAATGATCTCCAATTCGGCCTGCGCCGCCACCGTATTCTCCCGCACGGCTTCAAAAGCGAAACGCAGCGCTTCCAATTCGACATTCGCCAGCGCGCCGATTTCCAGCCACACCCGCCGGATATGGTGAAAACCCTGTTGGCGGGCTTGGCTGGTGATGGTTTCGATGATGCTTTCGCCCAGCGAAAACTCGTGCATGAGCTAGCTATGACCGGGCGACATCAGGCTCAGAACGCCATCCGGCTAGCCGACCAACAGCAACATCCCGCTGGCCGCGATAGCCGCGCCGCCCAGCCGTAACAGACGCGCGGACACCCCCCGTTGCGCCAGCAGACCGCTGCCGATACCCGCGCCATGCAGCAGTGCGGTCGTCAGCATGAAGCCGACGCTGTACCACAGAGTGGTCGATCCCGCCACCCTTTCCGCGCCATGAGCGTAGCCGTGGAACAGGGCGAACACCCCAACCAAGACCATGCTTGCCGCCAGTGGCAGGCGTGAAGCGAATGCGATCAGCCCGCCGAGAATCAGCACCGAACCGGCGATACCCAGCTCCACCAGCGGTAATGGGATGCCCGTCAAGCCGAGCAGGCCGCCTAAGGCCATCGTCGCTACGAAGGCTAGCGGTGCGCACCAAAGCGCCCGGTTACCCAATTGCGTCGCCCATAAGCCGACCGCGATCATGGCCAATACATGATCCAGGCCGCTGACAGGGTGGCTGAGTCCAGCAAAGAAATCGCTATGAGAGACGCCAGTATGGGCCTGAACGCTGTTTCCCAGCCCTAGCAGCAGCAAACCCAGTAACCAGCGCTTATCAGACAGGTAGAATCGCATGATCAATCTCCCAATGGTTTTAAGAGGTAAAAAATATAATATAATTAATAGCTTGATCAGTTTTTGAGTGTTGCCAGAAAGCTGATGAGTTTGGCGCGTTCATCCGCATTCGGCAGACCGATCAGGGTTTTCTTGGTGCCCGGCATGAATTTGATCGGATCAGTCAGATAATCATTTAGCTCCTTCTCCGTCCAGACCCCACTGGCGGAGGCCAGCGCCACCGAATAGCCATAACCTTTGGCCCGTCCTTTCGGTGCGCCGACCACCCCCCAGAGATTCGGGGCCGAGCGCAGCGGGCCGCCTTTTTCGATGCTGTGACAAACCACACATTGTCCGGCAGGCCCATCCAGGCCGACCGGTGTCGCTGCATAACGATAGGGTACTTCAGCGGAATCAGCTTCCGTCAGGGCGAACGGGCCAGCGGTCGGGCTGACCACCCATAAGACTCCCACCAAGACCAGCAGGCCGATTGCAAGACCTAATAGCGGTTGCCACGGGTACTTTGTCATGCTGTATCCCCCTTCGATCATTCCTGAACTATAGTTGATAAAAATTATAGCCAAGAATTTCAATCCCGTAGCGGGAGTAGGTGAAATTCACGGCATTAAAAATCAGGTGGGATGGCAGGAGGAGGCGAATGGTCGAGCAACGCAGATCGATACCGGGTGGTGACTGTACCGAGTGCCGGATGCGCCAGAGTAATGAATGGCAGGTGTTGAGGGAAGAGGAAGTGAATTTTCTCGCCCGTAGCCAGAAATGCCGTTCATATCATGCCGGTGAGGTAGTGTTTGCTGAAGGTGAACCCAGCTATGGAATTTATTGCGTCAAATCCGGCACGGTGGCCATTCGCAAGATCGATAACATCGGTAATCCGGTATTGGTGCAATTGGGTTATCCGGGGGATACCTTAGGTTATCGCGGCTTGCTGTTGGGGGAAAATCGCAATTCCAGCGCAGAAGCGCTTGGCCCCAGTAAGATTTGCTTTATCGACAAGCAGGCGGTGAATACGCTGTTGGATAAGAATCCGGCTCTGGGTTTGCAGTTTCTGCGGCGTGTGACCACCGATCTGGATAATGCCTATACCAAGCTGGTAGAAAACGCCACCTTTTCCAACCGTACCAAATTCTTGCATTTATTATTGGTCTTGATGAATCGGCATGGCCGGATGACGAATGATGGCAGCCGAGTCATGCAATTGCCGCTGTCACGCCGTGATATGGCCTCAATGATCGGTACGCGCCATGAAACCGTGTCGCGGATTATCAGCCGACTTGAAGAAGATGGCATCGCCCGTTTTTCGGGGCGAACCGTGCATGTAAAGCAGCCGCATTCCTTGTTGGAGGAGATCAGGCCGGTAGTGTTGGAATGAGGTTTATTGACTTGGCTTTATCCGGTGGCGGCGGCGCGGCGAAGAGATTCAGCCTTTTTTGGAGGGTACCCAATCATTTATGCTTCCAGCAATTGCATTCGTCTTCGTCTTTTTGAAATCAGTAAAAACTATCGTAAGTGCCTGATCGCTGGATACCGATGTTCACCAAATCTCCTGCTTAGAAGCTCAAATATTTAATCAACTGATTGATTGTCATAAAGTAAAAAATATGGATAATCAGATGGGTTCAGGCAGTGTTCTCAAGGATTTGATGCTGTGGCCTCGCTGACAGTCACACGATTCCTACCCGTGCGTTTAGATTGCATGAGCGCCTGATCAGCGCGGGCAAATAGCATTTCATTGGTTTCAGTACCGTTCCACTCCGCGACGCCAATGCTGACTGTTTTGGTGAAGCTTTGCGTGCCGATGTTAAAGACATGCTGTTCGACTGCCACCCGTAAAGCTTCCGCCCTTATCTTAGCTCCGGCGCAATTCGCCTGCGGCATGAGCACCATAAATTCCTCGCCGCCCCAACGAGCCACGCAGTCGGTGCTGCGGATGTTGTTGCGAATCAATTGTGCCAACCCGGCAATCACCTGGTCACCAACCAAATGCCCATATTCGTCATTGACTTGCTTGAATTTATCGCAGTCGATCACCATAACTGAAAACGGTTCTGCTGTCTCGTGGGCATGGTTACGCACTTGCAAAAACTTGTTGTCTCCAGACGAACGATTGGCAACGCCTGTCAGCTTATCGGTAACGGCAACATGCCATAACCGCCGCTGATAACGAGCGACTACCCACAGGGTGAGGACCAGCACCGCGAGTGTCGCAATGAGTCCAATCACCAAATTGAGGAATAAGACCCGGCCAAGCGGCTTTAAGGATTCATGTTCATCTTGTGATATTACGAGATACCATTTTAATTCTGGAATAAAACGGGAATTAACATGGGTCAGCGAATGGTGACCCTCATTTCGATACGATAACTTTGTTTGTATTGGAGAGTGATTTAATATACTTTGAGTCAGTGAGCTTAAGCCGGTTAGTTCATTGAGTGGTGTAGGGCGTGAATTACTGATCGGATCATAAAGGGAATTATGACCGGCCATATCGTAGAATGCAATTTCCCGGTTAAACTTGCGATTATAATTAGCAACTAAATTAACGATAGCATCACTGGACAGGCTAACACCGGTTACACCGAGGAAGCGGCCAAAATCATCAACGATCCGAAAATTGATAAATACGGTGAGCCAATTACCGTTGCGCTCATCTCTGTCAATATTGATTTCATAAGGCTCCTTCATCGAGCGTACCCGAAAAAACCAGGTATCCTTTTCGTCAATTTGCCTTAAAATATCATTTGCAGTGAAATAGCGTCGCGTATATTCAGAAGCATAAAATGTGGTAAAGGCATTATAGCGCACCTTGATTTCAGCCAGATAGCGAATCACTGCGCTGGTATCTTGCTCACCCCTGGCAATCCAATCACGTAAAAAAGTATTGTGTGCCATCTGATCTGCTATAAAAACAGGTTTAATTAAATCCCGCTGTATCTCTGAATAAATACTGTCACCTGTCAACGGTAATTCATTTTCAATAATATTTATCCGAATATTGTTGCGGGCCACAATATAAGAGAGGCTAATCGTGGTTATAAAGGCTATAGTCAAAATCAAGGTTAATAAGATAAAGAGATGGCGTTGATGCCGATTGATATCGACCATAGGATCTCCACTGGTTTATCTTCTGAAAAATAGCACTAACGGTTTACAAAATATCATACATGGCCATGCTTAGAAAAGCCTGTAGCAATAACCGCTAATCAGGTTTTTTAAAGCCTCTGAAGTTATTATGCTTGTGTAAAATAGAGGGAGCTAATTATTAATGATAAATGAGATGCTATACTTGATAAAGATCATTGTTGCTTTTATAAAAAAATTGTGTTTTACAGTTTTCCTTCGATGATAAGTGCTTGATTGAAATCCAACCCGCTTTTACGCTGACAACGTCCATAACTGTAGAGAAGCGTCGGCCCCGTGGGAATGCGGTTGAGTGCGGAACACGCATAGAACCCGCTGCGTGGTGAAGTACGAAAACCAAGCCCGATGCCCCTATAGGCGGCCTCGGTGAAACAGAAAATCCTGATGGCGATGTCAGAACTCCCCGTTATTGAGGGTGGGGAAGATGCCAAACCGCCATCGCCTTTATTTGCTCCTAACAAAAAATCCCCAAAAAATTGACGATTATCAAAGCATCGGCCTCATGCCTTACTAGCTTTTTAAGAGTTGCTGCGGTAGCGAGGGGCAGATGGTCATGCATGATGTCAACGAAATCGTCGATCTTGAAACTTACGAGATCCAAAATCCCGATAGTTACGAAGGCGCGTTGGGGGGGCTGACCCGCCGCGAGTTTCTCAAATACTGCACTGGGGTCGCGGCGACTCTGGGCTTGTCCGCGCTGATGGGCATCCGCATCGCCGAAGCGGCCACCGCCAAAACCCGGCCGCCGGTGATCTGGCTGTCGGCGCAGGAATGCACCGGCTGCACTGAGTCGCTGCTGCGCGCCTATCACCCGACGCTCGATACGCTGATCCTCGATATGATCTCGCTGGATTATCACGAGGCGTTGTGCGCGGGCGCGGGCCATCAGGCGGAAGCCTATAAAGCCAAGTCGATGAAGGCGAACTGGGGCAAGTTCGTCCTGGTGGTGGACGGTTCGATTCCCACCAAGGACGGCGGGGTGTATTGCATGGTGGCGGGCAAGCCGATTCTGGAAGCGGTCAAGGAAGCGGCGGAAGGGGCGGCGGCGATCATCGCCATCGGTTCTTGCGCCTCGTGGGGCGGCATCCCGTCCAGCGATCCCAACCCGACCCACGCCAAGCCGGTGCATGAAATTCTGACCGGCAAGACCGTCATCAACATCCCCGGTTGTCCGCCCAATCCCTATAACTTTCTGTCCACCGTGCTCTATCTGCTGACCTTGGGCAAACCGCCCGCGCTGGATACGAAGAACCGGCCAAAATTTGCTTACGGCCGCTTGATTCATGAGAACTGCGAGCGGCGTCCGCACTTCGACGCCGGTCGTTTTGCCCTGGAGTTTGGCGATTACGGCCATCGGCAGGGCTTCTGTCTTTATAAACTCGGCTGCAAGGGGCCGGAGACTTACGCCAATTGCCCGTCCATCGGTTTTGGCGATGTCGGCGAGGGCAACTGGCCGGTCGGCATCGGTCATCCCTGCTTCGGCTGCACCGAAAAAGGCATCGGCTTCACCAAGCCGATTCACGCGCTGGCCACCGTGCAAACCTATGCGCCGCCGACCGCGTTCCCGGCCGTCGGTTCGCCAAAGGGTGAGGGCATGACGCCCGGCGCGGCCGCCGTGCTGGGCGGGGTTGCGGGCTTGGCGGTCGGAGCGGGGGCAATGGCCCTGCGCGGCATGGATGGCGCGTCAAAGTCCGAAGACGATTCCAGCGAGAAACGCTAAGGAGGTGCGCCATGAGTCTGAGCCGCCGACAATTTTTACGCGGTGCGGCCGGGGCCGTCGCCACCGCCGCCGCTTCAGTCGCGGAGGCCGCCGCGCCGTTTGCGCCGCGCGAAAACAAACCGCTGCCGCCCAAAGCCATCGGGATGCTGTATGACTCGACCCAGTGCATCGGCTGCAAAGCCTGCGTCAGCGCCTGTAAGGACGCCAACGGGATGCCAGTCGAACAGCCGCAAGCCCTGGCAGGTTGGAACGAGGGTACTTGGGACACCGCCGAGGATTTGTCCGGCAAGACCCTGAACGTGATCCGGGTCTATCAGCACGGCACGATGGCCGAGAAAGACCACGAGGTGAATGGCTATGCCTTCGTCAAACGCCATTGCCTGCATTGTCTCGACCCGTCCTGCGTGTCGGTGTGTCCGGTCAGCGCGATGCAAAAAAATCCGCTCACCGGCGTTGTCACCCACGATCCCGACGCCTGCATCGGCTGTCGTTACTGCGTGCTGGGCTGTCCGTTCAACGTGCCGCATTATCAGTTTGACGAGGCGCTCGGCCAGATTTCCAAGTGTCAGTTTTGCCAGCATTTGTTGCAGGACAATCCGCTGTTTACCGACAACGAGGCGGCGCTGGCGCAAGCGGGTACCTCGGCGACTGAACTGTGGAAAAACAGCCGGATTCCGGCCTGTTGCGATGTCTGCCCGACCGGCGCGTCACTGTTTGGCTGGGTCAACGATTTGCAAGCCGAGGCGGAGCGGCGCATGGCGCTCAAGCCGGGCGAAATGTACGACTTTCCGCGCGGCTTGCTCGGTGGCGACCGCGCGCCCAATACCGCCCCGGTCGGCGCCTACAAGCCGCATATCTATGGCGAAAAGGAATCCGGTGGGACTCAGGTGCGCTATTTGACGGGCGTGCCGCACGAAAAATTGGGCTTGCCGGTGTTGCCCAATCATTCCTCGGCCGCCGTCACCGAAGGGGTGCAGCACACCCTTTATAAAGGCATGATCGCGCCGATTGCCTTGCTGGGCGGTTTGGTGATGTTGGCCCGGCGCAGCATCAAGGGCGAGGAGAAAGGCCCGCATGAGGAGGAGTCGTCATCATGAGCGCCATCATCCATCGGCCGCTCGGCGGCAAAATCGTCACCAAGCCTTTTCTCATTCTCGGCTTGTTCGTGTTGATCTCCGCGTATTTCATCATCCGCCGCTTTCTGTTCGGCATGGGCGACGTGTCCAACATGAACAACGGTTTCCCCATCGGCACCTGGGTGGTGCTGGATGTGGTGATCGGCACGGCGTTCGGTTGCGGCGGCTTCGCTATGGCCTTGCTGATCTATATTTTCAACCGCCACACCTATCATCCGTTGATGCGCCCGGCGCTGCTGGGCGGGGTGTTTGGTTACACCCTGGGCGGTTTGGCGGTGATGGTCGATCTGGGCCGTTACTGGCACGCTTTTCATCTGCTCATGCCCTGGTATGCGCAGCCGAACTCGGTGATTCTGGAAGTCGGCTTGTGCGTGATGGCCTACATCACCGTGCTGTGGCTGGAGTTCTGGCCGGCCTTTTTGGAGCGGATGCCGCTCGGCTTTAAGCGGCGGTTCGGTTTGGACAAATTGCAGGCGTTTCTGAAGCGCTACATGTACGTGCTGGTCGCACTCGGCGTGCTGCTGCCGACCATGCATCAATCTTCGCTCGGCACGGTGCTGCTGATTCTCGGCCACAAGCTGCCGCCGCTGTGGAACACCCAATGGCTGCCCTTGCTGTTTCTGAGTTCGGCGCTGGCGATGGGCTATGGGGTGGTGATGCTGGAAGCGACGCTGGTCAACCGGGCCTTCAATACGCCGTCCGAAGTGAGGCTGTTCGCCCGGCTGTCGAGAGTCGCCGCTGGCTTGCTGATCGGCTTTTCGGTGCTGCGCTGGGCCGATGTGATGGTTCGCGGCCAGCTTGATTTGGCCTTCGCCGGGGATTTGAACGGCAATCTGTTCCTGCTCGAAACCGTGTTGTTCCTCGCCCCGGTGTTTATCCTGCTCTCGGAGCGCCGCTGGAGCCAACGCTGGCAGTTCCTCGGTGCGGTGTGCATTCTGGCCGCCGGTTCGCTGTATCGTCTTGATTCTTATCTCATTACCCTGCAACCCGGCAACGGCTGGACCTATTTCCCGTCCGCGCCGGAACTGCTCATCACCATCGGTATCGTCTGCCTGGAAATCATGCTGTACCTGCTGTTCATCAAGACGCTGCCGGTGTTGCCTGGCGGCACCGCCAAAGCTTAGGAGAGGCCGTCATGACTCGCATCACCATCGATCCCATTACCCGCATCGAAGGCCATTTACGCATCGACTGCGAAGTCAACAACGGCAAAGTCACCAACGCTTGGTCGTCGGGCCAGATGTGGCGCGGCATCGAGATCATCCTGCAAGGCCGCGACCCGCGTGACGCCTGGATTTACGCCCAGCGCATCTGCGGGGTGTGCACCACGGTCCACGCCATCGTTTCGGTGCGGGCGATTGAAAACGCGCTGAATCTGGAAGTGCCGCTCAATGCCCAGTACATCCGCAATATGATCGTGGCGGCGCACGGCATTCACGATCACATCGTGCATTTCTACCAATTGGCGGCGCTCGATTGGGTCGATATCGTCTCCGCCTTGTCGGGCAGTCCCGAAGGGGCGTCCAAGCTGGGCGGCACACTGTCCGACTACCGGCGCAATGGCGTCCAGGAAATCCGCCAAGTTCAGGAAAAGCTGAAAGCCTTTGTCGGCACCGGCCAATTGGGCGTGTTCGCCAGCGGCTACTGGGGCCATCCGGCGATGAAGTTGCCGCCCGATGTCAATCTGCTGGCCGCGACCCATTATTTGCAGGCACTGGAATATCAGCGGATCGCCAACCGCATCGTCGCCATTCTCGGCTCGAAAACGCCGCACATCCAAAATCTCGCGGTCGGCGGCGTCGCCAACCCGATCAATCCCGATAGTCAATCGACACTGACTCTGGAGCGGCTGTTTGCCATCAAGGCCGAAATCGACAAACTGGGCGAATTCGTCAACAAGGCGATGCTGCACGATGTGGCGGCGGTGGGGGCGCTGTATGCTGACTGGACCAAATACGGGGCGGGCATCACCGATTATCTGTCGGTGCCCGATCTGCCGCTGGACACCAAAGGCACCCGCTTTGAACTGCCCGGCGGTTTCATCGCCAAGGGCGATTTGAGCACCTTCAAGCCGATTACCAGCTATCAGGACGGCTTCTTCCGGGATGGCGTCAAGGAAAGCGTCAAACACGCTTGGTATGAGTACAAGGGCGATGACAAAGCGCGTCATCCCTACGACGGCCAGACCCGGCCGCTGCATACCGGTTTTGAGGACAACGGCAAATATTCCTGGGTCAAAGCGCCGACCTTTTATGACCAGCGGGTGCAAGTGGGGCCACTGGCGAATGTGCTAGGGATGGTGGCCGCCGGTCACGAGCCGACCAAGCGCCATGTCAACCGCGTGCTGGAAGTGGCCAGTGCGATTGCCAAGACCCCGATTCCGGTCACGGCCCTGCATTCGACCATCGGCCGCATCGCCGCCCGTGCGATTCGCTGCGCGGTGTTGCTGGAATCTCTGCAAAATCAATGGCAATTGCTGATTGATAACATCGCCAAGGGTGATTTTGATACCTTCAATCGGCCGGTATTTCCCAAGGGCGAGATTCGCGGTTTTGGCTATCACGAAGCGCCGCGCGGGGTATTGTCGCATTGGGCGGTGATCGAAAAGGGCAAGATCAAGAATTATCAAGCCGTAGTGCCGAGCACCTGGAACGCCGGGCCGCGTGACGATAACGACGTGCCCGGCCCCTATGAAGCCTCGCTGATGGATAATCCCATCGCCAACACCGAATTGCCGTTGGAAGTGTTGCGGACGGTGCATTCCTTTGATCCGTGTCTGGCCTGCGCCATTCATCTGGTGGACGCCAAGAAACGGCCTATTGTGCAGGTCAAGGCGCTCTGATGCGGGTGGTGGTGCTGGGCCTCGGCAATATCCTGTTGCGCGACGAAGGTGTCGGGGTGCGGGTGATTGAGGCGCTGGCGGAGCGTTATATCTTGCCGCCGGAGGTTGAAGTTGTGGACGGTGGCACCGCCGGGATGGAGTTGTTGAACGTCATCGCCAGTTGCGATCATTTATTGATTTGCGATGCGGTAAAGGAGGATGCGCCGCCAGGGACGGTGATTAAACTGGTTGATGCTGAAATTCCCACCTTCTTTCA
Source organism: Candidatus Competibacter denitrificans Run_A_D11 (assembly GCF_001051235.1). Classification (GTDB taxonomy): domain Bacteria; phylum Pseudomonadota; class Gammaproteobacteria; order Competibacterales; family Competibacteraceae; genus Competibacter_A; species Competibacter_A denitrificans. Next base: position 557 of record NZ_CBTJ020000083.1, on the reverse strand, counting down.
GACCCGCTATTCACCACATCAACTCGGTTTGGCGGATGTATTGGCCACGCTGACTTTGACCGATGAAGCGCCGGGTAGCGTGACCTTGATTGGTGTGGTGCCGCTGGATATGGAATTGGGGATTGAATTGTCGCCGGAAGTGGGGGCAGTGGTGGGGAAGGCGGTGGAAGACATGGTGGCAGTGTTGCGGGGGTTGGGTTGTGGGTTTGAGCGGAGCAGCCCGGCGGGGGTTGTTGCGCTGAGTAGTGGAGGGTAGGGTAGAATTTGGAGCCTGCTTATCGGCTTTGAAAGTGGCTTCATGTAAAGATATGAAGTTGATAAAGTTCATTGGAATTAGCTGCTTGTCTTTTGTGTGGTGAGAAATTCTGTGGATAGGTAGAAACTATATAATCACTTGTTAGCCCTTAGAACATAAGGTTATTTATATAGGAGTTACGCAGTTGAAATTCTAAGTGATTGATTTAGGAGTTACGCAGTTGCCGGTAGCCTGTAAAGTGGATTAGTCAGATAGGTGCGGATGGCGGGGCGGATGATAGCGAGTTTCGCCTCAAACCAGC
>NZ_CBTJ020000082.1 GCF_001051235.1 Candidatus Competibacter denitrificans Run_A_D11 | reverse complement strand
ATTCTGAAAAAAATTTCCGCCAGCCAGCGCCGGTGATACCAATCGATCAGTTCCACCACCGCCTCGAGCGTGTCCGCTTCCCGGTTGGTCAACAGCCGCCATGCGACCGCCTGCTGGCCGGTCGGGGGTTGTTCTTCCCGTGCGAGAATCGCGGTCGCCGTCACCGCCGGCGCACCCTTGCGGGCCGGCAAGGTCACGGCGTCGCGGTAGAGGGTTTGCCGCACCACGCGCGCCGGTCGACCGGGGGCGGCGGGCAGGGTGAATTCCACCTCGCCCAGCGCCTCGCTCCGCGCCAGCCGGTCCCACAGCTTGTCACCGTCGGCGGTGTTGCGGTCGTGCCGGGACCGGATCAGCCAATCGGCCGGATACCCCCGCCGGGCGGCGGTGTCCATCAGCGCCCGCAAGTCGCCTTCCCGATCCGCCACGTACACCAGCCGGCTGTCGGGCACCGTCTCGGCCAGATCGGCGACGATCCCGTAGCCTTCCACCCAGCGGGTGCTTTCCTTGACGGCCGGCCGCTCTTTCGGCCCCCGCGCCCACATCCAGGCATCCACCACCCCCAACGCCATCCCTGCCGGCGTCACCGCCAAGGTCGGATGGACGTACAACCCGTGCTGAGCGTCGTAACTGAGCCGGCCCAACCCGGCAATCCCCGGTTGACTGGTGAAATCTAGCTCCGTCGTGTCCTGAATGCACAACACCACCGGCTGGCCTCGCATCCGCTCGACCGTCCGCCGGGTATGGACCTCCAGCATCTCCCGCCAGTCCAGCGCCTCGTTATCCAACAGCCGGTATGCCGCCTTCGTCTCCGCCCAACCCCCACTCGCCAGAGGAATGCTCCCGGTCGGCGCCGCCGCCAAAGCTTCCACCAGCTTGATCAGCCGCCGCGTCCGTCGCGCGTCCCCCAATTCCACATCCCCAGTTCCCGGACTACCCAACTCATCACGACCTCGTCAAAATATCAATAT
>NZ_CBTJ020000081.1 GCF_001051235.1 Candidatus Competibacter denitrificans Run_A_D11 | reverse complement strand
CCTTGTATGTTGGGGATTGGTTAAAGTGTAAGGGCGACGTGGTAGCACGAAAACCCTGAGGGACTGCAGATCCCGTGGGAGAGCGAGAAGCGCCACGTTGATTTTTCAGTGAACCGGAAACCCGAACAGTTGCCGGGGTTAAAACCCGCATCGTGCAAGGTAGGGAGAGGAACACGTTGATGCAAGAAAATCGTGAGCGGTTGGAGGAATGCTGGATCGGGATTGATGTCGCGAAGGCGCATCTGGATGTGGCGACCTGGCCGGAGAGCGAGCGGTTACGGGTGGCTCGCGACACGGCGGGATTGGAGGTGTTGATCGACTGGTTGCGCCCCCGATCACCGGCGTTGATCGTGCTGGAAGCGACCGGGGGCCTGGAAATCCCGGTGGTCACGGCGCTGGTTGAAGCGGGATTGGCGGTGGCGGTGATCAACCCGCGCCAGGCGCGTGATTTTGCTAAAGCGACTGGGCGGCTGGCGAAGACCGATGCGCTGGATGCGGCGGTGCTCGCCCACTTTGGCGCGGCGATCCGTCCCGAACCTCGGCCCTGGAAGGACGCCCAAGCCCAGGAATTGATGGCGCTGATCCAGCGGCGGCGGCAGGTGGTGGAGATGTTGACGGCGGAGAAAAACCGTCGGGTGAGCGCCCATCCGCGCGTGAAGCCCGACATCGACGCCACCATCGCCTGGCTGACCCAACGACTCCAGGACCACGATGACGACCTAAAGCGCGGCTTACGCGAAAGCCCCCTCTGGCGCGAAGCCGACGACCTCCTCCAGGGCGTTCCCGGCATCGGCCCGGTGACCTCGGCCACCTTATTGGCCGCCTTGCCGGAATTGGGCGCCCTCAACCGCCGCCAAATCAGCGCCCTGGTCGGCGTCTGTCCCTTCAATCGGGATTCCGGCCAGGGCCGGGGTAAACGCATGATCTTCGGTGGACGCGCGGGCGTGCGGGCCGTCCTGTATATGGCTACCGTCGCCGCCAGTCGATGTAATCCCATCATCAAGGTTTTCTACCAACGCCTTCGGGTCGTGGGCAAACCTCCCAAGGTCGCCCTCACGGCCTGTATGCGTAAATTGTTGACCATCCTCAATGCCATCCTCAAGACCAACTCCCCTTGGCAGCCTCCCGCAGAGTGCAGGCCATGAGATGACAACACAGTTGCTCTCCCTC
>NZ_CBTJ020000080.1 GCF_001051235.1 Candidatus Competibacter denitrificans Run_A_D11 | reverse complement strand
GTAATTGGCGGGTGCGGATTGAAACACCTCGCTCCTTGTGCCGGCTGCGCCGCCCATTGAAATTCACCCGCCGTAATTGGCGGGTGCGGATTGAAACGTTCAGCGGCTTGACGTAGTGCGTCTTGGCGTAGCAAATTCACCCGCCGTAATTGGCAGGTGCGGATTGAAACAGCGATACATTGCGGGCAAGCCGGTATTGGCGCGAGCAAATTCACCCGCCGTAATTGGCAGGTGCGGATTGAAACAGTACGACCCATCAGCTTACCCGGACACGTACCGTAAATTCACCCGCCGTAATTGGCGGGTGCGATAAGCCAAATTCACTTAGTAGGATTAGGTTTTCAGGCCGCCAGCAAACTATCTAGGGGCCAACGCGGCATGACCTCAATCGCGGCATCTTCCCCTTGACCAGCTGCCAGCCGTCGCCAACCCGCATAGGCGATCATGGCACCGTTATCGGTACAAAACTCCAAGCGCGGATAATAAACCTGCCCACCCAATTCAGCGGCCAATTCCCACAACCGTTCCCTTAACCGCCGATTGGCCCCTACCCCACCCGCCACCACTAAGCGTTTTAAGCCCGTCGCGTGCAAAGCTCGCCGACATTTGATGGCTAATGTCTCCACCACTGCCTCCTCAAAGGCGCGTGCCACATCCGCTCGATTTTCAGGGCTGGATTCCAACGCTCGCCAAGTATTGATAGCAGCGGTTTTCAAGCCGCTGAAACTAAAATCGCAGCCGGGTCGGTCGGTCATTGGTCGCGGGAACCTAAAGCGCTGAGGATCGCCCTGTTCCGCCAATTTGGCCAAGGCTGGGCCACCCGGATACGGCAATCCCAACAGCTTGGCCGTTTTATCAAACGCCTCACCGGCAGCATCGTCGATTGATTCGCCCAAAATTCGGTAGCGGCCGATACCTTGCACATCAACCAATAGGCTATGGCCGCCGGAGACCAGCAACGCTACGAAGGGGAACTTCGGTGGATTCGGCTCTAGCATCGGTGCCAGTAAATGGCCTTCCATATGATGAACACCGATCACGGGTACTTGCCACGCCCAAGCCAGACTACGCCCGATAGCCGCTCCAACCAGCAATGCACCAATCAAGCCGGGGCCTCGCGTATACGCCACACCGTCGATTTGGCTTGGAGCGACGGCTGCTTGCCGACACACTTCGCGCAGCAGCGGCAAGATCTTGCGAACGTGATCACGCGAGGCCAGTTCCGGCACTACCCCGCCGTATTCGGCGTGGAGTTCGACCTGGCTATGCAGCGCATGAGCCAACAGGCCGCGCTCGCTCTCGTAAAGCGCCACACCTGTTTCATCACACGAGGTTTCGAGACCTAAAATCAGCATGACCCCCCTCATCTTTGCATTTGGCAATACGCACGATTACAATTCGCCGTTTACCGATAATTTGATATCTAACGACTAACCGATCAAACATGAATGAGGTGACGTTTTAAATGCCTTCCGTGAAAGTGAAAGAGAATGAGCCGTTTGACGTGGCCCTGCGCCGCTTCAAGCGTTCCTGCGAGAAAGCCGGGGTCCTGTCTGAGGTCCGTCGGCGCGAGTTTTACGAAAAACCGACCCAGGAACGCAAACGCAAGCGTGCTGCCGCCGTCAAACGTCATCTAAAAAAGCTTTCCAGGGAAGTATCTCGCCGCACCCGCATGTACTGACGTATATTCAAACAGAGCCTTCTTTTCAACTCTCCCGTTCCGAGCCAACCTCATGTCCCTTAAAGCTCAGATTAATGAAGACATGAAAACCGCCATGCGCGCCAAGGATAAGGAACGTCTTGGCGCCATCCGCCTGATCTTAGCCGCCATCAAACAGCGTGAGGTGGACGAGCGCATTGAATTGAGTGAAATTCAAGTGCTTGGCGTACTGGAGAAAATGATCAAGCAGCGCCGCGAATCTCTCGCACAGTATCAAAATGCCGGACGGGATGATCTGGCGTCGCGAGAATCTTTTGAGATTGATCTGATCCAAACGTATATGCCGGCATCACTGAGCGATGCCGAGATCGATAGCCTGATCGCTGACGCTATCGCGGCCACTGGTGCTCAATCGCTACGCGACATGGGTAAGGTCATGGCCCTAATCAAAGATCAGGCGCAAGGTCGGGCTGATATGGCGGCCGTCAGCTCCCGCGTTAAAGCACGCTTTAATAGTTGATTCGCCTTCCTCCCGGATTCTCGCTAGCGATATTCACGTCTTTTTTGTGGTCTTTGAGCGCCCCGACCGCTGACGGTTGGGGATTTCTCCGCTAGTCTTTGGCCTATGGCTGGCCGGATACCCCAGGAGTTCTTCGATCAATTGCTCGGGCGAGTGGATATTGTCGAGATTATCCACAGCCGAGTACCCCTGCGGCGTGCAGGCCACGAATTTATGGCCTGCTGTCCGTTTCACGCCGAGAAAACCCCCTCGTTCTCGGTAAGCCCGCGCAAGCAGTTCTATCACTGTTTCGGCTGTGGATCTCACGGCAACGCTATTGGTTTTTTGATGGCCTACGAGCGCTTGGAATTTCTCGATGCCGTCGAGGAATTGGCGCATTTAGCAGGACTTGATCTGCCTGAAACGACCACTAGCGATAGCGCGTCGGCGCTACCGACTAAGCGTTTGCTCGAATGGATCTCTCAAGCTGACCATTTTTTCCGCCAACAATTACGCGAGCATCCACTCCGACAACGGGCTGTGGATTATTTGCGCCAACGCGGCTTAACCGGCCAGATTGCCAATACCTTCGGTATCGGATACGCGCCTCCCGGCTGGGAAAATCTCGGCAAGGCACTGAATGGGGCCGGTGCGAACAGCGCCGATCTTATCGCCGCCGGCCTCGTCAGCATGGACGAACAAGGCCGGGCACGGGATCGCTTCCGCGACCGTATCATTTTCCCAATCCGCGACCGTAGAGGCCGGGCCATCGGCTTTGGTGGCCGTGCGCTCGACGGAGATACCACGCCGAAATATCTCAATTCTCCCGAAACCTCTCTCTTTCATAAGGGATCGGAACTCTACGGCCTCTATGAGGCGCGTACTCAGAACCGGCAATTGCCACGGCTGCTAGTGGTGGAAGGCTATATGGATGTGGTCGCTTTGGCCCAACATGAGATCTCGTATGCCGTCGCCACCCTGGGCACAGCCACTACCGCCGAGCACATTGATCGCCTGTTTCGCACGGCTGACGATCTGGTATTTTGCTTCGACGGCGACCGGGCCGGACGCGCTGCTGCGTGGCGAGCGTTAACTGTGGCGCTGCCTTTTTTGCGCGATGGCCGCCAGGCTGGTTTTTTATTTCTCCCGGACGGTGAAGACCCGGATAGCCTGGTCCGAGCTGAAGGGCAAGCCGCATTTGCGCGCCGCATCCAACACAGTACCCCCTTGGCGGACTACTTGTTTGACGAACTGCGGGGCCAGGGCGATCCAAATACGTTGGCCGGCCGTGCCCGTATGGCGGAACTGGCCCGCCCATTGCTCGAAAAGCTCCCAGAAGGGCACTTTCGCGACCTCATGCAGGAACGACTGCGCAAGGAAGCACAATTGGTGAACACCCGGCTGCGGCCCCCAACGCCGACAGCCCATCTAACCGAAGATCACAGCTTGCGTTTAGCACGCACGCCAGTGCGCAGACTGATCGCTCTGTTACTGTATCGACCGATGCTAGCACAACAAACAACCGTCGAGGATCTCGTACTCCCAGACGACAACCGACCGGGAATGCAACTCGTGGCGAACTTGCTTTGCGCGCTGCACTCCAATCCAGAGCTGACCGCTGCCGCCCTGCTGGAGCGCCATCGAGATACTCCAGAAGGGGCGATCTTGGAGCGGTTAGCCGCTTGGAAGCCGCAGATCCCGGATGAAGAATACCAATTTGAACAGGAATTTAGCGACATCGTTGCCACTCTAAAGCGGCGTGACGATCTGCCCGACCGGTTGCCCGACCTGCTCATGGGCCGGGGAACAGCGCGAGCATTCAGCACCGAGGAACGTGAGGAAATTTTACGGAACTTGCTAAAAGCGAAAAGGTCTAATTGAACCAACTTTTTTAAATAAAAAATACTGTGATATCATCGAAGGTTTGGATTTTTATTTACCTTTCTAATATGTGAACAGGTCATGAGCGAGCAGCAACAATCGCAATTGAAGAAGTTGATTGCCCGCGGCAAGGAAAAGGGTTTCCTGACTTATGCCGAGGTGAATGACCATCTGCCGGATGATATCGTCGATCCTGAACAGATCGAAGATATTATCTCGATGATCAATGATATGGGTATCGAGGTTCACGAGTTCGTTCCCGATACTGAAACCCTGCTGCTCAATGAAAATCCGGTCAGTGCCGATGACGATGTGGTCGCTGAGGAAGCGGCGGCAGCCCTGGCAGCAGTCGATAGCGAATTCGGACGTACCACCGATCCGGTGCGCATGTATATGCGCGAGATGGGTACGGTCGAGTTGCTGACGCGCGAAGGTGAGATTCAGATCGCCAAGCGGATCGAAGAAGGGATGACCCAAGTTCTCTCAGCTTTGGCCAGCTATCCCCTCACCTCCGCTACCCTGCTGAAGATTTACGATTCCATCAGTGAAAACGGTACTCGGCTTGCCGATGTCATCAGTGGCTTCAAAGATGTAGAGGAAACCGCCCCACCCTTGCCGGACGTCGATTTATTGCTGGCCGTCGATGACCCGGATGCCGTGGTCGTTGAAGATGAGGTGGTAGTACCTGAGGACGACGATGAAGAGGGTGCGCAGGCTGTTGTCGAGAGCGGTCCCGACCCCGAAGAAACGGCTCGACGTTTTGCCGATTTACGGGGTTTATGTACCCAAGCATTAGAGGCCATTGATGCGCTAGGCTTACAAAACGCCCATCCTCAAGAGCTGCGCCAGCAACTCAGCGAGCGCTTTCTCCAGTTCAGGCTAGTGCCAAAAACACTGGATCTGCTGATTGCCAATCTGCACGAAATCGCTGAGCGTATTCGTACTCAGGAAAAAGAAATCATGGCGATTTGCGTCAATAAAGCGCAGATGCCACGCAAAGCGTTCATCACCTCCTTCCCACAAAATGAAACGCGACTGGAATGGGTGGATGAGCAGATTGGAGCCGGTAAAAAGCATTCCGCCTTGCTAGCCGACTACCGTGCGGAGATATTACAGGCGCAGCAACAACTGCAAGTCATTGAGGCGGAAGCCCGCTTATCGATCCACGAAATCAAAGATATTAATCGCCACATGTCCATTGGCGAGGCTAAAGCACGCCGCGCCAAGAAAGAGATGGTGGAAGCCAACCTGCGCCTAGTGATCTCCATCGCCAAGAAGTACACCAATCGAGGTCTGCAATTTTTAGACCTGATTCAGGAAGGCAACATCGGGTTAATGAAGGCAGTCGATAAGTTCGAATACCGGCGCGGTTACAAATTCTCGACTTACGCCACCTGGTGGATCAGACAAGCGATCACCCGATCCATTGCTGATCAGGCTCGGACCATTCGTATCCCGGTACATATGATCGAAACGATCAATAAGCTGAACCGAATTTCGCGGCAGATGTTGCAGGAAATGGGTCGCGAACCGACACCGGATGAACTGGCGAAACGGATGGAAATGCCGGAGGATAAGGTACGCAAGGTCTTGAAAATCGCCAAGGAGCCTATTTCGATGGAGACTCCCATCGGCGATGATGAAGACTCTCATCTAGGTGATTTTATTGAAGATCTCAGTGTATTATCGCCGGTTGAAGCTGCGACGGTCGAAGGTTTGCGTGAGGCGACCCGAGAGGTTCTATCGACGCTGACCCCGCGTGAGGCCAAGGTGCTGCGGATGCGGTTTGGCATTGATATGTCGACCGATCATACCCTGGAAGAAGTTGGTAAACAGTTCGATGTAACCCGCGAGCGTATCCGGCAAATTGAAGCTAAGGCATTGCGTAAACTCCGGCACCCCAATCGCTCCGAGCAACTGCGCAGCTTTCTGGATTTAGAATAAGCTATCGCCATGATGCAGCACTGATTTGGAGCGATGCCAACCGGCATGGAATCTAGCCAGAAGATAACATCCTCAATCCGGGCCCTTAGCTCAATGGTCAGAGCAGGGGACTCATAATCCCTTGGTTGTAGGTTCGAATCCTACAGGGCCCACCAAAACTTATTTTCAATCGAAGCCTTGATAGATCGCTTATCAAGGCTTCTTCATTTGTGCATTTGCCAAATATGCAATTTTGGCATGAAGTTATTGAAATGATTTTCAAATAGTTATTAATTTTTAACCTGAAATTACTGTCATTTTGGCATAAAAATATAGCATTCAGCATACGGGCTCGAAATAAAAATTCATTAAAAATAAATAGTTAAAAATAAAAATGCGCATGGCTTAGGTTTTGCTAATACTTAAATACTTACTAAATGCGCTTTTTTACCTCAGCTAGTACCAGATAATCGCTAGCACCATAGGGCAAACACCAAAGAACGCAAACATGATGCGAAAAGCAAAGATTATCTTAGGGTTAGCCATTGCAGCTCTGTCATCTCCCAGCGTTATCATTGCTGCCACGGATAATTTATTTATCGCCGGGATAAACCCTGATCAACGACCCGCAAACACTCCAATCATCTTGGAAGCATTCAAAGATCAAGCATGGTACGCAAAAGCGCTAACTGGCGTTACCCAACCTTACCCCAATAGCCTTCGTTTTCTGGACGATCAAGGTAACTGGTATACACCGTTTAATCGACCTGGAATGACAGGGCGTTACGATATTCGTGGCTGGCACCGTTCAAGTAATTAGACCTTTTTGACTAAGATCAAGCAGGTCCAAAAATCCCATTCAAAAATCGTATCAGTCGCACACAGAGAATCTACCATTGATTTGCTGGATGGTGAGCTTTGCTAAAAGCCATTCAAGCGTTACTCAAGGTTTGCTCTGTATTTGACATGTCAACCGAAGCCATAATCTGGAGGAATTTCGTGAAAAAGATCAGTAGAGTCTCACAGTTACCGCTATTTTTTGGTGTGCTTCTTGGAACTCTAGGCGCAAGCCCTCTTGCAACGGCCGATATGTCCGGTATGGGCGGCATGTCCGGTATGGACGGTATGGGCGGCATGTCGGGAATGTCCGGCATGGGCGGCATGTCGGGAATGTCCGGCATGGGCGGCATGTCGGGAATGTCCGGCATGGGCAGCATGTCGGGAATGTCCGGCATGGGCAGCATGTCGGGAATGTCCGGCATGGGCGGCATGTCGGGAATGTCCGGCATGAGTGGCATGGGCGGTATGGGTGGTATGTCGGGAATGTCCGGCATGGGTGGTACTGGCGGCTCAAACTGGGTATGCACGATGTGGGTTCAGCCTGCTGCTAGCCCAAGCTGGGTGTGTGCGCAATGGACCTATCCTGCTTACTTTATGAGTGGGATGAGGGGCATGTCGGGTATGTCCGGCATGGGTGGCATGTCAGGAATGTCTGGCATGGGCGGTATGGGTGGCATGTCAGGAATGTCTGGTATGGGTGGCATGTCGGGAATGAGTGGTAATTGGGTTTGGATACCGTCCGGTATGAGCGGCATGTCGGGAATGGGTGGTATGGGTGGTATGGGCGGCATGTCGGGAATGGGTGGTATGTCCGGCATGGGTGGTATGTCGGGAATGGGCGGCATGTCCGGCATGGGTGGTATGTCGGGAATGGGCGGAAATTTTGGCTTCTACTAAGTAAACAACTAAAATTTAGAGAGAATTTTCATGAAAATTAAAATGTCGAAGATGTCTGTAGCCGTCGGTCTATTCCTTGGCACACTGGTCACTGCCCCAAGCTTTGCTGCGGGCATGGGCGGTATGTCCGGCATGGGCGGTATGTCCGGCATGGGCGGCATGGGCGGTATGTCCGGCATGGGCGGTATGTCCGGCATGGGCGGTATGTCCGGCATGGGCGGTATGTCCGGCATGGGCGGTATGTCCGGCATGGGCGGTATGTCCGGCATGTCCGGTATGGGTAGCATGGGCGGTATGTCCGGCATGTCCGGTATGGGTGGTGGTAGTAATGCTGGATGGGTATGTACACAATGGTCTCAACCTATGTCCGGCATGGGTGGCATGAGCGGAATGGGCGGCATGTCCGGTATGGGTGGCATGAGCGGAATGGGCGGCATGTCCGGTATGGGTGGCATGAGCGGAATGGGCGGCATGGGCGGAATGGGTGGTATGTCGGGGATGTCCGGCATGGGTGGCCAAGGTGCGGTATGCGTTCAATGGACGTATAACCCAGTTGTAATGGGCGGCATGTCCGGTATGGGTGGCATGGGCGGAATGAGCGGCATGTCCGGCATGGGCGGAATGAGCGGCATGTCCGGCATGGGCGGTATGTCAGGAATGGGTGGTATGGGCGGTATGTCAGGAATGGGTGGTATGTCTGGCATGGGCGGCATGGGTGGCATGTCAGGAATGGGCGGTATGTCGGGAATGTCCGGCATGGGCGGCATGGGCGGCATGGGCGGCATGGGCGGCATGTCCGGCATGTCAGGTATGAGTGGTATGCAGGGTATGGAAGGGAAGAAAGAAGAAGCTAAGGAACCCAAAAAGGAAGAAGTGAAGAAATAACAAGGTTACAGCGCCAAGAAACAAGGCAGTTGCTGTAAAGATTTCGGTGAATGGGGTGCTTAAGGATAAGCGCCCCTCACCTCAAACTAGAACAGTCGGTCAATCATCTTTTAAATCAAGATTGCCAAGTGAGGTCAGGTTTATGTGGAGGTTGCAGCCGAAATCCCTGCGGGGATGGGCAGGCTTGCTCATGGCGCTGTCGCTGATCTCGATCAACACCGTACAAGCCGAGAATCCCGATTATCAGAAGGCCCAGTGGCATCCCATCCATTTCCAACCACAAATAGCCAACGCCACTAACGAACAATGCTTGAGCTGCCATCAGGAAATTCTTAAAGACAAACCGCTGGAACAATCACCAGCCGGTGTTAAAACGACCGATGTCCTCGCTTGGTATCAAACGCTTGATACCTATCAAGGTGACCAGGACACCATGCATCGCCGACACTTGGTCGGGCCGCTGGCAACCCGCTTAATGGACATGAAGTGCAGCACCTGCCATCAGGGCAGTGATCCCCGCGAAGCAGCGCCCATCCCTCCGGTTCAAACGGGTGCTACCTTCACCTTACGTAAAAAGGTTGATCCAAATACCTGCCTGATGTGTCACGGTAATTTTAATTACAAGGTAATGACGGGCCTACCGGATCACTGGTCGAAATCGGGCGAATTATTTGGCAACAACTGTCTCGCGTGCCACGCTGCGTTTCGCACCAACCGCCATAAAGTCAATTTCCTGAAACCGGAAGCCATCGAAGTAGCGGGCAAGGAGAGCGGTGACTTCTGCTACGGCTGCCATGGCGGGCGTCAGTGGTACCGGATTAATTATCCTTACCCGCGTCACCCCTGGCCGGGCATGACTCTCGAAACGCCGGAATGGGCCAAGGGCCGTCCGACAGAATCAGAAGCACGGTTTTTACAATACATGAAGACGCCAAGCCAAGCATCGGGCGCCCCCCAATGAAAAGCCGGGATGATGCCAATATGACTGCAAATTCACCCCTCGACCTTTTGCGCGGCCGTCTTAATTTGTCGCGGCGTTCCTTCCTCAAGGCTACCGCCGCTGGCGCCGCACTGGGTAGCACCGGCCTGATCGAACTGAAAACCGCCCGCGAAGCCAAGGCGTTCGCTTACGAACCCTACCCGCGTGACGATCAATTGCAAACCGTCGTCACCAGTTGCGCTCACAACTGCGGCTCGCGCCACATGTTGGTAGCGCATAAAAAGGGTGATGTGATTGTCCGACTGTCTACTGACGATGGTCGCTATCAAGCGGATGGCGCATTTGGTAAAGACACTTTTGAAGAGCCGCAATTACGCGCCTGCTTGCGCGGCCGTTCCTACCGGCAGCGGCTTTATTCCGCAGAACGGCTGCTCTATCCGATGATCCGTGTTGGTGAGCGGGGCGAAGGCCGCTTCAAGCGCGCGTCGTGGGACGACGCGCTGACCTTGGTCGCCGAGAAGATGGTTGCGATCAAACAGCAATACGGGCCAACCGCCCTGCTTGATCAAGGCTATGCCGGCGCTTCTTACGGGGTGCTGCACAAGTCTGACCAGATTGAAGGGCTACTGGCGCGATTCCTGGGCATGTTCGGTTGTCGCACCAATTCCTGGTCGGTGCCATCCTATCAAGGCACCACCTTCAGTTCGCGGATGACTTTCGGCACCATTGAGGACGGTAACGAAGACGACGCTTTTGCCCATTCCAAGCTGATCATCATGTGGGGCTGGAACCCGGCCTACACCTTCCACGGCGGCAATACGTTTTACTACATGCGGCTGGCCAAGCAGCGTGGTTGCAAGTTCGTGCTGATCGATCCGCAATACACGGATTCCGCTGCGACTTATGACGCCTGGTGGATTCCGATCCATCCCGATACCGACGCAGCGATGCTGGCGGGAATGGCCCATTACATCTTCACCAACAACCTCCACGATCAAGCGTTCATCGATAAATTCTGTCTAGGAATGGACGCCGGCACGATGCCGGACTGGGCCAAGGATCAGGAAAATTTCAAGGACTACATCCTCGGTAAGTACGATAATCAGCCCAAGACCCCAGAATGGGCGGCCCAAATCTGTGGGGTTAAGGCCGAGGACATCAAGAAGCTGGCTGATATGTACGCCCGCACCAAACCGGCGGCGCTGAAAGCGTCCTGGGCGCCGGGCCGCAACGCCTACGGCGAGCAGTACAACCGCATGGCAGCGGCAGTACAGGCGATGACTGGTAATATCGGCGTGTTGGGCGGTTGCGCGGAAGGCGTCGGCAAAGCCTGGCATTCCGAAGCGGTCGCCTACCCCTACGATCAATACGCCAACGTCTGGTTCGCTTCCATCAAATCCGACCGTTGGGCACATTGCGTGCTCAATTATCCCAACGTCAAACGCGAAGAAATCGGCCTCTGGCCACGCCAGGATCATCTTGACGGCGTGATTCCCAACATTCGCGGCATCTTCTGGCAAGGTTCGGACTGGTTCAACCAGCTCACCAATATCAACAAGGAAATCCAGGCGATCAAGAAGCTTGATCTGGTGGTGTGCATGGATAGCACCATCACCCCGTCGGGCCTCTACGCCGATGTGCTGTTGCCGGTCGCCACTCACTTCGAACGCCACGATGTCGCCCTACCTTGGTACAAAGGGCATTACTATATCCATCGGCCCAAAGTCATTGAACCGATGGGCGAGAGTAAGACCGATTTCCAGATTTTCACCGAACTGGCGTATCGGCTCGGCTTTGGCCCAGGCTATAACCCGCGCGCCAACCGCGAGTATTTCCAGTACAACGATGCGGTCGATGATGCCTATTTGCGTACCTGGTGGGAAGAGAAGGTGATGCATCACCAGGGCGTGATGATGAGCTGGGATGAGTTCAAGCAACGCGGTGTGTACAAGTTCAAGCTGGACAAGCCGCATGTAGCGTTTCGCGCCCAAATTGAGCAAGGACTACCGTTTCAGACCCCTTCTGGCCGAATCGAAATTTTTTCTACCCAACTGGCACAGATCAAGGATTGGACGCGGACCCAATACGGTTATCCGATTCCGGCGATTCCAAAATGGATCGAGCCTTGGGAATATGCGGGCAGTGAGAAAACGAAGCAATACCCATTCCATCTGGTTTCACCGCATCCCCGCTGGCGCACCCACTCCATCTTCAATAACTGCGCTTGGCTACGAGAGACTTACGAACAGGAAGTGACGATCAACGCCTCCGATGCCAAACGGCTCGGCATCCAGACGGGTGACACCGTAGAGGTCTGGAATGATCGAGGCAAAGTCGTCGTCCCCACCTACGTAACCGAACGCTGTATGCCGGGTGTGCTGGTCCTGCACGAGGGGGCCTGGCTGGATTTAGACGAAAATGGCATCGACCGCGCTGGTAATCCTGATTTCCTTACGCTTGACGAACCCAGCCCGGCTGGGGCTTTCGCCTACAACACCGTGCTGGCGAACGTGAAGAAAACCGATCTAGCCCATCGACCGGGATGGGATAAGCAGGCGACGGCCCGCTCGTACATCTTCCGGCGCGAACTGTGAACCCCTTGAGGAGCCGATGCCATGGCTGACGCCAAAGCCCCCGAAAATGCGGCCGTGATCAAGGAAGCGGTCAAGCGTCGCAAGAAGGAAGTGTATACGCCGGTGAAGCCTGACATGCAGTTAGGCTTCATCCATAACAATGTCGATTGTATCGGTTGCCGCGCCTGCGAAATCGCTTGCAAGGATAAGAATGGGCTGGCAGCAGGCCCCCGCTTTCGGCGGGTGATGTATGTGGAAGGCGGCACCTATCCCGATGTCTACGCCTATAAAGTCAACATCTCCTGCAACCACTGCGGCGAACCGGCTTGTTTACCCGCCTGCCCGACCGGCGCGATTTTTAAGCGTAAGCAGGATGGCATCGTCGATATTGACTCGACCTTGTGCATCGGTTGCCGACGCTGTGAGGCGACTTGTCCCTACGGCGCACCGCAGTACGATCCGAGCGACCATCTGGTCAAGAAGTGCAACATGTGCGTCGATGAAATCGAGGCTGGCCGCAAGCCGTACTGCGTGATGGCCTGTATGATGCGGGTGCTGGACATCGGCCCGGTGGATAAGTTAATGAGCGGCGAATGGGAAACCAAGGCGTTGGGACCGAATGATAAGCCGGTGCGGGCGGTGAAGAATTTTGCCGATCCTGAGTTGACTAATCCCTCGATGGTCTTTATCCCCCACCGCAAAGGGATCGTGGAGTGACGGCACGGGCCGACACGGCATCCGCTGACCCGGATGCCGGGCCAGCCGTTACCCTGGATAGTTTCCGGCAGGCGGTAGCCGAGGATTTACTATCGCTTGCTCTGCTTCATCACGCCGAACCCAGCAGCACACTGCTGCAATCACTGCGGCAAGAAGGCGGTCTGTCGCTCGGTCTGGAATTGCAATCACCGGTTGGTCGGGAAGCGTTGCAGGCAATGGCGGCGGCGTTTGAGGGTCTGCCAGAAACGCTCAGTCAAACCATTCTTGATCAGTATGCCGCCGACTACACCGATATCTATCTCACCAACGGCTACGGCGCTTCACCGCACGAATCGGTCTGGCTGGATGAAGATCATTTGATGCGACAGGAGCCAATGTTTCAGGTTCGGGCTTATTACACTCGCCACGGTTTGACGGTGGGTGATTGGCGCATCCGGCCGGAAGATCATCTGGCGCTGGAACTCCAATTCCTGGCGCATCTGTTTGAGCCAGTGCGGGGCGATACTCTGACCGAGGCCGTCCGCTTTATGGATGAGCATTTGTTACGCTGGTTGCCACTCTTCAGTCAGCGGGTGGCGGAGCGTTGCCGTACCCGATTCTTCGCTGCTCTCGCCTTGCTCACCGCTGCCTATTGCCAAGAGCTACGCGATTTGCTGGCGGAATTGCTGGCCGAACCTCGCCCTACTGCCGAAGACATCGAGCAACGGATGAAGCCGAAACGTGGCGCTGCTCCGGCTCCGGCTCCGTCTACTTTTATTTCTGGACAAGGGCCAACGTGGTAGAGTTTTAGAGGCGGCTCCGCTGTATATATTCACCGTAGCAAAGTATGCAGAACCCTTACGCTTGTCCTACATGTCCGGATCGGGCCTCGCTTCTAGCCGCCGAACCAGCGACAGTTCGGCTACACACAAACGGGACCACTTGGACCAAACAGTCGGCACAGACGCCCGTCCATCTGGTTGCAATCTTCCGAGAACCGGGTATCAGTAACAACCGCATTGTGCCAACTGTGTTGGATTTGTGGGTTCAACAAGATGGTTCTTCGCTGGCTGCTGGGCGCCGCTGTTGGATAAAGCCGTTACTCAAAGCTCTGTCCGGCTTGCCGCCGGGGTTGACTGTGGCCTTGGATAACGGGGTACGGTGCCCGTGTCCGCAGCACACGGGTGGCTACCACGAACGGATAAACCACTGTGTGGGTCAGACACAACATTGGCTCGAAGGCCTAGTCCATCCCAATGGCGGACAACCTGGACTGTTGCTCTGCGACAAAGATTTGGCCTGCTCCTACTCCAAGTTGGGCTTGTTGCTCCGTCAAGAGGATAAGCAAGCCTGGCAAGCACCCTTCCGCTTCATAGACGCTGTAGGTGAGGAAGTCCTCTTCGTCTCTGGCAAGACCACCTACGATGGGTTGATACTGGCCCATCCGGTTTTGTTCAGTCACCAGCATGCTCGGGCCTATATCGACGCCTTCCAACTCAAAGGAGTGGTACAAAGGCTCGTGACTCTATCAAGGATAGCGTGACTCCACCTCCCCGCCCCAACACTCCAAAGGAAACCGCATCTCCACCGGAGACGGTCTCTAAACCCCCGCTACGCGCCTTAACAGAAACAATCGCCGCTAAAGCCCGACTCCCCACTGTCAGCGCCGACCGCTGCGTACACAGCCACATCAACGACGCCCGTTGCCGCGCTTGTGCAGACGCTTGCCCGCTTAATGCGTGGGTGATCGACGACGAACGGCTAGGAATCAACATCAATGCCTGTGACGGCTGCGGCCTGTGCGTTCCCGCCTGCCCAGAGAATGCCATCGCCTGCGATCAGGCTCTGGCTGATACGGGCGTCCGTTCCTGGAAGGGCCACACTGCACTCTTTCGCGCCTGCGAACGAACGGACTTAGACGCCGCCGACTGCCGAATCCCTTGCCTCCATAGCATCGGAACGCGCGAGCTGCTGCATCAGTACCGGTGCGGCATGGCGACCTGGATCATCACCAACGCCGACTGTGACGCCTGCCTGCGCGGTCGCGGCCAACGCCTATCGGAATCCGTTCAAAAAACCAACACGCTGCTGCAAAGCCGAAGTTTAGAACCCATCGCCCTGGTCGCACTGGAGCCAGCGCAATGGCAGAAAATCCTCAAGCAATCAACTCCCTGCCAAAGCGGGCCAGTCTCGACCCGCCGAAATTTCTTTCGTGATGCCTTGCGAACTGCCATCAACACCACCCGCGATGCCGCCGCGCTGGCCGGGGACGAACCGGCCAATTCCACACCACCCACAGCATCGCTACCGGAGACAGGGCCGGATGATCTTTTTCTAGCGACACCCAACATCGACCCGACCCGCTGCAATGGCTGTGACGCCTGCGTCCGGCTCTGCCCGCACCAAGCCATCCGCTTGAAAACGACCGATAGCGAACCGTGTTATCAAATCAAAGCCCAGTACTGCACCGGTTGCGGGATCTGTCGGGATGCCTGCGACCAAAACGCCATCCACATTGCCGCGCTTGCACTCCGGCCTCAAGCCGTTGCCTTGGCCCAAGGACACTGCCCGGCGTGCAACATCCGCTACCACCTGCCTACCGGACAGCTTCGACCCGATGGCTTATGCACCATCTGCGCGCGAACGCGCCACGGCCGTCAGCTCTATCAAGTATTGAGGTAGGTATCGACCCCCTTGGTGGCCCTCACCGGTCAGGCTCCTGTCAAAATGACAGCCCAAGCATGGTATGCTGGCCCTGCTCAAACCGCCTTGAGAACCCTACCCTTGCGTCACTGGATTGCCCGCAGCCTCAACCGCAAATTCATCGTGGCGGCTGCCGCTGGCTTACTGACCGTCTCACTCATTTTTCTCCTGGCTTTTGTCACGCTCTATCACGGCCAGCTCCGCGAGGAGCGAACTGTACGGGCTTCGGAAGTCAACCGGCTTTTACAAGCCGCACTCGTCAACGCCATGCTCAAGCGCGATCTACCCGGACTGCGGGAGATCATTGATGGGTTGGGTCAGGAACCCTCGATTCGGCAAGCGATGATTTTGAACCCAACCGGCGAGGTGCGCTTTGCCTCCGATCATCGGCTTATCGGCACACAACTGGCGCTATCGAGCGGTACAGACTGCCCTGTGTGTTTGCCCAAGAGCGCGCTGAGTCAAGAGACACAGCTCACCCTCAGCGATAGCCTGGGCCGGGATGTTTTGCGGGCGATCCATCCGGTACATAACCAGCCGCGTTGTGTGCAATGTCATGGCCCGACCGAGTTAAACCCTATCAACGGCATTCTAGTGATCGATCACGAGGCCGAAACGCTGCGGGCGCGCACCTTACACAGCACCGGTCTGCTGATGGGATCAGGCGCAGTCGTGGTTTTGCTTTCAGTCGCAGGCGGCTGGTGGTTCATTAACCGCTTCGTCCTCAAACCTGTCGCTCGGTTGGCAAGCGGCGCTAACGCACTGGCCAGCGGTCAACTCAACAGCCGGATTGTAGCGACCAGCGCGGATGAACTCGGCCAACTTGGTGCCACCTTCAACCACATGGCCGACACGCTCGCCCATAACCTGGCCGCCACCCAGGAACAAAAAGCCTTTTTGCAAAACCTGATCGACGCCATTCCCGATGGCATTCGGGTGATCGGCCCGGATTACCGCATCGTCCTGGCCAATCAAAGCTACAGCCAGCATTTAGGCCAAACAGCGCGGCAGATCATTGGCACCCCCTGCTATCGCTCCAGCCACCAGCGCGATAACCCCTGTCCGCCACACCTGATCACCTGCCCACTGGCTGAAATCGCCAAAACCGGCCAGCCGGTTAAAACCTTGCAAAGCTTCAGCCGCGACGATGGCAGCCCCGTTCATGTCGAGGTGTACGGTGCCTCCATGCCCGCCCGCAGCAACGGCCAAGACACGCTGTATGTCGTGGAATCGATTCGGGATCTGGCCAAGCAACTGCAATATTCGCATCAGCAGAAACATGCGACGCTCAGCCAGCTTGCGGCCGGCGTTGCTCACGAAATTCGCAATCCGCTGGCCTCGATCCGTATCGCACTGGATACGCTCTTCAAACTCCGTGATAACGCGGTGCGGGATGACGAACAACTGTACGAGTACCTGCATCTCGCCGACCGGCAAATTGACCGTTGTATCGATATTACCGAGCGCCTGCTGCGGCTGAGTTTACCGCCCGGCCACTCGCCGGATTTGGTTTCGATCAATAGTGCGCTGCAAGACACGGTGTCGCTGATGACACTGGAAGCGATCCAGCGCCAGGTCACTATCAATCTGGCGCTGAGCGCGCACGATGCCCGGACGGTCGCCGCCGATAGCGAAATCCGTATCGTCATCGTCAACATGGTGCAAAACGCTTTTCACGCCATGCCGCACGGTGGCCAGCTTCAGGTCAGCAGTCAAGTGGACGGGCAACACGTTACGATGACATTCGAGGATAACGGCACCGGCATTCGCCCCGAAGACCTGCCGTATATTTTCGATCCCTTTTTCAGCCATCGCGCCGACGGCGACCGGGGCACCGGGCTTGGCTTACCGATTTGCCGCGCCATCGTCGAACGCTGGGGTGGCAGCATCGCCATCGCTACCCAACTGGATCAGGGATCGCAGTTCACTGTCCAGCTTCCCAACGCCGATGCGCTCGATGCGGTCTAAAAACAAAAAAGGCGTCTAGGCCATGAAAGATATCTTGATTATTGAAGATGACCGAACCCTCAATCATCTGATGGCCCGGCATTTACAAAAACTGGGCCACTCGGTCAAATCTGCCCTGGATTGGGCCAGCGCCAAGGAGTATCTGGCCGCCAGTGAACCGGCGCTGATCCTGCTCGACTGCCTGCTGCCCGATATGGATGGCTATAAAATCATTTCAGAAATCGCTCACCAATATCCGGTGATCGTGCTCACCGCCTACGCCTCCGTACAAAACGCGGTGCGGGCGATCAAGGCCGGTGCCGCCGAATATTTGACCAAACCGGTCAACCTCGACGAACTGGAATTGATGGTCAAGCGCACCCTGGACACAGACACACTGCGCCGTGAGCACGAGTGGTATCAGCGCCAAATTCAGGCGATGGGCAAGAACGCGATGATCGGTCGCAGCCGGGCGCTGGCCGAAGTCCATGCCCTGATCGACGCGGTAGCCGCCGCCGATATCACGGTGCTGATTGAGGGTGAAAGCGGGGTCGGCAAGGAACTGGTGGCGCGACAAATCCATCAGCGCAGCGCACGGGCCGACCGCAATCTGCTCGAAATCGACTGCTCAACGCTGCATCACGCCCTGTTCGAATCGGAATTATTCGGTCATGAGCGGGGGGCCTTCACCGGCGCGGATCGTCGCAAACCCGGTCTGGTCGAAGGGGCTGAAGGCGGTACTTTGTTTCTGGATGAAATCGGCGAACTGGATATCGCGTTACAGGCCAAGCTGTTGCGGGTGTTGGAAACCGGTCAGTTCCGCCGCCTGGGCGGGACCAAGGACTTACGGGCCAATGTGCGGATTGTCGCTGCAACCAATCGCAGCCTGGCGCAGATGAGCCGCGACAATCAATTCCGACAGGATCTGTATTTTCGCCTGAGCAGCTTCGTCATTCGGGTGCCGCCCCTGCGGGAACGGCGTGAAGATATCGCCGAACTGGTGGAGTATTTCCTCCACCATCTCGACATCCGTCTTCAGGTCAATAAAACCATCTCAGCGGCGGCGCTAAAACAATTAGTGGCCTATGACTGGCCGGGCAACATTCGCGAACTGCGCAACGTCGTCGAACGGGCGATGATCCTATCCGGCAACAAAGCGGAAATTCGCCCGGAGCATCTGGCCTTTGCCGCATCCGGCCATAATCCCGCCGCCATCACCTCGCTCACCTTCGACCATGACCCTAATCTGGATGAAATTGAGCGGATGTATCTGGAAAAAATGCTGGACAAGCATTCGGGACATCGGGCGCATGTGGCCAAGGTGCTCGGCGTCAGCGAACGCAACCTCTATCGGCTCCTGCACAAACACGGCCTACCAAAGCACTGATGCCGCCGTCTACCCGCCATTTCACTCTGGGATCACTGTCCAGCAGCTGATCAAGCCGCCATGTCGCGGATGTGATGCGTCAGACGGCTCTTGTGACGAGCGGCCTTATTGACGTGAATCAGCCCCTTGCGGGCCATGCGGTCGATCACCGGCACCGCCGTCTGATATTCCGATTCGGCTTTGCCCTTATCACCGGTCTGAATCGCTTTGATCACTCGCTTGATGTAGGTACGCAGCATGGAACGCATACTGGCGTTATGTTCGCGGTGTTTCTCCGCCTGACGGGCGCGCTTTTTCGCTTGAGCGGTATTGGCCAAGATCAAGACTCCTTACAAGACAACAGGATAAACAGAATACATTCCGACTTCAAAAAAGGGGAATAATAATGACACTTTCCGCTAGTCTGTCAATCCCCTTCCAGCGTTATCGCTGACAGATGAGGCGAATCTCGTTATGATCCGCGCCTTCAAACGCTGCCTGCGCGGGATCGCACCATCATGAGTAAGGCCCTCCTGAAATCCACCGGTATTGTTAGCGCGATGACCTCATTATCGCGGGTTACCGGTTTTATCCGCGATATGGTTTACGCGCAGATGTTTGGCGCAGGCGCGGGCACTGATGCTTTTTTCGTCGCCTTCCGCATTCCCAATTTCTTACGCCGCCTGTTTGCTGAAGGCGCGTTTTCGCAAGCCTTCGTCCCGGTCTTTTCGGAATACCAGACCCAGCATTCACCCCAGGAACTCAAAGAATTAGTCGATCAAGTGGCGGGGACGCTGGGCGCGATTTTGCTGCTGATTTCGGCCATCGGGGTAGTGGCCGCACCGATCCTGATCCTGCTGTTCGCACCGGGCTTTACCACCGACGCGACCAAGTATGACTTGACCGTCGAGATGCTGCGAATCACCTTCCCCTATCTCTTGTTCATCTCCTTAACAGCTTTTGCCGGTGGCGTGCTGAATAGTTGTGGCAAATTCGCCATTCCCGCCATCACGCCGGTCTTGCTGAATCTGACCATGATCGCGGCAGCCGTATGGCTGGCGCCGCAGATGGAACGGCCGGTGGTTGGCTTAGCCTGGGGCGTCTTTATCGCGGGCATCATTCAACTGAGTTTTCAGATTCCATTTTTACGCCAGGTCAAGCTGCTGCCACGACCACGCTGGGGTTGGGCCTCTCAGGGCGTCCAGCAAATCTTAAAACTGATGGTGCCGGCCCTGTTTGGCTCCTCGGTCGCGCAAGTCAATCTGCTGATCGACACTTTGGTGGCTTCATTCCTGGTTTCCGGCAGCGTGAGCTGGCTGTACTACTCCGACCGGCTGGTGGAATTTCCGCTCGGTATTTTCGGGGTGGCGCTGGGTACGGTGATTCTTCCCAAACTGTCCCGCCAGCACGCCAACGCCGAAGCAGGCGGCTTTTCACAAACGCTGGACTGGGCTTTGCGCTGGGCCTTGCTGATTGGGGTTCCCGCCACCATCGCGCTGATTCTATTGTCCGGGCCGATGCTGTCGGCGTTGTTTCAGTACGGAGAATTCGACGCCCGTGATGTCGCCATGTCGACGCGCAGCTTGATGGCGTTTGCGCTCGGCTTGACCGCGTTTATGCTGATCAAGGTGCTAGCGCCCGGTTTTTATGCGCGCAAGGACACCCGCAGCCCGGTGAAATACGGTTTGATTGCTATGGGAGCTAATACGGCGCTGGTGTTGACGCTGGTCTGGCCGCTGGCCCATGCCGGGTTGGCGCTGGCGACCTCATTGGCGGCTTATCTGAACGCGGGCCTGCTGTTCTACAACTTACGGCAACGGGGTATTTATCAAGCCCGTTCCGGCTGGCCCAAATTCTTGCTGCAACTGCTGCTCGCTAATGGGGTGATGGGTGCAGTCATTGGGTTTGGTGTGGGCGATCTGGACAGTTGGCTTCAGGCCAGCGCCAAACAACGGCTGTGGCATTTAAGCGGGCTGATCCTGGCGGGTGGAGCCAGTTATCTACTGGCCGTGCTGGCGGTCGGCATCCGACCCCGGCATTTGCTGTTGCGGCAGGATTGACCGACTCAGATATTTCCGCACGGTTCGCCGATCCAGGCCGGTTTGGCGGGCGACGTGCTCGTAATTACCACAGCGCTGATAAAGCAAGGCGCAGTACTGGGCTAGCACGCTTCGCGCATCCAGCGTTCCCGCCTGCATCTGTTGCCAGAAAGCATCGGACGCTGTGGGAGCGGCCGGTTCCCCTGCATAGCGTCCGGTCAACAGAATCCGGCGTGCTGCCTGCTCCAGTTCTCGCACGTTGCCCGGCCAAGGGTAATCGGCGGGAAGATCACGATGCAGCGCGGTCAACACCAATTCGACGGCTTCCGAACGGCTCGACCCCAACAAGCGCGCCACCAGAGCGTCCACCAGCAAATCCAGCTCAGCAGGCGTTTCGGCCAAACGCTGACGCAGCGACGGCACGGTGATGGTGTCCGAACAGAGCCGATAGAAAAAATCCGGCCGGAATTTGCCCTGCTGGCGTAATTCGGCCAGCGCTTGATGGGTAGCGGCGATCACCCGCCCGGAAAAGCGTTGCGGCTTGTGACTGCCGACCGGCGTGAAGGCACGCTCCTGCAACACCCGCAGCAGTTTGATTTGCACGCCCAGACTGGCGTCGCCGATCTCATCCAGAAACAGCGAGCCGTAAGGACTACAGCGCGCGAATACGCCCTGATGATCCTCCACCGCGCCAGTAAACGCGCCCTTGCGATGACCGAATAATTCCGATTCGATCAGGCTTTCGGGAAATTCCGCCAGGTTGACCGCGATAAAGGTGTCAGCGATACCGTGCTGGAAACGATGGCTGGCGGGATCGAACGGGATGAATACCGACCGGCCGATGGCCGCCGCCGCCGAACCTTTGCCGCTGCCGGTCTCGCCCAGTATCAGGGTCGAAAAGTCCTCCATCCGGTTCCACAGATAGCGCTCGTACACCCGCATATCGCAGCCGAATACGTTGTTCCACAACGCCCGCCGCAGTTGCTGCATACAGGGGCTGGAACCGATCAGCGCGCCGTCAATGAAGCGGTAAGCACGCCGTAATTGATAAAACAATCCGAAATAGCGCACCGCTTCCGTTTGATCGAAACCCTGTTCCCGCAGCAGGGCCAATGCTTCATCGGCAAAGGCGACGGGCGTCAACGGGCGGGGCTGGGTCGATTCCTGATCAATCAATCGATCCAACTCCGGCAAAAAGCGGTGATAGCCGCAGAACAGTCGAGCGTCGGCCAACCATTGCCGTTCCTCGCCCGCGTACTGGGTCAGACTGCCCGCGTTGCGCTGGCTCAAGCGGTCGAGTCGCGCCAGCAACACCGGAAACAGCGTGGTCAGGGCGTGATGGCCATTGGGGATCGCCAAAGCCGATGCCGGCACCAAGGCCGCAACCTGGCGGCGGTCGATCTCGAACGGATTCGCCATGATTACGTCGGAAGCAGCGGCCAAAAATTGCCGTTCATCTGCTTCGAGTTGTAGTCGAGTGCCCGCCATTTCGGAAATCTCCCAGCAAAAAATGTCTAGCCAGCTATCATAAAATGTACCCGTGTTCTTGAGGATCATTTTATAACGCGCGGCAACGCTTCGTTACAACAAGGACTTAAGCGCATTTTACGGCTGGCACGGGTTTTGATTAAGGAAAGCAGAAGCCTTAAGACCACATGGAGCCATCAGATGAACCCCCATCGACAAGACCACGACCACAGTTTTCGCAGTTGGGA
The DNA here is from genome assembly GCF_001051235.1 of Candidatus Competibacter denitrificans Run_A_D11. Lineage (GTDB taxonomy): Bacteria > Pseudomonadota > Gammaproteobacteria > Competibacterales > Competibacteraceae > Competibacter_A > Competibacter_A denitrificans. Next base: position 34,410 of record NZ_CBTJ020000080.1, on the reverse strand, counting down.
TGGCGTGGAGTTGTTCTACCGAGCCTGGTTGCCCGAATCCAACACGGATCGGGCAGTGATCCTGTTCCATCGCGGCCACGAGCATTCCGGCCGCTGGCAGGATGTGGTGGACAAGCTCGATTTAGCCGATTTCGCCTTGTTCGCCTGGGACGCGCGCGGCCACGGCCGCAGTCCCGGCGCGCGCGGTGATGCGGAAAATCTCGGCGTGCTGGTGCGCGATGTGGAGACCTTCGTCGGCCACGTTTCGCGCCACTACGGCATTCCCATCGAAAATATCGTGGTGTTCGCCCACAGCGTCGGCAGCGTGCTGGCGGCCACCTGGGTGCATGACTACGCGCCGAAAATCCGCGCTCTGGTGCTGGGCAGTCCGGCCTTGCAAGTGCAACTGTATGTGCCTTTCGCCATTCCCGCGCTGCGCTGGCTGCTGAAATTCAAGCCAAAAGCCTACGTCAACAGCTACGTGAAGGCGAAATTGCTGACCCACGATCCGGCCAAAATCGCCAGCTACGACGCCGATCCGCTCATCACTCGCCGCATTGCGGTGAATCTGTTGGTCGACTTGCACGATGCCGGTCGCAAGTTGGTGGACGATGCGGCGGCCATTACCGTACCGACTCTGGTGCTGACTTCCGGCGCGGATTGGGTGGTCGATCAGGCGATTCAGCATCGCTTCTTCGAGCGCTTGGGGGCTACAGTCAAGGAGATGCACGTTTATCCTGGCTTCTTCCATGACACCTTTAACGAGCGGGACCACCATCTGCCGTTGAATGACGCCCGTCGCTTCATTCTGGAAGCGTTTGCACAGCCGCGCTATGAACCGTCCTTGCTGGACGCCGACCGCAACAGCGCGACCCAGCGCGAATACGAACGGCTGGCGAATCCCTTGCCCGCGCTGTCGGGCCGACGCCTGGTTTACGGCCTGAGTCGATTTTTTATGAAAACCATCGGTGCGCGTTTCAGTCGAGGCATCAAGCTCGGCGTTGCCACCGGCTTCGATTCGGGTACCACGCTGGATTACGTCTACCGCAACCGTGCCGAAGGCTTGACCCCGTTGGGTCGGCTGATCGACCGCAATTATTTGAACGCCATCGGCTGGCAAGGCATTCGGTTGCGCAAGATTCATCTGGAAAAATTGCTGCGCCGGGCGATGAGCGAATTGCACGCCGCTGATAAACCAGTGCGGATCGTTGACATCGCCGCCGGTCATGGCCGCTACGTGCTGGACGCGGTGGGCGAACCATCTGAAATTCCAGCGAGCGGGGTGCTGCGGGATTTCAGTCCGATCAATGTAGAAGCGGGGCGGCGATTGATCGCTGAACGGGGTTTGCAAGAGCGCTTTGCCTTCGAGCAGGGCGACGCCTTCAATTCGGCCAGCCTCGCCACCCTACCGCGCGACGCCACGGTCGGCATCGTCTCCGGGCTGTATGAGCTGTTTCCCGAAAATGGGCCGGTGCGCGCCTCGTTGGCTGGGTTGGCGGCGGCAGTCACGCCGGGCGGCTATCTGATCTATACCGGCCAGCCCTGGCACCCACAGCTCGAATTCATTGCACGGGTGCTGAGCAGCCATCGGGACGGTAAACCGTGGGTGATGCGGCGACGCAGCCAGCAGGAAATGGATCAACTGGTCGCCGCCGCCGGGTTTGAAAAGATCGCCCAGGAAACCGACCCGTGGGGGATTTTTACGGTGTCGCTGGCCCGTCGGCTGGAGCCGGGCCATGCGTGAAAAATCCGGTGCGGTCGAAGCGGCCCGCCCCTGGCGTGCGGCCATTGCCTGGATGGCGCTGGTGCTGGGGCCGGGTTTCTTCCTGGTCTACGGCCTCTGCAATGAACTGACAGCATTGCGCGCTGACGTGGGCAGCTTCTTCTTTGCGTGGGAACGGCAGATTCCGGTGTTGCCCTGGACGATTATTCCCTACTGGTCGCTCGATCTGTTCTACGCTTTTTCAGTGTTGCTGTGCCGGAATCGACTGGAACTGGATCGCCACGCCGGGCGGATCATCAGCGCCGTTCTGCTCTCCGCCGTCGGCTTTCTGCTGTTTCCGCTGCGTTTTGGCTTTCCTCGGCCCGAAGTAGAAGGGCTATTCGGCTCGCTGTTCCAGGCGCTGTACGGCTTCGACCGGCCGTTCAATCAAGCGCCGTCCTTGCACATCAGCTTAGGTATGATCCTCTGGTCTCTGTACGCCAAATACACACACGGGCCGCTGCGTTGGTTGCTGCACGGCTGGTTTGTGCTGATCGGCCTTTCGACGCTGACGACCTGGCAGCATCATGTCATCGACCTGCCAGCGGGGGCGTTGGTCGGGGTAATCGCCTTTTGGCTATTTCCCGATCCGCACGCCGAGCAGGTTGGTAAAACGGTTCGCTATCGGCCAATCGGTGGGAAGCGCCTGGCCGGTCGCTATCTGAGCGGCGGCTTGCTCTGTCTGGCGCTCGCTGTGCAAGGAGATTACTGGCTAATTTTGCTGTGGCCCGCGCTGAGTTTAAGCGTGGTGGCCGCCGCTTACGCCGGAATCGGGCCGACGGTGTTTCGCAAGCACGACGGGCGGCTGTCATGGGCGGCACAGTGGGTTTTCGCGCCCTATCGTCTCGGCCAACAGCTCTCGTGGCGGTGGTATCGGCGGCGAATGGGACTGCCGTTTGTGGAAGTGTTGCCGGGCCTGTTTATAGGCGCACGGCTCGATGAACAGGAGGCGCGGAGCTTTGTCGCCGCTCATCCGCGCCGTGTGGTGATCGATCTGACTGGCGATTTCAACGAAACCGCCAGCTTCCGCCAGACTGATTATGTCAATCTGCAACTGTTGGATTTGACCGAACCGCCGCCGGACGCTTTGCGCGATGGCGCGGCTACCATTGAAATGGCGCTACAACAAGGAAAAACCGTGTTTGTTCACTGTACTCTGGGGTATTCGCGTAGCGCGCACCTCGTGGCCCACTGGCTGACCGTAACGGGTCGCGCCCACTCGCTTGAAGAAGCATTCACGAAAATTCGTGCGGTTCGGCCCGGTATCGTCATGGCGTCATCGTGGCGCTGTCCCACGCTGGCGGGAGAAAGCGCATGATCAGCATCTACACCATCAAACCCGCTTTTCAGAATCTGCTGCGGCCTATCGCCTACGGGCTGCACAGCCGGGGCGTCACCGCCAATCAAGTCACCTTGGCTGCACTGCTGCTGTCACTGGCGGTCGGTAGCGTGATTTGGCTTTGGCCAACGCCGCTCACCTTTTTACTGCTACCGCCAGTCTTGTTACTGAGAATGGCTTTGAACGCCTTGGACGGGATGCTCGCCCGCGAATTTCAAGGGCCGACCCCGCTGGGCGCGCTCCTGAACGAACTGGGCGACGTAGTAGCCGATATGGGTTTATATCTGCCGCTGCTCTTGCTGCCTGGTCTATCAGCGGCCGCGATAGTGGCTTTCGTGTTGCTGGCGCTGCTCAGTGAATTTTGTGGGGTGTTGGGCGTGCAGATTGGAGCGAGTCGCCGCTATGACGGGCCGATGGGCAAGAGCGACCGTGCGCTGTTACTCGGTGGCATCGCCCTGCTCCTTGGCTTTGGAGTGTCCAGCGGCTTTTGGCTCCATGCCCTGCTCTGGATCGCTAATGGCTTGCTCGTGCTAACCTGTTATAACCGACTGTACGGGGCGCTCCAGGAGTCAAAAGCATGTCCGTGATTCTCTCATCGCCCGTTCTCGCAATTCTGGGTGGGGTATGGGGTTTGCTGCTGCTGGCCACCTTGGTGGTGTGGCGGATCGCGCCGACGCCGGATAGCGAACTGCGGCAGCGGGTGCGGAGCTGGTGGATCATCGTAGCGCTGTGCTCGCTGGCCTTGACCTTCAGCCGCACCGCCGCACTGGTGTTTTTCGGGCTGGTCAGCTTCCTCGCCCTCAAGGAGTATCTGACGCTGGTGCCGACCCGGCAAGCTGATCGCCGGGTGCTGTTCTGGGCCTATCTCAGCATCCCGCTGCAATACTATTGGATCGGCATCGAATGGTACGGGATGTTCATCATCTTCATCCCAGTTTATATGTTCCTGCTGATACCGGTCGCGCTGGTGCTCGCTGGCGATACCCAGGGCTATCTGCGGGCCGCCGGCACTTTGCACTGGGGCCTGATGAGCATGGTGTTCAGCCTCAGCCATCTCGCGTTTTTGCTGGTGTTGCCGCAGGGTCAATACCCGCAGGTCAGCGGGCCGGGACTGGTGTTATTTCTTTTGCTGTTGACCGAGTTAAACGATGTCGCGCAATTCTGCTGGGGCAAACTGTTCGGCAAGCATAAAATTTCGCCCACGGTCAGCCCGAACAAGACAGTGGAAGGTTTCGTGGGGGGCGCGATGACCACGTTGCTGTTATCGGCGCTATTGGCATCGTGGCTGACGCCGTTTGGCTTACGCGATGCGCTATTGGCAGGTGCTTTGATTGCGGTGGCTGGCTTTTTTGGTGATTTGAGCCTGTCAGCGCTAAAGCGCGATTTGGGGATCAAAGATAGCGGTCGGCTGTTGCCAGGCCACGGCGGCATTCTGGATCGGATCGATAGCTTGACCTATACCGCGCCGCTGTTTTTTCACTTCACCCGCTACCTGTATTTCTGACGGCGCCAAACATCGCCATGTGGCCCATCTTCTTACGCTTCTTATTCTTTCTGTTGCTCGTCAAACCGTTTCTGCTCCTGGCAGTCGGGATCAGCGTGCGGGGTCGCCAGCGCTTGCCGCACCAAGGCCCGGCCTTGATCGTCGCCAATCATAACAGTCATCTCGACGCACTGGCCTTGGCGGCCATCCTACCCTTGCGGCTATTGCCGCACACGCGCCCGGCTGCATCAGCCGAGTATTTCTTGCAGGGCCGCTGGCGCTCCTGGTTCGCCCGGAAGGTCATCGGCATTATTCCGGTGGCCACCAAAGGCGGCGCAGCACACGCCGAGGTGCTGCATGAAGTCAAAGAGGCATTGCTGGCCGGCGATCTGGTCATCTTCTTCCCAGAAGGCACGCGGGGTGAGCCGGAAGCCTTGGGGCAACTTAAATCTGGCATCGTATGGCTGGCGGAAACTTTGCCGGAGGTGCCGATTTACCCGATCCGCCTGCGTGGCCTGGGCAAGGTACTCCCCAAGGGCGCTTGGCTGCCGGTGCCGTTTTTTTGCGATGCCTGGGTCGGTGAACGCCTCCGCTGGGAGGGCGACCGCCAAAGATTTATGACGGCGTTGGTGACTCGATTGACCGAGCCGACATGACAGTCAGGCCAAAACCACCAAGCGCCATCAATCAATGGGCTACTTCACTTGCACCGGCATCTGTGTATTAACCGCATCCAGCACTAGCTCCGGGTTATCGGCCAGCACCTCGGTCTCATTATTGAGCACGGCACGCAGGCGGTTGGTGTCCACATCGTTGGTCCACTTGGCCACCACCACGGTGGCCACACCGTTGCCGATCAGGTTGGTTAGCGCACGAGCTTCGGACATGAAGCGGTCGATGCCCAGGATGAGGGCCAGCCCCGCTACCGGCACGTTGCCAACCGCTGATAAGGTCGCCGCTAACACGATGAACCCACTGCCGGTGACGCCCGCCGCGCCTTTGGAAGTCAGCAGCAGGATGGCCAGCAATGTGATTTCCTGCATCAGCGTCAGCGGCGTGTTGGTAGCCTGGGCGATGAACACCGCCGCCATCGTCAGATAGATCGACGTGCCATCGAGGTTGAAAGAATAGCCGGTCGGAATCACCAAACCGACGGTCGATTTGCGCACACCCAGGTTTTCCAATTTAGCCATCATGCGCGGCAGCACCGATTCCGAGGAGGAGGTGCCCAATACGATTAGCAATTCTTCCTTGATATATTTGATGAATTTCCAGATGGAAAAGCCGTGGTAGCGGGCGATGCTGCCCAACACCACGAAGATGAACAACAGGCAGGTCAAGTAGAAAGTACCCATTAGCTTGGCCAGTGAGGCCAGCGATCCCAAACCGTATTTGCCAATGGTGAAGGCCATCGCACCAAACGCACCGATGGGGGCTACTTTCATGATGTAACCGACGATGACGAACAGGACATGTGAGAACTTCTCGATCATGTCGAACACCAGCGTACCGCGTCCGCCGAACGTGTGCAGCGCGAACCCGAACATCACCGCAATCAGCAGCACTTGCAGCATTTCGCCCTTGGCGAAGGCGTCGGTGAAGGTGGTGGGAATGATGTTCAGCAAGAAATCAGTGGTGCCTTGCAGTTTGCCCGGCCCAGTAAATTGCGACACGCTCTTGGTGTCCAATGTGGCCGGATCGATATTCATACCGCCACCGGGATTCAAAAGATTGACCAGGGTCAAGCCGACGATTAGGGCGACGGTGCTCACGATTTCAAAGTAGAGCAGTGCATAGCCGCCGGTTTTTCCGACCTTTTTCATATCCTCCATGCCCGCGATACCGACCACCACCGTGCAGAAAATGATTGGCGCGATGATCATTTTGATCAGCTTGATGAACGCATCGCCGAACGGTTTCATAGCCGTGCCGGTTTCGGGAAAGAAGTGACCGAGCAAGACCCCAATCACGATAGCCGTAAAAACCTGAAAATACAGTGACTTATAAAGAGATTGCTTCTTGACGGGTTCGTCCACGTTCGTTTCCTCTGGTGATGCTGTTTTTGTAGTACCCCGTCCGTTCGGGCGGTCTTGGACCAAAGAGACCTTCAGCGCCTCTCAGCGCTGGGGCCAACGTCTTCTCTTGTCGTTTGGTGCAATCGCCGCCAGATTCAGTCAGCCGCCAAGCCTTGAAGCTGGAAGACATGCTCCAGGTGCGGACTCATTCGCAGATTAAGGCTGACTCCCGAAGGTAAGGGCCGCATGAACCAGCGCCGATAGATTGCTCGGATCTCCCGACTACCGGCTAGCCGTTCAAAAGCTTGCTGAACGACCTTGGCGAACTCGGCATCGTCATGGCGGAACATCAGCGCGTAATCGGCATAGGTGAGGAAATCGCCCACCACGCGATAATCGGATTCGGCATCGCGTGCCGCGATCATGCCGTGCAATTGCACGTCGTCGTTGATAAAGGCGTCGGCTTTACCGGCTGCCAACGCCTCAAACGATTGGTTGTGATCGTCGGCAAAGATGAATTGAATTGTGAGATTTTGTTGTTGGGCGATTTTGGGGAGAGTCTCGGCATGAATCGTCCCTTTGGTCAGCACGGCGGTTTTGCCTTGCAGCCCGCGCAGCGACACGATGCCGCTGCCGCGCTTGACCAGCAGCTTGGCCCCGGTGACGAAAATCGTGGGGGAAAAACCCAAGGTAAGACGCCGCTCTGTGCTGGCGGTAGTAGAGCCGCATTCGAGATCGACCGTACCGTTTTTAACCAGATCGAAACGGTTTTCTGGCGTTACCGGCACGTATTCGGTTTTGAGATCTTCCTTGTGGAGATGGCGGGCGATTTCTTCGACCACCACCTCGCAGATATCCAGCGAGTAACCGATGGGATGGCGCTGGGTGTCAAGAAAAGCAAAAGGTGGCGAATTTTCACGGTGGCCGACATGAATCACGCCGCTGGTGTAGATCTTCTGCAATGTGCCGGAGAATGGTTCGACGATGGGAAAGACCTTTTGCTGCGCCTGTGAGCTAAAGGCCGCAGTCAGGTATAGGATAAAGATCGTCAGCGAAGACCAACGTACTGGGAATAATTTCCGAGCGGGCGGTAAGCACCGTTGGTGTGCTGGGGCGATGCCATTTAGAGCCTCCCAAATTTTACGGGTATCCGCACAAACCGACCGGCTCCAATGACCCATGGTCTTTACCCCAAAGTACTGGATTAATGCACAGAGCCGCTACCGCTACAACCTTGGCACGGCCTCATCACGAATACAAAATTCGTATGTAACTAGAAAACCTAGCAGGATTTTTCCAACAATCCAGATGCAAACCGGAATCATGATGAGAGGCCAGCCCAGAACCTGAAATGAATCGCCTTTATGCAAAGCATCGCTCTCCGAGACGACGATAAAGTGCTTATCTTTGCTGAAGTCTTCGTCATATTCGGCAAGGCTGCACTGCCTACCTTATAATGCCGCCCTTCGTCCTCTCACCTTTATCGAAAGCCAGCATGGAATTGATTCGCGGCCAGCATAATTTGCAACCTCATCATCGGGGTTGCGTCGCCACCATCGGCAACTTCGATGGGGTGCATCTCGGCCACCAAGCGATTCTGGCCCAACTGGCCGAACAGGCGTCGCGGCTACGCCTACCGCGCTTGGTCATTACCTTCGAGCCACAACCACAAGAATTCTTCACCGGCCCCAACGCACCCCCAGCTCGGCTGATGCGCTTGCGGGAAAAGCTGCTAGCACTGGATGGATTGGGCATTGAGCGGGTGCTATGCCTGAAATTTGATCACCACTTGGCGGCTATGCCGGCGCAAACGTTTATTGAGGATCTGCTGGTCGAACGTTTGGGCCTTCGCTATTTGGTGGTTGGCGATGATTTTCGCTTCGGTCACCGCCGCGCTGGTGATTTCGCCATGCTGGTTGCAGCAGGTCAGCAGCACGGTTTTACGGTATCGAACACCCAAAGCCATCTGGTGGATGGCGAGCGCGTCAGTAGCACCCGTATCCGACAAGCGCTCAGTCAAGGTGATTTAGAACTGGCGGCCCGGCTGCTGGGGCGGCCTTACGACATGTGCGGACGAATCGCCTATGGCGAGCAGCGCGGCCGGACCATTGGTTTCCCGACAGCTAATATCCACCTTCATCGCCGGGTCACGCCGGTTTACGGCGTTTATGCCGTCCTAATGAGTGGGCGCACTCTGCCTCCCTGGCCGGGTATTGCCAACGTCGGTCGTCGTCCTACGGTGGCCGGCCATCGCGAGCGCCTGGAAGTCCATTTGCTCGATTATCGGGGCAACTTGTACGGCCAGCAGGTCAAGGTCGATTTTTTACACTATTTACGCCCGGAACGGCGTTTTGAGTCTCTGGACGCATTGCGGCAACAAATCCAGAAGGACGAACAAATCGCCAGAACGTATTTCTCCGAGCGCGGCATCTCCTGCCCTCTTTCTCCAGTAGAGGTAAGGAATTAGGATGAAAAGGATATACTCCCCTCCCGCAGGGAGCGGAGCATTTTCATATCGGTTTTTAGAGGCTTATCGTGGCTGATTATAAAGACACTCTCAATCTTCCCCACACCGACTTTCCGATGAAAGCCGATCTCGCCAAGCGCGAGCCGGACTTGCTGCGCTATTGGCGAGAGTTGGATCTGTACGTCCGTCAGCGGGCAGAGTTCGCCGGTCGGCCGAAGTTCGTGCTGCACGATGGCCCGCCCTACGCCAACGGCACCATCCACATCGGCCATGCCGTCAACAAAGTACTGAAGGACATCATCGTCAAATCCCGCACCCTGAGCGGCTTCGATGCGCCCTATGTGCCGGGTTGGGATTGCCACGGCCTGCCCATTGAGCAGGTTGTAGAAAAGAAGCTGGGCAAGGTTGGCGTCAAGGTCAACGCCCGCGAGTTTCGTACCGCTTGCCGGACATTCGCCGGTGAACAGGTCGCCAGCCAAAGTGCTGATTTTCAGCGCCTCGGTGTCTTGGGCGATTGGGCGAATCCTTATCTGACCATGGATTTTCGCGCTGAGGCCGACATCGTGCGCGCTTTGGCGCGGATTATTGCCAATGGCCATCTCTATCGCGGTTCCAAGCCGGTCTACTGGTGCATCGATTGCGGTTCGGCGCTGGCCGAGGCCGAAGTCGAATACGAGGATCGTGATTCCCCGGCCATCGACGTGCGGTTTCCGGTAGCCGACCCAGAATCGCTACTGGCTCGCTGCCGCCACGTCGAGGGCCACAACGGCCATGGCCCGCTGGCGGTGGTGATCTGGACCACCACCCCGTGGACCTTGCCCGCCAATCGGGCGGTTGCAGTCAATCCAGGTTTTGAATATGTGGTGGCACAGGTAGCAACTGACCGAGGCCAGGAACGGCTGCTGGTCGCCGAACCCTTGCTCAAGGAATCGTTGGCCCGTTGGGGCATCGACGATTACCAGATCATCGCTTACGGCGCGGGCGCTGACTTGGAGGGCCTGGCGTTGTGCCATCCGTTTTACGACCGCGAAGTGCCGGTCATCCTTGGCGATCACGTCACCACCGAAGCAGGCACCGGCCTGGTTCACACCGCGCCCGCCCACGGCCAGGAAGACTATGTGGTCGGCTCGCGCTACGGGTTGGCGGTGGATAATCCGGTTGGCCCAGACGGCAAATTCCTGGCGGATGTACCGCTATTCGCCGGCTTGCACGTCTTTGCCGCCAATGATCGGGTCATCGACACCCTGAAAGTGCATGGCATGTTGCTGCGGGCTACCCGCCTGCAACACAGCTATCCGCATTGCTGGCGGCACAAGACACCGATCATCTTCCGGGCTACGCCGCAATGGTTCATCGGCATGGAGCATCATGGCTTGCGCGCCCGCGCGTTGGAGGAGATCAAGAAACTGCGTTTTACCCCCGACTGGGGCGAGGCACGGATTCAGGGCATGGTCGCAAACCGTCCCGATTGGTGCGTATCCCGGCAACGCTATTGGGGTGTACCGATTACGCTGTTCACTCACAAGCAGACCGGCGAATTACATCCGAACACCCAAGCCTTGATGGAACAGGCGGCGCAACGGATCGAACAGGGCGGCATCGACGCCTGGTTCGAGATGAACCCAGCCGAATTATTAGGCGCCGAGGCGGCCGATTACGACCAAATCCGCGACACCCTAGACGTCTGGTTCGATTCTGGCACCACCCATCTTTCGGTGCTGGATCGTCGCCCTGAACTGCATTTCCCGGCCGAATTGTATCTGGAAGGCTCCGACCAGCATCGTGGCTGGTTTCAGTCATCGCTGCTCGCCTCGGTAGCGATGCGCGGGGTTGCGCCTTATAAGGGCCTGCTGACCCATGGCTTCACCGTGGACGCGCATGGCCGCAAGATGTCGAAGTCGATGGGCAACGTGGTAGCGCCGCAGAAAGTGGTCAACTCGCTGGGCGCGGACGTGCTGCGGTTGTGGGTAGCGGCGACCGACTATCGCGGTGAGATGGGGGTTTCCGATGAAATTCTCAAGCGCATGGCCGATTCCTACCGGCGGATGCGCAATACGGCCCGCTTCCTGCTAGCGAATCTCAATGGTTTCGACCCGGCGCAACATCTCGTGCTGCCGGAGCAGATGCTGGCATTGGATCGCTGGGCGGTGGATCGCACCCGCCGCTTGCAGGCGGAAATTCTGGAATATTACGAGCAATATCAATTCCATCTGATCTACCAGAAAATCCATAACTTCTGCTCAGTGGACATGGGTAGTTTGTATTTGGACATCATCAAGGATCGCCAGTACACCACCCAACGCGATAGCCTCGCCCGCCGCTCAGTGCAAACCGCGATGTATCACATCCTGGAAGCGATGACCCGCTGGCTGACGCCGATCTTAAGCTTTACCGCCGAGGAAATCTGGCGAAACCTGCCTGGCGAGCGCGGGCCATCGGTGTTTCTGGCTACCTGGTACCAGGGGCTATCTGCGGTCAGTGACGATGATCCGTTCAACACGGCTTACTGGGATCGGCTGATCGCAGTCCGCGAAGCCGTCAGCAAGGAACTGGAAAAGCTGCGAGTTGCGGGAGGGATTGGCTCCGGGCTGGACGCGGAATTGGATTTATACTGCGATGGCGCGCTGGCCACCGACCTCGGCAAACTGGAAGATGAACTACGGTTTTTCTTCATCACCTCCTACGCCCGTTTGCAACCTCTGTCAGAGCGTCCGACCGAAGTGGTTGAAATCCAGACCAACGGCCAGTCACTCGCCATCCGGGTTTTGCCCACCACCCACGCTAAATGCGTGCGCTGCTGGCATCATCGCGAAGATGTCGGCCAAACTACCGACCATCCAGAGCTTTGCGGGCGGTGTGTGGCCAATGTGACTGGCGCTGGCGAAACGCGGCGTTACACCTAATGTCGGCACCTCGTTGGGCCTGGTGGCTCAGTGGCTTGACCCTGGCGCTCGATCAAGCCACTAAGCACCTTGCCGAAGCGCTGCTGGTCATGCACGAACCGGTGCCGGTGTTGCCGTCGTTTAACCTGACGCTCACGTATAACACCGGTGCCGCCTTCAGCTTCCTGGCCGGCGCAGGTGGTTGGCAACGCTGGTTCTTTCTTGGGTTGGGCCTGGTGGTCAGCATCGGCCTGATCGTCTGGCTGGGCCGGCTCAAACCCGGCGACCGCTGGTTGGCGGCCGCGCTGGCGCTGATTTTAGCGGGCGCTGTCGGCAATCTGATTGACCGGATTTTGTTTGGACAGGTAATTGATTTTATTCAACTTTACTACGAACGCTGGTACTTTCCGGTATTCAATGTAGCGGACATTGCCATCAATATCGGTGCCGGATTATTGGTGTTTGATAGCTTGCTTTCGAAAAATACGGGGTCTTTGAAAAATCCGGTGGATAACCCCTAATCAGGCCATCACTCTTGGGAGCCTTGTCATGAGTGCGCAGATTCATCTTGCTAATCCCCGAGGTTTTTGCGCAGGCGTGGATCGGGCCATCGGCATCGTCGAACGTGCGCTAGAGCTGTTCGGGGCGCCGATTTATGTCCGTCATGAGGTGGTGCATAACCGATTTGTGGTCGATAACCTGCGCCAGCGTGGTGCAATCTTCGTCGAAGAACTGGACGAGATTCCAGACGACGCGACGGTGATTTTCAGCGCCCACGGCGTCTCACGCACCGTCCAGGAACAGGCCAAGCAACGCGGCCTTAAGGTGTTTGACGCCACCTGTCCACTGGTGACCAAAGTTCACATGGAGGTCAGCCGTCACGCCCGTGCCGGCCGTGAGGTGATCCTGATTGGCCATGCCGGACATCCCGAAGTCGAAGGCACCATGGGCCAATACCAGGAAACGCAAGGAGGACACATGTATTTGGTAGAAACGGTGGAGGATGTTTGGCGGCTGCCGGTACGCGACCCTACCGAGCTGGCTTATGTCACCCAAACCACCCTTTCAGTCGATGACACGGCCCGGATCGTCACCGCCTTGCGCGAGCGTTTCCCGCTGATCCAGGGGCCACGCAAGGACGATATCTGCTATGCCACCCAAAATCGGCAGGATGCTGTCAAAGACCTGTCCGGAAACTGTGAGCTGTTACTGGTCGTCGGCTCACGCAGCAGTTCAAACTCGAACCGATTGCGGGAACTGGCCGAGAAGGCTGGAACACCCGCTTGGCTAATCGATGGCCCCGCGGACATCGACCCGGCCTGGCTAACAGGAAAAACCGCCATCGGTGTCACTGCCGGCGCCTCGGCCCCGGAAGTGTTGGTGCAACAGGTGATTGACCGGCTGCGGGAGCTTGGTGCTGCGACCGTTACCGAAAGCCGTGGGTGTGAAGAAAATGTGGTGTTCGCGCTGCCAAGAGAGTTGCGTTGAATTGACCCAAGCAACCTTCTTCCCTTAACTTTAAACAGCAGCGCAAACCCAAATTACCCACAACCTCGAGATTAACGATTCCAGCAATCGCCAACAAGTGTCGCGTTAGAACTGACTGATCCACTGATAATAAGCTGTTTTTGCCCGGTATTGGATAGCGAAAAAGAACCGCATTTATCACTACTAAGTGAACCTTGCGGATTAAATACCAATGTAAATGTGGTATCCGTCACGGTGGTCTTTCCACTTGCGTCCAGTTGATACCACTTAGTAGCTCCTTCCTTGGGCGACGCTTGTGAGGAGGCCGGCAGCACCTCTCCCATATTGGCCGCGGCGGAGCAATCTGATTTCTTTTTATATCCACCACATTCCGTATACCGCCGCTCTAGTACCTGCCCCGCCTCTAGCATTACCGTTTTCGCATCTGTCCGTTTGCCTCTGGCGACTTGCTCCATATATGACGGATAAGCAATCGCAGCCAATATAGCAATCACTACTACCACAATCATCAGCTCAATGAGAGTAAAACCTTGATCATCGTGGTTATTCATTACGGTCATATTCATCCTCTTTTGGTTATCACAGCCCCAACCATACCAGGGGGTGATAACCTTTACAATTAATTGAACTGCCTCGTCTACTGTAGCTGTCGCCACGAAGCACGGGGGGCAGTAGCTCCTTTTTCCTTAATCACCACCAATTCTCCAGTAGTGGAACCACTGCCTAGCTTGTATTCCAAACCACCCGCTGTGAGTACTGTAGGCGTCTTGATGATACCCATAGTACCGGTTGATACACCGCTTGCTAAAACTGGCACTCCTGCGCTATTGACAACGCAATCACCACAAGCTGTAGCTGTCACAGTAGAATTGATAATATTATCCTTGTTGATATCAAACACGCCATAGCTCAGCGGAGCGCCCGTTTCGGCAGTCATTTCCATCACCCAACTCTTACCACCACCTTCACAAAATGTTTTGGAGGGCTCAAGCGTGGTAAAAATAGCTCGCCCGTGGCGCAGCAGAGTACGTGCCGTCACACGCTCGCCGGTATTGACTGTCGTATTTTTCACCTTCAAATCAATAAACCAACCGCCCTTTTTAGGCGCATCCGGCTTGGTTGCCTTGCAAACATCCGGATTGCCATTGGTGCTGGATGGGGCGTAAAGATCTTTGATTTTCGTACTATTATTGTCAGCGATTACCCGCCAATCAGTACCACTGGTAGTACCCTGATTATCAATTTCATATTGATAAAGATCATCTCTCGACAAAGGCAATACTCGACCTGGCTGATCCCAGATACCATATAGCGTTTGCAAATCAGTATTCGCCTGATCGCCGCTTTCATAGTATTTACCTGTACCAAAATAAATCATCAAGCCGCATTTTGAATTGCTGCCAACGGCCGGCGCGGTCGTAATCGGCTGACTAGCCGGCGCCGCAAATATCTTAGTTCCGGTGCCACAACTCGCACTCGCGCTGCAAGTAATGTTAGTGGCGTTTATCCCGGATAGATCGAACCTCCACATCCGACCCAGCAGATCGCCCGCATAGACGGTCTGAGCCGTTAGGAAAGTATCTCCAGCGACCGATACGCCGCTCAACCCGTTGCCAGTAATGCTCGTATTGCTGGTTGTAGTATCAGTGTCAAAAACCAGATAATCCTTACCAAGCTCCCATTTGCCGGTATCACTCACCTTAGCATCTAAATAAAGAACGAAAAGTTTAGCCTGGCCCGATGATCCGCCAGGACCGTTACCGAAAATAGCGGCCCAACGCTTATTGGGCAAACGCACGATGGCCGGTTGCGAAAGAACATAGCCAATTTCTGAAGATTTTGAAGTGGTCGTACTGGGGTCTGATTTGGGCCCAAACTCCCACAATACTTTATCTTTTGACATAACCACTTTATCAATATTGGTTCCACTGGTCTCTGCCGAAATATCGAGCGCGAAAATAGCGCGCCCACCTGCTCCCTGGCTTGCCACTAAATAAGTTTTCCAGGCGCTACCTGTATTGGTACTCACATAAACATCGCTAAAGTTAGGGCTGCCGTCCACAAAAAACTTGTGGGAGTAGTTCAAGGCAGCGAGTTGTTTCATGCGTGGCGTGTTACTTGAATCTAAAATGACCTCATTGGGTACATAGGTAAACAGCTCAGTACCCGTCGTAGAATCAAAAGCATGTAACATTCCATCGTTAGCACCAACATATAACATCTTCTGGCGCGACTCAGTGGTAAAGCGGTAAGCAGCGTAGATTGACCCGCCACCGTCCGTTTCCGGCAACACATCGTAACCGAGATTTTCATCACCCACGAAAAGAGGGTCGGAATTGACAATATCGCCCAAGGTGACAGGCCGATAGCGGAATGATTTTCTCCCCGAACCATCCGTTTCATTGGTCGGATCGCCGCGCAAATACTTGAGTAGATCATCCCAGTAAATATCACTTGGCAATGGATTTACCAATGATGTTTCACGCAATGCGGTGCGTTGCGCCGACGTCAGCCAGCAATTAACATTATCGGGCACACTGGTTACTGTCGGGTCCATCCAAGAGGTGCTACCCGATGAACTGCCGCTGCATTTAAACAGAGAACCAGTATTGGTGTCCGGGTTCCAGGAAAACATTTGGCGAGTTGCCGCCCCAGATGCAGTGAGCCGACCAAGAGTGGGGCTAGAGGGACTTGAAGGGTTAGCATACGATGAATCCCACACGACTTTATTAATTGTACCGTCTTTGTTTAGTGTTTCCGCAATGACTTCCCCGCTCCAGTCTCCCGGACTGAACTTCATCTGAAAAATGATCGAGCCTAAATCAAGCCGGGTAGAATTTGCAGCCACCGCCGAAGATGAGGCGTCATTCGAAGTGGCGGATAAATCGGTAATATTGCTAAAAGCTGTCTCTAAGCCTGTCTTAAGCTTTTTCGGGTTGCTGGCAAAAACGTAGTTGTCTGGTATACCATCTCTAGCTTTATTCCATTCTTCAGCCAAATCAGGTATGCCATTATTATTCTTATCAACAAAACCTCCATATTTGCCAGTCAGCCACAACATGTTGCGAGGCCCATCAAGAATGTTACTGCCCACTTGAGGTTCCTGCGAGTCGATCATGAAAGTATTGATCGTTTGTTTGCCGGCCAAATCGGGCCGGATATCCTGAGTGTTCGCCCAATAAGCCAAACCAGCAATATAGTAACTGTTTTGCTTGGTGGGATAGGGACATGTACCCATCACTTGACCCAAAGCTGTAACGGTTTTAGCAGAACAACTGTTATCGAACGTACCATTACCACCGACAGCGGCTACCGAGCCACCTACTGCATCTTTTTTCCAAAGGATGCCGCGAATCGGATCGGTTATCGTACTGGTTACCGAAACTCCATTAACAGCAATACCAGAGTAGTAATTCGGTGTTTCCGACGCACTCCAAAGCAAATTATTCAATCCTTCCAAGGCACCAACTCGATTCGTTAGATCAGTCACATTGATGCTATCTGAACGGGATGGTTCACCGTAATCGCCGGCAGTAACTTTACAAGCACCACTACTGATGCAAGCCGCAGTCCCTCGCCAATTATTATCATCGTCAATCTTATCTGCGGTAAAGTAAGTTCCTGGCAGCCGTTTGTCGAGCCAAGGATTAGCATCATTAATACCAATAATAAAATTGCGCTGACAGCTATATACCATAGGGTCCTTCCATTCGCTATTTTGGTTGTAAAACCAGAAACCACCCATTCGACCATCAGTATTGCTACGTGTAATCGCCGTCAAATTACGGTTATTAGCCGTATCGCTCTCAGAATATTCTGGTGTCGGGCCACGGTTACGAAAATAATTAAGGCTCTCGTAGAATAGTTCTCCAGCCGGATCGTAACTCTTGTAGCCCTGATCGCTGAATTGGTTGATATAAGCGATCACTCCACTCTTAAGGTTTTTAGACGCAGGGACATTTAGATTTGAATCTTGATTGCATAACTCCGGGTTGCTG
Source organism: Candidatus Competibacter denitrificans Run_A_D11 (assembly GCF_001051235.1). Lineage (GTDB taxonomy): Bacteria > Pseudomonadota > Gammaproteobacteria > Competibacterales > Competibacteraceae > Competibacter_A > Competibacter_A denitrificans. The sequence goes on along the minus strand of NZ_CBTJ020000080.1, from coordinate 16,997 downwards.
ATCAAAACACCGGGAGTTGTTGGGTTGGGAGAATTACAGGCCGCATTGCTAGCTCCTGTTACAGGGCTGGTACCCCACCATTCCTTAGCATCGTTATTTATCCAGGCACGGTCGGTATCGTCCCACTTACGTGGGCCCACATACTTCATATTTGAGCGTAAAACACCACCATCGCGACTTTGAGTACTATCCAGTGTATAGCTGGTCAGTGCAAAGCGCATTTTTTCTGCATTTTTTTGTATAAGACCTTCCGGTTTATAGTAGGTGTTAGGCGTTGTTGCATTATCCGTATAGGCCGTGCAATTGCTTTCAGGCCTAGGGCTGGTAGGGCTGGTAGCCTTCTTACAAACAAGCACCTGAATGTTGTAACTATCACCCGAAGCAAACGTAAACCCATAATCAGTAGTGTAGTTAATAGTTTGAGAACCTGTAACAGGCGCTGCTCCCGCTGGTATCGTAAGAGTGCGCGATGTGAAATAGCCAGTCTTTCTAGCAGCTCGCAGTACTGTCTCGGCTGAAGCGCCGGCGGTATCTCGAACCCGATTTCCACCTGTCAGATTCCAAATCATCATATCGATGGAACGCATCGTTGCCCAATTAAGGAAATTACCACTCCAGCCTGTGCTACACGAGTGGCTGGTAACTCCAGAGGTCACGGGTTCAAAGCGGCCCGTCATATTTGGAGCACCCACACCGCTATTATTATAGGTATAGCATGTATTAGCATCGAAAATACCCAAATACTCTTCGAGATCACTGTAGGTTCCCGAATAAGCCGGCCCACCCATTGGTCCTTCTACTGAGAGATTGAACAAAACCGCAGGCGGTGCAGAAATATTCAGAAATAACGGTGTATCCGAAATAGAAAGGGTGTGGGCAACTGGAGAACCCAGCAGCATCCCCAGCGTTAAAGCGATTAAAAAGCTATCGTATTTTTTCATAGCTAACCACCCAATCTTATTTGGTCGGGAAATAAGTTTCTTGTAAAATAACTACGGCAGCGGTATCAGTACCGCCGCCACCTGCCACACCTGTACCTCGGGTCGTTATGCGGCGTACTGGCAACACACACTCGGCACCCCGACGGGCATCAAGCGAAAGATCATCGCTGCATTTAACCCGTGCTTTTAACTCCTCAATAACGTACCGAGCAGCGTTCGGTAAGGTTGTTGTTCCTACATACTTGAGTGTAGTACCGTAATTGGCAGTACCATGCTTCATAGAATGTGTGCTCCAACTAAAACTGCCACAGATCCAACAAGCGCCGGTATCTGGACACGCATAGCTTTGGCTACCAGCACTGGTAGAATCCATCGAAGTGGTTTTGGTTTTACTGGGCGTGCATTGAAAGCAGTCAGATGCCGTACCCACCTGATCCTGCCATCGGCGCGGATCGCCCGCTTCGCATAAGGGGCCTATCAAACCTGTGCTGCCTGAGGAGGCAGTGGAGGCGAGATCATCCGAGAATGCTAATGACAGAGCGTCGTCGTCAATTTTCCGCTCTGCCTCGCGCATTGCGGATTCAGCGGACTCCAGAGCAAGACTGCGATCACGCATATTGCCGGCCATTCGTTCCTGCTGAGTAGAAACCCGCATTGCGGTTAAACCGAGTGCAGTCAGAATGACCAAAAACACCAAGCCAACGAAAAGAACCGATCCCGTTTGATAGGGCGATATAAAATGGGACCGATAGAGTCGGTTCCCTGAAGACAATAATGAAAATCTATTTAACATGGCATTTTGCATTCTATTGCGCGCGGTTACGGATACTGATGGTGGTGCTGGTAACATAGTAAAGGCGACGGTCCTTCGCAACAGTGTCACTTGATGCGTTGGTTGGAAATCGATAGCTTACATTACCAGAAGTGATATTATCCTCAGTCGAAACGAGCAATAATTCAATATGCACACTCTTGACCTTCCCCCATTGATTTGCAGTATTTACCTGATCCGCAGCCAGGTAAGTATCGACAAAATAATCATCATTAGTATCGACTCCATAGGTAATTTGCATATTTTCAACTTCTGGCACCAGCTCTTGACTAACACTAAAATTAGCGCGAAATAAAGCAGGACGCCCAGCACTGGTAGGTTTATTCGCACTATCTAATTTACCAATATAATAGCCACGACTAAATGCCTTAAACACTTCGCCGCCCTCATAGTTTTTACAGAGATCATTGGTACTATTACCGGGAACAATCTTATCTCCTGAACCACCTACATTGCCTGTATTGTGGACTACGTTACTCTTGTTATTGACATTAGTGGCTTGAAAAACGCCTGCGGTACTACAGTCAGTTACCATAAGAATATCGCCTTCAAAAATCTGGGAGGCATCATTTACCTTAATGTCTGATGATCCTGGTGGAGTTCCTCCCGCATGCTTAGTCACACGCAAACCTAGTGAATCTGCACCACGTAATACGACCACATCTGTTTTTGGCTGAACATTCGGATAGATAGCAAACGTTGTTGTATCGTTGACATTTTCAAAACCTTCGATATAGCGGCCAAAATTATATGGACTAGTGGCCGCATCAGTGAGAGTATTAGTCACCCGGCCTCTAGGTGGCGCATCGCATTTTCCGGGAGGGGTTGGTGGAATGTATTGAATATCCGAATCCATTCCCGATGTTCCACACCCCCAATATCCCGCCATGCGAATATCACGGGTTAAATATTCAAAAGCCAAACGTCCATTTTCTTGTAAACGTGATAACTGATCCTGCACTCGGTAGGTTTGCTTACTGTTTGTGTAGACATAGCCAATTCCGGCAAGAATAAATAAACTGATCCCCAGAGCCACCATAATTTCCACAAGCGAAAAACCTTTCATGGCTGCTCTTGTGGACAACGAATTATAATGACAATTTCTCATAAAATTTCCCATAAAAAATCGACTTAAAAATTAGCAGCTTTTACTGACAAGAGGCTCCACCAACATCACATAATTGGGTTTCCATAAAAAACTGTTGGGTATCTCCGCCTGTCGATCCACGACTATCATCCCACTGAATAGTAATGCGGGCCACCCCAGTGCTCCTCTGATAATCAATTGCACCTTTTCCTGATGGTAGTGAGCGCACAAGTGCGGTACGCCAATTAACAATATCCGTAACATAAATAGCCGAACCTGAAGGATCGCTATCGGTCAATTTAATATTATAGTTACCGCTGTCCACCTCTTTACGGTTAGCTCGCAGACTATCGAGCATTTGATAAGCTAAGATACTTGCCTGGCTACGATAGAAGGCACTGTGATTATTTTTTAAGCCATTCATTTGCAGCATTGCTACACCTAACAGGCCAATGCTAATAATGACTAAGGCGACTAAAACTTCCAACAACGTAAAACCAGTCTGCCGCCTGATAAATAATAAATTTTTATAGATACAATGATTTATGGACATTGAGTAGTGCCCACCGTTGAAATCGGAAATCCCGTTACAGAAATCTTTATAAGATTAGATTTACTGATTATCTTATCGGAACGACACAGCCTGTAATCACCATTTATTCCCGCATTTTTTCTATCTACCACGACTCCCATCGAATTAAATCGCAACCATAATCCATAAGAGCCACTAGAAGTACCAGAACCGGTACGTAAAGTATTGCCACCAGTCAATTCCTGATTTTGCACAAAAATTTCACAAGAGGCATCACCTAAAGCACAGCCTGTAGCACTATCTGTCTTGCAAGCATCAGTATCAGCAGATAAGTTTGTAAGCTTGCTCTTATCGACAAAGATTCGATAGCCCATCTCCCAATTGGTATTGGTACGAACCAAGCAAACTGGTCGGCCACGCTTGATTGCCTCATTACGAGCCAGCGAGATAGCAGTAACAAAATCATTGGTTTGGGCTGTCAGGCGATTTTTTATAAAAAACTCTTTAAAGCCAGGCAGGACCACCACAATTAAGATGGCCACAATAGCCACCACTACCATCAGCTCAAGGAGGGTGAAACCACCGCTCTTTTTCCTAGGCGGCGATGAAGATTTGGCTGTTATTAGAATGAGCACGGCATCCCTCAAAACTGGACGTTAAAAAACCGACTTGGAGAGAGTTAAACACGCTCTGGATTTGCTTGACAAAACCGACAGACGAACGGTCGTTCCGACCCGACAAGCGGTCGAGCAATCGTTGCCGCACATCTCGCGGCAGCTCAGTACAATCAAGAACACAACCGATCTTCACCTACTCCGAGTCATTTTTCGTAGAGCTGATCGCAGTCGACGGCCGCCAGGCAATAATTCTGGTTTTCATCCTTGCTAGAAATGCCGCGCTATCCGAACCTACCTTACGATTTCTATCACGACTATTTTCGGCCACGATTCCAGTTGGTTGCCCAGCCACACTGGTGGTTCCAGTTATGGTACTGGTGTCGGATGACATGCCTTGTTGGCTACTGAAACCTTTATTATCATCATGGGTTATTTTCCCCGCCCCGTCCGCGTTGACAACCAAATCCAACTTGTCATACCCCCTTTGCAAGATCACTATTAATGTACTTTGCGCGAAGATTTTGTCGGCTACTAAGATCCCTCCACGACTGACAATGGTTGCGGTATCCCCAACGAAACGGATACTTTCGATCCAATAGACTGAGTTATCACTAAAATTTGGAACGTGTGGCAGCTCGGCCGGTAGCTGAGCCTCTGACTTCCACGCCTGTAGATCACCCCATTGTTCCGGATGCGCTTGTAACCACTGCATTGCTGTTACCGCACCCGATTCCGCCGCCAAAGCGGCTTCAATGGTACGTTTCTGATTGCCTACCATCCGTTCCTGCAAACCGGAATCCGTCATGGCGCTTACGCCAAGAACAGTCATCACCAATAAAATGATCAGACTGAGGACCAGTACGCTTCCTTGCTGACGGCGATGATTCTTCACGGCGCGTCTGCTTTCAGCCGGGCAAAAATACGGGGACGCATCCCTATGGTTAAAGTCACTTCGGGCTGTCGCTGCACCGCTGAATCCAGCAACTCTAAGGTGACACGGGCGCTGATGACGGTAGTCCAATCCACCGACGAGCTGACATATCGCTCCACCGCACCATCCGCATTCGAGTCTATGCCGTAAAGAATCCGCATGGTTCTGACGCCATCCACCAACGGTTGTCGTGCCCCCGATATTATTGGATAAGCCGAACTACAATAAAGAGAATTATTCTGGACATCAAAATAGCTCACAACCTTACCGGATAAAACCGGCTGTCCCAGGCAATTAAAAACCCCCTTACCACCACTGTAATCAATAATAATCTGATTCTCGTTACTGCCCTGTTGAACTGATTCAGCCATACTCAGCGTTTTTCGCAGCAATTCTGATGCCACTCGCAAATTCTCCTGCATATAGCTAAGACTTTCTTTTCTTAAATAGGACTGTTTGCTACTCAGCAGAACACTGATCATTCCGCTGAGTAAAATCAAGCTTATAGATAAAGCGACTAGTATTTCAACTAGGGAAAATCCGCGCTTTAAATAAATCTTTATCATCATTTTAGTAAAATTAATCCAGATAATATCTCGATAGTTAATTCACTATTGGCAATCGTAGTCGATAAGAGAATGAAAAAGATTGAGGTTCAGAAAAGCGTTGGTCAACCCAGGATATATTAATTACATAATCGCCCGGTTGGCCACCAAGCGCCGTGACCGTACCGTTCCAACCCGGCAGAGATGTTTTATTTAATCTCCGCCAATCTTCCAACTCCACAAGCGGCTCTACCAAATGGGTCCACATTCGCTCTACCATATCCAACGCTTGAATGTTTACTAAAGTACGCTGGTAGCTGGAATGGGTGTACTGCAAAGCATGGAGCTGCAAGCCGGCCAAGCCCAGCAAACCAACCGATAAAATCAGAAGGGCGACTGTGATTTCCACCAAGGTAAAACCTGACACTGCTCTGTTTGCTAACTTTACAATTCTCTTTAGCTTTGCCAAGCTGCTTATTCCAGTTTTTGAAGTGTTCTGCACATCATAACCCTCGCGCACTTTTATCTCTTAATCAATTCGTTGGCAGCCGACCAGCAAAAATCCGTCACCAATACAGGTGACAGTGAATAGTTGAGCAACCAGCTAGCTTCTACAAACACATGGACTCAACTACTTTGATCCTTCCAACACTATTAATTACGATTTGGCGAGCTTTAGGTGCCATACAAGCAGTCAGCGTACCCGCTTGAAATGCCCCACTTATCAATCGGGTAACCCCGTCAGCAGTGTAGGAAATATAGTTGGCGACCGGTGAATTTCCCGTTAAAGTCATGCCAGAATTGCCAGCAATTTCCCTAAAGACGCCAATTATTTCCTCGCCCGCATCCACGGTAGCGTTGTTGTTGGGATCGCTGAATACAATCCAGCCTCGTTCGTATCCACTTTTATGGGTACAATTCGCGCCACCCTCACTTTTACACAGTGTCACCCGCACACCACGTTTGATCGCCTCTGAACGCGCTAGTTGCGCGGCGGCAACCCATTCATTTATCCCAGTAGCTAAGTGCTGATTGCGTACCAAACCTTGAAAAGTTGGAACCCCCAGAGTAAGCGCCGCGACCACCAAGGCCAGTACAACCATCAGCTCGATTAGGGTAAGACCCTTACACCTGAAGATAAATCTCACCTTTGAGCAAGCTGATAGCATTTTCACTCGATCACTCGAACCTTGATCTCAACAAGGGATGGATGGATTCCAAAAAAGCCCGTAACGCCCCGCGATGGTGTTCAACCAGTGTTTTTCCTCGTTCGCCAGCTCCCCGGCGCGATTCAGGGGCAGCCAATAGTCGATCAACCGCCACTGCTAAAGCCTCCGCATTAACCACCTGCCAAGCGGCCTCGGCTGCGAGCAGCCGCTCGCTGGCTTCATTGAAGTTAAACATGTGCGGCCCAAACAGCACCGGCAATCCCAGCAGGGCCGGCTCCAGCACATTATGGCCACCGGTCGGCACCAGGCTACCGCCGACGAACGCCAGATCGGCGGCGGCGTAGAACAGCAACAACTCCCCCATACTGTCGCCGAGGAAAACAGCGGTCTCCGGCGGGCAAGCGCGCCGCTCACTTCGCCGAACTAAGCTTAGACCTTGCTGCTCGCATAAACCGGCGACCGCTGCAAAGCGCTCAGGGTGGCGCGGCACCAATAGCAACAGCAAATCCGGCCAGCGAGCAGTGACCGCCATAAACGCTTGCAAGATTTGCTCTTCTTCACCGGCATGGGTGCTGGCTGCGATCCAAACCGGTCGCCGATCTCCGAACAGCTCTCGCCGCAGCGCCCGACCTTGCTCAAGAAGGCTATCCGGCACCTCCAGGTCGTATTTGAGGTTACCGACTGTGCGCACACGCGGTGCGCCCAGGGCGCGAAAGCGCCCGGTATCAGCCTCGGACTGTGCAGCAATCAACGTCACATCCCGTAACATCGCCGCAGTCAGTGGTTGTACTCGACGATATCCGCGTGCCGAGCGCTCCGAGAGTCGAGCATTGGCCAGCAAAACCGGCACCCCGCTCAGGGCACAGCCTCGCAGTAAGTTAGGCCATAATTCCGTTTCCATCAGGATCGTCAGGCGTGGCTGAACGTGCTGCAAAAAGCGCCGCACCGCGCCAGGCAGATCATAAGGGGCGTAGACATGATGAACTTGGCCATTCAGCGCATCCAAAACCTGCCGGGAGCCAGTCAGTGTCGTGGTGGTGACCAGCAGAGATGCTTCGGGATAACGTACCCGTAATGCCCGAATCAATGGCAACGCCGCCCTCACCTCACCGACCGACACAGCGTGTATCCAGAGGCAACCTGCTTGCGGTAGCGCTGGGATATACCCCAGCCGCTCCCCCCAGCGTTGCCGATGCCCGGCTTCGTTACGGCCGCGCCAGTACAACCGCAGTAGCACCAGCGGCAGCAGCAGATACAGCAGAACGTTGTACAGACCCCGCAGCAGCCCTTCACGCCAATCGCTGTAACGGCTCATGATCCATCTGCCAATTCTCGATTCCACATCAATGTCGCGCCGATAACCGCCGCCGGCATCGCCAGGAAATTCAAGATCGGGGTCAACGTCAGCAACAGGGTCATGCCACCAAAGCCGAGTGTCAACGGCCAATGGCGACGCAGCAACTGACGCTGGTTTTCAAAGCTCATCCCACGCTTGCCGAGCGGATAATCGGCGTATTCGAGCGCCAGTGTCCATGCCGTGGAAAGCAGCCAGACAAAGGGCGCTACCACATTAACCACTGGAACGAATAACAAGATGATCAATGGGATTAGCCAGAGCAGGAAATATACGAGCCTGCCTAAGCCAGCCACTGGAGATAACACCAGATCGCGCCAGCCGCCACTACCGCTGGGCGGTGGTACGGGGGCGGCTGGTGAATCGAGCATTTTTTCTACCTGCTCAGCCAGCAAACCGTTAAATGGAGCGGCAATCAGGTTGGCGACGAGGGCAAAAGCGTAAAAAACCCCGATCACGACCACCACGATGAACAAGGGCCATAGCAGCCAGTGCAACCAGGTCAACCAGCTTGGCAGCCAATGTTGTAACATCTGACTCAGGCGCTCTATTTGATGAATACCCCACCAGATCGCCCCGCCAAACAATAGGCTATTGATCGTCAGCGGTAACACGATAAAACCGCGTACCCCTGATTTGGGCAACCAACGTAAGCCAGTCAGTACATAGCCTGCACCGGTAGCGAGAGAACCACTCATAGGACACCCCTGCGGCGTAATGGCATTCGTTTCAAATCGCAGCGATCTACGATACTATTTACAAGGTAACTCAAGCCGCTGTTCACTCATCCATGCAGTGGCGCATGACATAATCATCATAATCATAACGAATATCGCTGCGGTTCCGATTGTCGATCCAAGGCTTGAGCCAAGCGTTTGGCCGCCCTGCATCTCCGGTGACCGCGCCAGCGCGGAACATGGCGATCCACCTGATTCATAACGCTGATAACACTTGCCCGACCGCCGACGCCCGTTTGCCGTCCCCTGGCCCAGCCATGTGTCCACACCTTCTGCCCCCCGTCGGGCAGGTCGAATTTGCGGCTTTAGCCAGCCATTGCCGCTACTCCACACTTCGGGCACGCGCCACCAACGCACGACCGAAGTTTTATCAACCTCACTCACCTCAGCGCTAACGTCAAAAGGAGCATACGCATGAAACAACCTGTCCGCGTCGTCATTACCGGTGCCGCCGGCAACATCGGCTACGCCATGGCGTTTCGGATTGCCTCCGGCAGCATGTTGGGTCCCGATCAACCGGTGATCCTGCAACTGTTGGAAATCACGCCAGCCTTGCAAGCCCTGCAAGGCGTGGTGATGGAATTGAACGACTGCGCATTCCCGCTCGTGGCCGGTGTGGTCGCTACCGACGACCTCAAGACCGCCTTTACCGACGCCAACTATGCGATGCTGGTCGGCGCTCGTCCGCGTGGTCCTGGCATGGAGCGTAAGGATCTGCTGACGGCCAATGGCGCTATCTTTGGACCGCAAGGCAAGGCATTGAACGATTACGCCGCCCGTAATGTGCGGGTGCTGGTGGTTGGCAATCCAGCCAACACCAACTCCCTGATCGCCGCCAGCAATGCCCCGGATCTGGATCGCCGCCAATTCCACGCCATGACCCGCTTGGACCACAATCGGGCACTCAGTCAGTTGGCGGAAAAGACCGGCTCGCACGTCAACGACATCAAGAAGATGACCATTTGGGGCAATCACTCCTCGACCCAGTATCCTGATATCAGTCAGTGTACGGTCAAGGGCAAGGCGGCTACCGGGCTGGTCGATCAAAGCTGGTATCGCAACACTTTTATCCCCGATGTGCAGCAGCGCGGCGCAGCAATCATCAAGGCGCGCGGTGCCTCCTCGGCGGCTTCCGCCGCTTCCGCCGCTATCGATCACATGCGCGACTGGAGCTTGGGCACGGCTGAGGGCGATTGGGTCAGCATGTCGGTACCTTCGGATGGCTCCTATGGCATCGGCGAAGGGGTGATCTATTCCTATCCCTGTATCTGCAAGAACGGTGACTACCAAATCGTGCAGGGCCTGGCGATTGACGAGTTCAGCCGCGAGAAGATGAAGGCGACCGAGCAGGAACTGCGCGAGGAACGCGCCAGCGTCGAAGATCTGCTGAAAGCCAAGTAAGGCGCTCTACACCGCCCCCATCAACGCAATGGGGGCGGTATACAGAAAAATCCCGATGGGACGACTACACTTTTGCAGCGACATCTTTAACGTCGTTACATAACCCGCAACTACCAAACTGGAGGCTATGCATGACCAGCCACGAAGAATTTCATCGCCGTTCCATTGACAACCCCGAAGGTTTTTGGGGCGAGGAAGCTAAGAGAATCTATTGGCACAAACCGCCCCAGAAAATTCTGGATTACTCCAAGCCACCCTTCGTCAAATGGTTTGTCGGCGGTGAAACCAATCTTTGTTACAACGCCGTTGACCGGCATTTGCAAGACCGTCCCGATCAACCGGCGCTGGTTTACATCTCCACCGAAGTCAACGAAACCAAGGTCTACACCTACCGGGAACTCTACCGCGAAGTAAACCGCTGCGCGGCGGTGCTGCAAGAGTTGGGCGTCAAGAAGGGCGACCGGGTTATCGTTTATATGCCGATGATCGCCGAAGCCACCATCGCCATGCTGGCGTGTGTTCGGCTCGGTGCGATTCACTCGGTCGTATTCGGCGGTTTTGCCTCGGCTAATTTGGCAGTTCGTATCGACGATGCCAAACCCAAGCTAATGATCACCTCCGATGCCGGTATGCGCGGCGGCAAGCCTGTTCCCTACAAGCATCTGGTGGATGAATCCATCCGCCTGTCCAAATTCCCCCCGGAAAAAGTGCTGATCTGCAACCGGGGTCTGGACAAGGGGATGAAACTGGTCGAAGGCCGCGACGTGGATTACGCCACCCTGCGCGCCAAGCATATGGACGCCGAAGTGCCGGTGGCGTGGCTGGAATCCAACGAACCCAGCTACATCCTCTACACTTCCGGCACCACGGGTATCCCCAAGGGCGTTCAGCGCGATACCGGCGGTTACACGGTGGCGCTGGCCGCCACCATGCAGCACCTGTATTGTTGCTATCCGGGCGAGGCGATGTTCGCCACCTCCGACATCGGCTGGGTGGTCGGACACTCCTATATCGTCTACGCGCCGCTGATCAACGGGGTCACGACGATCATGTACGAAGGGCTGCCCACCAATCCCGATCCGGGCATCTGGTGGAAGATCGTGCAGGATTACAAGGTCACCTCCATGTTCTCCTCGCCGACTGCGGTGCGTGTACTGAAGTCGCAAGATCCCAAGTACATGAAGATGTACGATCTATCGACGCTGCGCTATCTGTTCTTGGCGGGCGAACCGCTAGACGAACCGACCTCGCGCTGGATCAATGATGGTCTGGCCCGGCCGGTGCTGGATCACTACTGGCAGACCGAAACTGGTTGGCCGATGCTAACCTATCTGCCCGGTGTGGAACTGAAACCCAACCGCTTCGGTTCACCGGGTCTGCCGAATTTTGGTTACAACATCAAAGTCATCAGCGAAGGTACTGGCGAGGAAGTGGGTCCAGGCGAGAAGGGCGTTTTGGTGGTGGTGCCGCCGCTGCCGCCGGGCAACTTGTCCACGGTCTGGGGCGACGACGAACGCTTCGTCAAGAGCTACTTCACCGCCTTCAAGGAGATGGTGTACAGCTCCTTCGACTGGGCGGTGCGCGACGAGGACGGCTATTACTTCATCATGGGCCGCACCGACGACGTGATCAACGTCGCCGGCCACCGCTTGGGTACCCGCGAAATCGAGGAGGCCATCCAAAACCACCCGGCCATCGCCGAGGTGGCGGTCATCGGCGTGGCCGACAAACTCAAGGGCCAAGTGCCGGTCGGCTTCGCCCGCTTGAAAGACCCGAGCCAATTGAGCACCGACGGCGTAACCGAGAAACTGGAGAAGGAAGTTATCGCCAAGGTGCAGGAGTTGTTGGGCGCGGTGGCCAAACCCCATCGAGTCCATTTCGTCACCGCGCTGCCGAAAACCCGCTCCGGCAAGTTGTTGCGCCGCTCGATTCAGGCACTGGCCGAAGGCCGTGATCCGGGCGATCTGTCCACTCTGGACGATCCGAACTCGCTGGAAGAAGTGCGGCGGGCGGTCGGTCAATCCTGAGGGTCTGATGCTATCCGGTCGTGGTTTCACACCTCGGCTGGCCCGAACTCAGTCGGATTAGCGATCTGATCGTAACCCTTCCCTGCCTGGGGAAGGGTTTTTTTGTGCATGGAAATCCGCTTAAAGCACCTTGGCCCGCTCGCGCAGGACGAATTTCTGCATCTTGCCGGTCGAGGTCTTCGGCAACGGCCCAAACACCACCGTCTTCGGAACCTTAAAGCGGGCGAGTTGCGACCGACAGAACTCGATAATTTCCTCCTCAGTGGTATTTTCCTTGCCGGGCTGAAGCGTCACGAAGGCACACGGTGTTTCGCCCCATTTCTCGTCGGGCCGGGCCACCACCGCCACTTCCAGCACCGCCGGATGCCGGTACAGCACATCCTCGACCTCGATGGTGGAGATGTTCTCACCACCGGAAATGATGATGTCCTTGGAACGGTCCTTGATATCGATGTAACCGTTCTCGTGCCAGACCGCCAAGTCGCCGCTGTGGAACCAACCACCTTCAAAGGCTTCCTCGCTGGCGCTGGGATTCTTCAGATAGCCCTTCATCACGTTGTTGCCACGCATGAAGATTTCACCGATGCTCTTGCCATCTTTCGGCATCGGCTCCAGGGTCTGCGGGTGCGCTACCATCAGCCCTTCCAGCATCGGATAACGCACGCCTTGCCGCGATTTCAAAACAGCTCGCTCTTCCAAAGGCTTCTCATTCCACTCATCGTGCCAGGCGCACACCACTGCCGGGCCGTAGGTTTCGGTCAGGCCGTAAACGTGGGTGACCTCGAAGTTCATCCGCTCCATGCCCTCGATGACGGCGGCGGGTGGCGCCGCGCCGGCGGTCATCACCTTGACCCGATGATTGATACCGGCCTTCATCTCATCCGGGGCGTTCTTGAGCGTGTTCAGCACAATCGGCGCGCCACAGAAGTGATTAACCTTTTCCTTCTTGATTAGATCGAACACCAGATCGGCGCGGACCTGGCGCAGACAGACGTTGGTGCCGACGGTCGCAGCGATAGTCCACGGAAAACACCAGCCGTTGCAGTGAAACATCGGCAAGGTCCATAGATAGGCTGGATGCAGGCCCATGTCCCAAACCATGGCATTACAAATCGCATTCAGATAAGCGCCGCGATGATGGTAAACGACACCTTTGGGATTGCCGGTCGTGCCAGAAGTGTAGTTGAGCGAAATCGCCTGCCACTCACTGGCCGGATTTTGCCAGGCAAATTCGGGATCACCTTCAGCGATAAACGCTTCATAATCCAATTGCCCCAGCTTTTGGCCGCCGATGTACTCTGGATCATCGACATCAATCACCAGCGGACGCTTCGCGGGTTCCATCATATTCAGCGCTTTGCCGATGGTGTCGGAGAACTCACGGTCGGTAAACAACAGCTTGGCTTCACCGTGGCCCAACATAAAGGCGATGGCCTCGGCATCTAGCCGAATATTCAGCGTGTTGAGCACCGCCCCATTCATCGGTACGCCGAAATGCAGTTCGAACATTTCCGGAATGTTCGGCAGCATCGCCGCAACGGTATCCCCCACACCGAGGCCGCGCCGTTGCAGCGCCGAGGCCAGCCGTCGGCAGCGTGCGTAAGTGTCTGCCCAGTTGCGACGCACACCACCATGCACTACGGCGATTTTATAGGGATAAACCGCAGCAGCGCGTTCAATGAAGGTCAGCGGGGTTAGCGGTACGAAATTGGCGGCATTTTGATCAAGATGTAAAGCATAGGGGTTATGGCCGGTAGCGCTCATAGCGCAATGTCCTCCGATGGTGGTCTTAATCTGATAATCAACGAGCTATGGAATTGCCGGATGATCAGCAACCTCTCCATTCAGGCTTACGCTTGGCGATAAACGCATCAATGCCTTCGCGGGCGTCCTCACTGTTCATGTTGCAAGCCATGGTCTCGCTCGCACAAGCATAGGCGGCTTCCAGACCCATCTCCAACTGACGATAAAACAATTCTTTGCCCATCGCGATGGCCAACGGGGATTTGGCGCAAATAGAATCAGCTAATTTCCTAACAGCGGCGTCCAATTGATCCAACGGTGCAACGCAATTGATCAAGCCCTGCTGTAAGGCGGTGGGTGCGTCGATGAAATCACCGGTCAACAATAAATCTAACGCTTGTTTGCGGCCAAGATTGCGACTCAGGGCAACGCCTGGCGTGGCGCAAAACAGGCCGACATTGATGCCAGAGGTTGCGAATCGCGCGTTATCTGAGGCAACCGCCAGATCACACGCCGCGACCAGTTGGCAACCAGCGGCGGTAGCAATGCCGTGTACCCGAGCAACAACCGGCTGCGGCATTCGGTTGATGGTGAGCATCACCCGTCCGCACTGAGCGAACAAGGCGTGATGGAACGCTTGGTCGGTATGTGCTCGCATTTCTTTGAGATCATGGCCGGCGCAGAAAGCTGGGCCGCTCCCAGCAATCACCACCACACGAACGGTTTTATCGGCCGCGACTCGATCCAGTTCGGCTTGCAACGCGGCCAGCATCGCTTGCGAGAGCGCGTTGTATTGCTTGGGGCGATTGAGAGTTAACGTGACGATTCCACCGTCGGTTTGACACAATACAAAGGCTTCTTCAGATGCAGCAATCGCGGTCATGCGGGATTCTCCTCTGGCGTTGAGGGTTGCTCGAAATTTCCAGGCACACGATATATTCTATGCAATAGCTTCAAAGGGCTTAGCCACCTTGAACTATAGACATCGTAAGAGATTCTTTTCGATTGAATCATTAGCCTAACAATGACTCTTTCACGGGAACTCTGTAAAAAATGCCGCAATTCTTCGGCGAGCAGCAGCATAACCGGGGAATTCATATCACACTACGGCCAGCGGAAACCAGCGACACCGGATCGCCGTTATCGAGTTTTCACCTCACGCAAGCGAACCGTGCAAGCAGGATTCGCTGGTTTTCTCCTGGCAGCCCAGGATCACAATAACCGCTAGTGGACCGAAAATAATGCCAGGCGCGCTGCAACGATCTGTTCCGCTTTAGGTCTCGACAAGAGCAAGGCCGGCATATCATGAGCACACAAGACCCACCGCTGGTTTATATCGTTGGCGATGACTCAACCCTCCGCGATACCCTGCGCCGTCTTTTGGAATCCGTGGGATTACGGGCGCTCGGTTTTGCCGATGCGGCAGCATTTCTGGTTGCGTATCAAGCCGATACTCCGGGTTGCCTACTGCTGGATATTCGAGTATCTGGACGCAACAGCCTAACCTCTCAAAAATATTTGCACGATCAAGGAATTAATGCGCCCGTTGTCATCATAACCGCACATGGTAACGTGGCGATGGCGGTGGCTGCCATGAAGCAAGGCGCAATGGACTTCATAGAAAAGCCTTTTAATGATCAATTACTGCTGGATTGCGTTCACAGCGCGCTGGCTGAGGACAAGGCACGGCGCCAAACCTACGCACGCCGCAAGGACTTGCAGAGACGATTCGACACCTTGACACCGCGCGAACAGGATGTGTTGCGCCAAGTCGTCGATGGTTTGTCCAATCGAAAAATCGCCGAAACCTTGAGTCTGAGCCGTAAAACCGTGGAAGTACATCGCGCCAAAGTGATGCAGAAGATGCGCGCGGACACATTATCCCAACTCATCAAAATGGCTATTATCATCGATATCATCAAAGTCTTTTGTGATCCCGCCGCAATTGACGCACCCGGTGAGACCATAGCCGACTACAGCGAAAGATCGTGTGCCTAATCCTGATTGCCTATCGCTACCAGCCAGGCTATCCCCTGCTGATAGCAGCTAATCGAGATGAATTTTACAACCGCCCCACCGAACCGCTCGCTCAATGGCAAGATACGCCACACATTATTGCCGGCCGTGATATCCAAGGTGGTGGTACATGGTTGGGCATCACCACGACAGGCCGTTTCGCAGCCCTGACCAATTACCGCGACCCCTCCCGGCTGACGCCGAACGCCCCTTCGCGGGGGCAACTCGTGAGCGATTATCTGCGCTGCACAGAACCGGCCCGCCAGTATCTCGACCGAGTAGTCGAGCGAGCCAATCTTTACAACGGCTTTAACCTGCTGTTAGGTGATAGCGAAGGGTTGTTTTATTACGCCAATTATGAAGGTCGGCCGCGCGAGCTAAAGCCTGGGCTATACGGCCTTAGTAATCATTTTCTAGATACCCCCTGGCCAAAGGTGGAGCGGGCGCGCACCGCTTTACGTCAGATACTTGATCAGCACGCTGAGCCAATCCCGGAAGATCTATTGGGGCTGTTACGCGATCAGGAACCCGCGCCCGATCACCAATTGCCCGATACCGGTATCCCTTTAGAATGGGAACGCTGGCTGTCGCCGATCTTCATTACCGCCCCAGGTTATGGGACTCGCGCTTCGACAGCTCTCTGTGTGCAGGATTCGGGTCGCGTTCGCCTGGTCGAAATAACCTGGCCGGAGCATAGTCAACGGCAATTTCAAATAGAGTGGCCGCCACTTAAGCTGGGTATCGGCCATTCGCCGTGACTGCATCAGCCTGCCTCTGATGTTTATCTTGCCTCGGAGGCAGCGCTGAGCGGCCAGTGATGGCCAAGGGTAGCCTCTTTTCGCGCAAAGCCCTATCAGCTATGCTAGACAGACTACATACCAATAAACCCGATCACGGGTAGCCGTTTCCCTGGATACTCTCCTCGCTTGGCCCCGGTAGCTCAGTTGGATAGAGCGCACCCCTCCTAAGGGTGAGGTCACAGGTTCAATTCCTGTTCGGGGCACCATGTTTTCAATGAGTTAACTGATACCCTCATTGAGCACCAACCAGCCATAAGTGAAAGGT
>NZ_CBTJ020000079.1 GCF_001051235.1 Candidatus Competibacter denitrificans Run_A_D11 | reverse complement strand
CCATCCAGGCGCTCGCCCAGGTGCGCGCTGACCCGTGCGGCCAATAATTGGCGCTGGACACGGCGCTCCGCCTGCGCGGTCTTGCGGTCTTCGCCCGCCGCGATCTGACCCGGACCCAGACGCGCGTTACCGTAATAGGCTTGGGTGATGGCCGGGCGGGCGTGGCCTAACCGCGCCGAGACCTCCCATTGAGCGCGACGGTGCGCGTCGCCGGCCACCGGCCCGCCGCCACGCACGGGACTCGCCTCCCCGGTCAGCTCTTCGTAACGATCATTGGCGTATTGGTGACGCAGCCCATGACTGGTCAAACCCTCTTTGCGGGTCACCCCATACCGCGCCAGGGTGTGATGGCAGTGGGTGAGCCATTGCTTGAGATCATACTGAGGCGGAATCATCGAGCGGCCGGTCTGCATCGCCCACTGTGCGGCCTCGGCAAACACCGCCCGTTGCGCTGCCGTTTCAATCGGAACGGTGCGGGGCCGCCCCCCTTTGGTCCCGGCCGTAATCCGTAAGGCGTCCTCGCTGATCTGATCGCGGCGGGGATCGCACAAGGAGGCTTCTTGTAAGCGCAAGCCAAAGGAGTGCTGAAGGCGTAAGACTCGCGCGACCTCGGGGTCTTGGGTGGCGATGTCCGCGATCTTGTCCAGTGGATCAACGCCCGCCGCCGTCCAGGAATGATCGTAAGCGGCCACATAGTGCCGTTGAAAAGCACCAGGATCGGTCAGATAACTCGCCCCCGGTCGCAACATGCTTTTCTTCCCCAGCCAATCGCACAGCCGGGTGAGATAAGAAAAACGCTTTTGCAGCGTCGAAGCCGAGAGCTGTTGGGCTTCCCAATGCTTCATCAACACGTCGATGTGCTTGGGCTTAAGGTTGTCCAGGTCCAGCAGCGGATAGCCCAGCGCGTGGAGCTGGCGCACCATCTGACTATAAAACGTCGCCCGATCCGCAATCGTGGCGTTTGAAACCACCTTGCGCCCATCCGCACTGCGACGCAGGTGTTTTTTTAACAGCACTAGGAGTTACGCAGTTGGATCTCTAACACTCTGATTTTAAAAGAAATCGACTTGTGCGGTAGACAACCGAAATTTTCCATTAATCAATCACTTAGAATTTCAACTGCGTAACTCCTAAGCACATTGAGCGAGGCGAAGGCTTTGGCGTGTTTGCCACGCCCCGTGTTGTTCCGCGTCCCCCGCTCTACCACGTCCGTCGAGGACGCTCCTGTTTTCATCGCCTTTGTCCGGGCGCGCACGCCATCCTCCGAGCACCATCAAAGGCACCCAATACACAACACAGGCTCTGCTTGAGGGTACCGCGCGTGATAGGGGTCTTGCCTGAGAAGGCCCATCCACCCTTAAACGGATGATGCCCGTTTAAGCCGATTCCCCACCGGGAAACCGGACGTTTCCATCTCGTTCTCTTCTCCTGCCTTGTCCGAACGATCAATGAGTCCTCGCTCGTGAACCCCAACCCGTGGGCCGCGACCGTCGGTCGCTGGCCGCCACGAGCAACTCCCGAAGAGCTGACGGCGGTTCTGTCAAGGTGCGGTGGGCGCAGACGGCGCATCCGGCACACCGGGTGTGCTCGTCGCCGGTTCAGGGCGCATAAACAACCGCTGGAGATACGCCAGAATCATGGCGTCCGCCTCGGCCTCCGAGCCGCTTAAGACGTGCATGACCGACGCTGAAATCACTAACGCCGGATCAGGCCGGTAGCCGCGTAGCGACCGCCGTAACCGTCGAGCGGCCTGTTGCGCCGCGTCATAGGCTTCTTCCATGACCTTGATCCGCCGCAGGCCACTTTCGTCCTCGCGCGGCACGACATGGTGCAGTTGGCCTTTCCGAAGGGTATACAGCTCCCCTTCTTCCAAGTTCACCATCCCGCGTAGCGTCTGGATCAGGGCCGTCACGTCGTCGGGGCTAACCCCCGGTTTGAGATCCATTCCGTCCATCGTCTTCACTCTGCATCTGCTTTCATCATCATTCACCGCTTCTATCGCCCACCTGGATTGAAAACGGTAGGGCCACCGTTTGTCGTCTCACCTCACCTCACCTCAGAACGCCCACCTGGATTGAAAACGGTAGGGCCACCGTTTACGCCGGAAGGATTGAACCGGAGTGACGGCGATCTCCGAGAGCGTGTTGCGGTCGCTCACACCGCAGGTCTTAAGACCTGTACTCGTTTCGGGCCGAGCGACACCCCCCTGCCAAGGACGGGACAGGGACCGTTGAAAACCCGATCCGCTAGATACAGCGGTGCCTTCAGTACACACCTGGGCGGGCTAAAAAGCAAGTCAAAAATGGGCTGTATATTTTCTGATTTACCGTCTCTTTACCTGATACAAAGTACGTAAAAAAGCCAATAAAACAGTTTAATAGTAAGCCTGTTTTTTTTCTCTCTGTGCAGCGTGATCTTTTCCTAGCGCCTTCTTGAATCCTGTCTTTCTCAGCCTTGTCGTCGTCCAGAATGGGGCCATGAAGCGATTTTGCGCGCGCGTGGGTTCTTGGAACTTCGGTCTAAAAGTGTCCTAAACGAACCCAGGTCCAAAAGTACCCCCAGATTCACCTCAAAAAGTGCCCCGGAAAGTGCCCCGGAAAGTGCCCCGGAAAGTGCCCCGGAAAATGGAATGACACGATTCTATTCAATCGGTTTAGGAGTTACGCAGTTGGATCTGATGGAGTAATTGGATCTGATGGAGTAAAAGGACGGAATGAATCCAGCGAAAGTGACCGATGAAGATTACATCCAGTTTTTGCTTGCGACGCCGAAGGTCTGCAGCGC
>NZ_CBTJ020000078.1 GCF_001051235.1 Candidatus Competibacter denitrificans Run_A_D11 | reverse complement strand
GCCCTCAATCGCTTCGCCATTCAATTCGAGGGCCGCTTGCCACTCTCACTCCACTAACCAAAACCGCATTTACACAAAAAATTTGACAGACTCCTATCGCGTGCTTCAACACCATTTAGAAGAATTTATACGCTATTTTAAATGGTCGCTTGTCAGTCGTGATGAATTTGAGCGGCTATGCCTTGTTGATCCCGATACCCTCACCGATATTCAACGCGCGGCTCGATTCTATTACTTGCAAAAGCTCAGTTTTGGCGGGCGTATTGCCTCACCCACCTTTGGAACGGCAACAACAAGACCGCCTCGATTGAATCTCTTGCGCATTGAGGAGGAGTTATCGGCAGCGCACCTGCGGCTGGCGCGGGTGACGATTGAGCATCTGCCTTATGAGACGCTTATTGCATGTTACGACCGGCCATCGACGTTTTTCTATCTCGATCCGCCGTATTGGGGCTGCGAGGACTATTACGGAAAATCGTTCTTTAGCCGTGCTGATTTCGCGCAATTAGCGGATCAGCTTCGAGGCATCGCCGGAATGTTCATCCTGAGCCTAAACGACGTGCCAGAGGTGCGCGATGTCTTCCGCGAGTTCCGAATCAGGGTCGTACAATGCACCTATTCCTGTTCTCGCACCACCCGCCCCAAGGTAGGCGAAGTTCTAATTTCGAATTTCGTACTGCCGTGATTCGTCCGAGGTTGTTAAGGGACAGATGGAATCCATCTTTTAAGGAAGAACAAGGAAAAAACGGGATCAACAAGGACAAGCACTTAGCGCGAGCCTAAAGACCTCGTTTGACAGATACATCTCCCGTCCTTGCCGACATTTTGACACATAAAATCCTACCCCTGACGCTGGTCATGCGCCCGGATTAGAGCTTCGATCTGGTCGATAGGCAGCGTATCACCTGGCTTCTGCTCTACGTTGATGGCTATGCCTACGTCGCCGTTAATGATTATTGAAGGGCGAACCCATTCCTGCGACGGCTTAATATGGTCTTTGAGTAAACGGACAATATCCGCCCTTTTATCTTCTTCTATCATAGAGATACCACTTAAGTCATTGTCTTGATCAGTCGCAGCACCGGTGTTTTTTCGAGGCTGCCGCTTTCTGAATACCATTCATATATGGCCGCTACCAGCTCCGCCTTCTTATCAGGGTCCATCGTCACCCCTTTCTCGCTGAAGGCTTGTTCGACCGTTTCTATGGCCAGTCGAAGCGTCTTTATATCAAGCACTGGC
>NZ_CBTJ020000077.1 GCF_001051235.1 Candidatus Competibacter denitrificans Run_A_D11 | reverse complement strand
CAGGCGACGCCATCGTCCAAGCGAAACCGGGTGGCGTCGATCTGAAGCCGTCGCCCTGGCGGCCCATCACGCTCGGCGGTCACCGTCGGCGCTGGGCGCTTTTTCTTCAAGGGTGGTGGTGGCTGCAAGCCCAGGTCGCCCATGAGCTGGCGGACCCGTTCACGTCCGATCGGTCGGTGCTGTTGGCGCAGCGCCTGGCAGACCCGACGGTACCCATAGGTCGGTTGCGCCGCCGCCGCTATTTGCACCCAGGCACCCGTGAGCCGTTGCCCGCTGGCGTCGTTGCGTACCATCCCGCAGATAGTCCCGTAGTCGCCAATACGGTTGGCCCATCACCCGCATGAAGGCTTTCAGCGAGAGTCGGGTTTGATACGGACGGTAAAGCCGCGCTAGTGTCTCCACCGTCAAAACCGGGCGGCTTTCCTAAGAAACTCCACTTAGGACGGGTGAGTGCAGAGGATCGGGTTCAAGGTGATAACCCAGCGCCTTAGCGCGGCGGGTCAGGTTTTGTAGGATGCGTGCGCGGTAGCGCTGTTCGTAGTGTTCTACTCCCGGATCTTGATAGGTTTTGCCATAGCGCAAGACGTTGTAGAACAGCACGGCGAGTTTCCGGGCGGTGGCGGTAACGGCCTTGGCCTTACCCATTCGGGTCGCCAAGCGGCGATAGAAAGCGCCCAGGGCGGTTTGGGTTTTACCCACGTTGACAGCGGCCAAGCGCAGCAAGGCGCTCGCACGATTCTTGGAGCGTCGGGTACGGGTGGAAAGAACCTTGCCGCCAGAAACCTTGTTGGCCGGTGAGAGGCATAGCCAGGACGTAACGTGTTGAGCGGTTGGCCAACGTGAGAGGTCGGTGCCGCATTCACTGACCCTTTTCAAGGCCAGATACGGTCCAAAGCCGTGGATTTTTGTGAGATCAGTGCCCACAGCGGCAGTGAGCGCTGCACAAACGTCAAAGGCGGGTTCATTGGCTTGCCGAGTTCGGTGTCGCGCAGGGGCGGGTTGGCCGTCTGGCGCTGGATTGATCCGCAGGCGAGCGAGAAAGGCCTCGATTTCCCGGTCGCACGCCGCGACGTGCGTCTGATAGGTGTCATACAGCGCGACGACTTGCCCCAGCGCGAACAGATGCTCGGCTTGATAGTGCCCCTCTGTAAGGCCCGCTCGATGGTCTCGACGGAGGCTTTACAGCGGACGTCGCGATAACTCGCCAGTACCGCCGGGTCTCGCACACCCGCCAAGATGGCTCGAATAATCCGCATGCCAGTCACGCCGGTGATATCCGTCACGACAGGGTGCAGTTGCAGGTTCATCTGCGTCAGCGCCTTTTGCATGTGCTGGATGTGAGCCGCCGCATAATCCAGCAGACGCTCGCGCTGGCGCAGGTAAACCCGCAACGCGGCGATGTCGGCTGCGGGGTGAAAGCTGGCCCGCAGAAGGCCGTAGGTGTGCAAGCGTTGGAGCCATTGGGCGTCGTTGACGTCCGTTTTGCGGCCGGGAACGTGCTTGACGTCGCGGGCATTGACGACGCAGACGTGAAGACCCCGTGCTTCCAGTACCTCGAATAACGGTATCCAATAGACGCCCGTGGATTCCATAGCCACTGTCTTGACCCCACAGGCGACGAGCCAGTCGGCCAACCGCTGAAGGTCGCCGGTGAAACTTTGAAAGGTCCGCACCGGGTCGGGATCGCGTTGAGGGGGTACCGCCACCACATGCCACTGCGATCCCACATCAATGCCCGCTGTCAGGCGACAGCCTAAATTGACCCCTTAGCGGCATGAAGAATTGACCCCGCAAGTCAGAGGGGAAATAGTCATGAAGGGTCCGAAAATCCACCTTC
>NZ_CBTJ020000076.1 GCF_001051235.1 Candidatus Competibacter denitrificans Run_A_D11 | reverse complement strand
ATTCCACATCCCCAGTTCCCGGACTACCCAACTCATCACGACCTCGTCAAAATATCAATATATTACAGCATGTTGAAAATTGTGGGTAATCGGATGGTTTTTAACGCCGGTGTTGAAAAGATGAATTATTAAATTTGAGAAGAAGATTGTAACTATTTTTGCAGCTAATCTCGGTATCGAAAATGGGGAATTATTACGTTGTTTTCGATATTTTAGACTCAGGCTATAAAGCCTGGTTTTTTCCAGCGTTTGGGCTGGTTTTTATTGTAGTGGGTATCGCTCTTTTTTCTTCTAGAAATAAGGTTTTTCTTTTCGATGGAAATATGAATCGTTCTAGGAAAGCCCTTCCATTTCTCTGGTTTGGCTTCAGTATTTTATGGACTTTTAGTGCATTTTATTCAACCTATGGGGAATATGCTTATCTTATTGATTCGGTTAAAAAAGGATATGTGGAAAGGGTGGAGGGAAAAGTTGAAAATTTCAAGCCTATGCCTCTGGGTGGACATAAAATGGAAAGATTTTGTGTTCAATCTACTTGTTTTAGATATTCAGAGGGTATTGTGACTAATGGATTTAATAACTCTAACGCTAATGGTGGTCCTATTAAAGAGGGATTGCTAGTTCGTATCACTCATGTCGGTGATGTTATCGTTAAGTTGGAGATATTAAAATAATTGAGGGTGGGATTATGTGGCAATGCAGCCGGGTAGGGTGGGCACCGCCCACCTTGATCGTCCATCTGACAGCGTAAAAAGGCGGGCCGTGCCCGCCTTACTCTTGGTGCTTTCCGCCGATCCCGCTCCATTCGCTTCGCTCCTCGCGGGGCAGTGGAAAGACGACTCCTTGCCCACTGTTTACCCCTTGTGTAAAGTGCTACACAAGGAGAACCTCATGGCTACCAACCTCGCTTTAGATCCCGATCTGCTTGATCGGGTCCTCGCTGTCAGCGGCGAACCCACTAAGAAGGCAGCAGTCACCCTTGCGCTCAAGGAATTTCTCGCTCGCAGGGAGCAGAAGAAGGTCGCGGAATTGTTCGGCAAGCTGGAGTGGGACGAAACGTTCGACTACAAGGCTGAACGCTCGCGGCCATGACGCTCCTCGTTGACACGAGCGTTTGGTCTCTCGCTCTCCGCCGCAATGGTCAGAGTGACAACCCTACCGTCAAGTATCTCTTAAGTGCGCTTGATGGTTCGGAGTCTGTAGTAACTACAGGTCTGGTTTCGCAGGAACTCCTACAAGGCTTCTCAGGGCCGAAGGCCGCTTCAATGATCATCGAGCGGTTTGGTGCTTTACCGTTGATTCAGCCCGACAGACAAGATCACATTGCTGCTGCCGAACTCAGAAATTCCTGTCGTCGAGCGGGTGTTCAGCTTGGCACTATTGACGCATTGCTCATTCAACTTTGTAGTCGATTCGAGCTGACACTCCTCACCACAGATCATGACTTCGCCCATGCTGCGAAGCACATTAAGTTCAAACTATGGGCCGGCGTGTAGAGCCTCCGGGTTCAAACCAAGGGCAGCAATAGTTTCATTCCCCGTCATGATCCCTCTCCATACCGATTTTTCAGCCGTCGATAGTTCTGAGCGGAATACGCCAGAAACTCCAGCTCACGAGGATTCAAGCGGCGGATTTGCTTGATGGGGCTACCGACATAAAGGAAGCCGCTTTCCAACTCTTTCCCTGACGGTACGACACTGCCGGCGCCGACAATAACCTGCCTGCCGACTACCGCCTTATCCATCACAATAGCGCCCATACCGATTAGGCAATAATCTTCGACCGTGCAGGCGTGCAAGATCACCTTGTGGCCAACCGTGACATCGTTGCCGATCCGCGTTGCTTGCCCACCTGGACAAAAGTGGCTGTCATGCGTGACGTGGATGATGGTGCCATCCTGAACGCTGGTCCGGGCGCCGATGCGGATGCTTTGCACATCGCCGCGCACCACGCACAACGGCCAGACCGAGCTATCCTCGCCGATTTCAACATCCCCGATCACCACAGCGGTATCGTCAATGAAAGCACTTGGGTGGATGCGCGGCGTATGCTGCTCAAAAGTACGAATTGGCATGGTCGGCTCTCGGCGGTCGTCTGAAAGACTCGGTTTCCACAGCTCAGCGCATCGTCACCAGCTCTTCGGCACTGGTCGGATGAATGGCGACGGTATCGTCAAAGTCGCGCTTAGTCGCGCCCATGCGGATAGCGACGGCAAAGCCTTGCAGCATCTCGTCAACACCTTCACCGATCAGATGACAACCGACGATTTTTTCTTCCGGCCCGACACAGACTAATTTCATCAACGTATCGGTTGGGCGGGCAGTGAAGCTGTGGTACATAGGCCGGAATCGGGTCTGATAAATCCGAACCGCATCGCCGTATTGTTCTCGTGCCTGCGCTTCAGTCAAGCCGATGGTGCCAACCGGCGGATGACTGAACACCACACTGGGAATATTTTCATAGGGCAAGCGACGCTCCGGTTGTTGACCGAATAAACGATCAGCGAGGCGCCGGCCAGCAGCGACGGCGACCGGTGTCAAATGAAAGCGCTCGGTGATGTCGCCCAGGGCGTAAATGTTGGGGATGTTGGTGGCTTGATAGGGATCGGTGGGAATCGTGCCGTCCGGGTTCATCCGCACGCTCGCAGCCGCCAGATTAAGCTGGTCGGTATTGGGCGTCCGGCCGATGGCCCAGAGGAGGGTATCGACGTTTAAGGCACCAGCCCGGCCTTCGCAATGTAAATCCAGGGAGCCGCCAACCAACTGGGCGACCGCGCGAATTTGGGTGCGGGTCAGCACATTGATGCCATCTTCGCGTAATCGTTCCAGCAACTGTTCGCGGATCGTTGCATCGAAGGGACGCAAAACCCCATCACCACGCACCAACAGGGTGACTTCCGATCCTAATGTGTGCAACATGCCCGCCAGCTCAACAGCGATATAGCCGCTGCCGGCGATGGCGACGCGCGGTGGGCAAGCGTTCAACTCGAAAAACCCGTCCGAGCTGATGCCGAATTGAGCGCCAGGCAGAGCAGGAATCTGCGGGCGACCGCCGGTGGCAATGACAATATGCTCCGCAGTGATGCGCTCGCCAGCAATGTCTAGGGTGTGCGCGTCGATAAAGCGAGCAAAACCACGGATCAATTCCACACCGGCTTCCGTGAGGTAGCCTTGATACCCATCGCTGATTGCCTGCACGAAACGGTCACGGGCCGCTTTCAGTTTCTTCCAATCAAAACCAAAGTAGTCCAACCGGAAGCCGTAGCCGGGCGCATCGTCGAGGGCGTGAGCCAGATGGGCGGCGTACCACATCACTTTTTTCGGTACACAACCGACATTGACGCAAGTACCGCCGAGACGGCCACTCTCGATTAAGGCGCAGCGGGCGCCGTAACGGGCTGCTCGTTCTGCCACGGACAGACCGCCGCTGCCACCGCCGATGGCGATGAGATCGTAATGCTTGGCCATGCTGTACCTCAGATCGGTGTGCTGATGATCACGCTGATAGGGCAGCGCCTCGGTAGACAAAGTTCGCTGTCGGCAAGGTCGCAACCTTACTTTTTAAGATGCTTTATCTTTTGGTAAGAGGGATTGTTTTGCAAGTGGCGTGGTGGCCGGCGGGATACGATCTTACTCGAGCCTGGGAAGTGGCCGAATGTGTGATGGGTCGCTATGAGCGCTTTTGGGGGGATAAGGTGGTTGGCGGTCTCGCGCGGCCCCATGGATTCCGACGGGCAGAACCCTCTGGGGTCGCGCGAACCTGGCTTTAGGTCAACGGCATTTCGGGAAGCTGCTTGAGCTTCCAGATTTCAGAGTTGTATTCCAACATGGTGCGGTCAGTGGAGAATTTACCGCTGGTCGCAGTGTTCATGATGCTCATCCGGGTCCACAACTCTTGATCCCTATAGGCTTTATCGACACGCGCTTGCGCGTCAATGTAGGCGCGTAGATCGGCGATGGTGAGCCACGGGTCGTTGGGGCTGGTCAGTGAGTGGATGATCGGATCGAAAATACCCTGCTCAAACTGATTGAAGTGGGCGCTTTCCAGCAGGTGCATGATGCGGGAGATGTCAGCATCACCATGGATGATGGCCCACGGATCGTAGTTGGAGCGACGCGCCTCGACTTCCTGGGCGGTCAAACCGAACAGGAAGAAATTGTCATCGCCGCATTCCTCGCGGATTTCGATGTTGGCGCCATCCAGGGTGCCGATGGTGACTGCACCATTCATCATGAACTTCATGTTGCCGGTGCCGGAGGCTTCCTTGCCAGCGGTGGAAATCTGCTCGGACAGGTCGGTGCCGGGCGCGATAATTTCCATCGCCGTGACCCGATAATTGGGTAAAAACGCCATCTTCAGCTTGTCGCCGATAGTGGGGTCTTCGTTAATAACCTTAGCAACATTGTTAACCAGCTTGATGATGACTTTCGCCATGTAATAGCCGGGTGCTGATTTGCCGCCGATCAGCACGCAACGCGGCGTCCAGTTCGCGGTATCGCCGCGCTTGATGCGGTCGTACAAATGAATGACATTCAGGATGTTGAGCAACTGGCGCTTGTATTCGTGGATGCGCTTGACCTGCACATCGAACAAAGCGTCGGTATTGAACACCACGCCGCAATCGGCTTCGATCAGGCTCGCCAGCCGGACTTTATTATCGTGCTTGATCTGCCGCCACTTGGTTCGGAATTTGGCGTTATCAGCGTGCGGGATCAGCTTGCGCAACTCGCTCAGTTCAGTCACCCAGCCCGGCCCGATGGTGTCGGTGATGAGCTTGTTCAAGCCGGGGTTGCAACTGGCCAACCAGCGGCGTTGGGTGACGCCGTTGGTCTTGTTGTTAAACTTGTCCGGCCACAGCTCGTAGAAATCACGGAACAACCCCTGCTTGAGCAGGTCCGAGTGCAGCGCGGCGACGCCGTTCACCGAGATGCTGCCGACGATGGCCAGATAGGCCATGCGCACCTGCTGTTCGTAGCCTTCCTCGATCAGCGACATGCGGCGCTGGCGGTCGATGTCGCCAGGCCAGCGGCGGGCCACTTCGGCGAGGAAGCGGGCGTTGATTTCATAGATGATGTCCAGCACGCGGGGCAGCAGCTTGCGGAACAGCCACACCGGCCAGCGCTCCAGCGCTTCGGGCAACAGGGTGTGGTTGGTATAAGCCATCACCTTGCTGGTGATCGCCCAGGCATCGTCCCACTTGAGGCCGTGCTCGTCCATCAAGATCCGCATCAATTCCGCCACGCCGATGGTGGGGTGAGTGTCGTTGAGCTGGAAGCAGTTCTTGGCGGCAAAATGACTGAAATCTTCGCCATGCACCCGCACCCATTGGCGGATGACATCTTGCAGGCTGGCGGAAGCCAGGAAATATTGCTGGCGCAGCCGCAACTCCTTACCGCTTTCGGTAGAGTCGTTGGGGTAGAGCACCATCGTGATATTTTCCGCCATGTTCTTGGAACCGACGGCCTCGGTGTAGCTACCGGAGTTGAAATCCTCAAAATCAAATTCGTCGGTTGCTGCCGCCGACCACAGCCGAAGGGTATTGACCGTACCATTCTGATAGCCAGGGATCGGCACATCGTAGGGCACCGCCAGCACATCGGAGGTATCCAACCAGCGCCAGCCCATCTCGCCATCAGCTTTCAGATAGCCTTCGGTGCGGCCGCCGAACTTGATGCGCTGGGTATATTCCGACCGCTCAAGATCCCACACGGTGCCGCTGCGCAGCCAGTGATCGGGTTCTTCGACCTGGTAACCGTTTTCGATGCGCTGACGGAACATGCCGTAGGCATAGCGGATGCCGTAGCCGACGACCGGCAGGCGGAGCGTGGCGCAACTGTCCATGAAACAGGCCGCTAATCGACCCAGGCCGCCGTTGCCCAGGCCCGCGTCATTTTCGCATTCGGCCAGTTCTTCCAGGGACAGACCCATCTCATAGAGGGCTTTGTTAACGGGTTCATTGACCCCCAGATTGAGCATGGCATTACTCAACGCTCGGCCCATGAGAAATTCCATGGACAGGTAGTAAGCCCGGCGCACGCCACCGTCGGCCTCGTAGGCATAGCGGGTGTTCTTCCAACGTTCCCACAGCCGGTCGCGCAAAGTGAGTGCCAAAGCTTCATACATGTAGTTGGCATATTTGGCGTGCCGGTCGCGGCCCAGGGTGTGGCTGAAATAGTGGCGAAAGTCAGTGGTGATGCTCTTGGCGTCCATGCCCAGTGGGGGAAGCTCCGTCAGCCAGGACGCTGGGTTACTTTTTTCTAGCATTTTAATCGACATGGCAATGAGGTCCGTTGCGTTTCTTGAGGATCGGAGACACCCGGCAGGCCGGGCTGGCGAGTTTCGCTGATGTAGCGGTGATTCTCAACCTGCGCTTATGGCTTGAACCGGGTTGCTGGCACTAGCCGCAACCCCTAAAACCATAGTCGGACTGTCTACAAATTCAAGTCAGACGGCCGATAGCGATGCGTTGGCAGGGCCAATTGTTGTCAAGGAAGGTCAGCTGAGAGAAGGATTTTGCAGATAGCGAGAGGGTCAGCGGTGCTCAATCAAGGCAATGAGCGGCTTGTTCGCGGGTGTAAAACAAACCCCAGCGGACAAAGCCGGCAATCACGCTGGCCTTGACGGCGGCGACTCGGCCACTGGGGCCGCGTGCCAGGATCAGATGGTCGGGTAAGCCATCGAGTGCGTGACAGGGAGCCGGCGTGCCGTCAGACCAACAGGAAATGTACACAGCCCCGGTTTCTTCGTCCCGAAAACCTGGCGTAAAACCTAGCGCCTGATTTTGCTCGCTAGTACCGTAGGTTCCCATAAAAGCGTGGCTAGTCCGCTTTAGTGAATCCGGGGTGAGTGTCTGTGCCATGATGATAACCTCTACGCCAGGGAGCTGATGAGTCGAAGCTGAAAATCAGCTTGCAGAGTTGTATCAATAATGACAATCATAATGTGTGATAAAGGATAAGCTGTTGTATTGTGTCATTGCTATCACAACTCGTGTAAAAAAGCAACTCATTGCAGATAATCCGAGCCTGGCTGTTTGCAGAATTTGAGCTTAAAGAGGGTCGTCATGCCTGCCGCCCATCATCTCTATATCGCGTTATCCGGCCACGGTTTTGGTCATCTGGCGCAGGTCGCGCCTGTTCTCAATGCCTTTCAGTACCGTTGGCCGAGGGTACAGGTAACGGTGCAAAGCGGGCTTCCTGAAACCGTGCTTCGCCAACGCATGACTGGTCGATTCGAGTGTGTGGCGGGCGTCGCTGATTTCGGCATGGTGATGGTCGATGCGCTAGCGGCAAAAGTATCAGAAAGTTTAGCGGCTTACCGCGTGTTTCATCAGGATTGGCAACAGCGGCTGGCTTGGCAGGAAAGGCAGTTGCAGGCGGCAGTACCCGATGGGATTTTGGCGGATATTCCTTATCTGACCCTGGCGGCCGCCACACGGCTAGGTATCCCGTCACTGGCCATGTGCTCACTGAATTGGGCGGACATCCTGGCGGGGTATTGCGCGGATGCCCCGGATTTGGCGGAACTGCGTGCCCCCATGTTGTCAGCCTACAACAGTGCGCGCGCCTTCTTGCTGCCGGCACCGAGTATGCCGATGCCCGATCTGCAAAATACCCAAAACGTCGGGCCGATTGCGGCGCTAGGCCAGGATCGACGAGCAGAGATCCATCATCGACTCGCCTTGTCCGATGGCGATACGCTGGTACTGATCGGCTTGGGTGGGGTTGATATGCGCCCGCCGCTGGACGCATGGCCCACGCTGCCGGGTGTTCGCTGGCTGGTTCCACCTGGCTGGCAGGTGAGGCGACCGGACATGGTGGATTGGGCGCAACTCAACGATTATTCGATGCTGGATTTGATCCGCTCTTGTGATGTTTTGCTGACCAAACCCGGTTACGGCGCATTCACCGAGGCGGCCTGCAACGGCACCAGCGTGCTCTATGTCGCGCGCGACGATTGGCCGGAAGAGCCGTGGTTAAGCCGCTGGCTGGTGGCGCACGGTAACGCTGTCAAGATCGACCGCCGACAGTTGGCCAGTGGCGATCTAGCCGAACCCTTGGGTAGCTTGCTGGCACAGCCCGCCAAGCCGCCGGTCATCCCCACCGGCATCGCGGATGTCGTCGCTGGGTTGGAGCGCTTGCTCGATTTAGGCTGAGGACGCCTCGAAAGCCTGACGGATCGCCCGCAGACTCGCCGCCGCACCGGAGGCCAATTTGTACTCCACAAAGTGGGTGACATTGGTATCGGTCGGATTGATTTCCACGGTCGGTGTACCCATCTGGCTGGCTTGTACCACCGGCCCGGCGATGTAGGGAAACACGCTCGTCGTCCCGACGCTGAACACCAAGTCGAACCCCTTATCCAACTCTGCGTACAGATGTTGGATAGCCGGCGAGGGCAGCATCTCGCCGAACAACACCACTCGCGGCCTGACCGATGCCTGGCAATGGGGGCAAGACGGCGGTATTTGCAGTGCGCTGTAATCGGGCACGGTGGCGGCGTAGTGACAGCGTGTGCAATACAAATCGTGGATATCCCCATGAATTTCAATCAGGTTGCGACTGCCCGCATCGCGGTGGAATCCGTCAATGTTCTGGGTGAGCACGCAGACTTCAAACTGGTTCTGCAACTCCGCGATGATCGCATGGGCATCATTAAAACAAGCGCCGCGACAGGAATGTTCGATTTGATGCAGATATTTCCAGGTGATTTCCGGCCGCATTTCCAACATTGAGCCGGATAAAGCGGTTTCGATGGAAAAGCTGTCCTCGGTGGCTTGATCATTGTAAAGCCCGCCGATGCCACGATAAGTGGGCAGGCCGGAATCGGCGGAAATGCCGGCACCGGTGATGAATAGCAGCCGACGAGCGCGCCGCATTTCAGCAACGATGCGGGTGACGATGGCTGGATCGGGATCGGTCATAGCGCGGCCTCATTAAAAAATGCTGTCAGAACTGGCGAGCAGTCTCCATTGGGTTATGCGCCGCTGGCTGGTCGTCAAGGGCTTAGCAGCTTGTAAAGGGCTTCAAATTCACGGGTCAACTTGTGGCGAACATCAAGATAAACCATCGGTAACGCCTGAGCGTGCGACTCGCGGATTTTGATGGAGGCCGACAGAAAGGCATCCAAAATCGGCAGCCCCTCGGAGCGCAATTCCTCGACCAGCCGTACCGGCAAGTTAGCGCGAGCCTGGTAGTGGTTGACCACGATGCCTTCAATGCGCAACGCCCGGTTATGGTCTGCCTGAATCTCACGCACGCTGTCCATTAGCGTGTAGAGCGCGCGACGAGAGAAATCGTCGCAGTCGAAGGGAATCAAGCAGGTGTCAGCGGCAATCAGCGCCGAGCGGGTGAAGAAATTCAGTGCAGGCGGCGTGTCGATAAAAATCTCATCAAACTCTTTGAACGTGTCCAGCGCCTCGCGCAGCTTATACATCTTGTAGCGCGATTCCAGCTTAACTTGCAGATCCTCAAGCCGAGGATCGGAGGGCATCACGCTGAGATTCGGAAAGCGCGTGGTGACGATGTAGGTGTCCGGTTTTTCGGGAAACAGCTTGTGGGCGAGGATGTCGTCGAAGAAATGCGCCAGCGTTTTCTTTTGTTGCTCCAGCACGTTGCCCAACAGATAGCGCGAAGCGTTAGCCTGGGGGTCCAGGTCGATGACCAAGGTGCGCCGACCCCGCGCGGCGCCGATGGCGGCCAGATTGCACGCGATGGTGGATTTGCCCACCCCCCCTTTTTGGTTGAAGACGACTCGGCGCATGGCTTTTCCCAGGGTTTTGTAAGGGTTTCGCCAAAGTGTAGCCAAGTCGTGGCGAGGCGTCGAGGTGGGGCGGGCGCGGCGCCCGGTTTTTCCTCGTTCATCCACGCATCAAGGTGCCGATGCCAGCATCGGTGAACAATTCCACCAGCACGGCGTGCTCAATACGGCCATCAATGATGTGGGCCGCTTTCACCCCGGTGCGCACGGCATCCAGCACACAGGCGATCTTCGGCAACATGCCACCGTGGATGGTGCCATCGTCAATCAATTCCTGGACACGGCGGGCATCCAGACCCGTTAAGAGATTGCCTTGTTTATCTTTGACCCCGGTGGTATCGGTCAGCAAGATCAATTTCTCGGCACCTAAGACCTCGGCGATCTTGCCGGCGACCAGATCGGCGTTGATGTTGTAGGACTGACCATCCTCGCCGACGCCGATGGGCGCGATCACTGGGATGAAGTGACCAGCGATCAGCGTTTCAATGATGGATGTATTGATACTCGCCACTTCACCGACGTGACCGATGTCGATGATTTCCGGTGCTTTCAGTTCTGGGCCTTGGCGGGTGATGGTTAGCTTACGGGCACGGATCAAATCGCCATCCTTACCGGTCAGGCCCACCGCACAGCCGCCATGACGGTTGATATTATTGACGATTTCCTTGTTAACTAAGCCACCCAGCACCATTTCCACCACGTCCATGGTCTCGCTATCGGTGACCCGCATCCCATCGACGAAACGGCTTTCCTTGCCGATCCGTTTGAGCAAACTGCTGATCTGGGGTCCGCCGCCGTGGACCACGACCGGGTTAAAACCGACCAGTTTCATCAGCACGATATCGCGGGCGAAGCTGTTTTTTAGCTCTTCATTTTCCATGGCGTTACCACCGTATTTCACGACGATGGTCTTGCCGGAGAAACGGCGAATGTAAGGTAAGGATTCGGTCAAAACATGCGCCACCTGCGTGGCGGCCTGGGCATCGAGAGCCATGCTTTGTTAAGCCCCTATCAGTGAAGGAAGATCAAAAAGGGAGAATCAAATCAGCCTGTAAGGCCAGTAACGAGCGGCGGAAGCGGTCTTGGATATCAGAGAGCGCCGTCTGATCGTCTGCCTCGAAGCGCAAGGTCAAGCTGGGGGTGGTATTGGAGGCACGTACCAAGCCCCAGCCGTGTGGGAATTCCGCCCGCAGCCCATCCAAGGTCATGATCCGAGCGTCTGGCCCAAAATCGACCTGCGCGCCCAGCTTGGCCATGAAAGCGGCTGGCTCGCCTTCAGCCATGTCCATCCTTAGCTCCGGTGTATTCAGGCTGGTCGGATAGGTAGCGAAGAATTCAGCGCTGGAACAGCAGTGGCCAGCCAGCAACCGTAAGAGGCGCGCGGCGGCATAAAATGCGTCGTCAAAGCCAAACCAGTCATCGGCATGAACGAAATGACCAGCCATTTCGCCGCCGAGCAGGGCGCCGGTTTCGCGCATTTTAGCTTTGATCAACGAGTGGCCGGTTTTCCAGGGGATCGGCTGTCCACCCAGCCGCTCGATCAGGCGGGTCAGGTGCCAGGAGCATTTGATGTCGTATACCACGCCAGCACCCGGATGCTGGGCCAAGACCTCTTCGGCGAGCGGCATCAATACCCGATCCGGCCAGATGATTTCGCCGGCATCAGTAACCACGCCGAGCCGGTCGGCGTCGCCATCAAACGCCAGCCCAAGGTCGGCCTGATGCGCACTGACGGCGGCCTGCAAGTCGGCCAGGTTCTCTGGAACGCTAGGGTCGGGATGATGGTTGGGAAAGCGCCCATCCACGTCACAGTACAGCTCAACCACCTCGCAGCCTAAAGTCCGAAACAAAGCGGGAGCGGTTTCGGCGGCAATCGCGTTGCCGCAGTCCAGCACGACCTTGTACGGTCTAGGGAGGGGTAGGGCGGCCGCCAACCGGCGGATGTAGTCACCACGGATATCGGCTGTTCGGTCGTTACCTTGGCCGTGGCGTAGATCGCCGCTTTCAATGCGGCGTCGCAAATCACGAATCACGGCACCGTGGAGGGCGATTTTGTCGATAACAACTTTTAAGCCATTGTATTGTGGGGGGTTATGGCTGCCGGTTACCATCACCCCGGCATGGCTGGCGCCCAAGGTATGCGTCGCGTAGTACAGCAGGGGCGTCGGGATCGTACCCAAATCCAGCACGTTCATGCCAGCAGCCCGAATGCCCGTTTTCAGAGCGGTGCATAACATCGGGCTGGACAACCGGCCGTCGCGGGCGACGATGACCGTGTTTTCGCCCCGTTCACCGGCGAGGCTACCCACTGCTTGGCCGATAGCGCGCACCACGTCAGGCGTCAGGTCGCGCTCGACTACCCCGCGAATATCGTATTCCCGAAAAATGGATTTTTGCATCTGAGTCTGCGGGGTTGCGCTCGGCCTGGAACTGGGGAAAAGATCACAAAGAACCCTTTAATGCCGACCGGAATGGCCAAAGCCGCCGGCGCCGCGCTCGCTGGGCGTGAACTCAGGAACCAGCGTGAAGCGTGCCCGCACGATGGGTACGATCACCAGTTGTGCAATGCGTTCGCCGATAGCGATGGTAAAAGGGGCTTGCCCCCGATTCCAACAAGAGACCAAGAGTTCACCCTGATAATCGCTATCGATCAATCCGACCAGGTTGCCGAGTACGATGCCGTGTTTGTGGCCCAAGCCGGAACGCGGCAGCACCACCGCCGCCAAGCCGGGATCGCGGATATGAATCGCCATGCCGGTTGGGATCAGGTGCGTGTCGCCCGCTTGTATCGTCAACGCTTGCGGCAGGCAGGCGCGTAGATCCAGGCCGGCCGATCCGGCGGTCGCGTAGTCAGGTAAAGGAATGTCCTGGCCTAGCCGGGAATCGAGAATTTTCAGTTCGATGGGTTGCAAGGTTGCCACGTCATTAGGATCGGTTGTTGCGAATGGCGAATATTAACGCTCTCCCTTGCAGAATCGATACCGTTCTGCGATCAGTTCAATCAACTGTTGTCCTAGCACCATTTTGTCTGCCAAGGGGAGTACCCGCTCGCCACCTTCCCACAGCACATGCAGCCTATTCTGTGCACTTTCAAAGCCGCTGCCCGCTACGCCGACCTGGTTGGCCGCGATCATATCCAGGTTTTTGCGCCGACGTTTATCTTCGGCGTGGTGCAAGACATCGTGCGTCTCAGCGGCAAAACCGACCGTAAAGGGCCGGTGGGAGCGCAAAGCGGCGACATCGGCCAGAATATCGGGGTTGCGGATCAGTTCCAGCCGCAGCGTATCCTGGTTTTTTTTGATCTTCTGGTCGGCGGGTTGGGCGGCACGATAGTCGGCCACAGCGGCGGTGGCGATAAAGATATCGGCTTGCTTGGCATGGCTCATGACCGCTGCGTGCATGTCGAGCGCGCTTTCCACATCAATCCGGTTGACGCCACACGGTGTCTTTAGCCCAACTGGACCGCTGATGAGTACCACCCGCGCACCAACTGCCGCTGCTGCGGCCGCCACCGCAAAACCCATTTGGCCAGTGCTACGGTTGCTGATGAACCGTACCGGGTCGAGCGCTTCGCGGGTCGGCCCGGCGGTAAGCAGCACGGTCAGGCCGCGCAAGTCGCCGACAGAAAACCGTGCCGGGATCTTGGCGGTGGTTTCTAGCCCGCTCGCTGCCTCTGCTCGACCGCCGATTTGCTCGATTATTAAGTTACATAATTCAACCGGTTCCAGCATCCGTCCGGCGCCGATTTCACCGCAAGCCTGCTCGCCGACGCCTGGCCCCCACAGTTTGATACCCCGTCGCTCCAAAAGCCGGCAATTGTCTTGAGTGGCGGAATTTTGCCACATTAAACGATTCATGGCCGGCGCGACCGCGATGGGCTGATCGGTGGCCAGGCACAGGGTACTCAATAGAGTATCTGCCAGACCGTGGGCCAACCGGGCGAGAAAGTCGGCGGTGGCGGGAGCAATTAAAATCAAGTGAGGCCAGCGAGCCAGTTCAATATGGCCCATACCGGCTTCCGCGCCGGCATCAAGCAATTCGGTGCGAACTGCTCGACCGGATACCGCCTGAAAAGCCAGCGGCCCGATAAACGCGGTGGCTGCTGGGGTCATTGCAACCTGTACCTCGGCGCCGGCCTCCCGCAACCGGCGCACCAGGTCGGCACTTTTATAAGCGGCGATACCGCCGGTTACGCCCAGCAGAATGCGTGTTTTAGCAAGAGGTTGCAGCATAAGAATCTCCGCGCGGGAAATCGGTGTAGCGCAAGCTTAACGTAGCTTGGCTCATCTCAACAATCGAGAGCTGTACCAGCGGCCGCATAGCAAGGTGTTTGCGGGCAGGGGTACACTGGCTGCCAGTTGGGCGAGAAATTTGCTAATTTTTAAGCAACTGCACCAAGGAGAACCGGCGCAATGTCTATTACGACGTGGCCTGACGACGAGCGCCCCCGCGAAAAGTTGCTACAGCGCGGGGCTGCTGCTTTATCGGATGCTGAATTGCTGGCAATTTTTCTACGAATCGGTGCGCCGGGTATCAGTGCTGTTGATTTGGCGCGAGATTTGCTTAAACAGCATGGCGGGTTGCGGACTCTGCTGGGATTGGACCAAGCGGAATTCTGCGCCACACGGGGTTTAGGTCCAGCCAAATACGTCCAATTACAGGCGGTATTGGAACTGGCTCGGCGTTATCTGGAAGAAACCTTGCAGCGGGGTGATGCGATTCAAAGTGTGGCCGATACCCACCGGTATCTGATGGCGAAGATGCGTCATCATCCGCATGAAGTATTCGCCGTGCTGTTTCTTGATAATAAGCATCGTGTCATTCAGTACGAAGAGCTTTTTTTCGGCACCATCGACAGTTCCTCGGTTCATCCACGCCAAGTGGTGAAGCGGGCGTTGTATCACAATGCTGCTGCGGTCATCGTTGCCCATAATCACCCCTCTGGAGTCGCAGAACCCAGCCGAGCCGATGAGTTGATTACGCTGCGTTTGAAAGAGGCGTTGGCATTGCTTGATGTCCGATTGCTCGATCATGTGGTCGTCGGTGACGGCGACGTGGTATCGCTGGCGGCGCGTGGCGTCATTTAGCGCGCCAGTTTGCTTGGCCGATGTTTTGGGTTAATGAAGAGATGATGATTGCAAATCCAATGGATTGAAGCTGATAACCGGTGCAGCACCGTGCTGAGTTCCTGGCGTATGCTACTTTTTGTAAACGGTTGCGGAGCGTACCATTTCGTCATTCATGGCCGACCAGCTTCTGCGCGTTGCCGCTGCCCGGTCTCAAAAAATTAAGAGGGTTTAAGAATGAAAGAGCCTACTTTAACACGCATGCAGGAATCCGTTTCTTCGCTGAAAAAAGACTTTATCGAATGGTCTGATGCATTAAGTGTGGGTGTCGAAGAGGTTGATCAGCAGCATAAAGGTCTAGCGCAAATGGTGAATGAACTTAATGGCGCTATTCATGGGGGCTGGGGAAAAGAAACGCGAGATGACATTATTGTTAAACTGCTCGAATATACCCGGGTGCATTTTGCAACTGAAGAAAGCTTAATGAGTATCTCTAACTATCCCCATCTGAAGGAGCATAAGAAACAGCACGAAAATCTAATCGATATCGTCAAAGCTTATGTAAAGAAATACAATGAAAATCCGGAAGCTTCAAATTACGAGTTTTTGTTTTTTCTAAAAAGATGGCTGGTCGAGCACATCATGAAGGATGATAAGCTCATGGGGGAATATCTCATTAAAACCGGTTCGGTTAAGACAAAAAAACCAACCTCGTGGTGGGGTGGGCTGAGAAAACCGTTTGGTCATTGAAGCAGTTTTAGGTTAAAGGCCACGCGCTTCCCGAATCCGCTCATAAGCGGCCGTGATTTCGCGGGTTTTTTCCGTGGCCCGCTTGATCTCGGCAGCCGAAGCCGTCTCGGCGGGCAGTTTGTCGGGATGGTACTGCTTGAGTAGGCGACGATACGCGAGCTTGATTTCAGCCGGATTGGCCTCGCGGCTTAGCCCCAACACCTGGTATGCCTGCTCAAGCGAATGGATGGGCGTGGATGGGCGTGGGCCATGGCTGTTCTGGCTATGCGATTGATTTTCCGCTCTTTTGTTTCCATATTGGTGCTGCTGTCTCGACCATTGCTGTTGGGCGCGAAAGAACTGATGTAGCGTTTCAAATTGCAGACGAGATAAGCCAATACGGGTGGCGATGTCGAGCAAGCGCGCGTGGGTTCTTGGGTGTAAGCTGCCGTCGGCATAAGCCACATTGAGCTGCATTTGCAGCATCTCTTGCAGGGCATTAGCGCGGTTGGCGCCGGCTCGCCGTAGGGTTTCCAGTGAAGCATCCACCGGAAAATTGGGCTGTTTTCCGGCCGTGAAGTTTTCCATCGCTGTCCGGCGCTGGTCGGTATTGAGCCGCAAGTGATCCATGATGGCCCGCGCCGCAGCGATTTCAAGTTCAGAGACTCG
Organism: Candidatus Competibacter denitrificans Run_A_D11; assembly: GCF_001051235.1. GTDB lineage: Bacteria > Pseudomonadota > Gammaproteobacteria > Competibacterales > Competibacteraceae > Competibacter_A > Competibacter_A denitrificans. Next base: position 64,664 of record NZ_CBTJ020000076.1, on the reverse strand, counting down.
ACCATCCGCTTTGGCGATATGACCCATCAGTTGGAAGGTCGTCCGAAAAAAAACTTCCTGTGCGCTGCTGTCATCGGTGTCCGAAGATAACCCGATGCTCGCTTTCCAGAGTCCCTGGTCGAGATTGTGGCCGACAGCCACGCCCACCAGAGCGCCCAGAGGGCCTCCAACCATGAAACCAAATGTCCCGCCAAATAGTTTTCCAAACACAGATGCGATTAAACCTCGTGCCAATGATTCCTGATGACCGTTATTTTAGGGTGTTGCGCCCGTTGTTAAATCACCAATATGTAGGCGATCAATTGCGCAAATAGATTGCGTCATCATACGTTTTAAGCCAATCGGGTTGTAGGACGATCAAGACGGTGGTGAGCATACCGTTGAGCATACCCTCTGGAAACACATACAGCGGCACGAAGGGTAAATACTCGCTGCTAATGCGGGTAAAGGCATACGCTTCAGTAAAGACGAGTAAAGTGACCAAGGCTAGCACTGCGGCGGCAGCTGCCAACATACCGTTTAAAAAGGCGCACAGAAAAATATAAACGAACAGATGACGCGGCAGATAGCAATAGACCAGACGATAGACGCCATAGCTGGTCGCTACCGGTAGCACGCCCAGCACCAGCGCATTGGTGGCCAGCGCCGCCCAGTCACCGCTAGTCAAAGCGACGGCCACAGCGATCAAACTGACTCCGATGGTCGCCAGTGACCAGCCGAACATCAAGGTGTAAACAGTGACGCCAAGAAAATGAAACCCCAAAGCTGGTCGGATGCCGGCTTCGAAAATCCACATGAAGAACAACGCCACTGAAGCACCGAGAAACACATGCTGGCGCTTGCGGTCGGCCAGAAAAAGCCGCCAGGGCGCCCGCCGAAAGGCTTGCAGCAAGACCGGCAACCAGATGAAGTTGGCGAAAAACAGCAAATCAGTGGGAAGTAACGTATCGGTCAGGTTCATCGCAAATAAACTCTCGCTTGAAACCGTCCCCTTCAGGGGGTCATCATGAATGGAAAAGGCGTAACGTCTTCTCTGCTGTTTCGCCCGGTCGCGGGTGCGGATTAAAACATGGCGCCAAGGTTACCGTCGCAGTGGAAAGAACGTGACCCACACCTACCGGGACCGATAGCCTGGCACGAGCGTTCTCCACAAGGAGATGGGCGGTTACAATGAAACCCATCGGTCCTTTTCCGCGTTAGGAGCTGTTGCTTTATGTCCACGCCCGCCCCCGCCTCGCCTTGCGAGATCAAAAGTTTACCCCTGGTCTATCGCGGTAAGGTGCGCGATCTGTACACAGTCGATGACCGGCATCTGCTGATGGTGGCTAGCGACCGTCTCTCAGCCTTTGACGTTATTTTGCCCACCACAATTCCCGGCAAGGGCGCAATATTAACGGCGATGAGTCATTTTTGGTTCGGCCGTACCCGCCACATTCTACCCGATCACTTGCAGCGGGCTGAAAAGACCTTGGAAGAGGCGTTACCCGATCCACTTGAGCGCGCCGCTGTCGCCGGCCGTGCGGTCGTCGCACGACGCTTAAAGGGCTTGCCGGTCGAAGCTATCGTGCGCGGTTATTTGATCGGTTCGGGCTGGAAAGATTATCAGCGCACCGGTGCGGTCTGTGGGATTCGCTTACCCAGCGGATTGCAGTTGGCGGATCGATTGCCGGAGGCGATTTTTACCCCTTCGACCAAAGCGGCGCTCGGTGCTCACGATGAAAATGTCAGCTTTGCAGTCATCGCAGCGACTATCGGAGAGGAGTTGGCCCAGCAAGTGCAAGAGGTCAGTTTGCGAATCTACCGGGAGGCGGCTGATTACGCCCTCAACAGAGGCATTATTATCGCTGATACCAAATTCGAATTTGGCTTGGACGAGGACGGCCAACTGGTGTTGATGGATGAAGTTTTGACCCCGGATTCATCGCGCTTCTGGCCGGCGGATCAATATCGGCCTGGTACCAATCCGCCCAGCTTTGATAAGCAGTTTGTTCGCGATTATCTGGAAACTCTGGCCTGGGGCAAGCAACCGCCGGGGCCGGAATTGCCGCCAGAGATCGTGGCCCGGACGACCGCCAAATACCGTGAGGCATTGGAACGGTTGACGGTGGCTTAAATCCGCCCGTGGCGTGAATTTTGACTGGGAGTTCAACCCGCAATTTGACGGTGACTGTGCAAGAGGCGATGGAGCGGCCGTTTTATCGGGGCGGGTTAGCGGGCGGGTCGAGCGCCGCCGGCCAGCGAGTGGCAAACGGCGCATCTTGGCAAGAGCGGCAAGGCGGATAGGGGCGACAGATACAGTTCTTTCGCAACGAAAACGCCTAAAGTCTAGCGGCGACGGCCCCCAGAACGCTCCTTCGGCCGTTCCTCGTTCACTTTCAGCCGCTGGCCGCGCAGCTCCCAACCGTTGAGCGCGCCGATGGCCGCCCGCGCTTCATGCCCTTCCATTTCCACAAACCCGAACCCACGGCAAGTCCCACTGAACACATCACGTACCAGGCGTAGCGAGCGGACGCGACCATGGGTCGAAAAGAGCTGGGTAATCTCCTGCTCGGTCGCGTCCGAGGGTAGGTTGCCGACGAAAATCATCTTCATATGCGTCCTCCTAATGTGGCCAACTAGGCCGCTGGTTGGTGGTTCCGCGACCGGTTCCGGCCGGCCGGAGTTGCCGACGTTCGGGATACTCGGGACCGCTGGTCGCTGGCCCGGCTGTTGGTGGTGCGCGATCTGGTTCCCTGATGTGGATTCGGGCTAGGGCTAGGGCGAGTGGAACCGGCGGGCTTAGGTGTGGTTGAGCGGGTGCTGCGGGTTGGTGCGAAACCATCGACAACGGTCGAGGGCAGGGTGCGGCCCAGCAAGCGTTGAATACTATGCAGGCGCGGTGTCTCTTCTTCGGAGACCAGCGACAGCGCCACACCGTCACGGCCAGCCCGACCGGTACGGCCAATCCGATGGACGTAATCTTCGGCGACGTGTGGCAACTCGTAATTCACCACCAAGGGCAGTTGCGCGATGTCCAGCCCACGCGCGGCGATATCGGTTGCGACCAGGACTCGGATCTGTCCTTGCTTGAAGTCAGCCAAAGCGCGTGTGCGCGCGGCTTGACTCTTGTTGCCATGCAAGGCAGCGGCGCGTAGGCCCGCCCGTTCGAGCTGGTGCATCAACCGGTCGGCCCCATGTTTGGTGCGGGTGAATACTAGAGTCTGTTCAACGTCCCCCGTTCTCAACAGATGGGTCAATAACTCCGCTTTGCGCGTCTGATCGACCGGGTGGACGGCTTGACGCACCAGCGCGGCGGGGGCGTTGGGTGGGGCGACATCGACCGTGGCCGGGTTATGCAATAACTCCGCAGCCAGTTGGCGGATCGTTTCCGGCAAAGTCGCGGAAAATAACAAGTTTTGCCGCTGGCGGGGAAGCAGGGCCAGGATGCGCCGAATGGCTGGAATGAAGCCCATGTCCAGCATCCGGTCGGCTTCATCTAACACCAGAATTTCGATTTTCGATAAATCAACGGTGCGCTGGCTGACGTGATCCAGCAGCCGTCCAGGTGTCGCGACCAACAAATCGACCCCACGCCGCAAAGCATCGCATTGCGGCTTCAAGCTGACCCCGCCGACGACCACGGCGCTGCGAAGAGCGGTATGGCGACCGTAGGCGCGCGCGCTATCACCCACTTGCGCGGCTAGCTCGCGGGTGGGGACCAGCACCAGTGCGCGCACCGGTTGCAGGCGTGACCAGGATGCGCGTGTCGCAAGTGGCCGTTGTTCCAAGCGCTGTAACAGCGGCAGGGTGAACGCGGCCGTTTTGCCGGTGCCGGTCTGTGCGGAAGCGAGCAGGTCGCGTCCTTCCAGAATCAAAGGAATGGTTTTGGTTTGGATCGGCGTAGGCACGGCATAGCCTTGGCTGGCGACGGCGCGCGCCAAGTTATCTGCTAAGCCGAGGGACGTGAAAGGCATGTCATATTCCTGAATCCGCCTGCTCGCGCGCAAGCGCGGAACCGGTCCAGGCAGACTATAATGTTATTCAATTAAAGGAGATCGGGTATTCCCGGCAAGGGACAAGCCACGACGAGTTTGCAGGAGAAACAGGGATCGCATGATCCGCTTGCGACGATCCCCGCTGGGAATCGATCAGGAAACTCAGGGTGCGGACCGGACCGCACGGCGACAAACTTGGTGGCACTGTAGCATGACCGGCGTTATTTATCTAATTGACCACGCCTGTGACGCAATGTCACCTGGCGGTATGTGAGCGCCAATTTGATTTCCGGCCTGTTTCAGTGGACGAGAAGGGCGGTTTGCCATCGGCGGACTGAATTGATCAGGGCAATTCCACGAGCCGCGCGCAAATCGGCGGCTGTCAGAATCCGTTCTCGAATCTGGCCGATGGCGAGCAGCCAGCCGCGATAAGTCCCAGCCAGCAAGCCGCTGCTCACAGGTGGCGTTACCCATTCCCCATCCAAATCCAAGATCAGATTCGCCAGGCTGGCTTCGGTCAACTCACCGCGTTCGTTCCACAAAATGACCTCATCGCAGTCGGGCCTTGAAGCGCGGGCCGCCTGATAAAGTTCGCGTTGCGTCGTCTTGTGATAAAGCCAGATCGTGTTTGAATCCACCGGCGTTCTGGCCAGACCGACCCGCAATGGTAGCGGCGGCGCAGGGTGGATTAGCGGCTGCGCCTCCACGGCGAACGTACCGTCCTGATTGCCCAGCAATCGGATTTTACTGACGGTTTGTAAAGTCAGCGCCCGCTCGCTCAGGGCGGCCTCAATGGCGAAGCGGTCGAGCGGCACATTGAAATAAACGGCGCTATCCGCCAGCCGCTGCAAATGGGCCGGTAACAGGAAATAGCCACCATCCGGCTCCCACAGCAACGACTCCAACAGTTGAAACGCAGGCCGCCGCTGGGTCAGTACCCGCGCTTTGAGCAAGCACTCGGCGTATTCATCCCCGGCCGTTGAATCCCAAACCAGACCGCCGCCCACGCCATAACGCGCCTGCTGTCGCTCGCGGTCGATCAACACCGTGCGGATCGCCACGTTGAAACGCGCTTGCCGCTGCGGGCCGATGAAACCGATAGCCCCGCTGTAGATGCCGCGCGGGTGCTTCTCCAATTCGTGAATGATTTGCATGGTGCGCACCTTGGGAGCACCGGTAATGGAGGCACAGGGAAACAGGCTGGCGAGAATATTGACCACGGAGGCTTGGGTGCGAGCAGTGACAGTGGAGGTCATTTGCAGCAGGGTGGGATAGCGCTCGATGTCGAACAAGCGGGGGACGGCCACGCTGCCGGTTTGCGCGATGCGACCCAGATCATTGCGGAGCATGTCCACGATCATCACGTTTTCAGCACGGTTCTTTTTCGATTGTCGCAACCCGTTACTATGAGCTTCATCTTCCGCCAGCGTCCGACCACGGGCGGCGGTGCCCTTCATCGGCTTTGCGATCAGTTGTTCGCCGTCCAACGCGAAAAATAGTTCGGGTGAAACAGAGCAGATCGCAAAACGGCCGGTGTCGATGAAAGCCGCATGGTCGGTGGGTTGGCCCGCCGCCAGTTCGTTAAAGAGTGCCCGCGCGTCACCCGCGAAAAAAGCCTGTAACGGAAAGGTATAGTTGACTTGATACGTGTCGCCCTCAGCCAGGTAATTTCTGATGCGCGCGACTGCGGCGGCGTAGGCTGCCTCATCGACAGCGGCTTGCCAGGTTCCGACCGAATAAGGGGGCGCGGGTGGGGGTTGGGTGGTGTCGGTTGTTCGACCCGCAACGGTCGCCATGCGGTCATAAAGGCCGAACCAGAGCAGCGGTAAATCGGCCAGTGGCGGGTGGACGGCGAGGCCATACGCAGCGGCGGCTTCGTAACTGATGAAGCCGACGGCGTATTGGCCCTGCGCATTGACCGCTGCCTCAATGGTTTGCAGCACCGGAATCACCTCATCCGCCCGCATGGCGATCACCACACGCGCCAGCGCGCTGAACTGGAGTTCGGATTGACCCTGGCGCAGCAGGGCTGTGCCTGGCAGCGGCTCAGTCGATGGCAAATGATCGGCTTTGTTCAGACTTGAAAACCCCGTAATCCCCGTTAAAGGTCATTGCCAATTCACCCTCGGCACGCACCGTCACTTCGACCGCCCAGCGGGCTTTGCCGCGCTGGCGATAACGCTCGATGAAACGCTCAATCGCCGTTGCATCGGGTCGTATACATTCGGTGACGATCTCGCCGCGCACGGGCCGTAAGAATTTCAATGTACTGTCGGTGATGAAGATTTCAGCGCTTTCAGCGTGTTCTCGTAAAGTCGTGAACGTCAGCGCCCAGCCGGTCAGCGCCGCAATAGCAGCCATTGAGCCACCGAAGGCGATACCCTTATCGTTGATATTGGGCGCCAGGGGCGCTCTCATAGCAAGCCCCGTCGCATCGCAGCGCTCTAGTCGTGCCTCCATGGCCCGAAACAGCGGCACATGGCGATTGAGGTAGTCGTTGATTTCCTGTTGATAAGACATAAGGATTCCCCGCACAAGGTGTAGCCAAATTTTGCAAGCGCACATTTTCGCGCTTTTCTACTGCAATGTGGTCTTTAATACATTGCTATGTCCAACCGTTTCGAGGGCTTTCCTTATGCTTGAAAAATCTGCCATCACTCAAGTGCCTGTCGCCGATCTCATCGCCCGCCGCTGGAGTCCGCGCGCTATTGATCCAAAACGCCCAGTCAGCCAGGAGCAACTGCTGGGGCTGCTTGAGGCAGCACGCTGGGCACCGTCCTGCTTTGGTGATCAACCCTGGCGTTATTTGCTGTGGGATCGCTTCACTGATCCGGCCGGCTGGCAACACGCTTTTGACTGTCTGGCCGAGGGCAATCGCGTCTGGGTCAAACATGCGCCAGTTTTGTTGCTGTCGGTGGCTGTACCCAACTTCAGCCACAACAGTACGCCGAATCGTTGGGCGCAGCATGATACCGGCGCCGCCAGCGAAAACCTGGTTTTGCAGGCGGCCGCGCTGGGCTTGGTTGCCCATCAGATGGGCGGCTTCGATGCCGAGCAAGCCAAAAGCCGTTTTGGCATTCCCGCCGATCATGCGTGCATGGCGATGATTGCGGTCGGTCATCCGGGGGCCATCGATAGTTTGCCGGAGGATCTCCGCCAAAAAGAAGTCGGGCCGCGTGAGCGCAAGCCGCTGGATAAAATCGTTTTTTCTGGAAATTGGGGGGCGGCCTTCAAACCCTAGCAACTGTTTCGGCGGTGGGGTGTCGTACCCATCGCTTGCACTAATCCTGTTAAAGTGGCCCGCCCGTGTGCCGGAGAAAATGGATAACTCATGCCGATAACCGTTGCCGAGCGACGCTCCACCCGGAGCGCCAGCCGTTACTTACTGCGATCCCTGATTTTTTTGGCTACATTGGTGGCTGCGCTGAGCGTATTTTTTCAGAAACCGCTGACCGCCGCTTTTCTCACCAACCCCTACCTGAACGGGACGATTTTGGCCGCTTTCCTGTTCGGGGTGCTCTACACCCTCAAGGCGTTGACCGGCACGTTGCTGGATGGTCGCGCCACCGACCGGGTGGCTGCCGTCGCATTGAAGGCCCGCCGACGTGAATTGCCGCCGCGTCAGGCTGACGAGACCTTGTTAGGCGAGGGCTGGCGGCGCAATGTCAGTGATTTTTTGCAGAAGGTCCATCGGGTCGTCGGGCATGGTGATGCCGGTACCAGTTTGCCCTATTTGCTGGATTCGCTGGCCAGCCGTGGCGACGATCAGCGGGCGCTGGTGCGCTATCTGGTCGGGGCGCTGGTCCTGCTAGGTTTGATCGGCACCTTTTACGGACTTTTATTGACCATCGCTGGGGTGCGCGATGTGATCAGTGGGTTATCGGTCGAAAAAGCGGCGGACACCATGGCCTTGATCGCCAGCTTCAAAGACCGGCTGGCCGCGCCGCTGGGGGGGATGGGCACCTCATTTTCGGCCTCGCTGTTTGGGTTGCTGGGTGCTCTGGCATTGGGTTTTTTAGAGCTGCAACTATTTCACGCTCAGAATGACCATCATGCTCAATTGGAGGCCCTGGTTGTGAGCGATCTGATCCCGCTGTGGCAGCCAGTGGTGACCGTGACCGCACAGACCGAAACCATTTCACCGCGCCATCTGGCTGCGTTGCTGCAAGCGACCACCGACCGCTTGGAACGAGTCGCTGCGACGACTGAGTACATGGCTAATCGCGGCGAAGGCGTGACGCGAGTTGCCGAGCAAGTCGCCAATCTCAGCGAACGGATCGAATCGCTGCGGGCGACTTTGCAAAATATCGAAAATGATCGCACCGCCGATTTACGGAACGAATTGCGGACCATTGCCCGGCTTTTGGCACGCGAACCAAGCCAAGCGGCCGATGGGGAGCGTCATGCCCCGCCGACGTGATCCGCTCAGCGAATTCAATATCTGGCCGGCCTTTACCGATGCCCTTAGCGGGTTGGTGATGGTTCTGGTGTTCCTGATTACGGTGTTCGTGATCACCGAAGTGTTGATCGGCCGCGAAATGATGGGCAAGGACAGCGCTATCGGCCAATTGCAACGGATCGTCGATCATCTGGAGGGCTTGGCCGGGGATGCCGAAAAGGAAGCGGTGCGGTTGCGGGGACGGGTGCAAGGGCTGGAATCGACCGCCGGTGAGCGGGATCGGCTGATGGCGCAATTGCGCGACGAACTGGCGGCAGCGCGGGCGGCGCAGGCGACCTTGAACGCCGACAAAACCAAGGCGGAAGAAACCGTGACCAGTGTCCAGGAGCAAGCGGCGTTGCTCAGCGCCCGTGCCGACCGCCTGGCCTTGGAACTGGCGCGGCTGAATCAGGCGCTGGCTGCCAATCAACAGGATTTGACGCAAAAGGACGCGGTGATCGTCGCGCAAAAGGACAAGATTGATGCCCTGGATAGCGCACTCAAAAAGAAATTGCAGGAGCGAGTCCAGGAGCTGGAAAAATACGCCAGCGAATTTTTCGGCCGCTTGCGCGAGGTGTTCGCCGGCAATCCAGATATCAAGGTCGTGGGTGATCGCTTCGTATTTCAGTCGGAGGTGCTGTTTCCGCCTGGCGATGCCGCGCTTTCGGCATCCGGCAGCGGCGATCTGGATAAATTCGCCATGGTCTATCAGCAACTGGCCGCGCGCTTGCCGCCGGATTTGCCGGTCATCATCGAAGTGCAAGGTCATACCGACCGCACGCCGATTCGCAACAGCCGGTTCCCTTCCAACTGGGAATTATCGACGGCGCGCGCGCAACAAGTCGTGAATTACCTGATTCAGCAGGGGGTAGCGCCACAGCGGCTGGCAGCGGTCGGGATGGGGGAATATCACCCTATCGATGCGGCGGATACTCCAGAAGCCTACCGACGTAACCGTCGGATTGAGCTGAAGATCACCAGCCGCTAGGGCACGAGTCGCTTGTGTTAAACTGCTGACATTCCTCTTTTCACTTCCGCAAGGGTAGCTGCTATGGAATTCAAGACGACCGACCTGTGCGACGAATTTTCCGACCGCTTGCAAATCGCCGAGCCTCTGTTTGCCGATTATGGCGGAGAAACCGTTTTTTGCGGCGTCATCGTGACCTTGAAAGTGTTCGAGGACAATTCACTGGTGCGAACCGCGCTGGAGCAGCCAGGTCAAGGACGGGTGTTGGTGGTGGACGGTGGCGGCTCACTGCGCTGCGCGTTGCTGGGTGATCAACTGGCGGAGCTGGCTGAGGAAAATGACTGGGCCGGCGTGGTGGTCAACGGCTGTATCCGCGATTCCGCCGCCATTGCTGAACTGGGCATCGGCGTCAAGGCGTTGGGAGTGCATCCGCTCAAAAGCGTCAAGCGCGGAGTCGGTGAACGGGACGTTCCGGTGCGCTTTGCCGGGGTCAATTTCATTCCTGGGCATTATCTTTATGGCGACGAGGATGGCTTGATCGTCTCGGAAAAACCGCTGCTCTAAACGGTACTGCGGCGAGCCAGGGGAAGACGATTTTCCCCTGGTTCGCTAAGCCCAACTGACTTAGTAGGGCGGGTCTGCCGGGCCGGTGTACCCGCATAAGCCTAATCGCGGAGAGTTGACAATCTCTATCGGTTCTCCGTAGTTGTTATGGGGATGCTGTTTGATATGTTCGTCGCATAGCGTGCCCCATACCTCATGCTCGATCAGACATTCTATGCAAAGCCATACCGCAGGTTTACCGCACTGGGTGCATTGCGCCTCTGGCATGAGATTACGCGCCATGAGTGCAATAGGATGTTTCGTGGTCGGTTTGCCCTGTCGTAGCCCGGCCATTTTGATCGATGTTTCCGAGGTGGTTCCAAAATCATAGATATGCACCAGCTCGACTTCCGGCGTGAAAACCGCCTGAATCTGACGAGTTTTGGCAACCTTGTTGTCCCAGCCTCCGCCTCTACCGAATTGGCTCAAATGGCCGCAACACTCCAGCCAGATGGCGCGCAGATAACGATCCAGTTCTTTTAATGGAGCGCTGCCCCGTATTTCCAGATGCAGCCAAAAATCGCTTACATCCAGCGATTGAACACGCAAATGATAAACTGGCTCGCTCGCGCCTTGAGTGCTATCGGACTGCTCAATGGTGCTCCGGCGTTGAGAGCAGGTGGAGAGATGTTTCGTCATACTGCCTTTCGTGGTTTCATAGCCGCAATAGACGCACTTGCCTTTGGATTGTGGTTTGCGGGGCATTTTGATGTCCTTCAAGAAATGGATTAGAGCAACCAAACTAGCATAGCGCTTTCCCTCACCCTGATGGCCTGAAAGTTGATGAACCTGATCCAAACCCTTGCTCGTGAACTCGCCGTTCAGCAACGCCAGATTGAAGCCGCCGTCACCTTGATGGACGATGGGGCCACCGTGCCGTTCATCGCTCGCTATCGCAAGGAAGCAACCGGTGGGTTGGACGATACCCAGCTTCGTCTATTGGAGGAGCGGTTGACTTACCTGCGCGAACTGGACGAACGGCGCGGTGTCATCCTCGCCAGCATCCGTGAGCAGGGCCAATTGACCACCGAGTTGGAAGCAGCCTTGCTGGCCGCCGACACCAAAACCCGGCTCGAAGATCTGTATCTGCCCTACAAACCCAAGCGGCGCACCAAGGCGCAGATCGCCCGTGAAGCGGGTTTGGCGCCGCTCGCGCACGGGTTGCTGGCCGACCCGACCCAAACGCCGGAACAACTGGCGGCTGCATTTATTGATGCGGAGCGCGGGGTCGCCGATGCCAAGGCAGCATTGGAAGGTGCGCGGCAAATCCTGATGGAAGAATTCGCCGAAAACGCCGAACTACTGGCCCAGTTGCGCGACTTGCTGTGGGATAAGGCGACGCTGCATTCGCAACTGGTCGAGGGTAAGGCGGAGGAGGGGGCGAAATTCCGGGATTATTTCGATTATCGGGAAGCCGTTCATAAAATTCCCTCGCATCGGGCTTTGGCTTTGTTTCGCGGGCGTAATGAAGGGGTATTACAGCTTGAACTGGAAGTGGGTGATCCGGCCTCACCTGAACCCGATCTCGGTGAGCGTTCCGTGGTCGCGCACTATCAATTGCGCGACGCGGGTCGGCCGGCCGATGGCTGGTTGCGGGAAACTGCGCGCTGGGCCTGGAAGGTCAAACTGCTGCCGCATCTCGATACCGAGTTGAAGCAGCGCTTGCGCGAGCTAGCCGAGGTGGAGGCCATTCGGGTCTTCGCCGGCAATTTGCGCGATTTGCTGCTGGCTGCTCCGGCCGGTGCGCGGCCAACGTTGGGATTGGACCCCGGATTGCGCACCGGCGTTAAAGTGGCGGTGGTGGACAGCACCGGCAAGCTGATCGCCACCGCGACGATTTACCCGCACGCACCGCGCAACCAGTGGGATGAAAGCTTACAGACGCTGGCCGAATTATGCCGCCACCATCGCGTGGAACTGCTCAGTATCGGCAACGGCACCGCATCACGAGAAACCGACCGGTTGGCGAATGATCTGATGAAGCGCCATCCCGAATTGCGGTTGCAAAAGCTGGTGGTATCAGAGGCGGGTGCTTCGGTGTATTCCGCATCCGAGTTGGCAGCGCGGGAATTCCCGGAGGTCGATGTGTCGTTGCGCGGGGCGGTGTCCATTGCGCGCCGGCTGCAAGACCCGCTGGCGGAACTGGTGAAGATCGAACCCAAGGCCATCGGCGTCGGCCAATATCAGCACGATGTCGGCCAAAGTCGGCTGGCGCGGGCGCTGGATGCCGTGGTCGAGGATTGCGTGAATGCGGTCGGGGTTGACGTCAACACCGCTTCCGCGCCGCTTCTGGCGCGAGTTGCTGGCTTAAACGCGACACTGGCTCGCAACATCGTCGAATTTCGTGATGCCAATGGCGCATTCCGGCGACGGGGGCAGTTGTTGAAGGTTCCGCGTTTGGGGGACAAGACCTTCGAGCAGGCGGCCGGTTTTTTGCGCATCATTGGCGGTGACAGTCCCCTGGACCGCTCGGCCGTTCACCCAGAGGCGTATCCGGTCGTCGAACGCATCCTGGCCGCCAGCGGGCGCGGGTTGCACGAGATTCTGGGTAATGCCGCGTTCCTGCAAACACTGGAGCCGGCGCGCTTTACCGATTCGCGTTTCGGATTGCCGACCGTGCGCGATATCTTGCTGGAACTGGAGAAGCCGGGCCGCGATCCACGACCCGCGTTCGAAACCGCAGCGTTCAAGGAAGGGGTAGAGACTTTGGCCGATCTGCGGCCTGGGATGGTGTTGGAAGGGGTAGTGACCAACGTCGCCAACTTCGGCGCCTTTGTGGACATCGGCGTCCATCAGGATGGGCTGGTGCATGTTTCGGCGCTAGCCGACCGTTTTGTTAAAGATCCGCGCGATGTGGTCAAGGTGGGGCAGGTCGTCAAGGTCAAGGTGTTGGACGTGGATCTGCCACGAAAACGCATCGCGCTGACGCTGCGGTTAGCGGAGCCAGCTAACGGCGGTTTATCGACGCGGTCATCCTCAGCACCACAGCCCGCTGGCGCGGGAGACGGTGGAAAATCAGCGCCCGAACGACCAGATCGGCGAAATCAGCCACGAGAAGCGGTGAATCCTCCGGCCACACCCAGCGCCCTGGCGGATGCTTTTGCCAGGGCACGGCGCGAGCGATGAGGGTAAAAGGGGCTGGTAATCCACGCCAGCCGCCTCTGCTGAATCAGACTGAATCTTCACCCCTTTCAGGGTCATCATCGTCGTCGAATTCATCCTCATCATCGTCTTCGAAACCCAGATCATCGGCTTCCATCTCATCATAGGGGCCAGACCAATCTTCGGGCGCTTCGATGGCTTCGATAGGCAACTCGTACCAGGCATCCAGATCCAACTCTTCCAACTCACCTTCAAAGTATTGGATCTCAATGGTCTGGGCATCTTCGTCGATGGCAACTACCTCGAAATCATCTCCGGTTTCTTCGTTGCGATACCAGTTGCCGATGATGGGATCAACGTCACTCATGACGGTCTCCTGAATAATGGAAGCGGCGGTCGGATACAAAAAAGCGGTTTTTGCGCTGTTTTTATTTTGAGCAATGAACCTCACAGAATTCAACCGTAAAGCCAGGGAAATTCGTGATGATCGGGTTCGCGGAGCCAGTGAGCTGGCGCGCTGCTGTCTGGCCGTGCTGGCGCAGGCGGCCTGTGAAGTGCCCGCTGAGGAGATAACGCCATGGCGGGCGCTGTTATTACGGCTGGCTAGGGAGTTGGCTGTGATCCGGCCCAGCATGGCGCCGATCAAAAATCTGGTCGATGCTTGGAGTGCCAGTGTGGCATTGGACGTAGTGAGCGATTTACCGACCGCGCGCCGGTTAGCTGCCGAGGCGGCGGAACGACTGATCGCGCACTCGCGCCAAGCGGTGAGTGACTGCGCCGCTCAGGCTGCCCGGTTGCTAGGACCTGGCCGGCGGGTGATGACCCACAGTTTCAGCTCGACCGTTCTGAAAACGTGTCGGCTGTTGCAGGATACAGGGTTGCAGATGATCGTCACCGAATCGCGGCCCTTGGAAGAGGGACGGCGGTTGGCGGAGCAGCTTTCGGCCTGGGCCGTGCCGACGACCTATATCACAGAGGCGCAAATGGCCTTATTCGTCGCCAAGGCCGATGCGGTGCTGGTCGGGGCCGATAGCCTGCTAGCGGATGGTGCGGTGGTTAACAAAGTGGGAACGCATTTGCTGGCGCTAGCGGCACACGAGTATGGCGTACCGTTTTATGTTTGCTGTGAGCGTTTCAAGCGCTGGAGGGCTGATGAGCCAGTACCCGATTTGGAAGAGATGGCAAGCACCGAACTGGGTGTGCCGGATTGGCCGAAGGTAAAGATCAGAAACGTCTATTTTGAAGTCACGCCCGCTCACTTGGTCAGTCGCTGGATTGATGAAGCAGGTGTCCATGATGGCATTGTAGAAAAATAAAAACCCGGCCTTGGGGGAGAAGGCCGGGTTAAGTGGATATTATCAATTTTTGTTATAAGAGCCACTTACTTGACGGCGCGATTATCCACCAGGTCGGTGACGACGTTCGGATCGGCCAGGGTCGAAGTATCGCCCAACTGATCGACTTCGTTGGCGGCGATCTTGCGCAGGATGCGGCGCATGATTTTACCGGAACGGGTCTTGGGAAGACCCGGTGCCCATTGCAGGACATCCGGCGAGGCAATCGGGCCGATTTCCTTGCGGACGTGGGCGATGAGTTCCTTGCGCAGTGCTTCGGTCGGTTCAATCCCGACTTTCAAAGTCACATAGGCGTAGATGCCCTGGCCCTTGATGTCGTGCGGGAAGCCGACCACGGCCGCTTCGGCAACCGCCGGATGCAGCACCAGGGCCGATTCGACTTCGGCGGTGCCCATGCGGTGGCCCGACACGTTGATCACGTCATCCACCCGGCCAGTGATCCAGTAATAGCCATCTTCATCACGGCGGGCACCGTCACCGGTAAAGTACAGCCCTTTGTACATCGAGAAATAGGTCTCGATAAAGCGCGGGTGATCGCCGTACACGGTGCGCATCATCCCCGGCCAGGGGCGGGTGATGACCAGATTGCCGTCGGTGGCGCCTTCCAGGAATTGACCCTCAGCATCCACCAGCGCCGGACAGACGCCGAAGAATGGCCGGGTGGCGGAACCGGGCTTCAACGGCGTGGCACCGGGCAGCGGGGTGATTAAAATACCGCCGGTTTCGGTTTGCCACCAGGTATCGACAATCGGGCAACGGCCGTCACCGACATTGTTGTAATACCACTCCCAGGCTTCGGGATTGATCGGCTCACCCACCGAACCGAGAATCCGCAGGCTCTTGCGGGAGGTGCGCTTCACCGGTTCTTCACCTTCCCGCATCAGCGAGCGGATCGCGGTCGGTGCGGTATAGAAGATGTTGACCTGGTGTTTATCGACCACTTCCCAGAATCGGCTGACGTTCGGGTAGGTGGGGATGCCTTCAAACATGATGGAGATGGCACCGTTGGCCAGCGGGCCGTAGACGATGTAGGTATGCCCTGTGACCCAGCCCACATCGGCGGTACACCAGTAAATATCGCCCTCGTGATAGTCGAAGATGTACTTGTGGGTGATGGCCGCGTGCAGCAGATAGCCGCCGGTGGTGTGCAGCACGCCCTTGGGCTTGCCGGTTGAGCCGGAGGTATACAGGATAAACAGCGGGTCCTCGGCATCCATCGGTTCGGGCGGGCAGTCGGCGCTGGCTGTGGCCATGACATCGTGATACCACACGTCGCGGCCATCGTCCCAGGCGATGTTGCCGCCAGTGCGCTTGACCACCACCATCTTCTTGACGCTGGGGGTGCTTTGCAGGGCCTTGTCGGCGTTGGCCTTCATCGGCACCTTGCGGCCACCGCGCATCCCTTCGTCAGAAGTGACGACCACGTTGCATTCGGCGTCAATGATGCGGTCTTTCAGCGAATCGGGCGAGAAGCCGCCAAACACGATGGAATGGACCGCGCCGATGCGGGTGCAGGCCAGCATGGCGACGGCGGTTTCCGGGATCATCGGCATGTAAATGCACACCCGGTCGCCCTTCTTGACGCCGAGACTTTTCAGCGCATTGGCGAATTTGCAAACATCCTGATGCAGTTGCCGGTAGGTGATTTTCTTGTCTTCGGAAGGATTGTCGCCTTCCCAGATGATGGCGACCTGATCGCCACGGGTGGCCAGATGCCGGTCCAGACAGTTTTCACTGACATTCAGCTTGCCGCCTTCAAACCAGCGGATGTGGCCTTTGGTGAAGTCCCAATCCAAAACCTTGTTCCAGCGCTTGGACCAGGTAATGAATTGATCAGCCTGCTCGGCCCAAAAGCCTTCGGGGTCATCGACCGAGCGTTGGTACATCGCCAAGTATTGATCATTGTTGATCCAGGCGTGAGCAGCGGTTTCAGCGGGTACGGGATAGACCTTGACATCGGACATTACCGTAGCTCTCCTTTGGTGATAGGGGTTGGTGTATAAGATTTGTTCGGAGCGAGCACCACAAAGCCGCGCTCGCATCGGGCACGGTTCTTATTTTCTAGTTCAAGCTCTCGGTCTTGTCTACAGTCCACCGCCGCTATTCATGACGACTCGAAAGGTTGCCGCTCAAGAAAGCTGCTGGCCATGGCCGGGACGATGCGATAGGGACGTGTTCTAAACGCCATTGGCAACACGCCCAGGCCAATAGCGTTTTGGGTGATGCCCGCCACAAGGCCGAGGGCGGCGCTTGGCCCAGGAAGTCCAGCGCAGCCCATAGCATCGCAGTCGGCTGCTCAAGATCAAGCGGCGGTGCGCCGGTTTGCTTACTCAGCTTTTGGCCCGTGTTATCGGCAACGACCGGCAGATGAGCGTAGGTGGGTAACGGTAGCCCCAGTAATCTTTGCAGGTAGATTTGTCGGGGGGTTGAATCCAGCAGATCGCTGCCGCGCACGACCTGGGTGATGCCTTGGGCGTCGTCGTCTACCACCACCGCCAGTTGATAGGCGAAACAGCCGTCGGCTCGGCGGATTACAAAGTCGCCGATGTCCCGTTCCAGGCACTGTCGATGGCTGCCTTGCACTGCGTCGTAAAATGATACCGGCGTGTCATTGACCCGCAGCCGAATCGCAGGCGGGCGCGCTGATGGCTGAGGGCTGTTGCGGCAATGGCCGGGATAAATTGGGCTGCCATCCCTGCTGCGTGGATAGGCGGCTAATTCTCGTCGGGTGCAGGTACAGGGATAGGCGAGACCGGCACCCACCAAGCGTTCCAACGCGGCACGATAGATTTCACCCCGCTGGCTTTGGTACAGCACCGGCCCATCCCACAGCAAGGCATAGCGCTCCAACGTGCGCAGGATAAGATCGGCCGCCCCCGGTCGGGCGCGAGGTCCATCCACATCTTCGATGCGGACCAGCCATTCGCCACCGTGGCGGCGCGCTTCCAGAAAACTACCCACCGCCGCGACCAGTGAGCCGAAGTGCAACGGCCCCGTAGGCGAGGGCGCAAAACGACCTCGAACCATGTCCTGCACCGCAGGAAAAGGCAAGCCCGACAGGCGCTCAGCCAGGGTTAGGCGTGCAAATATCGGGTAGCGGGGATAGAGTGAATGTGGCGATCAGTTACCTTGTTTTTCTCGGATTTCTTCCAATGTTTTGCAATCAATGCATAGGGTGGCAGTCGGCCGGGCCAACATACGCGCCAGCCCAATTTCGATGCCACAGCCTTCGCAGTAACCGTAATCGCCGCTCTCGATCAACGCAATGGATTCATTGATTTTTTTAAGCAGTTTGCGTTCCCGGTCCCGCGTGCGTAATTCGATGCTAAATTCCTCTTCTTGGGTAGCCCGATCATTCGGGTCGGGGAAAGATCCCGATTCATCCTTCATGTGGGTGACGGTACGGCCCACATCATCTAGAAGGCTGTCTTTCCAGTCGATCAGAACCTTACGAAATTGAGCGAGCTGCGCATCGCTCATGTAGGGTTCGCTGTCACTGGGGTGGTGTCCGTGCGCTCCGTGCGCGAGGGGGTTGGTGGCAACCATAGCGATTCCCTCCTAAATGGAACAAACCAAGCGGTGGAACCAGCCGGCAATCCATCCGCTGTGCTGACATCGAACAGCAAGATGCCATCGTGAAAGAATGTACCGCAGAGCATTTACGATGGCAAAAATTTAGGCGGGAACCCGACCAACGGCTTGGACGGGTGCTGTGGGTTTATCCCTATCCGCTGCACCGCTATAATCCTTTCAATGCCTAGCTTAATGGCCTCTAGCCCTTGGCCGACGCGGCGTTTGGTCGGCTGGGGTTAGCACCTCCATGCTCCGGTGTCTGTAGAAAGCTGACCGGAGACCGAGTTTCCGCCAGATGCCCAGGGGTCCGGCTGGGAGCCAGGCCCCAATGCCGCCTTGCGTTGATCGCGCCCTAGCCATTGGGTGCGAACATCCGCCACCACCGAGGAGATCTCAATCGAATGAGTACGCTCATCGAGCAGTTTCGCCAAAGTTCGCCCCTGTTCGGCGGCAACGCCGCGTTCATAGAAGAACTCTATGAAAGCTTTCTCACCGATCCGGAATCGGTCAACGATAATTGGCGGCAGTATTTCCGGAATATGGAGGCGCAGACTCAGGGCGCCCGCGATATCGCCCACGGCCCGATTCGTGACTCGTTCGCCCGTTTGGCTTTGCAGCCTCAAGCTGGCATGGAGCGCAGCCAAGGACTCAGCCCCCAGACGGCAGAAAAGCAGGCGGCGGTCTTGCGCATCATCAACGCCTATCGGACCCGAGGCCATAAAGCGGCCGATCTCGATCCCCTGAAATTGCGCAACCGCCCGCCAGTCCCGGAGCTGGACCCTGGCTATCACGGGTTGAACGAGGCCGATATGGCGATCTCGTTCAACACCGGCTCGCTGGTGGCGCCCTCGCAATGGACGCTGCGCGACATCATGGGTCTCCTGCGCGATGTGTACATCGGCCCGATTGGTTCCGAGTACATGCACATCAACGAGACCGCCGAGAAGCGCTGGATTCAGAAACGGTTGGAAGGCCAGCGCGCTCGACTCGATCTGAGCACTGAGCAGCGCATGGAGTTGCTGCACTGGCTGGTGGCGGCCGAGGGTCTGGAGCGTTACCTGCACACCCGTTACGTGGGGCAGAAGCGGTTTTCGCTGGAAGGTGGCGAGAGCTTGATCCCGATGATGGACGAGATGATCCAGCAGGCCGGCGGCCAGGGTATTCAGGAAATCATCATCGGCATGGCCCATCGCGGCCGGTTGAATGTGCTGGTGAACATCATCGGCAAATCCCCCGCTGAGCTGTTCGACGAGTTTGAGGGTAAGCGCCGAGTCGGCAGTACCGGGGATGTGAAGTACCATCTTGGCTTCTCCTCGGACGTGCAGACCCCCGGTGGCGCTTTGCATCTGGCGCTCGCGTTCAACCCCTCGCATCTGGAGATTGCCAATCCAGTGGTCGAAGGTTCCGTGCGCGCTCGCATGGAGCGGCGGCGTGAATCCGGCGCGGAAACCCCACCGTTCAATTCGGTAATGCCGCTACTGATCCATGGCGATGCCGCCTTTGCCGGCCAAGGCGTTAACATGGAAACCTTGCAGTTTTCGCAGGTGCGCGGCTATCGCACCGGCGGCACCATCCATATCGTCATCAACAACCAGATCGGTTTCACCACCAGCAACCCGCTTGACACCCGTTCGGCGCTCTATTGCACCGACGTGGCCAAGATGGTGCAAGCCCCGATTTTTCACGTCAACGGCGATGATCCCGAAGCGGTACTGTTCGTCACCCGCCTGGCAGTGGAATATCGGATGACCTTCAATAAGGATGTGGTCATCGACATGATTTGCTACCGGCGCCTCGGTCATAACGAAGCCGACGAGCCGGCGGCGACACAACCCATGATGTATCGCAAGATCCGGGCGCGTAAAACTACGGCGGTGCTGTACGCTGAAAAGCTTACGAGCGAAGGCTTGCTGACCGAGGCCGATTTCCGGGAAATGCAGGAAAAATACCGGGCGGATCTGGATGCCGGGCGGCAGGTCTCGCGCCCCACGCTACCCCATGTCAAGGGACCTTATTCCATCGACTGGTCCCCATTCGGGGTGGAGGACTGGAGTCAACCAGTCATCACCGCCATTTCGGTGGAAACCATCCGCGACCTGTCCGAGCGGTTACTCAAATTGCCGGAAGGTTTTGAAATGCATCCGCGCGTTGCCAAGCTGATGGACGACCGGCGCAAGATGGCGGCCGGCGCGTTGCCCCTGGATTGGGGTTTTTCCGAAAACCTGGCTTACGCCAGCTTGCTGCAAGAAGGCTATCAGGTCCGCATTTCCGGCCAGGATTGCGGGCGTGGTACCTTCTTCCATCGGCATGCGGTGCTGCACAATCAAAAAGATGGCACCAGTTACGTGCCGTTGATGAATCTCTACCCCAGCCAGCCGAACTTCATTGTTATCGATTCGATCCTGTCCGAGGAAGCGGTACTGGCTTTCGAGTACGGCTATGCGACGGCCGAGTCGAATGGTCTGATTATCTGGGAAGCTCAATTTGGCGATTTCGCCAACGGCGCACAGGTGGTCATCGACCAGTTTATTTCCTCCGGTCAGACCAAGTGGGGGCGGATGTGCGGCTTGGTGATGCTCTTGCCGCACGGCTTTGAAGGGCAAGGGCCGGAGCACTCCTCAGCGCGGTTGGAGCGCTATCTTCAGCTATGCGCCGAGCAAAACATGCAGGTGGTGGTGCCGTCCACTCCGGCGCAATGCTTCCACATGCTGCGCCGGCAGATGCGCCGCGCTTTCCGTAAACCCTTGATCGTAATGAGTCCGAAGAGCCTGTTACGGCACCGGCTGGCGGTGAACAGCCTGGAAGATCTGACCGAAGGCCACTTTCAGGAGGTGATTCCTGAGATCGATCCGCATGATCCGGCCCAGATCACCCGGCTGGTCGCGTGCGGCGGCAAAGTATTCTACGATTTGCTGGAAGCCCGCCGCGAGCGCAAGCTGGCACATGTCGCCATCATCCGCATCGAACAGCTTTATCCATTTCCCCAAGCGCTTTACAGCGCCCAGGTGAATCGCTACCCCAACCTCACCGATCTGGTCTGGTGCCAGGAAGAGCCGCAAAATCAGGGGGCTTGGTTCGAATCGCTCCACCATCTGGATCGAGAGTTGCCGCCGCAGCTTAAGATCCGCTATGCCGGCCGCCCCCATTCCGCTTCACCGGCAGTCGGTTATCACAGCGTCCATGTCGAACAGCAACAAAAGCTGGTTAACGATGCCCTGGGCGAGTAGGCATTCCGCCGCCCAGATGCAACCCATCGCCCAGAAACCGAGGGAACAAAGACAATGACCATCGAAGTGAAAGTCCCTTCCTTGCCCGAATCCGTCACCGACGGCACGCTCGTCAACTGGAAGAAAAAACCGGGAGATACGGTCAAGCGGGGCGAAAACCTGGTGGATTTAGAGACCGATAAAGTCGTGCTCGATATCCCGGCGCCGGCTGATGGGGTGCTCAGCCAAATCGTGCGACAAGAAGGGGAAGTCGTTACCACCGGTGAGGTGATCGGCACGCTGGAGGAAAGCGCAGGTTCTGAGGCGATGCCGCCGGCCACGCCCCCCGTGGCAGCGGCGAGCACGCCGTCACCCACTGCGCCTGCGACCGAAGTCGATCTGGAGGGGCTAAGTCCGGCAGTCCGTCGGCTTGCGGCCGAGCATGGCCTGGATATGTCGAAGGTGCCTGGCAGCGGGCGCGGCGGGCGTGTGACCAAGGCCGATGTGCTGGCGTTTCTCGAAGGGCGCCAACAAGCCAAGCCGGTGTCGGCGCCGATCCCGGTGATGGCTGCATCAGCAGCGCCCAGGCCGGCTCCGGTCGTGGCGCCCGCCGGTGCCCCGCTGCCGCCCGATAGTCTCGGCCGGTTGGAGCAGCGGGTGCCGATGACGCGGCTGCGCGCCCGCATCGCCGAGCGGCTGTTGATGGCCAAAAACAGCACGGCCATGTTGACGACGTTCAATGAAATCAACATGAAGCCGGTCATGGATCTGCGCAATCGCTATAAGGACGACTTCGAGAAGAAACACGGGGTGCGACTTGGCTTCATGGGCTTTTTCGTCAAGGCGGTGGTCGAGGCGCTCAAGCGCTATCCGGCGGTGAATGGCTCCATCGACGGTAATGACATCATCTATCACGGTTACTATGACATCGGCATTGCGGTCTCCTCACCACGCGGGCTGGTGGTGCCGATTCTGCGCGATGTGGATCGGATGAGCCTGGCTGATATTGAAAAGGCCATCGGTGAGTTTGGCCAGAAAGCCAAAGATGGCACATTGACGGTCGAGGAAATGACCGGCGGCACGTTCACGATCACCAACGGTGGGGTATTCGGTTCGCTGATGTCAACCCCGATCCTCAATCCTCCGCAAAGCGGTATTTTGGGGATGCACGCGACCAAAGACCGCCCGGTCGCGGAAAACGGTCAGGTCGTGATTCGGCCGATGATGTATGTGGCGCACTCCTATGATCATCGCATCATTGATGGCCGCGAAGCGGTGACCTTCCTGGTGACGGTCAAGGAATGCATCGAAGACCCGGCACGGCTTATTTTGAATGTCTGAGCGGGTTGGCTTGGCGCTGCGGGATTTGGCAACGCCGCCGGCTCAATCCGTTGAGACTCTCTTTTGCTGACCGCCCCATTCCCTGCGGGGAATTGGGGTCTAGGCATGGTATTTAAAGGTACAAGAATGGCTAAGACTTACGACGTGGTTGTCATTGGTGGTGGCCCCGCCGGGTATGTGGCGGCAATCCGCTGCGCCCAACTCGGTTTAGAAACCGCCTGCGTGGAACAATGGATCAATTTTAAGGGGAATCCGGCTCTTGGCGGCACTTGCCTCAACGTCGGCTGTATTCCGTCCAAGACGCTGCTCGAATCTTCCGAGCAATACCATCGCTTGCGGCACGGCCTTGATCGGCACGGCATTCAGGTCGATGGCATCCGCCTTGATCTCGATAAGATGATGGCACGCAAAGAAGAAATCGTCCTGCAGTTGACCGACGGGATCAGTGCCTTGTTCAAGGCCAATGGCGTCGAGTGGTTGCAGGGCCATGGCAGGCTTTTGGTTGATCGCCAAGTTGAGATCACAGCCCGCGATGGCACCACCGAGGTAGTTAACGCCGACCATGTGATCATTGCCACCGGTTCCAAACCGATTCATATCGGGGCGGCTGTGGTGGATAACGCCGAAGGGGTGATTGTCGATTCGACCGGTGCGCTGGATTTCCGTACCGTGCCAAAGACCTTGGGGGTGATCGGCGCTGGCGTGATTGGCTTAGAGCTGGGCAGCGTGTGGAGCCGTCTCGGCGCCAAGGTAGTGATGTTGGAAGCGGTCGAGGATTTTCTGGCTCTGGCCGATCAGCAGATCGCGCGCGAGGCGCTCCGCCAGTTCAAGAAGCAGGGCTTGGATATCTACCTCGGCACGCGGGTGATGGGAACGGAGAAAACCGAGGCCGGGGTCAAGGTGCAGTTTCGGGATAAGACCGGCGACCATGAACTCGTCGTGGAAAAGCTCTTGGTGTCGGTAGGACGCTTGCCCAACACGGCTAATCTTGCAGCCCCTGAAGCCGGGCTGCTCCTTGACGAACGCGGCAATATCCACGTCAACGATCTGTGTGAGACCAATTTGCCGGGTGTATACGCGATTGGCGACGTGGTACGTGGGCCGATGCTGGCGCACAAGGGTTCGGAGGAGGGCATCATGGTGGCCGAAAACATCGCCGGCCAACACGGGCATCTCAACTACGATTCCATTCCCTGGGTGATTTACACCAGCCCCGAAATTGCTTGGGCCGGTAAAACGGAGCAGGCGCTTAAAGCGGAAGGGGTGCCTTACAAAATCGGTACGTTCCCCTTTAGCGCTAACGGGCGCGCCAAGGCAATGGAAGCCGCCAGCGGTATGGTCAAGATGCTGGCTCACGCCGAGACCGATACCCTGCTGGGTTGCCATATCATCGGGCCGTTTGCTTCCGAGCTGGTCCAGGAAGCCGTCTTGGCGATGGATTTTCGGGCCAGCAGCGAGGATTTAGCTCGCACCATCCACGGACACCCCAGCCTGTATGAGGCGATCCACGAGGCGGCTTTGTCGGTTCACGGGCGTGCGTTGCACAAGATCAATACCTAAGCAGTGACGCTACCCTCGAAGACTCGCTTGGCTTCGGTGATGGCCACTAGCCGTTGCTCTTGCAGCACGGCCGCCAGCGCCAGGCCGGTCAGGCCGCGTGCCGCCAGAGGACGGGCGCTGACGGCCGTCGCCGCGCGTTGCACGCACGCCAGCAACGTCGCCTGGGGATAAGCGCGCTCTGTCAGACCGAGCCGACCACGCGCATCGGCCTCGCAGGCCAGCAGGAAATGAGCGAAGCGTTGCGGTTTGCGGAAGGCGTCCATGGCTTGCAAAATCTTGAGCAGGGTCTTGGGGCGCAGTTCTAGCGCGCGATGGCAGTGCGTGTGATAGCGGGCAGTCAGTACACCCAATTCCCGAAACATGTTGGGAACCCGCAACCGGTGACACAGGCCGCGTACCAAATCGGCGCCGCGCTGTTCGTGGCCGATGTGCCGTGGCCATTCCTCCGGTGGTGTGGTGCCCTTACCGAGATCATGCACCAACACCGCGAAGCGAGTCACGACATCCGCTTGCGAACGAACCGCTTGCGCCAAGGCCATCAGCGTATGGACACCGGTGTCGATTTCGGGATGGTGCGCGGCCGGTTGCGGTACGCCGAACAGGCGGTTGATTTCTGGAAAGATCACCGCTAGCGCTCCGCACGCGCGCAAGGTTTCGAAAAACAGCTCCGGTCGGGGTTCACTGAGGGCGCGCACGGTTTCGGCCCAAACCCGCTCCGGTACCAGGGTATCGACCTCACCGTCAGCGACCATGGCACGCATCAGCGCCATCGTTTCGGGGGCTACCTGGAAGCCGAGTTCGGCGTAGCGGGCAGTGAAACGGGCCAGTCGCAAAATGCGTACCGGGTCTTCGGCAAAAGCTGGTGAGACATGCCGTAGCCGGCGTGCTTCCAGGTCGCGGCGCCCTTGGTAAGGGTCGATCAGGCGACCGGTGGTGTCGCGGGCGATGGCGTTGATCGTGAGATCGCGGCGGCGCAGATCCTCTTCGAGCGTGACCTCGGCCCCGGCTTGGATATCGAAACCGTAATAGCCTGGCGCCGTTTTGCGTTCGGTGCGGGCGAGTGCGTATTCCTCACGAGTTTGCGGGTGTAGGAAGACTGGGAAATCCTTGCCAACCGGCTGAAAGCCGCGCGCCAGCAAATCGTCGGGAGTCGCGCCGATGACAACCCAGTCGCGTTCCTTGACCGGCAGGCCGAGCAGCTCGTCGCGCACCGCGCCGCCGACCAGATAAATTTCCAATGGATTCGGGGTCATCGTTTCATGGCTATGGGTTGGTTTCGTGATGGGCTGATTTTAGGCGGAAGATGCCGCCGGTTGATAAACCTTAGACGTTTTTAGACGATGTGGCGTGCTTTTGGTCTGTTGTTATTTGGCGTTGTTGGTGGGTTGGCGCTGGTCGGTTGCGCCGACTTGAGCTATTACCGGCAAGCGGTAGCGGGACAACTGGCGTTGTTGCACGCGGCGCGGCCAGTCGTTGACGTGCTGGCTGATCCGGCGACGCCACCGGCATTGCAGCAGCGGCTACAACAAACACAAGCGTTACGGGCCTTTGCCAGCACCGATCTGGCATTGCCCGACAATGGCAGCTATCGGCATTATGCCGATCTGGGACGACCTTATGCGGTTCAGAATGTATTCGCCGCACCTGCGCTTTCCCTGGAACCGCGCCAGTGGTGTTATTTGACGGTCGGCTGTTTGAGCTACCGAGGCTATTTCGATGCTGAAGCCGCCCGCGAGTTGGCTACCCATCTGCGCGTTGCCGGTGATGATGTGTACGTCGCTGAGATACCGGCCTATTCGACGCTGGGGTGGCTTGATGATCCTTTGCTGAACACCTTTACCTTGTGGCCGGTGGGACGGTTGGCGGAGTTGATGTTCCATGAGTTGGCTCATCAGCGGCTTTATATCGCCGACGACACGGGTTTCAATGAAGCCTTTGCGACCGCTGTCGGCCGTTTGGGGGCGGAACGGTGGCTGAAGCAGCACGGCACCGCGCGCGAACGGGCCGAATACCAGGCTGATTGTCAGCGGCGCGGTGACTTTTTGGCGCTGACAGGAGCCGCTCGTGAGCGTTTACAGGTCGTATATGCGTCGTCTCGGACGGATACGATGAAGCAGGTGGAAAAAAAGACCATCTTGACGAATTTGCGTGAGGATTATCAGCGATTGAAGCAGCACTGGAACGGTTATGCCGGCTATGATCGCTGGTTCGCGCACGATCTCAATAACGCCAAGTTGGCCGGTAACAGCACCTATTATCGTTGGGTGCCGGCTTTTTTTGCCTTGTATCAACAGCAAAATCAGGACTTTCCGGCATTTTATCGAGCCGTCGAGGCTTTGGGTCAGTTGTCAGCCGTGGAGCGGGCTGCGCGCTTGGGGGCTTTGTCCGTGTCTACGGCACATCGTGTCTTGAAAACTGAGCAAGCGGAAGAAGAGGTAGCTGTTATTGACAGGAGACATTATGCCCATTGAAGCCCCTACAACTGTCCCGCTGCTGGAAATCAGCGACTTGGCGGTTTCCTTTGGAGCGCACTCGGCGGTTAAGCAGGTTTCGTTTCGCTTAAATCGCGGCGAGACACTGGCGCTGGTTGGGGAAAGCGGCTCCGGCAAGTCGGTGTCGGCATTATCGATCATGCAGCTATTGCCGTATCCGCACGCCCATCATCCCGCCGGTAGTATCCGCCTGCGCGGCCAGGAAATAATCGGCGCTGCGCCAGAGACCATGCGGCAAATTCGTGGTGATCAGATCGCCATGGTATTTCAGGAACCGATGACCTCGCTCAATCCGCTGCATTCCATTGAGCAGCAGATCGGGGAGACCCTGGAATTGCATAAAGGCTTGCGCGGTGCGGCACTGCGCGCCCGGATTTTGGAATTATTGGCGCTGGTGGGCTTGCCTGATGCTGGCCAGCGCCTGAATGCCTTGCCGCATGAGCTATCCGGTGGCCAGCGGCAGCGGGTGATGATCGCAATGGCCCTGGCCAACGACCCCGATATCTTGATTGCTGATGAACCAACCACCGCCCTGGACGTAACGATCCAGGCGCAAATTCTAAAGCTCCTTGAAGAACTGCAAGCCAAGCTAGGCATGGCGATCCTGTTCATCACGCATGATCTCGGTATCGTGCGCAGGATCGCGGATCGCGTTTGTGTGTTGCGGGCGGGCGAAGTGGTGGAAACGGGATCTGTCGCTGAGATTTTTGCCAATCCTCGCCACCCTTACACCCGTCAATTGTTGGCCGCTGAGCCGAAAGGCGAACCCCCACCGGTTGCGGCCAATGCGCCGGAAATCATGGCTGGCGAGGCTTTGAAAGTCTGGTTTCCATTAAAACGCAGCCTGTTCGGGCGCGTGACAGACTACGTGAAGGCGGTCGATGGTGTTGATGTCAGCCTGCGGGAAGGGCAAACACTCGGCGTGGTGGGGGAGAGCGGGTCCGGCAAGACCACGCTGGGCTTGGCGCTCCTGCGCCTGCTGGCCAGTCAAGGCGTGATCCGCTTTGAGGGGCAGCGCATCGACGGTTTACCGGCCACGACCTTGCGGCCACTGCGTAAGGGGATGCAAATCGTGTTTCAAGACCCATTCGGTTCGCTTAGCCCCCGCTTATCGGTCGGTGAAATCGTCGAGGAAGGCTTACTGGTGCACGGTCTGGCCGGGGATCGTACAACCCGACGTATTCGCATCGGCCAAGCCTTGACCGAGGTTGGCCTGGACCCGGCTACCCAAGACCGTTATCCTCACGAGTTTTCCGGTGGTCAGCGTCAGCGCATCGCTATCGCCCGTGCCCTGGCGCTCCAACCGCGCTTGCTGGTGCTGGATGAGCCGACCAGCGCGCTGGATGTGTCAGTGCAGGCGCAAATCGTCGATCTGCTGCGCGATTTACAAAGCCGCTATCGGCTGGCTTATCTGTTCATCAGTCACGATTTGCGGGTGGTAAAAGCGTTGGCCAACCATCTTTTGGTGATGAAAAATGGTCGGGTGGTCGAAGCGGGTCCTGCCCAAGCGCTGTTCGCAGCGCCACAGCATCCGTATACTCAAGCGTTGTTGGCCGCCGCCTTGAATCTGGAAACGCTCAGCGATGGCGAGGTCGCCATCTGACATGACCGACGCCGAAGGTTGGGTGCTGTTATTCACCGACGGTGCCTGTTCCGGCAATCCCGGTCCCGGAGGTTGGGGTGCCTTGCTGCGTTATCGGGATCAGGAAAAAGAATTGTCCGGCGGTGAACCGGAGACGACCAATAACCGCATGGAACTATTGGCTGTGATCCATGGCTTGGAAGCGTTGAAGCGGCCGGTTCGAGTGCGGATCGTAACCGATAGCCAGTATGTGATGAAGGGAATGACGGAATGGCTTGTCGGGTGGAAGCAGCGGGGTTGGCGAACCGCCGGCCGCCAACCGGTCAAAAACATCGATCTTTGGCAGCGCTTGGAAGCGGCGCTGACGCCTCACGAAATCGAATGGGAATGGGTGCGCGGCCACAGCGGTCACCCCGACAACGAACGGGTGGATCAGCTCGCGCGCGCGGCGATCCGCTAAACTGATCCAATGATGTCTTGCAAGGTAAGCCAACATGTCCGCACGCCAGATCGTCCTTGATACCGAAACCACCGGCCTTGATCCGGCACAAGGACACCGGCTCATTGAGATCGGTTGTGTCGAACTGGTCAATCGCCGGCTTACCGAACGACGATTTCATACGTATTTACAGCCAGATCGGCGGATTGATGCCGAAGCGATTCGAGTCCACGGCATCACCAACGAACGCCTGGCCCGCGAGCCACGCTTTGCCGAGATCGCCGAGCAATTTCTTGATTTCGTGCGCGGTGCCGAATTGATCATCCACAACGCCCCCTTCGATTTGGGATTCCTCAACCACGAGCTGCGGTTGTGCGGGCGCGCCGAAATCGTCATTGAACAGATGTGTGCGGTTGAAGATACCCTACTACTCGCTCGCCAGCGCCATCCCGGCCAGCGCAATAGCCTGGATGCGCTATGCAAGCGTTATAACATCGACAACGCACAGCGGATCTTGCACGGTGCTTTGCTGGATGCGGAAATTCTCGCCGATGTTTATTTGGCGATGACCCGCCAGCAAAGCTCCATGTTCGAGCGCGAGCACGGCGACGCACGGGCGCTAGGCCAAGGCGGTGAGGTTCGGGAAACACGAGTGGCCTGCAACCGCCCAGCGCTTTTGGTGTTACGAGCCGGCGCTGAGGAAGCCGAAGCCCATACCCGCTATTTGGATTTTTTAGATCAAAGCAGCGGCGGGCACTGTGTTTGGAAACAGGTGGAGGCGCCCTAAACCCGATAATGATCCCGATACCACGCCACAAACCGTGCTACCCCTTCTTCGATGGGCGTATCGGGCCGGTAGCCGACATGGCGGATCAACGCATCGACATCCGCATAGGTATCCGGCACATCGCCGGGCTGCATCGGTAACAGATTCTTGATCGCTTTACGGCCGAGGCATTGTTCCAGCACATCAATATAACGCATCAATTCGATGGGCCGATGGCTGCCAATGTTGTACAGCCGGTAAGGCGCGCGACTGGTGGCAGAGTCCGGTGTATCGCTTGACCAGTCTGGATTCGGTTCGGCCACATGATCGAGTACGCGAAGGATCCCTTCGACGATATCATCAATATAGGTGAAGTCTCGGCGGTGATGGCCGTAGTTGAACACGTCAATCGGTTCACCCGCCAGAATGTTGCGGGTGAACAGGAACAGCGCCATATCCGGCCGACCCCACGGGCCGTAGACGGTGAAGAAGCGCAAGCCGGTCGTCGGCAGACCATATAAATGGCTGTAGGTGTGCGCCATCAACTCGTTAGCCTTTTTAGTGGCGGCGTAGAGGCTCACCGGATGATCGACATTATCATGCACCGAAAATGGCATTTTGGTGTTGGCCCCATACACTGAGCTGGACGAGGCATAGACCAGGTGCTCGACGCCGTAATGGCGACACGCTTCCAGGATGTTGATGAAGCCAACCAGATTGGAGTCGATGTAGGCGCGTGGATTCTGAATAGAGTAACGAACCCCAGCTTGCGCCGCTAAATTTACCACCCGCTCGGGGCGATGTTTCACGAAAGTCTCGGTGAGGGCGGAGGTATCTTCAAGGCTGGCGCGGATATCGGTGAAACCGCGATGCGGTCGCAGGCGTTCCAGCCGGGCTTTTTTTAGATTGACATCGTAATAATCGTTCAAATTATCAAGGCCGACGACGTTATCCCCTCGCTCCAGCAAGCGCAGCGCCAGCGCTGAGCCGATAAATCCCGCGCTGCCTGTCACTAAGACTTTCATGGAATCTCCTTGATCCTGATTTTACAGCCGACCATCGACCGCCGTGGCCGGCAGGATATATTTTACGTCGAATAACACCGAGTTGGGTTTGCCCAGTTGGCGGATACGCTCAATGCCCATCTCACGAAATTGCCGGTGGGCGACCGCTAGAATGATCGCATCATAATGGCCGGGTAACGGGTCTTGTACCGGCTCAATGTCATACTCATGCTTGGCTTCGGCAGAGTCCACCCATGGATCGTAGACATCAACACAAGCGTTGTAATCGCGAAATTCACGAACGATATCGACCACCCGCGTGTTGCGTAAATCAGGGCAATTCTCCTTGAACGTCAGCCCAAGGACCAAAATATTGGCATCCATCACGGCGATCCGCCGCTGGTTCATTAGCTTCACTACCCGCTGAACCACGTAGGCGCCCATACCATCGTTGATCCGTCGGCCGGCTAGAATCATTTCCGGGTGATAGCCGATTTCCTGAGCTTTATGCGTTAAATAATACGGATCAACCCCGATACAGTGGCCGCCGACCAAGCCGGGCCGGAACGGTAAAAAATTCCATTTGGAGCCAGCCGCCAGCAGCACTTCTTCAGTGTCGATGCCCAGCCGGTCGAATAGCAAGGCCAATTCATTGATCAGCGCGATATTGACATCGCGTTGGGTGTTTTCGATCACCTTGGCCGCTTCCGCCACCTTGATGCTGGACGCTTTATGGGTGCCGGCGGCGATGACGCGCTGGTAGAGCTGATCGACGAAATCAGCAATTTCCGGGGTGGAGCCGGAAGTCACTTTGCGGATGGTGGTGACCCGGTGTTCCTTGTCACCAGGGTTAATTCGCTCTGGACTATAACCGGCAAAAAAATCTCGATTGAATTTGAGGCCCGATTCTCGCTCTAAGATCGGCACACAGACTTCTTCGGTGGCGCCAGGGTAGACCGTGGATTCGTAGATGGCTACGTCGCCTGTCTTGAGCAAGCGACCCACGGTCGTGCTAGCACCGATTAACGGGCGGAAATCAGGCCGTCTGTAATCATCGACCGGGGTAGGGACGGTGATGATGTAGACATTGCAAGTGGCTAATTCATCAGGCCGGCTGGTGTAATGTAACTGGCCGGCTTGACGTAGTTCCTCTGCCGTAACTTCCAGCGTGCTGTCGGTTCCGGCGAGAAGCTCCTGAATGCGATTTTCGTTGATATCAAGACCGACTGTAGGAAAATGCTTGCCGAATTCGACGGCGAGGGGAAGTCCTACATAGCCGAGACCGACAATGCCGATGTGAGCGTTGGCAAGATTAACCATTGGTTGAGCGGCTCCGCGCGATAAGCCTAAGATAGCGTTGATGGAGAGGGTATTGTAAAGCCGTATGGTACATTGAATTTCCGTCTGGTGGCAGACTGGGCTTATTGTGTAGTGTAAATTATTAAGGCTATTAAGGTATTAACTTGAAGGTAGATAGGATAAAGGCTGGAGGGTAACATTATGAAATATATTTTATCGAGGGATAATGGCTTATAAGCAGATGAATTGATTTGCGGAAATGGTCTCGTTGTTATTGAAAATAGCGATTGATCAGAATGGCTTTTGAGCTTGAGTAGAGGGTGATGAGTTATTCAGCGAAGCAAGCCTCTATTTATAGAGGTCATTAATCACTTTTCCAAATTCAACTAAACACGGCTCGGAAATCCGCTGATATGTTGCATGTGTTAAGGCACTATATTACGCGCTCGCTATTAACGCTATTAATAGCTGAGTCTTTGCATTTGTTTTGGTCGATTTATTGGGGCCAAGCCTTATATGGAGTGCCGAATGCTGCGGAATCCTGGCCTTCCATTAGGGAAATAGCACCCAGTGCAACCGTATTGATGGTCGTGATGTGCTTGATCATGACCGCCATGGGTTTGTACGAGCGTAATTTCTGGAATGGCAAGAGCGATATGTTGTTGCGGGTCGCCGTCAGCTTTATGCTGGGGCTATTTTTGGTGATGGCGATCTATTATCTCGTTCTGGATTTGTATTTACCCCGTGGCGCATTCAGCTTGGCGATTGGGATCGCCTTTGTGGGCGTAGTGATATTGCGGCTGATTTTCTTTCGAGTTTCGGATAACGCTAATCTGAAGCGGCGCTTACTGGTCTTGGGAGTGGGTCAGCAAGCTGCTCGGCTCGAAGAATTGCAGCAGGTTAAAACCAGCGGATTTTCCGTTTTAGGCTATATCCAGGTCCACGAAGATGAAGTACTAAACATAGAAGCCGAGCGGATGCTCCAAGTGACAACCAATCTCAGTGATCTGGCAGAGGAGTTGGTGATTGATGAGATCGTGGTAGCCATGGATGACCGGCGCAAAGGTTTTCCCATGAGCGAAGTGTTGCAGTGCAAACTCGACGGTATTCGGATCAGCAATTTTCTGGCTTTTTTTGAGAGGCACTCGGGAAAAATTCAGCTTGATGCTTTGCGGCCGAGCAATCTGATTTTTGCCGATGGTTTCCAACTGGCTATGCTGAATGCAGTGATCAAGCGGTTCTTCGATCTGGCCACCAGCTCAATTTTGCTGCTGTTGGCATCGCCGATCATGCTGCTGACGGTACTGGCGATCTGGTTGGAGTCTGGGGGTCGTGGGCCGATTCTCTACTGGCAGACTCGGGTCGGTTTTAACGGAGAGCCTTTCGAAGTTGTCAAGTTTCGCAGTATGCGGGTCGATGCAGAAAAGGGCGGTAAAGCGGTGTGGGCTGTCAAGGGTGATCCACGCGTCACGCGGGTAGGCGCTGTAATCCGGGATACCCGAATCGACGAATTACCACAGTTGTACAATGTACTGCGTGGCGATATGAGCTTTGTCGGTCCCCGACCCGAGCGCCCGCAGTTTGTGGCGGATTTGGCCAAGAAAATCCCTTTTTATACCATGCGCCATATGGTCAAGCCGGGGATCACTGGCTGGGCGCAGATCTGTTTTCCTTACGGCGCCTCGGAAGAAGATGCCCGTGAAAAGCTAGAGTACGATCTCTATTACATCAAGAACTACAGCCTGTTTTTCGATTCGGTGATTATGCTGCAAACAGTGCATACCGTCTTTTGGGGCAAGGGCGCCCACTAGAAAGCGCCGGTCGCGAATTTATTTGACCCGCATTCCCGGCTCCGCGCCGCTGTCGGGGGCGAGCAGGTAGATGCCGGTGCCACCGGCCGCTGCAAGTACCATGCCTTCGGAAAGGCCAAAGCGCATCTTGCGCGGGGCTAGGTTAGCCACCATCACGGTTAACCGGCCCTCCAGCTCTTCAGGTCGATAAGCCGCTTTGATGCCAGCGAACACCTGGCGGGTTTCGCCCCCCAGATCAAGCTCAAGCCGAACCAGCTTGTCGGCGTTGGCGACCGCTTCCGCCTTGACGATGCGGGCTACCCGCAGATCGATTTTTGCGAACTCGTCGATGGTGATCGTTGGGCTGAGCGGATCGATGGCGAGTGGCCCTGGTGTGGCCGATGGGGCAGTGGCTATCAAGTGGCCTTCCTTCGATTCTTCGACCATGGCGGTGATCTGTGCCATCTCAACCCGTTGTAGCAACGGCTTGAATTCAGCGATAGCATGGCCCAGCAGTGGCGTGTTCAGATCGGCCCAGCGTAGCGGAGCGATTTGCAAGAATCCTTCAACCTGGCCGGCGATGCCCGGCAATACCGGCTTGAGATAGAGCATCAACAGCCGGAACAGATTGAGGCCCATGCTGCATACCGCCTGAACTTCAGTTGCCGCTGCCGGTTGCTTTGCCAAGACCCACGGCTTCTTTTCATCAATGTATTGATTGGCGCGGTCGGCCAACGCCATGATCTCGCGCATGGCTCGGCCGAATTCCCGTCCTTCGTAAGCCTGGGCGATGGATTCACCGGCGGCGGTGAATTCGGCATAAAGCCCCGGCTCTGCCAAGGTATCGGCTAACCGACCGTCGAAGCGCCGAGTGATGAAACCGGCACACCGGCTGGCGATGTTGACCAGTTTACCGACCAGATCGCTGTTGACCCGCTGCACGAAGTCCTCAAAATTCAAGTCAAGATCATCAATGCCGTCGTTCAGCTTGCTGGCGAAGTAATAGCGCAGGACTTCTGGTCTGAGATGGTTGAGAAAGGTGCGGGCTTTGATGAACGTGCCGCGCGATTTCGACATCTTTTGCCCGTCCACGGTCAGGAAACCGTGACAATTCACCGCAGTCGGCTTACGGAAGCCAGCCCCAGTCAACTCCGCTGGCCAGAACAGGATATGGAAATAGGCAATATCCTTACCGATGAAGTGATAGACCTCAGCGGTGCTGTCAGGCCGCCAAAAATCGTCGAAGTGCAGCCCAACGCGGTCGCAATAGTTTTGGAAACTGGCCATATAGCCGATGGGCGCGTCCAGCCAGACGTAGAAATATTTACCGGGCGCATCGGGGATCTCGAAGCCCCAGTACGGCGCATCGCGGGAGATGTCCCATTCCTGTAGGCCGGCGGTAAACCACTCGTTGAGTTTGTTGACCATCTGTGGTTGGATGGTGCCGCTGCTGATCCATTCTTTCAGCATCGTCTCAAAATCGGCGAGCTTGAAAAAGAAATGCAAGGACTCCTTGAGGGTCGGTGTGGCGCCGGAAATGACCGAACGCGGGTTTTTCAGATCGGTCGGGGAATACGTGGCACCGCACTGTTCGCAACTGTCGCCGTATTGATCAGCCGTACCGCAGCGCGGGCATTCACCCTTGATGAAGCGATCCGGCAGGAACATTTGTTTTTCTGGATCATAGGCTTGGGTGATCACCCGTCGAGTGATGTGGCCAGCTTGATCCAGCCGACGATAAATCAATTCAGCGTAATGGCGATTTTCCGGTGAATGTGTCGAATAATAGTTGTCAAATTCGATCAGGAAATCGGCGAAGTCGGCGCGGTGCTCCTGCCAGATCCGGTCGATGAGTTGTTGCGGGCTGAGGCCGTCTTGTTCGGCGCGCAACATGATCGGGGTACCGTGAGCATCATCGGCGCAGACGTAATAACATTCATGGCCACGCAGTTTCTGGAAGCGAACCCAGATGTCGGTCTGAATGTATTCGACCAGATGACCGATATGAATGGGGCCGTTGGCGTAGGGTAGGGCACTGGTGACAAGGATACGGCGGATGCTGGGGTCGCTCATGGCACGGACGGTTGCGGTCGCTCGGAAAGGTCGCTACGTTAGCAGCATTCCGGTATCGCTGTCATCTTGACGCTCGCTACGCGATAGCCAGATTCCAAAACACACCATTTGCCAAGCAACGAGGAATTGACTATGACCGCGGTAACGCGCGCCGATGTGGAAACCGCCCTCAAGGGCTACGTAGATCCTTATCTAGAACAGGATTTGATCGCTGCCAAGTGCGTCAAGGGTATCCGAATTGAGGGAACTCGCGTTGAGGTGGATCTCGAACTGGGTTTTCCGGCGGCCGGCTATCGGGACACGCTGATTGTGACTCTGCGCGAGCGGCTGGTGGCATTGCCTGGCATTACCGACTCGGCGATCAAGATCGACAGCAAGATTGTGTCCCACGAGGTGCAAAAGGGTTTGAAACCGTTGCCGGGTGTCAAGAACATCATCGCCGTCGCTTCCGGCAAGGGTGGGGTCGGCAAATCCACCACGGCGGTTAACCTGGCCCTGGCGCTCCAGGCCGAAGGGGCTGTGGTCGGTTTGCTGGATGCCGATATTTACGGCCCTAGCCAGCCGCGCATGTTAGGCGCCACCGCCCGCCCGCAATCCCCGGATGGCAAGTCGCTCAACCCGGTGGTAAGTCACGGTATTCAATCGATGTCGATTGGTTATTTGATTGAAGAGGATACGCCGATGGTATGGCGTGGGCCGATGGTGACCCAGGCCCTGGAGCAATTGCTCCGTGACACGCGCTGGCAGGAACTGGATTATTTGGTCATCGATCTGCCGCCTGGTACCGGCGACACTCAGCTAACCCTTTCGCAAAAAGTGCCAGTCAGCGGGGCGATCATTGTGACGACCCCCCAAGATATCGCGCTGTTGGATGCCCGGCGTGGCTTGAAAATGTTTGAAAAGGTGGAAGTGCCGGTATTGGGTATCGTCGAAAATATGAGCACCCATATCTGCTCGCAGTGTGGCCATGAGGAACATATCTTCGGCGAGGGCGGCGGGCAGCGGATGGCGGAGCAATACAAAGTCCCGTTTCTCGGCTCTTTGCCATTGGATATCCGGATTCGCGCCGAAACTGACTGTGGCCAACCGACGGTGATCGCGGAACCGGATAGCCGCATCGCGGGCCTGTATCGAGAGATCGCCCGGCGTGCCGCAGCCTGGTTGTCACGTCAGGCCAAGAATTACAGCCATAAGTTTCCTAATATTGTCATTCAGAATACGTAAAGCTTTGCTGTCGTATTTTGATCCGCCTTGATTGCGTCAATCGGCATTTTTCTGATGTCATCTGGAGGAATCGCAATGAAATTGATGAAAGCCATTACGACCGCTGGCTTGCTGGCATTATTTGTCGGCGGCGCTGCTTTGCCGGTGAATGAGGCTGAAGCGGTGACTCGCTGCCGGGACGTTTACACCCATGGTGTTCACAAGCGGATTTGCACTACTCGGCCAGCCTATCGTGACAACGATTATCGACCGGATTCTCGCCGCTATGGCTATCGGGGTTATGGCTATCGGGGTTATGGCTATCGGGGTTATGACCATCGGGTTGTTTGCAGGACCTATTGGCGCGATGGCGCCAGATACCGCAATTGCCGACCCGCCAGAGGGCGTTGGTAATACCCTTCGTTAGCAATTACTAGGCGCGGCTTCGGCCGCGCTTTTTTTTAACGGTACAAGCTGAATCTGTCCATTGAACGAATAACGAAGCTCAGCCTGAATAGATTACAAACACAAATTTTCCAGAAAATGGTTCAGAATGTGTAAAGGTTGCCTGGCTTATTGTGACTGTGAAGTTGGTAAATCTTCATATCACGCAAGTCGAGGTTACTATGAAAATACTCAAAGCTGGATTAATGACATTGGCCGTCGCAGGGTTGTTTGCGCTGCCGGTTGAAGAAACGTGGGCACTGACCAAATGCAATGTCACGACCATCAACGGTCGCACGGTTAAGCGGGTATGCACGACCATGCGGCCTGTTTATCGCTTGCAACGGTACGCTTATCGAGACTTTCCGCCACCACCACCGCAGCGGCCCTGGTATTCCCATCGGCCGGAGCCACGACCGGCTTTTGGGCCTTGGCCTCCGCGCCCCCAGCCTTGGTATGATGATTGAATAGCCTTGTCGATGCAGTTGAATTGGGGCGCGGCTTTAGGCCGCGTCTCGCATTTTTAGGGGAGGGTACTTGTGCGCTTGTGCGACCGTGATATCGAACGCCATCTGGATGAGGGCAAAATCCGTATTGAGCCGCGACCTGTGCCTGGTCGAATCAACGGAGTGAGCGTGGATTTACACCTTGGCAACCGCTTCCGAGTCTTCAACGACCATGCCGCACCCTACATTGATCTTAGCGGGCCGCGTGAGGAGGTCGATCAGGCGATCAACCGGATCATGAGCAAGGAGATTAAAATTGCTCCCGATGAAGCGTTTTTCATCCACCCCGGTGAACTAGCTCTCGCCGCCACCGCCGAAACCATCACTGTGCCAGATGATCTGGTCGGCTGGCTGGATGGCCGCTCCAGTCTGGCGCGTTTGGGATTAATGGTGCATGTTACTGCCCATCGCATCGACCCTGGCTGGAGCGGAGCTATCGTGCTGGAGTGCTATAACAGCGGCAAATTACCCTTGGCCTTGCGCCCTGGGATGGCGATTTGCGCCATCAGCTTCGAAACGTTAACTGGTCCGGCAATGCGTCCTTATTCCAAACGCCAAGACGCCAAATACAAGCATCAAAGCGGCCCGACACCGAGCCGGATCGGCGGTGATGGGCCGTTGGATAAAGGGCCTTAATCCAGCGTATGGGCATTTTCTAACCGCAACGGTTGATCCAGCGGTTTGCCATCAAACCAAACCTGCTCACCACTCAAGCGCAGCCGTCCTTCGGCAAACCAGTGAATCGCTTGCGAGTACAGATGATGTTCCTGTGCCAACACCCGCGCCGCCAGCGTGTCGGGATCGTCGTCTGGCAGCACCGGTACGCGCGCCTGGACGATGACTGGACCGCCATCCAGTTCAGCGGTGACAAAATGGATACTGGCACCATGTTCGGTTTCACCAGCGGCGATGGCGCGTTCGTGGGTGTGCAATCCCCGGAATTTCGGCAACAGCGACGGATGGATATTGAGCAACCGGCCCCGATAATGTTCAGTAAAGCCGGCGGTCAGTACCCGCATGAAGCCCGCTAGGATCACCAAATCTGGCTGATGGCCGTCGATCAAATCGATCAAGGCTGCTTCAAATGCCGGTCGGTCGGGAAATAATTTGTGATCCAACGCCAGCGCCGCAATGCCGGCTTGCCGTGCGCGTTCCAGCCCTTGAACGCCGGGTCGGTTGCTGATGACGACAGCGATTTCCACCGGCAATGCACCGCTGGCCGCTTGATCCAAAATCGCTTGCAAGTTGCTGCCCCGACCGGAAATCAACACCACTAGCCGGATTTTGCGGATTTCACTCACGGTTCGAACTCCACAACCGGCGCACCTTGATCCGCTACGATTTTGCCTAGCTGCCAAGCGGTTTCACCCGCACCGCGCAATAAAGCCAGTGTTCTATCAACTGCATCGGGCGCGATGCACACCACCAACCCCACCCCACAATTGAACGTGCGCCACATTTCCGTAGCGGCTACATTGCCGTGCTGTTGCAGCCATTGAAAGACGGCTGGCCGCTGCCAACTGGCGGTATTGATGACGGCCTTGGTATCTGCTGGCAGCACGCGCGGTAGATTCTCGGTCAAGCCGCCACCGGTGATGTGGGCGATAGCGTGGACCTTAATCTCTGTCAGTAATTGCAAGATCGGTTTGACGTAAATGCGGGTTGGTGCGAGCAAAGCCGTACCGAGGGTGGAGTCGGCAAACGGCTGGCTGAGATCCGCGCCGCTGACCGCCAGAATTTTGCGGATCAGCGAATAACCGTTGGAATGCGGCCCAGAAGAAGCCAGGCCGAGTAGTACATCACCGACTTGGACCCGGCGAGGATCGATGATCTTCGCTTTCTCGACCACCCCGACACAGAAACCGGCCAAATCGTAATCGCCCGCCTGATACATCCCTGGCATTTCGGCAGTTTCCCCACCGACCAGCGCTGCGCCCGCCTGCTCACAGCCATCGGCGATGCCCTTGATGACAGTCGCCGCGACCTCGACATCCAATTTGCCGGTGGCGTAATAATCCAGAAAGAATAAAGGTTCGGCGCCGACCACCAGCACGTCGTTGACGCACATTGCTACCAGATCAATGCCGATGGTGTCGTGTCGGTCTAATTCCAGCGCCAGTTTCAGTTTGGTGCCGACCCCATCGGTACCGGACACCAGTATCGGTTGGCGGTAGCGATCCAGCGGCAGTTCAAACAGCGCACCAAAGCCACCCAATCCTCCCAGTACGCCGGGTCGCATCGTGCGGCGGGCGTGCGGTTTGATACGATCCACCAATTGGTTGCCGGCGTCGATATCGACGCCGGCGTCGCGATAGCTGAGAGTAGGGCGTTGTGGGGGCTGCTCGTTCACAGGTGGATAGCCTCGCGTATGATTTGCATTGGCACTAACGGAAAAGCGGAAAGAAAAGAGGGTAGTAAATCAAAACAGAATATCCAATTCCATACACAGTATGACAGATAAACGGAGCTATTAATATTAATTCTATTACAGTTAGGGTTTAATCACCCAGCTACAACTATTCGATTTTAAGCCATGATCTCAAGTGGCGATAGAGATTTAGGATTTCTATCTCGTGTAGCGCATCAATAATGAACAGGCTAGCGCAGAGCAATGTCATAGGATAAAGGGGGGCTAAATAACGGGGCGTTATTCCTGTAAATGAAGTGGATTCAATAATAGCCAGTATTAGGAGACGTGTACAGATTGCAGCAGCAATACTTAGTGCGATAAACCCCATTGCTGTTAATGTTCGAGTCTTGATCGAATGAAATGACCAAATACTGAATATGATAATTGTTATCAGAGCAAAGATGGGTATAGTTAGCTGATAGGTTGTGGCGATTTTTTTGCGTAATGAGAGCTTGATTTTTTCAAGCTGAGCTTGCCGTGGTAACACAGAGTAGCTTGAGATTTTATCGATAAAAATCCATAAAGGATCAGCAAACCATGTGGTTTGTCCTTTTTTTAACGGAACTTCAGCGAGTTGTTTGTTGCCGTCAAAAATTCGGAGTAGACAGGTATCAATACAATAACCTGAAACTTCGAAACGTGCATTATTGGCACTTGGGATCTCTCGATTTTCACGTAGAAAATGCTGATAGACATCGGGGCTGGCCTCAAGCTGTGCTGAAGAGGTTGTGGCATTATAAGATGGCTCAACCATTGTGACGGTCAATTTTTTATCTGATGCGTGAACTACCCAGCCTTTAACTTTTAGAGGCCATGTAGATAGGTGCTCCCGAGTCAAATCTTGGAACATCAATAAATTATCATTGGGTCCCATGCTAATAAAAGGTTCTACGGGTATCTCCGAAAACGTTATCAGCATACGGAGGCCAGAAATGAAGTTTTGAATAGTGGGCGCCAGGTATTCAAATTGCCAGGGTGGCATCAAGCTGGCACGTTCAGCCAAACAATCAAGTTTTTGTGCTTGGCAAGCGGCATTGACTTCATCAGCCAATCGTTGGAAAAACTGAGCGGCTTGGGCACCTGATTTAAAATATCCAGCCTCAGCTACTGCGTCTCGTAGTGCCCATATAAACCATCCCCCTTTAATTTCTTTGGAGTATGAGGGGTTGTTATCCTTTAATATGGTTTCAACAGTCCAGAAACCCTCTTTTTCAAAGTAAGGACGTAATTCAGAAAAAGCTGGGCTGACTTGATAAATACGCAATCGGGTCTCTTTGGTTACAGGAACTTGAGATTTGTGTTCTACTGGCCGCACCCGGGTCAGTGCCCCATATGCTGCTTTAAGTTCTGGTGTTTTTAGTTCCACCGTGGTGAAGATCCCATAATGTACCAGATTTATCATAGAAACAGCTTGGATTGCAAGTAAGGGCATTAAGACCGGTATAGCCACAATGAGAATTGTGCACCAGTTTCGGGGCTTCGTGAATAGAGCGGTTATAATCCAGAGGATGATAGGAACCAGAAAGGGTAGAATCCAGATCCCTTCTTCTCGAGTTAGCCAAAAGGCAGCTATCGACAAGCCACAGACCAATGCCCAACCTGCTGACTGAGAGGTCGGTCTATGTCGATGTGTGAAAAGAAGGATAGTAGACGCAACTATTAATAAAGTAAGTCCTGGATAAAGACTTTCCCGTAAAACACGGGTCATTTCCCAAGTAAAAGTTACTGGATTAAACAGCAAGAAAATAAAGATAATAATACGCCAGGGTTTTTCGATAAAAAGGGATTGTAAAGCACGCTCAGTGATGAGGCAGGCTGCAATATAAAGCAGATGCTGTGATAGCAGCAAAGGTATTCCAATTAAGAAGGTGGTTGCTATCCACAGAGGATAGAAAGGCCCCTTAATTAAGGTAAGATTATCATAAGGCCCTAGCCACTCTAATTGTATTAGGTAATTAGCTAAACGAACAAAGAGTAAGTCATCATGGGCTGCATGAGCGAATGCTACCAAACCTTGATCTGAAACTAGCCATAGTTTGGTTAAGATAAATAAAATTATAACTATTGGATAGGGCGAGGCTATGCGTTTCATATGGTACCTATAAGCTATCCTGAGTTATTCAATCGCCCTGATTATTATTTCTGTTGGGAGGATTCCCATGATCTGTCGGTATGGTGATAAATCCGAAGATAATTGAGAAAATCAATGTAATAAATCCAAATAATATACTCATGGCTGAAAGCAAGACCGTTCTCATAGTTATTGTTGGATCAAGCGTACCAAAGTGGGTGCTGCCCCACTCGATAATCGCTGTTATCCCATAAAAAAAACCAGTTAACATAGAAATAACACCCAGTAGGCTACCTATCTCAAGAATAGGTTTTCCTGATAGATAATCCAGTATGCGCTTAGGTGGTAGCAAGCCCAAGCTAATGCCAATAATCCGGGTAATTGAACCAAATACCAGTAACATATATCCAAT
Organism: Candidatus Competibacter denitrificans Run_A_D11; assembly: GCF_001051235.1. Taxonomy (GTDB): domain Bacteria; phylum Pseudomonadota; class Gammaproteobacteria; order Competibacterales; family Competibacteraceae; genus Competibacter_A; species Competibacter_A denitrificans. Next base: position 22,054 of record NZ_CBTJ020000076.1, on the reverse strand, counting down.
TAATGTCGTTATGCCAGCAAAGACCATGGTATGAATATCAAAATAAACTTTGTTAATCTGAATAGGTCCCTTAAGCAACAAAATAAATAACACTAATCCGAGCAAAGAAATAGCTATACCCGGATAGATAAACAGCCAACGTGGGCTGAATAGCAGCATAAATCGTAAGTGACGCCATCCATCGCGCCACGGGCGAAGATGTGGGGGACGCGAACGCCCATCCTTGCTTAAGGTGGTAGGAACTTCAGCAATCTGCATCCCTAATAGAGCAGCTTTAATTACCATTTCTGAGGCATACTCCATCCCAGTCGTATGTAGATCCATACGCATAAAAGCAACCTTAGAAAACCCGCGTAAGCCGCAGTGAAAATCGCCTATTTGAGAGTTAAATAATAACCGGCCAATCCCGGTTAGTAATGGGTTGCCGATATAGCGGTTTTTCCATGGCATTGCTTCAGCTTGAATACCACCTTTGAAGCGATTACCCATTACTAGGTCATAGCCGCTTTGTAGCTTTTCCAGGAACGGCGAAAGATTGCTGAAATCATAACTATCATCGGAATCGCCCATAATGATGTATTTACCCTGCGCCGCCATCGTTGCGCCAAAAAGCGCAGCACCATAACCACGTTGTGGAATATCAATAATTCGTGCGCCGTAACTCACTGCAATGTCCTGAGAACCATCGGTTGAACCATTATCACCAATAATGATTTCTCCTATAACACCCGATTGTTCAAGCCAGTGCTTGGCTTTTTCAATGCAACGCCCAATTGTTTCTGCCTCATTCAGGCAAGGCATAATGATAGAAAGCTCAATTTTATTCATGGTTATTTGCTTCGGCTTCTTGCCGACTCCCAAAAAGTATTGGTTAGATTGCTTTTCTACCCAAAAACCCTATATAAGTATAGGTGAGTTAAGTAATAATAATCTTTGAGCTATAGCCTTTAAGTCATATTGAACCATTATCTGAATTATCTTCCTCAGTATGAAAGTGGTATCTAAAGTGTAAAGAATGATTGCTCTAAGAGAGTTTTGATATCCAATAAAATTAAAAGATTTTTAATGTGAAATTCAATCAAAAACTAGAGATTGGATATGGTATGAAAAGTCTCTTTTAGCCACTTGGAAGTGCTCCCTCATAAACTAGATTTGGTTTGCAAAAGAATCACTATGTTTGATGTTTTTCGATGAGTAAATGTTACTCAAAAGGTTGATCCTTAAATAGCAGGTGAGTCTAAGGATAATAAATTATAATGATGGGATTATGTTTTGTCGTGATTAAAAACCCAAAAGTATTGAAATAGATAGCTAGTACTAGTCACTAGCAAAACAACTGTGATGAATATTACTATATGATGGGTAGTTGTTAAATGGCTTAGGATAAAAGATAGAATAGCAGATAATATTATTGCGATAATTTGGGAAATCAAATATCGTGGAAAAGCAGTTCTATGATCGGATTGCGAATTGAAAGTTAGTGTTTTTTGTCCATAATAAGCAGGAATAATACAGAGAGTCCATGCAATAGCGCTAGCCAACCATTCTGGTAAATTAAGGAATTCAAATAATAGAGTAGCAAGAACTAAGTAAAGCAGAGCGGCAGATCCGCCAACTAGAATGAACCAAATCTTTCTTTTTAGCATAAAAGCTTATTTTTTGGCAAAGAAGAAATATCAATTCTCAAGATTTTTTAGAGTCCATTTTCAGGTTTTTGCTGTCCGACCATTCAACACGGTAATACGGTAATTATAAATAGGCGGTGTCAACACGATGTGCCTTCCATGTTGCTTACTACTCCGGTTAGAGCCTGCTCATTGCAACCGCCCAGAATCTGCGATAAGCCTAAAGCAAGTTGTGTTATCTTAGCAAACTTCGTTTTGAAGCCAGGGAATCGCCGTGATCACCGAGTCTTACAATCCGCAAGTTATTGAAGCGGAAGCGCAGCGCTATTGGGACGACCACCGGGCCTTCGCCGTGCGCGAAGAGCCAGGGCGCGAGAAATACTACTGCCTGTGCATGTTCCCCTATCCCAGTGGACGGCTCCACATGGGGCATGTTCGCAATTATACAATCGGTGATGTCATTACCCGCTATCAACGAATGCTGGGTAAGAATGTGTTGCAGCCGATGGGGTGGGATGCGTTCGGCCTGCCCGCTGAAAACGCTGCGATGGCGGGCGGCGTCGCCCCGGCGCAATGGACCTACGACAACATCGCCTACATGAAAAAACAGCTCCAGTCGCTGGGTTTCGCCCTGGACTGGGATCGTGAACTGGCGACTTGCCAGCCGGACTACTACCGCTGGAATCAATGGCTGTTTCTGCGGATGCTGGAACAAGGTGTCGTCTATCTGAAAACCGGCGTGGTGAATTGGGACCCAGTGGATCAGACCGTGCTCGCCAATGAGCAGGTGATCGACGGGCGCGGCTGGCGCACTGGTGCGCTGGTCGAGAAACGCGAGATTCCAATGTATTACATGGCGATCACCCGCTATGCCGAGGAATTGCTGACCGAACTCGACAAGCTGCCCGGCTGGCCGGAACAGGTCAAGCTGATGCAGAAAAACTGGATCGGTAAGAGCTACGGAGTGCGCATCGGCTTCCCGTACCGGTTATCCTCCTCGCCCTCCGGGAAAGAGGCCGGGGATGAGGGCGAATCCGGCATTCTTTGGGTGTTCACCACGCGCGCGGATACTCTGCTCGGCGCGACTTATGTCGCCGTCGCAGCGGAACATCCGCTGGCGCTACACGCCGCGCAAAGCAATCCCGAACTCGCCGCTTTCATTGAGGAATGCCGACGCGGCGGCGTTACCGAGGCCGAACTGGCAACCCAGGAAAAAAAGGGGATGCCCACGGGTTTGACCGTTACTCATCCGCTCACCGACGAATCCTTGCCGCTGTGGGTTGCCAATTACGTGCTGATGGGCTACGGCGAGGGTGCGGTGATGGCAGTTCCCGCCCACGACGAACGCGATTTCGCCTTTGCCCATCAATTCGGCTTGCCGATCAAGCCGGTCATCCACACCAGCGCCGGTGCTGAGACGCCTGAACCGTGGCGCGATGCCTACGCCGAGCATGGCGTCTGTATCAATTCCGGCAAATACGACGGTCTTGTTTTCGATGAAGCCGTCGATGCCATCGCGTCCGATTTGAACGTCTTCGATTTGGGTGAGAAGAAAGTCACTTGGCGGTTGCGCGATTGGGGCATTTCTCGGCAGCGCTATTGGGGAACACCCATTCCGATCATTCACTGCGCGGCGTGCGGCGCGGTGCCGGTGCCGGAGGAGCAGTTGCCGGTGGTGTTGCCAGAACATCTGGTCCCGGATGGGTCCGGCAACCCGCTTAACAAATATCCCGAATTTCTCAACTGTGCCTGTCCGCAATGCGGCCAGCCGGCCCGGCGTGAGACCGATACCATGGATACCTTCGTGGATTCATCCTGGTACTTCTTCCGTTACGGGACACCCGGCGCTGATGCCATGGTGGACGCGCGGGCCGATTACTGGATGCCGGTGGACCAATACATCGGTGGGATTGAGCACGCCATCCTGCATCTGCTGTATTCCCGGTTCTGGACCAAGGTCATGCGTGATCTGGGGTTAACCAGGGTTTCCGAGCCATTCGCCAATCTGCTGACCCAGGGCATGGTGCTCAACCACATCTTTTTCCGCAAAGGTGAAAAAGGCGGTATTACTTACTATCCGCCTGCCGATGTAGAAATGAGCCGCGACGATCAGGGTCGGGTGACGAAGGTTACGGCGGTTGCCGATGGCCAGCCGGTCGAATACGGCGGCATCGGCACCATGTCTAAATCCCGCAAGAACGGCGTGGACCCGCAGACCTTGATCGAACAATACGGCGCGGATACCGCTCGGTTATTCATGATGTTTGCTGCCCCGCCGGAACAGGCGCTGGAATGGTCTGATACCGGTGTGGCGGGTGCCTACCGTTTCTTGCGACGGCTATGGGTCTATGCCGCTGAGCAGCAGGAGGCTATCCGCGCCGCTGGTGTGGTCGATGCCGTCGTACTGGATGAATCGCTGCGAACTGCACGGCGCGAAATTCACGAAGCGCTGCGGCAAGCGTTGTTCGACTTCGGGCGCCATCAGTTCAATACCGTGGTGTCCGGCGGCATGAAGATGCTGAATGCGCTAGCACGGATCGACGGCAATGGGGCAGTAGCCAACACGGTGCGCCGCGAGGGGATGAGCCTCTTATTGCGGTTGTTATCGCCCATTGTCCCGCACATCACCCACACCTTGTGGCGCGAATTAGGCTATGGCGCTGATGTCTTGAGCGCCGCGTGGCCAAAGCCGGAGGAAACGGCGCTCGCCCGCTCGTTGGTCAGCTTGGTCGTCCAGGTCAACGGCAAGCTGCGCGGCCAGATCGACGTACCGGTCGATGCGGACCGTACCGCCATCGAACAAGCCGCGCAAGATGAGCCTAACGTGCAGCGTTTCGTTGAAGGGCGGCCAGTGCGGAAGATCGTCATTGTCCCCGGCAAGCTGGTCAACCTGGTGTGTTGAGGGTACGGTGATGAGTCGGTTCATGGCAGTGGCTTTGACCGTAACGGTTCTGTTGGTTGTAGGTTGTGGGTTCCACTTGCGTGGTCAGGTGGAATGGCCGCCGGAGTTGCGTGCGATCTATGTCCAGAGCCAGCAGGGTATCGGGATGCCACCGGGTGCCCTGAACCGCAAACTCCGTCTCGCGCTAGCGGGCAGCGGTGTCACCATCACGCCCGATCCCACCCAGGCGACGGCTATCCTCACCATCCTGAACGAAGGTAGTGGCCGGCGCACGGTGGCAGCGGATAGGCTCGATATCAAGCGTGAGCATTTCGTCGCTTATAGCGCCGCTTACGAGTTGAAGCTCGTCAATGGCAAGGTGCTGATTCCGACCGAAGGTATCAGCGCTAACCGCATGTTGCTGTTCGACGAAAACCGTGTACTTGGCTTCGAAAATGCGCAGGAATCCATGGTGGACACGATGGTTGATGATCTGGCTTGGCAGATCGTCCGGCGCTTGCAGGCGGTCAAGCCTTGAGGTTACGCCCCGACCAGTTGGCTGGGCATCTGCGCAAAAACCTGGCGCCCTTGTATTTGGTGTTTGGTGAAGAGCCATTGCAGGTACTGGAGGCCGCTGATGCCATTCGCCTTGCCGCGCGCGAGCGGGGCTATGCTGAGCGGCAATGCTTAACGGTGGAAACCGGCTTCGAGTGGGGCGTGTTAGCTCGCCTGGCCGCTAGTCCTTCGTTGTTCACCGACCGGCGCTTGCTGGAATTGCGGCTGGATAACGCTAAAACAGGCGATGCGGGTGCCAAAGCTTTGGCCGATTATGCCGCCCGTCTAGCCGAGGATGCCGTCTTGCTGGTGACAGCCGGTAAACTGGACTGGAATACCCAGAAAAGTCGCTGGTTCACGGCGTTGGATCAAGCCGGCGTGGTTATCGCCGCTATGCCCTTGGATTCACGGCAATTACCCGGTTGGATCGAGCGGCGGCTGCGGGATCGTGGTCTGAATCCTACCGCCGATGCCGTCACGCTGCTGGCCGAACGAGTCGAGGGCAACCTGCTCGCTGCCGCGCAGGACATCGAAAAACTGCTGCTCCTCACTGAGGATCGTCAATTGACGTTACCAGCCGTATTGGCGGCGGTTGACGACAGCGCCCGCTATAGCATCTATGATTTTGTAGATGCTGGCCTGCTCGGACAGGCCGACCGGGTGACGCGGATTCTGAACGGGTTGCGCGAGGAAGGGGTCGAACCGGTGCTGGTCAACTGGGCGCTGCATCAGGAAGTCCGTCGGTTGGCGACGATGGCGTTCGCGCGCAGCCAAGGGCAGGCGTTGGAGGCGGGGCTGGCCGAGCAGAAAATCTGGGAAAAGCGCAAGCCGTTGCTTCGGCAAGCCATGCAGCGGTTGACTTTGGCTGATTGTCGGCAGTTGCTGCGCGATTGCGCCCGAACCGACCAGGTTATCAAGGGTATTAAACCGGGTTCAGCTTGGGGTGAGTTGCTAACGAACGGTTTGCGGCTGGCGGGTTTGGAGTTATTGACCGAACAGATTGAGCAATCATCGCCGATGCGGTAGGCCGGGTCGGCCATTGGGTTACCTAACGATGAATACGAACGTGGATACTTCCAGCGCTATCACGCGCTACATGACTGAGGTTGGCCAGCGCGCCCGCGCCGCCGCACGCAGCGTCGGCCGTGCCGAAACGCGCAGTAAAGACACGGCCTTGCACGCCATCGCGGATGCGTTGGAAGCGGCGGAGGCAAGCTTGCGTGCCGCCAATCAACTGGATATGGGCGCCGGGCGGTCGGCCGGTTTAGAGCCAGCGTTACTCGACCGGTTGGAACTGACGCCCAAAGGCATTCGCGCTATGGCGCAAGGCTTGCGCGAGGTCGCTGCTCAGGCCGATCCGGTGGGTGAAATCACCGATCTCAAATACCGGCCGTCCGGTATCCAGGTCGGCCGGATGCGGGTGCCGCTGGGCGTTATCGGTATCATTTACGAATCGCGGCCGAATGTCACCGCCGATGCTGCCGCGTTGTGCCTGAAAGCGGGCAATGCCGCCATTCTGCGTGGCGGTTCTGAGGCGCTCAATTCCAATCGTGCGATTGCGGCCTGTATCCAGCAGGGCCTGGCCGCCGCCGGGCTACCGGCTGATGCGGTGCAAGTGATTGATACGGCTGACCGTGCCGCCGTCGGTGAATTGATCCGCATGGCCGAGTATGTCGATGTCATCGTGCCGCGCGGCGGCAAAGGCTTGATCGAGCGGATCAGCCGTGAGGCGCGAGTACCGGTCATCAAGCATCTGGATGGGGTCTGTCACGTCTATATCGACGACCGCGCCAACCTTGAAAAAGCCATCGCGGTGGCTTTTAACGCCAAAACCCAGCGCTACGGCACCTGCAACACGATGGAAACCCTGCTGGTGGCGGAAGGAATCGCCGAGCGCGTCTTACCTGTCCTGTGCCGGATGTATCAGGAGGCTGGTGTGGAGTTGCGCGGCTGCGCACGGACCCGCGATCTTATCCCCGACGTGAATGTTGCGACCGAGGACGATTGGTACGTCGAATATCTCGCGCCGATTCTGGCAATCCGAGTCGTCGAGGATATGAATGCGGCGATAGATCATATTGCGCTCTACGGCTCTGCGCATACCGATACCATCATGACCGAGGATTACAGTCGAGCGCGGCGCTTTCTGCGCGAAGTCGATTCCAGTTCGGTGATGGTCAATGCCTCGACTCGTTTCGCCGATGGCGGTGAATATGGTCTCGGTGCAGAAATCGGCATCAGCACCGATAAGCTGCACGCGCGGGGACCGGTCGGGATTGAGGGATTGACCACTCTGAAATTCGTAGTGCTGGGTGATGGCCATTTGCGTTGCTGAAATCGCTGCCGTGCCAGCGATCCGCTTTTCACCGGTTCACAGGTGGACTTGATGCCTCCAGCGTTGCGCCCGGTCGGCGTTTTCGGAGGCACTTTCGATCCCATTCATTACGGCCATTTGCGACCGGCGCTGGAATTGTTGGAAACGCTAGAGCTGAGCGAGGTCCGTTTCATTCCCTGTCGGATTCCAGTCCATCGCGATACCCCATCGATTACGGCTGAACAACGTCTGGAACTCGTGCGGCTGGCGACGGTCGGACAGGCAGGTTTTGTGGCGGATGACCGAGAATTGCGCCGGCCGGGGCCATCTTACATGGTGGACACGTTGGCTTCGCTACGCGAGGAAATCGGCACGACCGTCCCGCTGTGCCTGATCCTCGGCAGTGACGCATTTCGGGAACTGACCACTTGGCGCCGCTGGCGGGAGTTGACCGACCTTGCCCATCTGGTGGTGATGCAGCGACCGGGTGCGTCCCTGGTTTTGCCATCCGAGTTGGAAGCATTCGTAGCGCCACGTCTGTTGGACGACTCTCTTGCATTGCATGAACGGTCGGCTGGCTCGATCCTGTTGCAGCCGGTCACGCAATTAGCGATTTCCGCCACGCAAGTGCGTACTTTGCTGGCGCGCGGCCAATCGGCTCGTTATCTCTTGCCGGAAGCGGTGCTCACGCATATCCACAACCACGCACTCTACCGGTCACCTGTTGTTTCTAATCCTACTCCCCAATGAGGAAAAATCAGATTCCATGCAACTCGAAGCTTTACAGAAACTCGTCGTTGATGCGCTCGAAGAAATCAAAGCCCAGGACATCAAAATCATGGATGTACGGGGTGTCGCCAGCTTCACCGATCTGATGGTGGTGGCCAGCGGTACCTCCACCCGCCACGTCAAAGCGATTGCTGATAAGGTGGTCGAAAAAGCCAGCCAAACCGGCAATAAGCCACTGGGCGTCGAGGGCGAGCGCGAAGCCGAATGGGTGTTGGTGGATTTGAACGATATCATCGTTCACGTCATGCTGCCGCAGACCCGCGATTTCTACAATCTGGAAAAGCTCTGGTCGCTGCGCGAGCGCACGAACGTCAGTCATGGAGCGAGCGGCTGACGCAGGGTCGCGGACCAATGAAAGTTCATTTGCTCGCAGTCGGCACTCGAATGCCGGGCTGGATCAAGGCAGGTTACACCGAGTACGCAGAACGCTTGCCGCCTGAGTGTGCGTTGCATTTGGTCGAAATTTCTACCGGCAAGCGGGGACCGAAGGCTGATATCAGCCGCGCGGTTCGTGAAGAAGGTGAACGCCTGCTGGCAGCAATTCCGGGCGGTTCTTGCCCGGTTGCGTTGGACGAACGCGGCCAGCAATGGAGCACGCTGGAACTGGCGGCGCAGTTAACCGGCTGGTTACGGGACGGCCGTGATGTGAGCTTGTTGGTGGGCGGTCCCGATGGCTTGGACGCACCCTGCCGTGCTCGCGCGGAACGGCATTGGTCGCTGTCGCGGCTCACCCTGCCGCACCCCTTAGTGCGGGTGCTGATTGCCGAACAGTTGTATCGGGCATGGAGTTTGTTGCATAACCACCCGTATCATCGCGCCTGATATGTCGGCTGCTTGCGTTTATCTCGCCTCCGCATCTCCCCGTCGCCGCGAACTGCTCCGTCAGATCAAGGTCTGCTATCGAGTACTGCCGGTTACGGTTGACGAAAGCGGGTTATCTGCGGAACCCCCGGTGGCCTATGTCGCGCGTCTGGCGCTCGCCAAGGCACAAGCCGGCGTGGCGAAGGTGCATGGTCGGCGCACACTTTGGCCGGTGTTAGGTGCTGATACGGCGGTGGTCGTGGATAATGCGGTACTCGGCAAGCCCCGTGATCGGGACGAAGGGCTGGCGATGCTGGCTTTGTTATCCGGCCGCGAACACACGGTGCTGAGCGCGGTGGCGCTGGCAACGCCGACGCGTCATGCGTTTAAGGTCCAAGCAAGCCAGGTCCGGTTTCGTGAAGTCTCCTTGGCGGAACGAGCGGCCTATTGGGATAGCGGCGAACCGGCCGATAAAGCCGGCGGTTACGGCATTCAGGGGCGGGCGGCCGCCTTCATCGCGGAGTTGCGTGGCAGCTATTCGGGCGTCATGGGGCTGCCGCTGTTTGAAACCGTCGAATTGCTACAGGAGTTCGGTATTCTCCTTTGGCCTCCATCAACCTTCCAGCAGGGATAGGGATCGCATGAGCACGCGCGCCGAAGGCGGCACCGGCGACGAAATTTTGATCAATGCCACGCCGCGCGAGACGCGGGTGGCTGTGGTCGAAAACGGCGTTTTGCAGGAAATTCTGATTGAGCGGGCCGGTAAGCGCGGCCTGGTGGGCAATATTTATAAAGGTCGTATCGCGCGCGTCTTGCCCGGTATGGAAGCCGCCTTCGTGGATATCGGCTTGGATCGAGCCGCTTTCCTGCATGTGTCGGATATCCGGCTCGAAATCCTGGGGCAAAACAGTATCACCGAGACCGGTGAGCGGGCCTCGGCCATTACCGACCTGGTGCGAGAGAACCAGGAGGTCGTGGTGCAGGTGATCAAAGACCCCATCGGCACCAAGGGGGCGAGGCTCACCACTCACATTACGCTGCCCTCCCGCTTTCTCGTGTTTCTGGCCGATTCTGAAGTCGCTGGTGTATCGGTGAAAATCGATGGTGAGCGCGAGCGTCAGCGCCTGAAGGAAGTGGTGAATCTCTTCCGCACCGAGTTCGGCGGTGGCTACATCGTGCGCACCGCCGCCGAGGGTATCGAAGCGTGGGCGTTGCGGGCTGATATGCAGTTTTTGCTGCGGCTGTGGGGTTCTATCCAGGAACGGATTACGCAAGTCAGCGGGGTGGCCACCTTGTACGAGGATTTGCCGCTGGTGTTGCGGGTCTTGCGCGATTTCGTCGGCGACAGTGTGGAAAAAGTCCGTATCGATTCGCGGGAGACCTGCCAGCGGATGCTGGAATTTGCCGATAAATTCGTGCCGGAAATGGTTCCACGTTTAGAGCACTATCCGGGTGAGCGACCGGTTTTTGAGCTGTACGGGATTGAGGAGGAAATCCAGCGGGCGCTGGGTAAGAAAGTTCCTCTCAAATCCGGTGGTTATCTGATCGTCGATCAAACTGAAGCGATGACCACGATTGATGTCAATACCGGCGCCTATGTCGGCCATCGCAATCTGGAAGAGACGATTTTCAAGACCAATCTGGAGGCTGCCTCGGCCATCGCTCGACAGCTCCGGCTGCGCAATCTGGGCGGCATCATTATTCTCGATTTCATCGACATGGTTAGCGAGGAGCATCAACAGGCGGTGTTGAAAGCCTTGGAGAAGCATCTGGAGAAGGATCGGGCCAAGAGCCACATTTCCCAGGTTTCGCCGCTGGGCTTGGTGGAAATGACCCGCAAGCGCACCCGCGAAAGTTTGGAGCAAATTTTGTGCGAACCTTGTCCGTTGTGCGATGGCCGGGGTTCGATCAAGACCGCTGAAACAGTCTGTTACGAAATCTTTCGCGAGCTGTTACGGGAAGCCCGTCAGTATGCACCGCGCCGTTTCGTGGTGCTGGCTGCGCCAGAGGTCGTCGATGCCATGTTAGACCAGGAGTCGAATAGCGTGGCGCAACTCGAAGCGTTCATCGGACTGCCGATCAAATTTCAGGCGGAAACGCTTTATACCCGCGAGCAATATGATGTGGTGCTGATGTGATCTGGCATTCGCAAAGCATACCGCGTCGGCTGCTGCGCTGGCTGCGTTGGTTGACCTTAGCTTGCATCTTGCTGGTTTTGTCGCTGGCTGCGCTGGCCCAGTGGTGGTGGCTGCCTCGCTTAGACACTTATCGGGATACGCTGGGGCAAACGCTCAGTGAGTATCTACACCTGCCGGTGCGCATCGATAGCGTGAGCGCGCTGTGGGACGGTTGGCGGCTGGGCCTGCGACTCCGGGGTATCAGCCTGTGTGATCCAGAGCGCGATGCGGTGCTAGCGCATTTTTCTCAAGCCATCATCGCCTTGGATTTATGGCACTCCCTATGGCAACAGCGGCCGGTACTCGGTCGCGTTCGGTTAGAGGGCGTGCGGTTGACCCTGGAAACTGGGCCAGACGGCGCTTTGCGCCTGTTCGGGGAGGGTGATGGCACCGGTAGCACCAAAAATTTACCCGATATGGCCCGCTGGCTGTTCGCTCTGCCGCAACTGGAAATCGTTGGCGAACGCCTGGCGGTGCGCCGGCTTGATGGTCCTTCTCTCGAAATCCTTGATCCTTATCTTGATCTGCAACAGACGGAACGCGGTCGCCGCTTTGCTTTTACAGCGGCGTTCCCGGCGGCGCTGGGGGAACGCTTCCGACTGGTGGTGGAGCGCGAGGAAGCCGCTGAGGCGTCGCAACGGGAGCGGGGGACCTTTGAATTGCGAGCGGACGGGATGAATCTGGCGTGGTGGCCATGGCCTGTCGCCTTGCCTAGCGGTCGAGCGAGCTTGGATCTCAGCGGTGATTGGCGGGATTGGCAGCCGATCCGATTCACCGGTACGTTGCGATGGGACGAGGCAAGGATGGCGACCGAGCCGGGTTCTGCTTCGTTGAAAGCATCGTTGGCGCGGTCGCCGCAGACTGAGGCCCAGTTCGGCTGGCAACAGACGGAAAATGGCTGGCAATTGCGCGGTAATGCCCAGATCAAGGAGGGGAAGGGGCAAGCAGTTACCGGGCCGACATTCGAGTTAGCGAGGACCGACCAAGGCTGGCAGGGTAACGTGCGCGGGCTGCGTGTGCAGGATCTATGGGCCTGGGCGGCGCCCTGGTTAGACGAAGCCGCCCGCTCCTGGTGGGTTCCGCTTGAGCCACGGGGCGAACTGCCGGAGATCACTTTTCAGGCTGGCTCGGACGCGGCCGATTACACCGTAACCACGCGCTTTAAGGGTCTTAGTTGGCGACCGATTCGGGATTTACCCGGCTTGGATAATGTGGGCGGTACGCTGACGATAGAGCCGACGGGGGGTCGCCTTGAGCTGGATAGTCGTCGGCTGCGGGTCGATACCGAGAAAGTTCTGCGCGGGCCGGTGACGCTTGATACGCTGGCCGGTGCCGTGACTTGGCGCCGCTCCGGTAGTGAGCTGCGTCTGGAGAGTGATGGTCTGGCGCTGAGCAACGCAGATTTTAACGCACGCTTTACCGGCAGCGTGACGATTCCGCCGAGTGGTGAGCCGTCGCTTGAAGTGAAAGGTCGCTATGGGGATTTGCAGGTGGCCCGCGTGCGGCGCTATCTACCGGCGGCGTTGATGCCCACCCGTGCGGTCGCTTGGCTGGATCAGGCACTGCTCGCCGGTTCGATAACCGGGGATGTGGTGTTGCGCGGTGTACCGGCCCGCTTTCCCTTCGATGACGGGAATGGACTGTTTGAGGCGCGGTTTCGCGTTGATAATGCAGTGGTCGATTACACACCGGGTTGGCCGCGACTGGAAGATGGGAAACTGGCGGTCACCTTCCGAAATCGGGCATTACGGATAGAGACGGAAGCGGGACGCTTGCTCGATAGCGTGGTGGAAAATCTCGTGGTACGGATCGACGATCTGGCGGATGCCATCGTGACCGTTGAAGGCCGCGCCAAGGGGCCGGGGGCCACCATGTGGCAGGCGTTTGAGAACAGCCCAGCGGGCCGCACCCTGGCCGAGCAGTTGCCGGATCTACAGATTGACGGCACCACCACGCTTAACCTGGATCTCGCCATTCCGTTGGACCCGCGCCCCAATCGGATTAATGGCACTGTCGGATTAGTGGGCAATAAGGTGCGCCTGCCGGCCTGGGATATCGGCTTCGATGGGGTGCGCGGCGACGTGAAGTTTACTGACAATGACCTGGTTGCCGAGAATGTGCAGGCGTTATGGCGTGGTGAACCGATTCGGTTCGGCCTGGAGCTGGCGACCGGCCGGGAAGGGCGCCGCGAACTGCGCACGCGATTGCAAGGTCGTCTAGGGCTGCGAGATCTGCTGGGAGAGGCGGGCGCAGCCCTGGAGCCATCTATCAGCGGCAAGGCTGCCTTGACGGTCGCGCTAGCGGTCCCTACCCAACGTGAGGGTCGTAGCGGTTCACCCTTCACCCTGGAAGTTACATCGGATTTGCGCGGCGTTGCCGTTCGCTTACCGGCCCCTTTGGGCAAGGCCGCCGCCGAAACTCGCCCCTTCAAAGCCCGGTTGTTCCCTGTCGCGTCAGGGAAAAGCGCTCACTTGGCGCTGGAGTATGGCCCAGCGGCGCGCGCTTTGTTGGCGCTTGACAATTTTCCACGTCAGCCGCGCTTCGAGCGTGGCGAATTGCGCATCAACACCGGTGTGGCGAAATTACCCGAACGACCCGGTTTATCGGTGATTGCGCATTTGCCGCACTGGAATTTGGCGTTCGCCGGCCTGTCATCGCTCAAAGAAACAACGGGTTCACGCAACAAACCACGGCCGCTGACAGCGGGTAAGAACCGAGCAGAGACGACTGGTTGGGAGTTCTTGCACAGTGTCGATGTCCGAATCGATGAATTGCTGATCGGTGGGCGTTCTTTTGCGGCGGTGCATGTGCAGGCAAGCCCCCAAGAAGGCGGAATGCGGATCGATTGTGACAGTGAGGCGTTGGCTGGGAGTGTAACGCTACCGAATGAGCCGACACCGGAACAGCCCGTGCGGATCGCTCTGGAGCGATTATATATTGGCCCTAAAGCGGCCTCTACGGCAGACAAAGCACCCTTCAGCGATGCGGACCCACGTCGCGTACCCCCACTGACGTTGACCGTGGCGGATTTTCGCACCGATAAAGTGCCGCTCGGCCAATTCAAATTAGTCGCTACGCCGATGGTAGGGGGCATTAAGCTCAGCGAAGTTGCCTTGAAGGGCGAGAGTCAGCAGATCGACGCCAGCGGCGAATGGCGCTGGGTTGGCGGCAGCCAATTCGCCCGATTGGCCGCCACTTTGGAAAGCCGCGCGCTGGGGGATGTCCTGGCAACCTTCGGCTATGCCGAGAACGGTGTCAGCCGTGGAGAAACTCACGCCGAATTAGCGCTCACCTGGCAGGGAGAGATCGCTGATTTCAGTCTGGATCGGGTGGCTGGTACGCTGAAGTTGACTGTCGGCCCCGGCCAACTGCGCGATATCAATCCGGGACTGGGGCGGATGATCGGGATGTTGGACGTCCAGAACTTGACCCGACGGCTCAATTTCGATTTCAGCGATGTATTCCAGCCGGGCATGGCGTTTGATCGGATCACCGGCGATTTTACCTTGCAGGCCAGTCAAGCACATACCGATAACCTCTCAATCGAAGCTCCGGCAGCACGGATCGAAATGCACGGCCGAGCGGGATTGCGCGCGCGTGACTATGACCAGATCATCACAGTGGTTCCCCGATATGGTGCCGCGCTGCCCGTCGCGGGCGTCATCGCTGGGGGGCCAGTGGTCGGTGCGGCGGTGTTTGTTGCCGAGCGAGTGCTGCAAAAGGGACTTGAGCGAGCCACCCGCTATCGTTATGCCCTGAAAGGCTCTTGGGATCAGCCGGTCCTGGACTACTTGCCGGAACCGCTCATCTCGCATGGCGGCGGCGTCACCCGCGAGAATTGAGGAGGTCATGCGATGCCGATGATGGCTGCCATTCAAATGGTTTCTAGTCCCAGCGTGGCGGAGAATTTGGCGACTGCCGCTATGCTGTTGGCACAAGCAGCCGACGCCGGGGCGCAATTGGCGGTTCTCCCAGAAAATTTTACCCTGATGGGGCGCAGTGAAGACGATAAAGTCGCCGTGCGCGAACGGGCTGGGGATGGTCCGCTGCAAACATTTCTGGCCGAACAAGCCGCCAAGCACCGCATATGGCTGGTCGGCGGCACGATTCCACTGCACGCGGTGGGTGGTGATCATCGGGTACGGGCCGCTTGCCTCTTATTCGACACGACAGGCCGGCCCGTTGCCCGCTACGACAAAGTGCATTTGTTTGATGTACAGGTGGTGGGCAGTGCCGAGCGTTACGCCGAATCGGCGACCATTGAACCGGGTGAACGGTATGTGGTGGCCGATACCCCACTGGGGCCGCTCGGCTTGGCGGTGTGCTACGACGTGCGTTTCCCGGAGCAATTTCGTGCGTTGGCGGTGGGTGGGATGACGGTCTTGGCGCTGCCAGCCGCCTTTACCGCTGCGACCGGCAAGGCCCATTGGGAGACACTGCTGCGGGCGCGAGCTATCGAAAATCAGTGCTATGTGGTGGCGGCGGCGCAAGGCGGCAGCCACGCAAATGGCCGGGAGACTTATGGCGATAGCCTCATCATCGACCCTTGGGGAGACATCCTCGGTCGCCTGCCGCAGGGACCGGGCGTGGTGCTGGGCGAATTTGATGCGGAACGCCTAAAGCAGATTCGCCGCCAGTTTCCGGTCCTGGAACATCGGGTGACCGACGTGAGGTTGACATGACCGCCGCCGCTACGCTCGCGCTCGCTCGTCAACAGTTGCTCGCGCCCACCGGTTTGGGGGAGGACGATTTACAGAAAACCCTGGGTTGTCTGCTGGGTCACGCCATCGATAGCGGTGATCTGTATTTTCAGCTCCGGCAAGCCGAATCCTGGTCACTGGAAGATGGCGAGGTCAAACAGGCCGGTCACGCCATTCATCAAGGCGTCGGGGTGCGGGCCGTAAGCGGCGAAAAAACCGGTTTCGCCTATTCCGACGAAATCGTGCCGGCAGCCTTGCTGGACGCGGCCACTGCCGCTCGCGCCATCGCCCGCCAGGGTGGTGATGGGCAGTTGTCGGTTTGGCGCTCGGCGGAGCGGATCAAGCGTTATCAACCGCTCGATCCGCTGGGAAGCTGGGGCGCTGAAGCGAAAATTCGCCTGCTGGCTCAGGTGGATGCCGAAGCCCGCCACCAGGATGCGCGGGTGGCGCAAGTTATAGTCAGCCTAACGGGGACGCAGGATACGATTCTGGTGGCCGGGAGTGATGGCACGTTGGCGGGCGATGTGCGGCCACTGGTCCGGTTGAACGTCACCGTGATCGTCGAAGCCCAGGGCCGACGTGAACAGGGCAGCGCCGGGGGCGGTGGCCGGGTGGCGTATGGCTGGTTTCTCGATGAGGAGCGCGCGCTCGGCTATGCGCGGGAAGCGGTACGCCTGGCGTTGGTTAATCTGGAAGCTGCTCCTGCACCCGCCGGTACGATGACCGTGGTACTGGGGCCAGGCTGGCCCGGCATCCTCCTGCACGAAGCCATCGGCCATGGTCTGGAAGGGGATTTCAACCGCAAAGGCACTTCAGCCTTCAGCGGGCGGATGGGCGAGCGGGTGGCCTCACCGCTCTGCACCGTGGTGGACGACGGGACCCTGGCCGACCGGCGTGGTTCTCTCAACATCGACGACGAAGGGACTCCGACCCGCTGCACGACCTTGATCGAGGGCGGCGTGCTCAAGGGTTATTTGCAGGACAAGCTCAACGGCCGCTTGATGAAAACCGCCTCGACCGGCAACGGCCGGCGCGAATCCTATGCCCATCTACCGCTACCGCGCATGACCAATACCTACCTGTTGGCCGGCGCGAGCGAGCCGGGGGAGATTATCGCTTCGGTGGCGAAGGGTCTCTATGCGGTCAATTTCGGCGGCGGTCAGGTCGATATTACCTCGGGCAAATTCGTTTTCTCCGCCAGCGAGGCGTATCTGATCGAAAATGGCCGCGTGACCCGACCGGTCAAAGGCGCAACCTTGATTGGTAACGGCCCCGAGGTGTTGACTCAGGTGTCGATGGTCGGCAACGATCTGCGGCTGGATGCCGGGGTCGGCACCTGTGGTAAGGACGGCCAAAGCGTGCCGGTCGGCGTCGGCCAACCGACCTTGCGGGTTGACGCCTTGACCGTTGGCGGAACGCACGCTTGAGCAATCGTTTCCATTCGCTGGCCAGCCGAAAAAAGTAGCCTCTCTATGTCCGTAGCCACCGCTCGCACTGCTGCCCCGTTACCTGCCCGGGAAAGTCTGGAAGTCTTGGTCGCTGACATCCTCGCAGAAGCGCAAGCCCAAGGTGCCGATGCCGCCGAAGCGGCCGTTAACTTCGGTGCTGCCTTGTCGGTCACGGTTCGCCTGGGTGAGGTCGAAACGCTGGAGCATCATCGCCAGCGCGGCTTGGGGGTGACGGTTTATCGTGGGCAAAGTCGCGGGTCGGCCAGTACCGCCGACTGGCGACCGTCAGCGATTCGGGAGACAGTGCGTCATGCCTGCGCCATCGCCCATCACACCGCCGCCGATCCGTTTGCCGGGCTGGCCGATCCAGAGCGGTTGGCGCGGCAGGTTCCCGCTCTCGACCTTTATCATCCGTGGCCGCTGACTGCCGAAGACGCCATCGCGTTGGCCGGGGAGTGCGAGGCGGCGGCGCTGGCGCACGATCCACGCATCCGCAATTCTGAAGGCGCTAGCGTAACCACCCATGTCGGCTTGGTGATCTACGGCAACTCGCACGGTTTTTGTGGTGGCTATCCGACCAGTCGCCATTCATTGAGCTGCTCGGTGATCGCCCAGGAAGGCGCCGAGATGCAGCGTAATCATTGGTACACGGTCGCCCGTGCCCAGAATGACTTGGAAGCGCCGGTAACGGTCGGGCGAACCGCTGCACAGCGGGCATTGCGCCGGCTGGGGAGTCGGCGGATCGATACCCGACAGCTACCGGTGTTGTTCGCTCCAGAATTGGCGCGGGGGTTGATCGGACATTTTACCGCTGCGATTCGGGGTGGCGCGTTATACCGCAAAGCGTCGTTTCTGTTGGATCGTCTGGGGACGGCGGTTTTTCCAGATTTCATGACCCTTCGGGAGCGACCGCACCTGCCCAGAGGGTTGGCCAGCGCGCCCTTCGATGGTGAGGGTGTGGCCACCGTGGAACGCGACCTGGTGGCGCAAGGAGAACTGCGCGGTTATCTACTGGATAGCTATGCCGCGCGCCGCTTGGGGATGGTGACGACCGGCAATGCCGGTGGCGTCCATAATCTGATCGTCGAAGCTGGCGCGTTCGGCCAAGCCGATCTGCTGCGGCAGTTGGGAACGGGTCTGTGGGTGATGGAATTGCTCGGTCACGGCATCAATCTGGTAACTGGCGATTATTCGCGCGGTGCTTCGGGTTTTTGGGTCGAGAACGGGGAACCGCAATATCCGGTCCAGCAGATCACCATCGCTGGCAATCTCGACCGCATGTTCCAAACCATCGTCGCCGTCGGCAACGATGTGGATTCACGCGGCGCCATTCAATGCGGTTCCCTTCTGTTGGAACGGATGACGGTGGCGGGGGAGTAGAGGTTTGCGAGGGAGACTGTAAATTCGATTGTGTAAATGCTCCACTGTAGGAAACGAGGACACTGACGTGTCAGGAGCATTGACGATGACGACACCATTAAGCAAAGTAGACCAGGACTTTTCACCGGAGTTAAAGAAGCTGGCGGTAGAGGTCGCCCGGCACATCAAGACGGAACAAGATTTAACGGCGCTGAGTCGGCAGTTGTTGAAGCTGACGGTAGAGAGTGCGCTGAAGGCAGAGCTGGACGCGCATTTGGGGTATGAACGGCACGCGGCGGTGGGCCGAGGGAGCGGCAACAGCCGCAATGGCTATTCGGGCAAAACGCTCAAAGGGGACTTAGGTGAGGTTCCCATCCAAACCCCTTCTACGCCAAAGGGATGACGACCCGCGACATCGCGGATACCTTGCAGGACATCTATGGGGCGGAGGTCTCTGCGACGCTGGTGGCGAAGGTCACGGATGCGGTGTGGGAGACGGTGCAAGCCTGGCAAAGCCGGCCGCTAGAGGCGGTCTATCCGATCCTGTATTTAGACGGTCTGGTCATCAAGGTGCACCACGAAAACCGCGTCATCAACAAGGGGTCAGCTCACGAAACGGAAATTAAAGCACGCTAAGGGTTTTGCCGTGGTTTTGGTGCTGTGTTTGCCAGAATCCGGTACACCGTTGCTTGTCCAATCTGTAGCTCACGCGCCATCTGGACCTTGGTCATGCCGCTGGTTGCCAATTGCAGCACACGGTCGCGTTTGTCGGTAGAAACTGGTTTACGTCCCCGATACTTCCCCTCAGCTTTAGCCTTGGCGATGCCTTCTCGCTGCCGCTCCAGCATCATTTCCCGCTCAAACTGAGCAACCCCACCCAGCACCGCCAACATCAGCTTGCCCGTTGGCGTTTGCGTGTCCATGCCCAGGTTGAGCACACGCAAGCCCACCTGCTTGGAATCCAAAGCCTGGATGATGGCCATGAGGTCTGCTACCGAGCGAGCCAGCCGGTCGAGTTTGGTCGCCACCAATAGGTCGCCTTGCCGAACAAACTCGAGTGCGGCCTGAAGCTGGGCGCGATGGGCGACCGATGAGACCTGTTCGCGGAAGATTTTCTCGCAATGGGCGGTTTCGAGCTCCTTTAGCTGGGCCTCAAACCCGGCGACCTGCTCAATCGTTGAAGTGCGCGCGTAGCCGATGATCATTTCTATCACATGAATTATAGACATTTCGATAGTAATACAATCAAAATGCAAGAACAATTCTATTGAGAGGGTTTAGCGCCCCCTTGTTCCACGATCACTGGCCCACGCCCCAGTGATAGCCAGCCGCCATCGGCGCATAGACAAAGCAAAGAGTGCCGATCATGCCTCGTCGCAGTGTGCTGACTCCGGCAGAACGTGCCGAGCTGTTTGCCTTCCCGGGAGATGAAGGCGAGATTATTAGGCGCTACACGTTGTCGACGCTGGACTTGTCTGTGATCCGGCGGCGGCGTGGCGATCACAACCGTCTCGGTTTCGCCGTGCTGCTGTGTTGCCTGCGTTATCCCGGCTTCATCCTGGCGCCTAGCGCGGAGCCTCCCTTTTCGTTGCTGGCCATCGTCGGCCAGCAATTACAAATCAGCCCTTCGGTTTGGCCGCAATACGCCCAACGGGCCCAGACCCGCCGAGAGCACCTAGTGGAGTTGCAGGCTTGGTTGCAGCTGACGGTATTTTCCGCTGCTGATTATCGACGCCTTGCCCACCCACTTGCTGAGCTGGCCAGGCAAACTGATCGTGGCCCCGTACTTGCGGTGGCCATGGTTGACTGGCTACGGCAACAGCGCATCATCCTGCCAACGGCGGACGTCATTGACCGCCTGTGTAGCGAGGCCTTGGCACGCGGCACGCGCCAAGTGCACGAGGTGCTGATCGCGCCGCTGTCGGCTCAGCACCGGCAGGCCTTAGACCCGCTGCTGACAGTCCGTGAGGGCACCAAAAACAGCGGGCTGGTTTGGCTACGCCAGCCACCCATTGCCCCAAAACCAAGGCATGTGCTGGTCCATCTGGAACGCCTGAAAGCCATTGATGAGCTGAGTCTCCCGCCGGGGCTGGAACAGGCCATCCACCAGAACCGCCTGCTGAAACTCGCCCGTGAGGGCGGGCAAATGACAGCCCAGCATCTTCGCGACCTGGAGCCGGCTCGGCGCTATGCCGCGTTGATAGCGTTGCTCCTCGATACCCGCGCCACCCTGATCGACGACATCATCGACCTGCACGACCGATACATGGGCTCCGTGTTCAGCAAGGCCAAGCGCAATCATGCCGACCAATTCCAGCAGTCCGGCAAGGCGATCAACGACAAGGTGCGCCTTTACTCGCGTATTGGCCGCGCCCTGCTTGATGCCAAACAGTCGGGTGGCGATCCCTTTGCAGCCATTGAGGCCATCATGTCCTGGGATGTGTTCAGCCAGAGCATCGCCGAGGCGGAGCAGTGGGTCCGGCCTGAAAACTTCGACTTTTTGTCCCTGATCGGTGACAGCTTCAACCAGCTTCGGCGCTATACGCCAACCATGCTGGCGGCGCTGTCCATGAAAGCAGCGCCGGCCGCACTCGACCTGCTGGCGGGTATCGACGTGCTCAAGGACATGAACGCTCGCCAGGTGCGCCAGGTGCCGGACGATGCACCTACCTCATTCGTGCGCAAGCGCTGGGAAAACCTGGTCTGGACGCCTGACGGACTGGATCGCCGATTCTATGAGCTGTGCGTGTTGACCGAGTTGAAAAACGCGCTGCGCTCGGGTGATATCTGGGTACAGGGCTCACGCCAGTTCAAAGACTTCGAGGACTATCTGCTGCCACCACAGCGCTTCGCGGCGCAGCACGCCCAACAGGGGCTTGGGCTCGCGGTAGAAACCGATTGTGCCCGCCACCGAACTGATCGGCGGCAGCATCAACGTGAAGCACATCCGCGCCCATTGGGACGACATCCTGCGGCTAACGGCGTCGATCCAGCAGGGCACCCGCCTCGCTGATGCTGCGCAAGCTCGGCAGCTATCCCCGCCAGAACGGTCTGGCGGTCGCGCTCCGCGAACTCGGCCGCATCGAGCGCACGCTGTTCGCGCTGGACTGGATGCAGAACGTCGAACTGCGCCGCCGCGTGCAGATCGGTCTGAACAAGGGCGAGGCCAAAAACGCGCTGGCCCGCGCCGTGTTTCTGAACCGGCTCGGGGAAATACGCGACCGGAGCTTCGAGAACCAGCGCTATCGCGCCAGCGGCCTCAACCTCGTGGTGGCCGCCATTGTATTGTGGAACACGGTTTATAGCAAAACAAAATAACAATGATCATATTTGATGGGAGCGGAAGAGGTCTTCAATGGAGCAATGGGTTTGCTTACGGATCGCTTTGGCTTGTGCCCATTTATG
>NZ_CBTJ020000075.1 GCF_001051235.1 Candidatus Competibacter denitrificans Run_A_D11 | reverse complement strand
GCGTGATCATCGCGTGGGCCCCGACCGTGGTCGCCGCCCCTAACAAGGTGTGGCAAAATCGATAGATCATCCGGCGATCCCCGCCCTGGCAGGCTTGCGCCAAACGCTCAAGAAGGGGCGGTGAGGAGGTTAAAAAGGCCTCTACCAGTTCAGGGGCCTGTCCATTGCCCTGGTAGGCTTCAAGAGCGGCTAAATCTAAGACGGACAACGCTTCTTTCATCGGTCGCGGACCCCCCATTGGCGAAAAATGTCGCGCATCAAGGCCGGGCTGATGGGTTTGACAAAGCATGCATTCATGCCCACCGTGCGCCATTGCGCCGATTGCTGCTCATTGGCGGTTCCCGTAAGGCCGATGATCGGCACGCGCCGGTTCGGGTTGGCTTGCCAAGCCCGCAGGCGTTGGGTCGTCTCCAAACCGCTCATACCCGGCATCATGAGATCCATCACGATTAAATCAAAGCGATGCCATTGGCACGCCGCCAGCGCTGCCGGACCGCTTTCCGCGAGGACCACCTCCGCTTGTAGCCCGATGAGCACAGACTTGACTAAAACCCGATTGGGTAAATTATCGTCGACGACCAGCACCCGGATCGGGTCAGCGCTGCGGCGATGAGGGTAGAAAGCGCTTCGGTGGAGGTCCTCGTCACGACCCCATTCTTCTGGCACCTCTATCGGGTCTCGCCATTCCGATGGAGAAACGTCA
>NZ_CBTJ020000074.1 GCF_001051235.1 Candidatus Competibacter denitrificans Run_A_D11 | reverse complement strand
AGCCCCCGGAGACCCCGACCCCACTGGGTCAAATGATCCGGCTCATCGCCGGTTTCGGCGGCTTCCTCGGCCGTAAGGGCGCTGGCCACCCCGGCCCCAAAGCTATTTGGGAAGGAATACAAAATGTCCATGCCTTCGCCCTCGGCATCGCCGCCGCGAAGCAGGCTTTTATCCCCTCCGGCTGAGTTGGGGGGAATCGGGTGGGTAAAGCCATGGAGAAGCCAATTTTTGGCACAGCGCTGGGCGAGCGTGCTAATACCGATGAACTGCTGCAGAAACTTCGTGATTTATTTGATCTAATAATCAACGCATAAGTAACCCCTGATAGCCAGCCGCCACTGAAAAATGTAGTGATGAAAATCCATTCTATTTTTACCCAAGAAGATTACCGAACAGCATTACGCGAAGTTTCAGAATTCTTCGACCACGAACCGGAACCAGGCTCACCGGACGGGGATCGTTTTGAAGTATTGCTGGCATTGGTGGAAGCTTATGAAACTCAACACTTGCCGATTGAGTTACCCGATCCCGTAATGGCTAACCAATTTCGGATGGAACAAATCAGCCTGACGCCCAAAGCGAGGCGCTAAACATGTTGGCATGGCTGGCAGTCCTCATTCCCGCGTTACCCTTAGCCGCCGCCTTGTGGCTCGGCACGGCCATTCTATTCGGGCACGCCAGCGGCGAAATCCACGAGCGGCGCACCAGCCGTATCGTGCTGGCGGCTTTGGGCGCGTCCTGCGCCTCGGCGCTGATCTTGGCGG
This sequence comes from Candidatus Competibacter denitrificans Run_A_D11, assembly GCF_001051235.1. Lineage (GTDB taxonomy): Bacteria > Pseudomonadota > Gammaproteobacteria > Competibacterales > Competibacteraceae > Competibacter_A > Competibacter_A denitrificans. The sequence goes on along the minus strand of NZ_CBTJ020000074.1, from coordinate 2,906 downwards.
TGGCGTGCTTCACTGGCGCATTGCCCGATGTGGTGTCGTTCGGCCGTTGGCTGAGCAGCGGCAACTATCGGGTTGATCTGGTGTTCGCCACCGACGCGCTGAGCCTGACGCTGGCGGTGCTGGCGTCGCTGCTCTGCCTGCTGGTCGCGCGCTTCGCCGTGAACTACATGCACCGCGAGGCCGGATTTCACCGGCTGTTCATGGTGGTAAGCCTGTTCGCGGCGGCGATGGCGCTGCTGGTCACCGGCGGCAACGCGGTTCTAACCTTCATCGGCTGGGAAATCGCCGGATTGTGCTCCTATCTGCTGATTTGCTTCTTTCAGGATCGGACCACCGCCGCCGCCAACGCCACGCGGGTGTTCGTGACCAATCGCGTCGGGGATGCGGGATTTCTGTTAGGGATCGGGCTGGCGTTCTATTGGCTGGGCAGTGTGGACTGGGAAGCGATCAACACGGGAGCGGCGGGATTGAGCGCGACCCAGGCCAGCGTTTTAGCCGGTTGCTTCCTGCTGGCGGCGATCACCAAATCGGCACAGGTTCCGCTTGCGCCGTGGCTGGCGCGGGCGATGGAAGGGCCGACCCCATCCAGCGCGCTGTTCTACGGCGCGGTGATGATTCATGCCGGGGTTTATCTGGTGTTGCGGCTGCAACCGCTGTTCGAGCAGTCGCCGCCGCTGATGGCGGTCATGGCGTTGCTCGGGCTGGCGAGTGCGCTGTACGGCTTCGTGGCCGGGCTGGCGCAAACCGACATCAAGAGCGCCCTGATTTTTTCCACGACCGGCCAGGTCGGCTTGATGTTTCTGGCCTGCGGGCTGGGCTTCTGGCGCTGGGCGCTGCTGCACCTGTGCTGTCACGCCATCTTTCGCGGCTATCAATTCCTCAGCGCGCCGTCGATCCTGCACCAACTGCGGGAACGCACCCGCCCGGCGCCGGAGTGGCTGGCGCGGCGGCGCGGGCTTTACGTGGCGGCGTTCCAACGCTTCTGGCTGGAAGATGCCGCCAACTGGGGCGTGGTGCGGCCGGTACACTGGCTGGCGCGGCAGGCCAATCATTTCGATGCCGCCGTGGTGGATCGGGCGACCGGCTTGCCTGCGCCCACGGTGCAAGTGCTCTCGTCGCTGGCGCAATGGGAAGAACGCCAACTCGGCGCAGGCCGATTCCTCGAACGCGCGCCCGATGCGCGAGATCAGGGCCAGGGCGTGGTCGGCCGCTTGACCGAATGGGTCGCGGGGGCCTTCCATCGCTTTGAAGAGCAGATGGTGTTCAAGGGGATCAGCCAAGGCATTGTTTCGACCAGCCACCGGCTGGGAACCCGTTTGAGCCAGATCGAGCGCCTGCTGCGACGGTCGTGGTGGTGGGTCGCGGCGCTGGTGGGCGTGTTGGCCATCATCGTCGCCGCTGGCGAGGTGTTGCACCGGCAAGGTGGCGGCGAGTTCCCGCTGTTGAGCGCGTTGCTGGTGGTGCCGCTGGTCGGGATCATCGCCGATTTTCGCGGCCGGCAGGCGCGCAGCGCCTTCGCGTTGGGCTTGACGGTGGCGGGCGTGGAGCTGGGGCTGACACTGTATTTGCTCGCGCAATTTCAACCACACGCGCCGGGGTTGCAATTCGTCGAGCGGATCGAACTCTTTTCGTGGCTGCCCTATCACGTCGGGGTCGATGGGGTCGGCGTGCTGTTTCTGCCGCTGACCGCGTTGTTGACCCTGTTCGTGATGCTGTACGCGCAGCCGCACCGCTGGGAACAGCCGGGCGCGTTCGTGGCGAACATTCTCGGCGTGGAACTGGCGCTGATGGGGATGTTCACCGCGCTGGACCTGCTGCAATTCTGGCTGTTCGCACTGGCGGAGGTGATTCCGGCCACCCTGCTGATCCAGCGTTGGGGTACCAGTCCGGCGCGCGGGCGGGCGGCGGCGCAATACGTGCGAGCGATGCTGGGTGGCTTGGCGGGGCTGCTGGCGGGGATCGTGCTGCTGGGCTGGCATCATGCGGCGGCGGCGGGACAGTGGTCGTTCGACCTGCCGGCGCTGCTGGCGACGCCGGTTCCGGCCGGGCAACAGTCGTTTATGTTCATTCTGTTATTCGGCGGCTTGGCGGTGCGGCTGGCGCTGTTTCCGTTCCATTCCTGGCTGCCCATCGTCGCCAAACACGGCACGGTGGCGATTGGCATGGTGTTGCTGGTCGGGGCAAAGGTCGGCGTGTATGCCTTATTGCGCTTCGTGTTGCCGCTGTTGCCGGATGCCGCGCAACAGTGGTCTGGCTGGATTGCCGCGCTCGGTTTGGCGGGGATGGTGTACGGCGCGCTGCTGGCGGTGTTGCAAATCGATCTGCGCCGGCTGCTGGCCTTTGGCATCGTCAGCCAGACCGGGGTGTTGATGGCGGGGTTGTTCTCGCTAAAAGCGGCTGGCTTGAAAGGCGCGCTGTTGTTGAGCCTGAATCTGGGGCTGGCGGCGGCGGGGCTATTCGTCGCGGCGGGGTTGTTGAACCGTCGGCTGAACACCACGCGCTTTCAACGTTTGGGCGGCTTGTTCGATGCGCTGCCGTTACTGGGGCTGATGTTTTTGGTGGTAGTGCTGGGCAGCATCGCCATGCCGGGAACGCCGGGCTTCGAGGCGGCACATCTGGCGCTGGAAGGCACGCTGGAGGCGTTCGGCTGGGGGGTGGCGACGGTCGCTGCGTTCGGCAACGTGCTCGCCGCCGGCTATCTGCTGTGGGCTTATCAGCGGATTTTCCTGGCCCGCAATCCCAAAGTCGCCGCGCGCACTCTGCACGATTTGCGCAATCGGGAACTCATCATGGCGGCTTTGCTGTGCGCGGTGATGATCGGGGTCGGTTTATACGCCGATCCGTGGATCAGAATGATTGGGGAATCTGTGGAGAATGTGGCGCAGGTTTTTGAGGTGAGTGGGCAT
>NZ_CBTJ020000073.1 GCF_001051235.1 Candidatus Competibacter denitrificans Run_A_D11 | reverse complement strand
GACGGGCGACCTCCGCGACGCTCTGGCGCTCGCTTAACACCGCTAACACGATCCCCAATTTTTCTTCAACAGTCCAACTTTGACGTTGCTTGCCCATAACGTCCTCCAACAAAAGTCTCTTCAGTTTGACTTCTGATGGAAGAAATTTCTGGGGCATTACCGTCCAACTTTGACGTTGCTTGCCCATCCTGTCCTCCACAAAAGTCTCTTCAGTTTGACTTCTGATGGAAGAAATTTCTGGGGCATTACCTCGCTCCTGCTGCTGCAAGGCCCACATTTGCGCGTACAAGCCATCCTGTTGCAGCAGCTCACGATGCGTACCTTGCTCGCGTACCCGACCATGATCAAGCACCAGAATCTGATCGGCGTCCACAATCGTGGATAGCCGGTGGGCGATGACCAGCGTCGTGTGTTCCACGGCCACCGCACGCAACGCTTGCAAGATCGCCTGCTCGGAGTTGCTATCCAGGGCTGAAGTCGCCTCGTCGAAGATTAGAATGCGTGGCCGCTTGAGGATCGCGCGCGCAATGGCCACCCGCTGCTTCTCACCGCCGGAGAGTTTCAGGCCCCGCTCCCCGACCAGCGTTTCGTAGCCGGCTGGCAGCGCAGCGATAAAGTCGTGTAACTGGGCCATGCGGACAGCCTCAGCGATGTCCGCGCGGCTGGCGTCCGGGCGCGCATAGGCCAGGTTGTAATACAGCGTGTCGTTGAACAACACCGTATCCTGCGGGACGATGCCGATAGCGGCTCGCAAGCTTTGCTGGGTGACGGTGCGAAGATCCTGGTCGTCGATCAGAATCCGGCCGCCCGTCACCTCATAAAACCGGAACAGCAAGCGCGCCAAGGTAGACTTACCGGCTCCGCTCGCGCCGACCACCGCCAGCTTATGGCCCGGCGGCACGGTAAAACTCACGTCAAACAGGATTTGCCGATCCGGCTGATAGTCAAAATTCACCGCTTCAAAGCGCAACTCACCGCGCGTCACCACCAGTTCGGCGGCGTTGGCAGTATCACGAATTTCTGGTGATTGCTCGAACAGGCGGATCAAATCATCCATATCAGCCAGCGCATATTTGATCTGGCGATAGACAACGCCCAGCATGTTTAAGGGAATGAACAGTTGCAGCAACAGGGCATTGACCAGCACCAGATCGCCCAGCGTCATCTGCCCGTCGGCAACTTGCGTAGCGGCGAAAAACATAATCAGCGTGGCGCCGACGGCAATGATCGTACCCTGGCCGAAATTGAGCGCCGACATCGAAGTCTGGCTTAGGACGGCGCTGTTTTCCCACGCAGTCAGCGTGGCGTCACAGCGCCGCAACTCCCAATCTTCATTGCCGAAATACTTGACCGTTTCATAATTGATCAGGCTATCAACCGCCTCATTACCGGCTTGCGATTCCAGCCGGTTCATCAGCAAGCGATGTTCCATACGCCAATTGGTGATCAGCAAGGTAAACGCCACATAAACGGCGACGCTGCCGAAGATGGTCAAGGTAAACACCGGCGGATAGCGACCCAATAGCAGGATCGCCGCCAGGAGAAATTCCATGATCACTGGCAAGATGCTGAATGCCATGTAATTCAGCAGCGTGCTTAAGCTACGCGCCCCACGTTCTAAATCGCGGCTGATGGCCCCGGTCTTGCGCTCCAGATGAAAACGCAGCGATAGCTCGTGCAAGTGAGCCAGGGTGCGCAGCGTCAAACGGCGCATTGCGCGGTAACGGACGCGCGCAAACAGCATATCGCGCAGCTCACTGAACAAGGCGTTGCCCAGTTTCAGCACGCCGTAAGCCAGCAATAGCGAACCCGGCAGCATGATCAGCGCGGAATGCTGCGGATCGAGACGATCCACGATTTGCTTGAGGGTGAGTGGTACCCCAATGTTGGCGACCTTGGCCGCAATCAGCGCACCGAGCGCGAGTGCTACCCGGCCGCGATATTCCCACAGATAGGGCAACAGGGCGCGCAGGTTGGCCCAGTCACGGCGTCGCGAGCTAGCTAAAGGTAATTCAGTGGGGCGAAGATCGGGACGCATAAATTTCGGTGGCCTCAAAAACGAAAGGCCATCCCGTGAGGATGGCCCTGATACTGCGACGCTGCCGAGTACAGCAACTTATTTGGCTGGCACCGGCGCACCCTGAATGAAAGCCGGCGGGGTCGCCTTGGGCACCTGGATCGGCGGCGGCGGGATCACCGGTGCAGTGGCTGTCTTGGCTGGTGCAGCAGTCACCGCTGGCTGGGCTGGCGGTGCTGCCACCGCAGCCGCTGGCTTGGCCGGTGCAGCAGTCACGGTTGGGGCCGGAGCCGGAGCCGCCGCTGCGGGAGCCGGAGCCGGCGCGGTAGCAGATGCTTCGGTCTTAATACCGGTTTGATCCAGCATATAGCCGATAGCATCTTTTAGATTTGCCTCAGTCAGCGAGGGATCGCCACCCTTGGCAGGCATGGCACGAAGGCCACTGACCGAGTGCGTCACTAAGGTATCTAAACCTTGCGCCAAACGGGTTTCCCACTGAGCCTTGTCACCGACCTTGGGCGCACCTAACGTACCGGCGGTATGGCAGGCGGCGCAAACCTTATTGTAAACCTCAGCACCGGACAGCTTTACTGCCACAGCGGGCTTGGGTTGCTCGAAAGAAACCCGTGCCACTGGCTTGATGCGTTCGAGTGCGGCAGCTTGCCGTCGGGAGTTATCGTCTGGGGCGACGTGTCCGACGACACTAATGAGGGCGGCGGCCATAAACAGCACGACCGCCAAGAGCACCAATCCGGAGATCAGGGTAACGGACGTGGTCATTACGGATGAATCGGCTTGCTGGCTCACATTTCACCTCATTGGAAACATTTGCAACCCGCGCATCTCCGGTGCGTCGCAGCGGTTTATCGGATCACGCGCATACTCTCTCTCGGAGCGTTCGCGGGCGGGCCGTCGGCGGGGATTAGGGATTGTTTTTTATATTGTCGCTTGAATACGGCTTAAACGCAGTAATTATAACGGTATTTGGCCTGACCTGAAAACCGATATCCCAGCGTTGGGGCATATTGCCGGAGGTGTAACAGCCGCTTGGTTTCGTCCAGCAAGGCGGCTGCCAAAGACTGGACGTGCCAGCATAATCCAGGTATCTTAATCAATCTTTCCTAAAGCGCCCGTAGCTCAGTTGGATAGAGCGTCGGCCTCCGGAGCCGAAGGTCGTGAGTTCAAGTCTCGCCGGGCGCGCCAATCCTCGCTTATCACAGCAAAACGCAAAAACCCTCACCCGTTGACGGGCGAGGGTTAGCATCAGAACACTTCAACCTGATCGGCTCTGCGCGTTAATTGCTCGCTGGCTGCCCACTGGCATTGTCACGACTGCTCCGCTCGGCCATGAACTGATCGAACTCAGCCCGATCACGCGCGCGGCGTAGCCGTTCAAGAAACTCCATAAATTCGCGTTGATCTTCCTCCAGTCGATGCAACGTCTCCTTGCGATAGTCATCGAAGGCGGAATTACCGGTGGAATTGGTATGACGCCCAGCGCAACAGCCGTTGCCCATGATATGGAAAAACGCCCGAAAACCATGAGACCGCCCATGATCGGAAGGATGGGAAGAAGAGCACTTCATTTTTCCGCTCCAAAATAGATAGGCCAAAAACGCCAGCCCGAAGGGCCACCAAATCATAAAACCCAGAAGGATCAGGCCAATCCAAAGCCCTTTACCCGTTCCATGAGGTTTCTCGGTAAAACAATCGGGTTTCGCCGCAAGAATCATGGTCTCCTCCTCCAAGTTAATGTTAATCACATTAACAATGTTAAGCCTATAAACACTGGGCGTCAACAAACTATCGATTTTAAAGTTTGGGTGGAATAGGCTCGCCACCGCCAAAGCCGAGGCCCCGCGTGTAGAGCAAAATACCGGCTTCCAACAAATCTTCAGGCGTCATCGACAGAGGTTGCGGCAACCCTTCACCGGAATTTAAAAAAAGTGAAGCGACGCCATGGCATAAGGACCAGATATGGAGAGCCACCATCCGCGAAGGAGGGCGCTGGTTTTTGGCTTGATTGGCGCACAGTGCTTCAGCCGCTAGCCGCAACAAGGCAAGTGCGCCCTCGCTGGTTCGAGCTAACTCGCTCTCGGTCTCTGGCTGCGGGCAGGCTGCGAACATTGCTGAGTAATAGGCGGGTTGTTGGCGGGCAAAAACTAGATAAGCACGCCCACAATTGACCAGGGCGCGCAGCGGTTCCGGCCGGCCATCGTCCCAAGCGCGCACCAGTTCCGCCTCGAACTGTTGAAAGCCACGGGTAGCCATCTCCACCAACAAGGCGTTGCGGTCGCGAAAATGCCGGTAAGGGGCGGCTGGACTGACTCCAACCAAGCGGGCAACTTCGGCGAAGGTAAAACCAGCCGGGCCGCGTTCGGCAATCAAATCCAGCGCCGCCGCGATCAGTGCTTCGCGCAAATTGCCGTGATGGTAGCGATCACGGCCGGTGCCAGAGCTATCTTTGTACCAGATCATGAGAAGTTTATTGCGAGCGGTATGGCGGTTCGTCGCTGGAATTCTAGCAAGTTCACGCAGCAACCGGTCGAATCCAGCCGGTTAAGATGAGGCAGGAGAGAGCGAATTGGCTCGGATCGTGGTAATCGGTTCGGTGGCACGCGATGACGTGATTCATCTCACTGAACCGTTGCGGGCTGGTGGGCATCTGAATGGCGTTCCAACCCACACCCGACTCGGTGGTGGCGGCGCCAATACGGCGGTGGCCTTGGCGGCGGCGGGTCACCAGGTCACTTTGCTGGCGGCAATTGGCCGTGATGCGGTTGGTGAGGCATTGCTGGCTGAGCTTGCCGCTGCCAGTGTGATAACGACCGCGCTCGCGCACTTGGATCAACCGACCACCCGTTCTTATATCTTGGTCGATCCGCTTGGTGAGCGCACAGTGATCAACGTCGCCCGCTGCGAGGAAGCGGCGCCACCGCAACGGCTGTTGGATTTGCCAGCGGATGTGGTCTATGTGCGTAGCCGTCGGCTTGATCTGGCGCCGCTCTTGGCGGCGAAGGCGAACGACAGTCTGATTATTGCACACGCGCCGCCCATCGAGCCGGGTATGCGTCCGGCGCATGTGGTGGTCGCCTCGCTCTCTGATCTGACTGCCGATCAGGGCAAATCACGGGCTGTTTTGGGCAAAACCGTCTCCAACGGCTTGGCGCGCTGGACGGTACTGACGGCCGGTGGGGCAGGCGCACATGCTTATGGCACGACCGAAGCACTGGCGACACCCGCGCAGCGCGTTCGGCCCATTGATACCACCGGCGCAGGGGATGCTTTTGCCGCCGGGCTGATTCATGCTCTGCTGGAACATCGGCCGATGGCGGAGGCGCTGACCCTTGCAGTGCGCTTCGGCACCGAGGCAACGTTGTGGCCAACCTCCGGCTTGCCGGCAGCGGCCGTTCACCGTTTATTGCAGGAGATTTGAGATGCAAACTCGCCGTCTTGGCCGTGAAGGCCCCATCGTCTCCGCCATGGGCTTAGGCTGCATGGGGATGAGTGATTTCTACAGCGGTCGCGATGATGTGGAATCCATCGCCACTATTCACCGTGCGCTCGACTTAGGCGTTACCCTGCTCGATACCGCCGATATCTATGGGCCGTTTACGAATGAGGAGTTGGTCAGCCGAGCACTCAAGGGCCAACGGGATCGAGCGTTCTTGGCCACTAAATTCGGCATCGTGCGTGACCCCAATGATCCAACCCGGCGCGGCATCAATGGTCGGCCGGAGTATGTTCGTGCGTGTTGTGAAACCAGTTTGCAGCGGTTGGGGGTCGATACCATTGATTTGTATTACCAACATCGGGTCGATCCGGCCACCCCCATTGAAGAAACCGTCGGGGCAATGGCCGCCCTGGTCCAAGCCGGTAAGGTCCGATATTTGGGGCTGTCGGAAGCATCAGCCAACACGCTGGAACGCGCGTGCGCGGTGCATCCGATCACTGCCGTACAAAGTGAATATTCGTTGTGGAGCCGTGAACCGGAAACCGATGTGCTGGCGGCCTGTCGGCGGTTGGGGGTAGGTTTTGTTGCCTATAGTCCCCTGGGGCGTGGTTTTCTGACAGGCGCCATTCAAAAACCCGATGATTTTGCCGAGGACGATTACCGCCGCCTTAGCCCCCGATTTCAAGGTGAGAATTTCACAAAGAATTTGGCATTAGTCGAAAAAATCCGCCAGTTGGCCGACCGTAAAGGTTGTCGCCCCTCGCAGCTCGCACTGGCGTGGGTGTTGGCGCAGGGCGACGATATCGTGCCGATTCCGGGGACCAAGCGGCGGCGCTATCTAGAAGAAAATGTGGCAGCGGCCGATGTAGCGTTCACGGCGGCGGAATTGGCCGAGATCGACGCGGTTTTCCCGCTGACGGCGGCGGCCGGTTCGCGCTATCCCGAGGAGATGATGCGGTTGGTCAACGGCTAAGCCTCTCTCGACAGACCGAGCGCGGCTATGAACCTTTCCGCGTGGCGCTCGCCCATCGGCGTGGTGGGCCGACACCTCCGAGAATTCCTAGCGATCCACCCCGCTATTCGCCAATTGACTGTGGCTTATAGCGGTGGGATGGATTCCCATGCCCTGCTCCATCTGCTGGCCAGCGCGCTGGAGCTAACGCTTGGGCGAACCTTACGAGCGGTGTATGTCGATCACGGGCTGCAAGCCACCTCGGCCGCGTGGGGTGAGCATTGCGCCAGAGTCAGTCGGGAACTGGGTGTAGCGTTTCACATCCTCAAGATCGACGCTCAGGCTAGCCCGGGTGAAAGCCCTGAAGCCGCCGCCCGCCGCGCCCGCTATGCGGCTTTCACCGCTGAGATTGATGCCGAAACCGCATTACTGACCGCTCATCATTGCGACGACCAGGCCGAAACCTTATTGCTGCAATTATTGCGGGGTGCGGGACCACACGGCTTGGCAGCGATGCCGCTCGCCGCGCGATTAGGCCAAGGCTGGCTATTGCGACCTTTGCTAGAGGTTAGTCGTGCCGAGTTACTGGCCTATGCACGTCAGCACCGCTTGCAGTGGATTGATGATGGTAGCAATGCGGATACCGGTTTCGACCGCAATTATCTGCGTCACCGCATCTGGCCGTTGCTGCAACAACGCTGGCCAGCGGTCAGCCCTAATCTTTCCCGCTCGGCGCAATGGTGCGCTGAAGCGGCTGACTGGCTGGATAGCACAGCGGTAGCTGATCTAGAGCGAGTTGCAACCGAACGCCCCGATGCGCTGTGCCTTCTCCGTCTAGCCGAATTAAGCGATCTTCGCCAACGCAATGTGGTGCGCTATTGGTTGCGTCAGCTCGGTTTACCGGTGCTGGATAGCCGACAACTCCGCCACCTGCTCCACGATATTCTCAATGCTGGTGCTGACCGCTGTCCCTGCGTTCGCTGGCCTGGTGGCGAAGCGCGGCGCTATCGGCAAACCCTGTATGCCATGCCGCCGCTCCTGCCCGTTGGCCCAGGCTGCACCTTGCTCTGGCGACCGGAAGCGAACGGCTGGCAGCCGCTGGATTTACCCGGCATTGGTCAGCTTTGGTTGCAAGAGCGAGTGGGCAGCGGCCTGCGTGCCGAGGCGCTCGGCGATTTTGCACTGACCGTCCGGTTTCGGGCAGGCGGTGAGCGCTTTCGCCCGGCAGGCCGCCGTCACAGTCAGGAATTAAAGAAATTATTGCAGGAAGCGCAGATTCCACCCTGGCAACGAGACCGCTTACCGCTTTTGTATAACCATCAGGAGTTGCTGGCGGTGGTCGGTTTAGGCATTGCCGATGCTTATCTGGCTGGGGTAGGCGAGAAAGGCTGGGAACCCGTTTTAGTGCAACCGTCGTATTAGCTTTTGATCAGTGACTTACAGCACCTTTAGATAGTGACTTACAGCACTTCAATGTGAGGTACTTTGATCATGAAAATACCCTAAAAGGCTGGTACTAATCAGCCTCCTACGCTGACGCTACGGATCACTGTATCCCCTAATAGAATGAAGAGGTTCTCATGGCTCAGAGCAAGAAAGATAAGGCAGCTACGGACGCCAAACCGAAGCAGGCCCGCGCCCCCGCGAAGACTCAGCAATCCACACCGGATACTGCAACGACCGTCCATCCCGGCATGGGTGCTATCCCACATGAGAACGGGGTAGCCTTCCGGGTCTGGGCGCCCAACGCTTCAACGGTCGCAGTCTGTGGCAGCTTCAATAATTGGGATCAAGCCGCTCATCCCTTGACCTCTGAAGGCAACGGTTACTGGTATGGCGATGTGGCCGAGGCCAAGATCGGTGATGAATACCGTTATTTTTTGAACACCCCCTGGGGCGAGTTATCCCGCATTGATCCCTATGCCCGCGAAGTCACCAATTCCGTCGGCAATGGGGTGGTGCATCAGCCCCACTTCGACTGGGGCGATGATCAATTCCAGTGTCCGCCCTGGAACGAGTTGGTCATCTATGAAATGCATGTCGGCACTTTTTATGATCCTGACCCAGAGAACAATTTGCCAGCCGGGTTTCATGACATCACCAAGCAATTCGGCCACCTGAAGAAGTTGGGGGTCAACGCCTTGCAGTTGATGCCCGTCGCTGAGTTCGCGGGTGATCATTCATGGGGCTACAACCCCGCGCACATCTTCGCAGTGGAAACGGCCTATGGTGGGCCGAAGGCGTTTAAGGAATTCGTCAAGCAAGCCCATCAAAATGGCTTCGCGGTGATTCTGGATGTGGTGTACAACCACTTCGGCCCGTCTGATCTCGATCTGTGGCGGTTTGACGGCTGGAGTGAGAACGACGGCGGCGGTATTTATTTCTTTCAAGACGACCGTCGCCATACCCCTTGGGGTGCCACCCGGCCCGATTACGGGCGTGGAGAAGTCCGTCAGTTTATCCGTGATAACGCCTTGATGTGGCTGGAAGATTATCATGTTGATGGCCTGCGTATGGATATGACGGTTTATATCCACAAGCATGGATCGGGAGCCGCGCCGATCCAGGAAGGCTGGAGCTTATTGCAGTGGATCAACCGCGAGATCGCTGAAAAATTCCCTGGCCGAATCACCATCGCGGAGGATTTGCAGCAAGATGCTTATGTGACCAAGGAAGAACACGAGGGTGGCGCGGGCTTCAGCGCCCAGTGGAGTTCGAGTTTTGTTCACCCGATCCGGGAGGCGGTGATTGTTGCTTCCGATGAATGGCGCTCAATGGCAGCCGTCGCAACGGCCATCCAGTTCCGCTACAACATCGACTCGTTTGAACGGATCATTTACAGCGAATCGCACGATGAGGTCGCCAACGGCAAGGCGCGGGTGCCGCAGGAAATCGATGGTGGCGATAGCAAGGGTTTTTATGCCCAGAAACGCTCAACCCTGGCGGCGGCGATGGTGTTCACGGCGGCGGGTATCCCCATGCTGTTCCAGGGTCAGGAATTTCTGGAGGGTGAATGGTTCCGCGACACGGTGCCGGTCGATTGGCACAACTCTGGCGATTTTCGCGGGATCGTGCGGTTGTACCGCGATTTGATCCATCTGCGGCTCAATCGGCCCGGCAAGACGCGCGGCTTGTGTGGGCAGCATGTGCATGTCACCCATTGCAACGATCCCTATAACATGATCGCGTTTCGTCGCTGGGATGTCGGCGGGTCGGGCGATGATGTGGTGGTAGTCGCCAATTTCTCGGCCGAGCGGCGCGAGAATTACCGGGTGGGCTTTCCCGCTGAAGGCGAGTGGAAACTGCGGCTCAATTCTGACTGGCAGGGTTACAGCACACTCTTTACGGGAACGTCTGAAGGCGATGTGGTGGCTGGGCCGGATGATTACGATAACCTGCCCGCCAGTGCTGAAGTCTCGATTGGCCCCTACAGTGTGCTGATTTTCTCGCAGGAGCCTTGAGAATCTGCCTATTTGTCGAGCAATGCCCAATAACGAAAACGGCGACCTGCGGGTCGCCGTTTTGCGCTCATTGCTTCGGAGCAAACTATTGATGATGCTATGATGCCAATTATGCGCATCACAATCCAAATCGACGATGAATTGTTGATGACCCTCAAGGAACAGGCACGCCGCCAAAAGAGTTCCTTGACCCATCTTGTCAATCAGACATTGTGCGCCGGTCTTCAAGCCGCCAAAGCTCCCGCTGCTAACAAGCCGTTATTTCAGGAACGACCCCATTCGATGGGTGCTCCCAAGCTTTGCCTGAACAAGGCGCTTGATCTTGCCGCAGCGCTTGAGGATGAGGAAATCACTCATTGCGTTCGCTACTGGAAGAAGCGGGTACAGCGGGCAACCTGACGACCGACACGCATCTGGCCGCGCTGGCGATCAGCCACGGCGCTGTCCTCATCTCCTGCGACAACGACTTCATGCGCTTTAAAGGCTTGCGCTGGGAAAATCCCCTGGGTCACCTCCGACGGTGAGCAGTTCCGAAAACCTCGCGGGCGTGTCGCCATTGATGGCTGGGTCTGGTATCTTGTAGCGTCTTTTGGCTACCCCCCTTCCCCGCATGACCCGATTCATCTTTATTACTGGCGGTGTGGTGTCCTCCCTCGGCAAAGGCATCGCCGCCGCATCACTAGCAGCCGTGTTGGAAGCGCGGGGACTCAAGGTCACCCTGATTAAGCTGGACCCTTACATCAACGTCGATCCCGGCACCATGAGTCCGTTCCAGCATGGTGAAGTCTTCGTCACCAGCGATGGCGCGGAAACCGACCTTGATCTGGGCTACTACGAGCGCTTCGTGGCGATGACCGCCACCCGCCGTAACAACTTCACGACTGGGCGCATCTACGAAGAAGTCATCCGTAAAGAGCGACGTGGGGATTATCTCGGCGGCACCGTGCAAGTCATCCCGCACATTACCGACGAGATCAAACGCTCCATTAGTGATGGGGCGGGAACAGCCGACATCGCGCTGGTCGAAATCGGCGGCACCGTCGGCGACATCGAATCCCAACCTTTTCTGGAAGCGATCCGCCAGATGGGCGTGGAACTGGGCCGGGAGTTGTGCCTGTTTATCCATCTGACTCTGGTGCCGTACATCAAATCGTCCGGCGAACTGAAGACCAAGCCGACCCAGCACTCGGTTAAAGAATTACGCTCTATCGGTATTCAGCCGGATATTCTGTTGTGCCGCTCGGATCGGGAAGTACCGGTTGAGGAGCGGCGCAAAATTGCGCTGTTTACCAATGTCGAAGCCAAGGCCGTCCTTAGCGTGCCTGATGCCGATACCATTTACCGGATTCCGCTCTTGCTGCACGCTCAAGGCGTGGACGAGACCGTCGCCCGCAAGCTGCATTTGGAAAACTTGCCGCCCGCCGATCTGGCCGACTGGGAACGGGTGGTACAAGCCATCGAATCGCCGCTGCACGAAATCGACATCGCTATGGTCGGCAAATATGTCGATCTGACCGACGCCTATAAATCACTGAATGAAGCCCTGCTGCACAGCGGTATCCACACCCGTACCAAAGTCAATATCCATTACATGGACTCCGAACAAATCGAAGCGCACGGTACAGCTTGTCTGGAGAGGATGGATGCCATCCTGGTGCCGGGCGGATTCGGCAAACGTGGCATTGAAGGCAAGATCGCGGCGGTGCGCTATGCACGCGAACAACGGATTCCCTATCTGGGCATCTGCTTGGGGATGCAGGTGGCGGTGATCGAGTTTGCCCGCCATGTCGCTGGCCTAAGCGATGCGCATAGCACCGAATTTCGCCAGGAGACACCGCACCCGGTGATCGCCCTGGTGACTGAATGGACCGATGAGGAGGGGGCGTTGCAACGCCGTCAGGAAGGCAATGATCTCGGTGGCACCATGCGCCTGGGTGCGCAATCCTGCTGGCTGGTTCCCGACAGTCTGGCGCGGGCGACCTACGGCCAGGATGTGGTGACCGAGCGCCACCGCCATCGTTACGAATTTAACAACCGCTACCGCGAACCGTTGCGCGCCGCCGGGCTGATCTGCTCCGGCCATTCGCTGGACGGGCGATTGGTGGAAATGGTCGAATTACCGGGCCATCCCTGGTTTTTGGGTTGCCAGTTTCATCCCGAATTCACCTCTACCCCACGGGCCGGTCATCCGCTATTTCAAGGCTTTGCCGAGGCCGCGCTCCGCCAGCGCCGCGAACGGCATGGGGATGCGGACGCGACATGATGCAGCTCTGCGGCTTTGAGGTGGGTTTGGATCGACCGCTATTTCTGATCGCTGGCCCCTGCGTGATCGAATCCGAACAATTGGCGCTCGATACCGCCGGTCAACTGCAAGAAATCACCGGACGGCTGGGCATTCCGTTTATCTACAAATCTTCCTTCGACAAGGCCAACCGCTCGTCGGGCCAGAGCTTTCGCGGCCCCGGCCTGGAAGCAGGTCTGAAGATTCTGGAAACGGTCAAGCGCGAAATCGGCGTACCGGTGCTGACCGATGTGCATGAATACACGCCCTTGCAAGAAGTCGCTGCGGTGGTCGATGTGCTGCAAACCCCGGCGTTTCTGTGCCGTCAAACCGATTTTATCCAGAATGTCGCCCGCCAGAACCGACCAGTCAATATCAAAAAAGGCCAGTTCCTTGCCCCCTGGGACATGGGCAATGTCGTCGCCAAAGCGCGGGCAACGGGCAACGACCAGATCATGGTCTGCGAACGCGGCGTGTCCTTTGGTTACAATAACCTGGTCTCCGACATGCGTGCGTTGATGGTGATGCGCGCCACCGGCTGCCCGGTGGTATTCGACGCCACCCATTCGGTGCAATTGCCCGGCGGTCAAGGGAATGCCTCCGGCGGTCAGCGCGAATTCGTGCCGGTGCTGGCGCGGGCGGCGGTGGCGGCGGGCATTGCCGGGTTGTTTATGGAAACTCATCCCGATCCCGACCAAGCCTTAAGCGATGGCCCTAACGCCTGGCCACTGGCCCGGCTGGAAGCGTTGCTGGCCACGCTGAAAGCACTTGATGAGACGATCAAACAGCGCGGTTTTCTCGAAACCGGATTAGAATAAGCGTTTTATCCCCCACGAGCACAACACCCAGAGGAGTTGTCAGAATGTCAAAAATCAAAGAAATCATCGGCCGTGAAATCATGGATTCGCGGGGCAACCCGACGGTCGGCGTCGATGTGATTCTCGAATCCGGCGCCAAGGGTACGGCGGGCGTGCCGTCCGGGGCTTCCACCGGCAGCCGCGAGGCGCTGGAATTGCGCGATGGCGACAAGAGCCGCTATCTGGGTAAGGGCGTTTTGAAAGCCGTCGGCAATATCAACAGCGAGTTGAAAAAGGCGGTAGTGGGCATGGAAGCAGTGGACAATCAGGCCGCTATCGACCAGAAGATGATCGATCTGGACGGCACTCCCACCAAGAGCCGCCTGGGCGCCAACGCGCTGCTGGGTGTGTCGATGGCCACCGCACACGCCGCCGCTGCCGAGAAGAAAGTTCCGCTGTACAAGTATCTGAACCCCACCGGCCCGTATCATCTGCCGGTGCCGATGATGAATATCTTGAACGGCGGTGCCCATGCCGATAACAGCGTGGACATGCAGGAATTCATGATCATGCCGGTCGGTGCGCCCAGCTTCCACGAAGCCCTGCGCTGGGGTGCGGAAGTGTTCCACGCCCTGAAAGCCGTGCTGAAGAAGCAGGGCATGAACACCGCCGTGGGCGACGAAGGCGGCTTTGCGCCGAATCTATCCTCCAACGAGGCGGCGCTGGAAGTGGTCATGGAAGCCATCAAGAACGCCGGTTACACGCCGGGCAAAGATATTTACATCGCCCTGGATTGCGCCAGTTCTGAATTCTACAAGAATGGCAAATACACGCTGGAAGCCGAAGGCAAATCCTTCACCTCCAACGAAATGGCCGACAAGCTGGCCGATTGGGTTAGCCGTTATCCCATCGTCTCCATCGAAGACGGTCTGGACGAGAGCGACTGGGACGGTTGGGCCTATTTGACCCAGGTGCTGGGCAAGAAAATCCAGTTGGTCGGCGACGATCTGTTTGTCACCAACACCTCGATTCTCAAGCGCGGCATTGACCAGGGCATCGCTAACTCGATCCTGATCAAGGTCAACCAGATCGGCACCCTGACCGAGACCCTGGCCGCGATCAAGATGGCCGCTGATGCCGGTTACACCTCGATTTCTTCACATCGTTCCGGCGAAACCGAGGACACCACGATTGCCGATTTGGCCGTCGCCACCGCTGCCAGTCAGATCAAGACCGGCTCGCTCAGCCGTTCGGATCGCATCGCCAAGTACAACCGCCTGTTGGTGATCGAAGGCGAACTGGGTTCCGCCGCCGTCTATCCCGGCAAGAAAGCGTTCAACGTTTTTCCGGGCTGACGTGAAAGTTTAAGTCGGGTTTATCCGGCGCTTGCGATCACGGCAAGCTGAAACCCGCCTATCCCGCGCCCCCAGCCCTTCACGTCGCATGTTGCGGCAAGAACCTGGGGGCGTCGGTCCTACCCGGTGGTCACAGCGCTCCCCTGTTCAGACCAAATTTTTAGACCAGCGAAGTTATGCAGATTCTCGTAGCGATCCTGATCGCTTTATTGGTGCTGTGCCAATACCTCTTGTGGATCGATGCGGACAGTGTTCGGCAAACGTATACGTTGCGTATCTCCGTCCAAGCCCAGACCGACGAAAATGCGATCCTAAACGAGCGCAATCGTGCCTTGGAAGCGGATATCAAGGACTTAAAGACCGGGCTGACCGCGATTGAAGAGCGGGCACGGTCTGAGATGGGGATGATCCGTCAGGATGAAACCTTCTATCGGCTGCTGGAACCACCTACCACAAAGGCGAGAGTGTCCAAAGGCTCCTCCTCTACCGGCACGCCAAGCTTAGCGCCACCAGCGGCCACACGACCCGTTCCTCAACCCCTTGCACCGACTCCCCCCAAGAATCCGGCCTCACCTGACCAACCCGACGCCACCGATAATCCGCCTATTCTCGATCCGATCCCGTCAGATCCAACTGCACGCCCTTAACCGGCAGATACCGTCCGATTCCCATACCGAACAACTCGATGATAAACAGTGTGCGTTACTGGGCCATCGTGCCTGCGGCCGGCACCGGCAAGCGATTGGGTTCGACCATCCCCAAACAATATTTAACGCTGCTTGATCGACCGGTTATCGCGCATACGCTGGCAGCTCTGCTTCAGCATCCGCGCATCGAAGGCGCTGTCGTTGTCGTAGATAGCAAAGATTGCTGGTGGCCTGATATAGCGGCAAGCTTGGATACCGCCAAACCTTTATGGCGGGCGCCCGGTGGAACGGAGCGCTGCCATTCGGTGCTCAACGGCTTGGAGGTGCTGCAAGCACAAGCCGAATCGACCGATTGGGTCTTGGTACACGATGCTGCTCGCCCCTGCCTGACAGCAGCAGACCTCGACCGGTTATTCGCTCAGTTGGCTGATGATCCTGTCGGCGGCCTGTTAGCGACTCCGGTACGCGATACCTTAAAACAAGCGGATTCTAGCGGCCGTATTGGCGTCACCGTGGATCGCTCGCAGCTTTGGCATGCGCTAACCCCGCAGATGTTTCGTTTAGGGGATTTGCATCATGCCTTACGCGCCGCTCTGGCGCGCGGGTTATTGGTAACCGACGAAGCGGCTGCCATGGAAGCAGCCGGTTTTTCTCCCCGGCTCGTCGAAGGGCGAGCGGATAACATCAAGATCACGCGGCCGGAAGACTTAGCTTTGGCCGCGTTTTTTTTGAGCCATCGATAAGCTCTGATTCAAGCAAAAAGCCCATGCGGCTTGCCACATGGGTTTTATTTGGTGGGCCGTGTGCGATTCGAACACACGACCAACAGATTTAGAGCCTATCCCAATATTAAGATATTGATATATTTATGAAATAATCGCATCATTTGCCTATAGAGTAGGGCGTAACCAGTCGAGCACGTCCCCGCTCAGGCGACCAGGTGCAGAGGAGCAGACTTAGGTTTAAAGGGGAGGTTGGCGTAGAGACGCACCGTTTCGCTTTGGATGTGATGGTTCATGAACGGCTCCCACTCGTCGTTGAGCGCCACGCAGCGCAGATTCAACAGGGCTTGGGCGCCGGGGAGCGTCCAGTGCATCCCGGCCCGTTCCATCCGGTCCTTGACCACATGGCGGCAGGCCTCTCGTAGTGGATGCGGTCGCGGTGGCGGTCGAAATAGCCGTGAATCGCCGCCAGCCGGGCACGGGTGGCGGCGGGCGGTTCGCTCTGCTCGGCGAGGTGTTGCAGCCAGGAGTCTGTCAATTTTTTTGTGTAAATGCGATTTTGCTTTTGCGATTTTGCTTTATTGAATCAGAGTGGCAAGCGGCCCTCGAATTGAATGGCGAAGCGATTGAGGGCCTGTTTCCAGTCTTTGATGGGCATGGTCCATTTTTTGGCGGCTTGCTCAATA
>NZ_CBTJ020000072.1 GCF_001051235.1 Candidatus Competibacter denitrificans Run_A_D11 | reverse complement strand
ATTCGTCTTTGTCCAGGGTGATGGTGTTCGGGCGGGGGGCGGCCGGTTCGGGCAGGCTCTGGCTGCGGGTGCGGTACTGCGCGAAGGCTTTGACCAGCCGCTTTTTCAACTCGACCGCTTCCTCCGTGTTGCGGACCAGCGTCATCAGAAAATAGGCTTGGTCTTCGTTCAGGAGGTAGTACTTTTCGGGCTGTCCGCGCCCTTTGATTTCTCCGGTTTCAAACCGGAGTATTCCAAATTCCTGAAATTCCGCGAAATAGTTATCGACAAGCTCGTAAGTGTTGCGGTGAGTAACACCAAGCTCACTAGCCACGAGGCGGGAGTCGATACGGGGTTCGCCGTCAACGACGGCAAGGGACAAAGTAGACATGATGCTGCTCCTGTTAGTTTCTCAAAGGGACACGCATCGAATGATGGGCGCCAGGAGCTTGAGACCGCTAACAGACGGCGGGCGTATTTCGGGCGTACCCGTATTGCATTAGCCGCACTCCCGGCACAAAACCGGCAGGCACAAAAAAACCGCAACTCTCGGAGCGGGGAACCGCTGTTAGGTGTGTCTCAAGCACCTAAGAAGCAGCTTACGCCCGATCAGCGGTGGGGTCAACCGCCCTCCCTGGCCGAAGGACTACAGCGCCCGTGCAATTTCTTCCTGCATCCCTTTCACAATGGCCAGCGGGTCTTTGGCGTTGCGGATAGGCCGACCAACGACCACATAATCCGCGCCATTTTTGATGGCCTTGTTGGCGGTAGCAATGCGCTTTTGATCATCGTCTTGAATCACGTCATTGGTGCCAGGCCGAATGCCCGGCGTTACGATCAGAAACTTATCCCCCAGGTCATGCCGCAAGCGCGGCGCTTCCAGTCCAGAGGAAATCACGCCGTCACAGCCCAGTGCCAAGGCTTTCTTGGCGCGCAAATACACCAAGTCCTCCACAGTGCCGGTAAAGCCCATCTCGCGCATGTCCGACTCATCAAAGCTGGTCAGCACCGTGACGGCCAGAATCTTGGCCCCGTTGCGCTCACTCACAGCGGCTTTCAGGATCGGGTCATTGCCATGCACCGTGATAAAGGTTGCGCCTCGGTGCTTCAACTCCCGCACGGCCAGCGCCACGGTTTCGGGGATATCAAAGAACTTCAGATCGACCATGACCTTATTTCCACGGTTCAGAATCATATCAATGACAGGAAACCAGCCGGCCAAAAAGAGCTGCAAGCCAACTTTGTAGAATTTGACGCTATCGCCCAACCGATCCAGCCAGCGGGCCGCCTCATCGGGCGAATCAACGTCAAGCGCAAAGATAATGCGCTCGTCCAGGGGAATATTTTTAGCCATACGCCTTCTCTGAGTGGGGAAACAACCAAGCGGCCCACGCTCTCGCGCTATGGCAGGCCGCAACAAGGTAGATTACCGGTACCCAGCGCCGCGAAGCAATCCTGGTACTGTCTTACGCCCGCATCCTTGCGGGGTCAAGTAGGACTATTTTTTATCGCGCAGTCTGGCCAATTCCTGTCGCAGCCCATCAATCCGGCTTTGATCGGATCGGACGAGGGTATCGTACTTCTGGGTGACAGCGGTCATTTCGTCCGAAATGCTTTGCTCCCACGTAGCTCCGGCGAGATTGTTATTGGCATAGTTTTTCTTGTTTCGCAGTGCGGCCAGCTCGCCCGACATAGCTTGCCGGTTGTCGGAAATCCGGCCTTCGATAGCTGCGATTTCTCGTTCCGTTTCCAGGATTTTTCGGTCGCGCTCCATCGCCGATCCGGCTTCCTTGAATCGCTTCAGATCTTCGCTTTCAGTCTTTTCCGAAACCGGCGGTGCTTTTTGAATTGCGATCTCGCTGCCCTTTGCCGCCCCGGCGCATGGAGCAGCCTGATAAACCGTTTTGCCATCAGCATCCACACATTTATTAATCGCTACCGCAGGCGCGCTCATCAGCGCACAACTCAACAGCACGATGCGTTTCATCATCTGCACTCCTCTTTTAATCCCTTGCATATCGTAGCCCCACGCCCGGAGTTTTTGTATGGCTGACCGCACGCTCGAACTTGCTCTCAGAATCAGAATCCTGTCCGAGAGGCTGGAAGAACTCGAACGCGCAAGAGACGGCGCAGAAGGATTTAAAGAGGCTGTTGCAGGGCTACGCAATCAAATCCTTGGGCTAGCAGCGGCGCTCGTTGGGTTGGATAAGCTCAAAGACTTTGTAAATACCGGGATCGAGGTCAACAAAGAGCTTGAAAATACCAAGCTCGGCATCGCGGGTATCGTCGCCTCCCAAGCAGAGCTTGTGGACTCTCAGGGGCGCGTCATCGAAGGGCAAGATGCATTCAATGCCGCCTCGCAAATCTCAAGTGATCTCCTGCAAAAGCTTAAGGTCGATTCGCTCCAGACCACCGCCACCTTCGGCCAGCTTAAAGACGCTTTTCAGGCCGCCGTATCACCCGGTTTAGCCGCTGGCCTGAATCTGGATCAAATCCGCGAACTAACCAAGCAGATTGCCCTGGCCGCTGGCGCGCTGGGCCTGGATATGTCGCAGGTGGCGCAAGAAACCCAAGCGATCCTATCCGGTAACATCGATAACAACGCCGTCCTAGCGCGTAATCTCGGCATCACCAATGAGATGGTTGCTCAGTGGCAAGAGCAAGGGACGCTGGCTGAAGAACTGAACAAGCGGATGGCGGGCTTTGCACAGATGGGCGATGCCACGTCCAATTCCTGGGCTGGCGTCACCTCGAACCTGTCTGAAGCCTATCAAACCCTCGCAGGACTTGCGACGGCTGGGTTTTACGAGCAGATCAAGACCAAGCTGAACGAAGCGCTGTCTGGCATCTTCAATCTGGACACCGGACAGCTTGAGGGTGAGCTGAAAGGCGTATCGGACCTGTTGGCGGAAATCCTCACCGATCTCGGTGGCGTCTTAGGGGATTCCATCGTCGGCATCATGGACGGCCTGAAGTCCATGTCCGGCTATCTGGAAGCCAACAAGGGCGAAGTCGAGGACATCCGCAATAACTTCGGCCTGGTATTCGATCAAGTCAAAGAGATCGCCGGCGAACTGCTGACCGTCGTGCAATCGCTCATCAACGCGGGCACTGAAGGTAAGGTTCTATCTGGCGCCTTTGAGGTCATTGCGAAAACCATAGCCGCCTTCCGAGATGGCGTTGATTTTATCGTGATGGCTTTTACCAAGCTGGGCGCGGTGGTCATGTCAGCGCTCGCAGCGCCGATTGAGCAGGCCGGCAACGCGCTGTCTCTTTTTGGCCTGGAAACCGGCAAGGTACTGGAATCCCTGGCTGGGAAGATGAAAGAGCAAGCCGATGCCGCCAGCCAATCCGCTGGTCAGATGTGGGAAAACTTCGCGCAAGGGAAAACTCATCTCAATGCGCTGACCCAAGAAGCCGAGAAATTCAGAACCCTTATTAACATCCCAGAGTCTAGCGGGTTTGGCGCTATTCGAGACCAAATCCAGCAGCTCACGCAGGGCATGAAAGCCGCCAAGCAACCCACAACGGAGATGCGAACCGAGGCGGAGCGGCTAAAGTCGCAAGTCGAGATCATGTTCAAGTCAGGGCAGCTTTCGCGCGAGGAGTACATCATTGCGCTCTCAAAAATCAAAACCGCTCTGGGAGAGACAAGCACAGCCACAGTAAAGCATAAGGCAACAGCGCAGAAGCATATCGACGAACTTCAGAAAAGTGCCAAAAAAGCGAAGGACTACACCTCAGCCCTCGAAGAGGTTGCTGAAGCCCAACTCGACGGCATCCGGGCAGATCGGGACCGCGCAACGGCTCTGGGCGCAACCGCGCTGGCTCAGCAAAAATCGGCCGAACTCGCCAGGGTAGAAGCGGAATGGGCGCAAATTATCGCAGCCGCCAAGCAAGCTCAGATCGCCGCCGAACAGGCCTTGCTACAGGCAAAAATGGCAGCTTTAGCGGCCGAAGGGCTACAGACTGAGGAATCTAA
Source organism: Candidatus Competibacter denitrificans Run_A_D11 (assembly GCF_001051235.1). Lineage (GTDB taxonomy): Bacteria > Pseudomonadota > Gammaproteobacteria > Competibacterales > Competibacteraceae > Competibacter_A > Competibacter_A denitrificans. The sequence continues at coordinate 738 of NZ_CBTJ020000072.1, read as the reverse complement.
AAAGCAATACACCGCCCTGGCCTTACAAAATGCGGCTTTAGGGATGGAGTCGGAGGCTCTCAAAAAATCGGCAGAAGCAAAAGAAATCGCTGCCAAATCAGCCAGCCTCAGCACGGAAGCGACCAAAGAAAACACTGGTGCGACCGAAGAGAACGTCGAAACCACAGAAGAAAGCACCAAAGCCAACCAAAAAGCCTCCGAATCCTCCGAGAAGCTCGCCACGATGGTCGCCGCCAGTGCCAATCAGCTCATGAAATTGAGTGAAGGCACCCGCGCGATGGTCCAGGCTCGGCTTGGCCAATTCGGCGCCATCACGCGAAGCAGCGACCTGTCCTCTGAGGCCCTGGTCAAGCTTAAAAACGGGCTTGAAAGCGCGGAGTACGCCATCCGCCACAATGCCACCACAGCCGGGATGCTAACGGGCGCATGGATAAAAAACTACGACGCCGTTAACAACACCTGGAAGGCGTACTACGAGCAAGCCATTGCCGCCGAAAACCTGACATTAAAGCTCGAACAGATGCTGCAAACGCAGGTCATGAACGAGGATTTGGTGAGGGAAGCATCAGAGGCAGCAACCAACAGCCTGGGGCTGCTCGACAAAGCCAGCCTGGATCGACTGCAAGGGGCAATTGATGAGGCCAAGCAAAAACTCCAGGAACTCCAAGACGAAGCCAACGCGGCACGGGATCGGCTCTCCGAACTCAATGCCGAACTAGCGCGCGAGCAGGGCGATAC
>NZ_CBTJ020000071.1 GCF_001051235.1 Candidatus Competibacter denitrificans Run_A_D11 | reverse complement strand
GGAGCGGGCGGCGGTTGCGCGACCGCCTCGGCCGGCCGCGCGGCCTTGGGCAGACTGAAGAAGCGCTCGAACATCTCGTCGAACAGCGGCAGATCGCGCACGTCCTTGATCAGGGTGCTGCGCAGCACGGTTTGCACCACGTCCCGGTCGTCCAGCGCGACCCAGGCCAGCGCCCGCATCGCGTCCAGCGATTCGGCCGGCGAAATCCGCACGCCCTGCTTTTTCAGCAGGAAGACGAACCGGTTGATGACGGCGTCCATGAGGTTTAGCTGGCCCGGCCGTCGGTGCGGCCGCGATAGCTGGTGAAATACTGCGCGCTGTGCTCTTGGCGGCGCTGTTCCAGGGCGCTCGCGTCGGTCTCGACCGGTTTCGGCGGCGGCCGCAACGGCAGTTCGGCGACTGGGGCCGTCGCCGGCGCTTCCCTGGACTGGAGCGGTTCGGCGATCCAGGTGAGTTGGTCGTTGACCTGCTGGGCGTCGCGCTCGTATTTGATGAGCAGATGCAGGGTTTCCTCCAGCAGCGCCGGGGTCAGGGTCTCGGCGTTGAGCAGCACCAGGGCCTGCGCCCAGTCCAAGGTTTCGCTGATGCTGGGGGCCTTGCGCAAATCCAGCGCCCGCAACCGGCGGATCACCGCCACCACCTGCGCCGCCAGGGTCTCCTGGAGCGCCGGCACCTTCATCCGCACGATTTCCAGCTCGCGTTGCTCGTCGGGGTAGCCGATGAACAGGTGCAGACAGCGGCGCTTGAGGGCGTCGCTCAGATCGCGGGTGTTGTTGCTGGTGATGATGACGTAGGGGATAGTCTTGGCTTTGACGGTGCCCAATTCCGGCACCGTGACCTGAAAATCGCTCAGCACTTCCAGCAGGAAGGCTTCGAACTGCTCCTCGGCGCGGTCCAGTTCGTCGATCAACAACACCACCGGCGTCGGGGAGTCGATGGCCTGCAGGATCGGGCGGCGCACCACGAAATGCTCGGAGAAGAACACGTCCTCGTGCAGGTGCAGCTGCTCGACCGCCGCGTGCAGATCCTCGGTCCCCTCGAACAGGCGGCCGATCTTGTCGCGCAGGATCTGGGTGTAGAGCAGTTGCTTGCCGTATTCCCACTCGTACAGCGCCCGCGCTTCGTCCAAGCCGCCATAGCATTGCAGCCGGATCAGGGAACGCCCCAGGGCGGCGGCCACCACCTTCGCCAGTTCGGTCTTGCCCACGCCGGCCGGGCCTTCGATCAGGATCGGCTTTTGCATTTGCAGGGCCAGAAAGGCCACGGTGGCCAGCTTGCGGTCGCAGAGGTATTGCTGCTCGCGCAACTGCGCGATGGTCTGCTCGATCGATGCGAACATGCGCCACTCCAGACCCGGACCCGCCAGCCGTCGGCCGGGGGTCCGGGTCAGTCAGGGAACTGCCCGGTGATTCAACTATAGCCGGTGCAAGCCGGACTAGTAGCTGCCGACCAGGGAATGGCGAACGACGGGCGCGACCGACTCGTAGGTGCATTCGCGGCCGTTGCCCGGCGTCGAGGCGTCGCCCAGCACGTGCTTGGTGATGCGGTCCACGTCGCGATCGACGTTTTCGGCGGCGATCTTGGTGCTGCCGATCTCGGCGTAACGGCCGGTGCCCATCCGCGACTTGGTGTAGGGGCCGATGCTGGTAAAGTTGGCCGGGATGTTGAGGTCCTTGCTCAACCGAATGGCGGCTTCCACCGCGCGCTCGGCGGCGGACACGTCCGACAGGCCGTCCACGTTTTCGCCCATCGCCTTGGCCAGATCGCGGAACCGCTTGTAGTTGGCGGTCATGTTGAACTCCCAGACCCGGGGTAGGCCGATGGCGTTGTTCAGGCCGTGGTGCGAGTCGTAAAAGGCGCTGACCGCGTGGGAGATGGAGTGGATGATGCCGAGGCCGCCGCTGTTGAACGCCTGCGCCGAGATGTAGGAGGCGTACATCATGTTGGTGCGCGCTTCGTAGTTCAGCGGCTCGTACACCGCGCGGCGCAGGTTTTGCGCCACCAGCTTGACGCCCAGCAGCGCGCTGCCCATGCTCGGCAGGAAGTCGATGCGGGAGACATAGGGTTCGGAGGCGTGGGCCAGCACGTCGAAGCCGCAGAAGGCGGTCAGATCCGCCGGCATGGAGAAATGCAGGACCGGATCGTTGATGCTCAGGCTAACCGGCACGTTCTCGTCCAGGCCCAGCCATTTGTACGGCGCTTTTTCCGAAACGGTGTCGGTGATGACGTAGGCGAAACTGGTTTCGGAGCCGGTGCCGGCGGTGGTGTTGATGGCGATGTGCGGCGGGTTGTTGGGGTTCTCGGACTTGTTGTAGCCGTCGAACTCGTTGATGTTGCGGCCGTCGTGGGAGACCACGACCCGCGCGCCCTTGGTGGCGTCGGTCACGCTGCCGCCGCCGACCGAGACGAAGCTGTCGCACTTCTCGCGCTTGTACAGGTCGGCGATGTCCATGACGTTGTAGTCCTTGGGGTTGGACTCGATCTGGTCGTAGACCACGACATCGACGTTACGGTACTTGAGCTTGCCGACGATATCCTCGACCAAGCCGGTGCCGCGCAAGCCGGAGGTGGCGAGCACGCAGCGCTTGAAGCCAAGCTTGTTGGCTTCCAGTCCGACCATTTCGTAAGCGCCAGGGCCGAGCAGCCCGCGCGGGATGCGATGAAATTCCTTGATCGGGAACTGCCAAAGTTTATGAGCTTCCACGGTTGAACCCTCTGCCTTTGATGACTATGAGCGGATCACGCATCCGCATTATTTTTCTCCGGCAAGCAGGGAACTACTTACCGGGATGTTCAGGCCACACCTGAATGTCCCTGTTTGAGCAAAGAAAGTGCCATGTTTAATGTGAATATTATTTTTTTATAACATGTTATTTTTTATAGTTAATTAAATTATTAGGAAAGCGATGTAGTCGGTTGGATCAGAAATTGCGCAAGGTGGCCGTGCAAAAACGTGACATGCATTGTGCCAAAAATGACGCACTTTGGCGCATTGTTCTTAGAGGTTACGTTACATTCATTGCTGACAAGTAAGCGCTTCGATAGGTAGGCGATCAATGACTGCGGCCGCTTGGCGGCGAATTTCATCACGACGGAGACGGGCTTCTTCCAAAGAAACGCCTGGGTAAGCGCCCAGCGCTAGCAGTTGCTCACGATTGGCAAACCGATACCGCGCTCGCCACAGCTTGGCGCCACTGGCAGTGATCAGCAAAAACAAGCCCTTCTCATCAGCCAGCTTGACCGTTGAGGGGGTGGAATTCCGAAAAGACTTTATAGCTGAATCAGTTAGGGCCATTTTGCGGGTACGCTATTCTGGCGTTGGAGGTCATACCCTCAAATGTACCCGCACGCTTGCGATGTGGCCAGTGCCATCCGAAGGCGTCCGATACGTTCCGATAGGCAACAAAAAACCCGCTAAATCGCGGGCTTAGATTTTTATTCTGGACTTCCTTAGACATCCTCGGAACCTCATATGGTGGAGGCGGGGGGAATCGAACCCCCGTCCGCAAATCCTCCGCCCTTGGCACTACATGCTTAGCCTAGTCTTTGCTTTAACCTTTCGCAATCCGACCGGCAGGACGGCGAACGACGGTTCCGGTTAGTTTTAGCGCCTCTCCCCCGGACAAGTTCGGCGCGAGCTTATGTTAGGTCGACCCCTGAAGCGTCCCGAAGGACTCCGGACCTCACAAGCAAGTTCCGGTCAGAGGCTAGCAGCCCTCAGGCCGCCAGTGCGTAGCTATCGTCGTTGGCGACTATAGTTTGCAGCCAGTTTAACGAGGTGAGCTGCATCCTCGACATGCGCCTCAGGTTTTGCAATCCACGTCGAAACCGGATCGCCCCCATGAACTAAATATGATAGCGCGATGACGTGAAAGTTCCCAGCCGTTCAGCGTTCCCGCATCAGGCGCTGCTTGTCCCGCTCCCAATCACGATCTTTTTCGGTCGCCCGTTTATCGTGCTCTTTCTTGCCGCGCGCCAAACCGAGTTCCAGCTTGGCGCGATTGTGCTTCCAATACATCGCCAGCGGAATCAATGTATAGCCCTTGCGTTCCACCGATCCGATCAGCCGGCCAATCTCTTCTTTGTGCAGCAGCAGTTTTCGGGTACGAGTCGGGTCGGCTTCGACATGGGTGGAGGCCGAGACCAGCGGTGAGATATGGCAGCCGAACAGGAACGCCTCACCGCTACGTAACAGCACGTAGCTTTCCTTGAGGTGGGCGCGGCTGGCACGCAGGCTTTTAACTTCCCAACCCTGCAAGGCCAAGCCGGCTTCATAGCGTTCTTCGATGAAATATTCGTGATACGCTTTCTTGTTGCTGGCGATCTGATGGTTTGTGGTTGTTTTCTTGCTCATGGTCTGATTTTTTTGGCTGACCCGACGCGGGTGGCGCGGTATGCCATTCTTGAGGATAGATGCGGATTCCACCACACTTAGCCGGCTGGAGCCTAATAACAAATCGATAACGTCGCACCGGAGAACAATAGGTCGTGGCGAACGTCAAAAAAAGCGCCCTGGTGCTCTATTCGGCGGCAGACATGTATGCCCTGGTCGCCGATATCGAAGCGTATCCGCAATTTTTGCCCTGGTGTCGGTCGACGTCTATCCTAAGTCGTGGCGAGGACGAAGTGCGAGCGACCATCGAAATGGTGAAAGGCGGCGTTCATAAATCTTTTACCACCTGCAACCGGATGCAGAAGCATAAAATGATCGACATTCGCCTGTTGGAAGGCCCCTTCAAACACCTGGAAGGTTATTGGCGCTTCGAGCCGCTGCGCGCGGATGCCTCCAAGGTTTCTCTGGATATGGAATTTGAGTTTGCCAATCCCCTGGTGCGGATGGCTATAGAACCGATTTTCAAACAAATCGCCAACTCGCTGGTAGACGCCTTTTGTAAGCGGGCTATGGACTTATATGGCACACGCTCCCTCTGAGCCAGTAGTCATCCGGGTGGAAATCGCCTACGCGCGTCCTGATGAGCAAGTCATTCTCCCGGTTGATGTGCCGGAAGGTACCACCCTGGAGCAGGCCATCTGCCAATCACGTATCCAGGAACGATTTCCAGAGATTCAACTTCAGACCGCTAAGGTGGGCATATTCGGCAAGCTCGGCAAACTCTCAGCCACGGTTCGGCCCGGCGACCGGGTAGAAATCTACCGGCCCCTGCTGGCCGATCCCAAAGAGGTGCGCAAAAAACGAGCCGCAGAAGGCAAGCGCACCCGCAAGGGCGGCGGCGATTTGGAGCCGGATGCGACCTAGTTTTTGGCACTGTCGCTGTTTTGCGGGCTATCGTCGATCCGTTCGAGCGTGTCGCCAGCAAAAAATAAGGTAACTCGACGCTGTTCGGTGATTTTGGTGCCCTTGCCGTATTGGTAGTAATAATCCCAGCGGCTCTGATGGAACGGGTCGGTGACCAGTGGCGTACCCAAGGTGCGCTGTATTTGTTGTTTGCTCATACCGGGATGCAATTGGGCGACGAGCGCGGCATCAATGTAGTTGCCCTGACGGACAGGTGGCGTGTAGAAGCTGGGAATGACGCTTTGGCAGCCGGCCGTCAGGACCAACGACAGGATGCCGGCGGCACGCAGGAACATATAAGACATGGAAGGGAGGTCCGGGTTGCTGGTTGGTCTGCGTCACATCATAGCGTACAACCGCAGTCTGTGGGTAAGCGCAACACCTTTTGGAGAGCGCCGCGTGGGTTCCAAACAACTCAAGCAAGCCGGTTTGAAAGTGACCTTGCCGCGCATGAAGATCCTCGACATGCTTCAGCAGCAGGATAGTGGCGGACATTTGACCGCTGAAGCCATCTACCGATCCCTGGTCGATTCCGGTGAAGAGGTAGGATTGGCGACGGTTTACCGGGTGCTGACCCAGTTCGAAGCCGCCGGCTTGGTCAAGCGCCATCATTTCGAGAGTGGCCAGTCGGTGTTTGAACTGGATCAAGGTGAGCACCACGACCATATCCTCTGCTTGGAATGTGGGCGCATTGAGGAGTTTTGCGATGAGGAAATTGAGCGACGCCAATCGGCCATCGCCGAACAGCGAGGATTCGAATTGGCACAACATTGTCTAATCTTATACGGGCATTGCAGCCGTGCCGATTGTCCCCATCGCCTGGTAGAGGTTGGAGACGCGGATCGGTAGCCGATTTTGGGCGGGGGTTAGGATGAGAGTCTGTACGGAAACTGATCCCCTTTCTGTAGCAGAGGGGTCAGCGGTGAGGGGAGAGATATATGGCATCGATAAAACCACAAACAATAGCGGTGCTCAGCGTATCGGCGGGCGCAGGCCATGTCCGCGCGGCACAGGCCCTGCAAGCGGCGGCTGAGCGTTGCTATGAAGGCGTCCGGCTGATCCATATTGATGTGATGGAACTGGTGTCGGGGCTTTTCCGCAAGCTCTACGCCGAAACCTATATCGATATCGTGGAACACCATCCGGCCTTCTGGGGCTATCTCTATACCCTGACGGATCGGGAGAAGGCCAATTCACCGATGAGTCGCTTGCGAGCGGCCATTGAGCGCCTGAATACCCGTAAGCTGGATCGGGTACTGCGCGATATTGCCCCCGATCAAGTGATTTGTACCCATTTTTTGCCGGCACAACTCTTATCCCGCGAACTGGGCAAAGGCGATTTTCAGCAGCCAGTGTGGGTCCAGGTCACTGATTTCGATATTCATGCGCTGTGGGTTCAGCCGCATCTCGCCGGTTATTTCGCCGCCAGCGACGAGGTGGCATGGCGCATGATTGAGCGCGGTATCCCCCGATCTGCCATTCATGTCACCGGCATTCCGATCATGCCAGCCTTTGCGGAGCGCCAATCGCGTAGCCATTGCGCCGCTGAGTTGGGGATCGATCCCAGCCGAACTACTTTGTTGATGATGTCGGGCGGGGCGGGAGTTGGCGGCATTGAGCGATTGGCTGAACGCCTGCTGGGGCTGGAGCTGGATTTTCAAATCGTGGCGCTAGCCGGGCGCAACGAGATGCTGTTAGCGGAACTACAGGCCATTGCCGCGCGCTATCCCGGCCGACTTTATCCGCTGGGTTTTACGCGCACTATCGAGCGGGTGATGGCAGTAGCTGATCTGGCGATTACCAAACCCGGCGGCTTGACGACTTCAGAATGCCTGGCGGTTGGTTTGCCGATGCTGGTCATTTCCCCGATCCCAGGCCAGGAGGAGCGCAATGCTGATTACTTGCTGGAGAATGGCGCCGCGCTCAAAGCCTGTGACGAGGGCGCGCTGACCTATCGGGTCAATCGATTGTTGTCAGAACCGAGCTTACTGGATCGCTTGCGCACCAACGCCGCCGCGCTGGGGAAACCGGATGCAGCGCGGACAGTGTTGGATATCGTGCTGGGAACTGCAACGCACTGGCCCTCATGAGTCGGGCTGGCCGCGTCGGCCGACGGATGGCCTGGCTGCTTTTATGGGTGATCGTGCTGGCCGGTTTCTTCGCCATGGTGGAAATTCAGATCGAAGGCGGGCAAGGCTGGGCGGCCGGATTGCCGACTTGGCGAATTGAGCAGCATTGGCTGTTGGATCTGTTTTGGGGCGGTCGTCCGATGACCGGCTATCACGCCTGGGTCTTTTCGTTCATGTTTCTGGCCTTTCATCTACCGCTGGCGATGTTGGGCCGCTTTTCATGGCGGTTGGAGGCCCGCTGCTTGGGTGGGGTGATGGTGTTTTGGGTGCTGGAGGATGGCTTTTGGTTTGTCTTGAATCCGGCCTACGGGTTAGCCGGTCTAACACCCGGGCGGGTTGCTTGGCACAAGCATTGGTGGCTGGGGTGGCCGAGCGATTATTACCTGTTCGGCGCGGTCGGTTTGCTGCTGATTGGTCTTTCCTATCAGCGGGGTATCCGCAGCGCCTGCTGAAATCTGGCAGATTTAAGCAGAGGCCGGCGTTGTGGTAGCCGCCTTCTCGACCATTTCCTGGGCGTGGGCGAGGGTATTGGCGGTCAATTCCAACCCGCCGAGCATTCGGGCGATTTCAGTCACCCGTTCCTCCATCGCCAACCAGCGCACTTCGGTGTGGGTATTTGCGCCGTCGGTCTGCTTTTCAACCTTGAGTTGCTGATGGGCTTGCGCGGCGACTTGCGGCAGGTGGGTAACGCACAGCACTTGTCGGCCCTGACCGAGCGCCCGTAATTGCCGGCCAACCACTTCCGCCACCCCACCGCCGATACCCGTGTCCACTTCATCGAAAATCAACGTCGGAATCCGCGCAGCGTGTGCGGCAATGACTTGGATGGCCAGGCTGATGCGCGATAACTCCCCGCCGGAGGCGACTTTGGCCAACGGCCGCAGCGGCTGGCCAGGATTGGCACTCACCTGAAATTCCACATTTTCGGCGCCGGTGGCGGTTGGTTTATCGAGCACGGTCAACACGGTGGCAAAGCGTCCGCCGGGCATTCCCAGCCCTGCCAGTGTTTGCGAAATCCGCTCATCCAGTTCATGCGCTGCGACCATCCGCCGTTCACTCAACTCCCTGGCGTGGTGCCGATAAGCGGCGAGGGCGTCTTTTACCGCCTGCTCCAGGGTTTCCAGGCGCGTTTCGCTGTGTTGCAACGTGTCCAGTTCTGTTTCGAAACGCACCCGCAACGCCGGTAATTCTTCGGGCGTGATCCGGTGTTTGCGAGCCAGTTGATGGGCGGCGGTCAGGCGTTGCTCGACCCGTGCCAGATGCGCGGGATCGAGGTCAAGATCCTGCACGTAACCGCGTAGTTCACCGGCCGCTTCCTGAATCTGAATCACAGCGGCGTTGAGCAATTCGCCGATGGGTCCGAGCCGAGGGTCTAGGCGTTTTAACGATTCCAGATCGTGCAGGCTGTGGTTCAGCCGATCCGTGAGCGTATCGCCGTCGCCGTCCGTTAGGGTCGTCAACAGCCGTTGGCCGGTTTCCAGGAGCTGACTGGCGTTGGCTAGCCGCCGCTGATCGGCTGCCAGTTCCGCTACTTCACCTTCGGCCAGATTAAGAGCTGTTAACTCCCGCAAGTGATAACCCAAGATGTCGCTGCGTGCGTCGCGTTCGGTACTGGCTTGCCTTAACGCTTGTAGCTCCTGTCGGCGCTCGCTCCAGGTTTGGAAGGCGCGAGCCAGTTCGCTGACCAGCGCTAGATGGCCGGCGTGATGGTCTAGCAGTTGCCGTTGACTGTCGCGGCGCAACAGTGACTGGTGTTCGTGCTGGCCGTGGATGTCCACCAGCAGTTCCCCCAGGTCTCGCAGCGCTTGCGCCGGCTGGGGGACGCCGTTGATGTAGTTGCGCGAGCGGCCGTTGCTGGCGATCACCCGGCGCAAGTGACATTCCCGCTCCGTATCGAGATCGCGCTCGGCCAGCCAGGCGCGCGCGGTCGGCAATTGTTCAAGATCGAATACAGCACTGATATCGGCCCGTTCCGCCCCTTGGCGCACCGTGCCGCTGTCCGCTCGGTCACCCAGCAGCAAGCCAATGGCATCGACCAGGATGGATTTGCCGGCACCGGTCTCACCGGTTACCGCCGTCATGCCGGTTGCCAATTCCAGTTCCAGGTCTTCGACGATGGCGAAATCGCGGATGCGCAGTTGGATGAGCATAGGCGGCTTAAGGGAAGGTCGATGCGTCTGGGCCAAGGCCCCAGCGCAACTTAGCCCGTAGCAATTTGAAATAATCGTGGTTGACGGGATGGATCAGCCGCACTTTACGATCCTTTTTTCGGATCACGATGCGGTCACCCGGCTCAATGGCCAAGCTGACTTGGCCATCGCAGGTAATCTGGGTTTGTGTGCTGTTGGCAGCGTTTAGCACGACTTCGATGACACAATCGGCTTTGACCACGATGGGCCGGTGGGTCAGGGTGTGAGGGCAGATCGGTACTAAGACCACCGCCTCCAAGCCCGGATGGATGATCGGCCCACCGCCAGCCAGTGCGTAGGCGGTCGAGCCGGTCGGTGTGGAGATGATCAAGCCATCGGCCCGGTAGGTGTTGACGAAGCGGCCGTCGAGAAAGGTATCGACCTCAATCATCCGAGCCACCTCGCGCTTGTGGACCACCACGTCGTTGAGGGCATCGGTCTCACTGGCAATGCGGCCTTCGTGAATCACTTGCGCGTGCAGTAAGGAGCGGTGAGCCTCGCGGAATTGGCCGGCTAATACGCGATCCAGGCTATGGGGGATTTCACCAGGCGAGACGTCAGCCAAAAAGCCCAAACGACCGAGGTTAACTCCGAGGATAGGGACTTCATAATTGACCAGCGAGCGAGCGGCGTTGAGCATAGTGCCGTCACCGCCCATAATGATCGCTAAGTCACACTGCTCGCCGATGGTGGTGCGGCTGGCGACTTCCAGGCCGTTATCTGGGATCAGGCGAGCCGAGCTTTCATCAAGCAGGACCCGCAGCTCGCGCTGGCGTAGATGAGCGGCGATCTGGTTGAGGGTTTCTGCGACATGAGGATCGCCGAACTTACCGATAAGACCGATGGTATGGAAAACCGGGCTGGGCATCGTTTCGCGCTGGCTGGTTGATATCGGCAACTTATCATTTTCCGACAGATGGCGCCAAGCGGAAAGCCGCATTGGATTCCGTTCAAATCCAACCTGTCAGATCCTAGAACGAGGGATGAGAGCAGTCTGTACACACCCTCAAATTAATTGATTTTTTTCACAATTTTGATTATTATTTTATACATAGATAATTTATTTTTGACAGTTAATGAGGGTGGATTAAAAGAATTAACCTCTTAAACTGCTTTCATATTAAGCAAGCTCTTGTAGTAGGAGATGGAGCGAAATGAAGCCCATACGTCGACTTGAGTGGCATGAGGTCGCCGGGGTCCCTCACGGTACTTTCAAAATTGTCTTATTATACATAGGACTAGCGGCTTCATGGCTACTCGTGGCTAACGGGTTGGCCGGTTGGCTGTTGGGCGGTTCGGGGCTTGGCGCCGGCCGTATTTTTTGGGGCGGTTTCTTACTCATCGCTGGCGTTGCATTGTGGTTCGCGTGGAGCCGACGGCGCTTGGCGCGCAAAAGAGCAGCCGTTAGCGACCTGCCATCGGCCGTCACCCTAGAGCGGCCGGCGATCTCTCCCCCGGTTGGGATGACTATAGGGGAGGGCGTGTGGGCGGACATCATCAATCAGGCAAGTCGGCCGCTGTTAACTTTGCCGTTTCTGGTTTTGACTGTGGTTATCACGGCGCTGGTCATCATCGGTATCTCTTACACCGCGCATTATGGCCGCCAAAAAGAAGGGCTACGACTACAAGCGATTGCTGACCTGAAAATCGACCGGATTGCGACGTGGCTTTGGGAGCGTGAGAAAGACGCGCAATTTATCCGTAGTAACCGACTTTTTGCCGAACTTTACGGACGTTGGCACGATAGCGGTGACATGGCGAGTCTGGATCAATTACGGAAACAGTTGCGTAATTACCAAAGAACCTATGCCTGTCAGAGCATTTTGGTACTGGATGAAAACGGCCAGGAGATGCTGAGCACCGAGCCGGTGTTGCCACGCATCTCTACACATTTGCGTGATACCGCTCGGCTGGCAATGGCCCAAGGCCAAGTGTTGGTCACCGACTTGTATCACGATGCTCATGATCTGTCGGCTACCCATTTAGACTATGTAGTGCCGATGCAGGTGTCCAGTAATTCCGTCGGCGGAGCGATTATCCTGCGGATCGACCCAAGCACGACCCTCTACCAGATGACCCAATCCTGGCCGTTTCCCAATGCGAGCGGAGAGGCATTGATCTTTCGGCGGGATGGCGACCAAGCCCTCTATCTTAGCGAGCTACGACGTCGGCCCGGCGATAAAGCGCAATTGCGAATCCCTGTCACCGATAAGTATACGCTAGGGCCGCGGCTGCTGCGGGGCGAACTGAAGTTGGGTGCCATTGTGGATGCGCGCGATTACCAAGGCGTGCCGATCATTGGGGTGGTCAAAGCGATTCCGCTCACCGACTGGTTTCTTATCGTCAAGTTGGATCGGGAGGAGATGTACGGGCCAGTCCGTGAAGATGCCACCTGGGTTACCCTGCTTGGGGCGATGGGATTGCTCATCGCCGCCATCACGGTCTTTCTGGTGGACCAGACCCGGTCGCTACGGTTGTCCGTACTGGAACATCGCCAGCAGGGGGAAAAGCTGCAAGCCCTGCAACAACTCGCCGAGCAGCGCAGCCGCTTGCAGACCTTGTTTGAGCACTCGCGCGATGGAATCGTCATCTTGGACGGAAGCGGTCGGGTCAGCGAAGCCAATGGCCACCATGCCGAAATGTTGGGCTATTCGCTGGCGGAAATGCGAGATCTATCGGTCGCCGATTGGGATAGCGGTTGGAGATCGGAACAAGGCGCCGGGCCGACTGCTGAGGCTAGTCGTACCGATGGTCACTTTGAAACCCGCTATCGCCGCAAGGATGGCAGCGTATTTGATGTTGAGGTGGTTGCTACCAGCGTCGAATGGGCCGGGCAAAAGCTGATGTTTTGGGTATGCCGGGATATCAGCGAACGCAAACGGATCGAAGCACAACTGCGCAAGCTGTCCTTGGCGGTCGAACAAAGCCCCAACAGCATCGTGATTATGGATGTGAACGGGCGGATCGAATATGTCAATGCTGCCTTTACGGTAATTTCCGGCTATGCCCCCGAGGAAGCCCCAGACCACAATCCCTATCTTATTGGCCCTGACGGGACGGCCACATCAACCCATGTCGCCCTTTGGCAGCGGTTAGCCCAGGGAGAAACCTGGCAAGGACAGTTTCAGAACCGGCGCAAGACCGGGGAGGAATACGACGAATTTGCCCGGCTTAGCCCAATCCGTCAGCCCGGTGGACGGCTGACCCACTACTTGGCCATTGGTGAGGACATTACCGATAAGAAGCGCTTAGCAATAGAGTTAGATCGGCATCGGCATCATCTGGAAGAACTGGTGCATCAGCGCACGTTGGAATTGGCCGCCGCCCGGGATGTGGCCGAGTCCGCCAACCGAGCGAAGAGCCTGTTCCTGGCCAACATGAGCCACGAGATCCGCACCCCGATGAACGCGATCATGGGGTTAACCCACCTGCTACAGCGCAGCGCGCGCGATCCGGACCAGCGTGAGAAGCTGAAAAAGGTCGGAGATACCGCACACCATTTGCTGCAAATCTTGAACGATATACTGGACTTATCCAAGATCGAAGCTGGAAAGCTGGTGTTGGAACGAATCGAATTCGAACTCGACACCGTGTTGAACAACGTCTGTTCCCTGGTTGCTGAGAGAGCAAAAGCCAAGGAACTGGAGTTGGTGGTCGAGATCGATCCACACCTGTCGTGCGCACGGGTTCTGCGTGGTGATCCCACCCGATTGACCCAACTGTTGCTGAATTATCTGGGCAATGCCGTCAAGTTCACCGAACGGGGTTCGGTGACGCTACGTGGCCGAATCCAGGAGGAAAACGCCGCTGAGTTACTGCTGCGCTTCGAGGTCGAAGACACCGGACCTGGCATCGCCCCTGATGTGCTGTCACGATTGTTCGCTATGTTTGAACAGGCGGACGGTTCCACAACGCGCCGCCATGGCGGAACCGGCCTGGGGCTGGCCATCAACCAGCGGCTGGCCCGGTTGATGGGTGGCGAGGCTGGCGCTACCAGCGTCTTCGGTGTCGGCAGCACGTTTTGGTGCACGGTACGAATCGGCAAGAGTTCTCGACCGCCGACGCGGCGCCTGATGAGCGCCAACCTGCGAGAGCGCCGAGTGTTGGTAGTCGATGATCTGCCCGAAGCGCGTTTGGCTTTGAGCGACATGCTACAGGCGATGGGGATGCGAGCTGATATTGCGCAATCGGGGGTCGTCGCTCTCTCGGTGATTGCCGCCGCCGACGCGCGCGGTGAACCGTTCGATGTGGTGTTGCTGGACTGGCGGATGCCTGAACTGGATGGTTTGGCGACAGCCCAGCGTTTAGCGGAACTGACGTTAGCCCGCCCGCCGCTCCTGTTACTGGTCACTGCCTACGATGATATGGAGTTGCGCGAAGTTGCCCGGCAGGCTGGGCTGCGCGCCGTCCTGGCAAAACCCATCACTCCTTCAGCCTTACACAATGCCTTGTTACAAGTGGTATCCGAACTGCCACCGGCTGTGATAGCTGCTCATTCGATTCCAGTAGCCGGGCTGGCGGTTGGACCTGCGACTGTGGTTGCAGATACGCCGCCCGCTGCAATCAGCCAGCCATCCCAACAATCTCCCCGCCTCTTGTTAGCGGAAGATAACCCCCTCAATCAGGAAGTGGCATTGGAACTGTTGCGTGGCGAGGGTTTTGTGGTGGATTTGGCTGAAAATGGCCTTCAAGCGGTGGAGAAAGCGCGAGAGACCGCCTATGCGTTGATTTTGATGGATGTTCAGATGCCGGAGCTTGATGGTTTGGCGGCGGCGCGGGCTATTCGCCAGTTACCGGGGTGTGAGCGAGTCCCCATTTTAGCGATGACCGCCAACGCATTCAGTGAGGATCGTGCCCGTTGTTTGGCCGCCGGTATGAACGAACACCTCGCTAAACCGGTCGAACCCGATATGCTGCTGGCCACGGTTCGGCACTGGTTATTCGGCGAGGATAAGCGGCCAATTTCGGCCACTCGCGCGCCAGTCGTTGCCGATAGTGCTGCTCAGCCGCTTGCGCAACTAGCCGCTATCCCCGGCTTGGAGCCGCGTTCGGGTCTTAGGCGGGTCAATAGTCGGCTTGATGCCTATTTGCGCGTCTTGCGGCATTTTACGGCTGCGCACGCGACGGATCTGGCCGAGCTGCACCGGCACTTGGTGGCGGGTGATCTGAGTGAAGCCCGGCGGTTGGCGCATACCTTGAAAGGGGTTGCGGGCACGCTGGGTGCTGTTCATCTGCAAGGATTGGTGGCAGAACTGGAAGCCGCCATTGGCGGTGGCCAGCCGCTGCAGGCGTTGGAGCCGCTGATCGAGCGGGCCAGCACGACTCAGAACAGCTTGACCGCTGCCTTGGGCGACGTGTTAGGGACATCGGCGCCGGAGGTGCTAGAGGTAGAGACGGTGGATTGGCGGCAAGTTGGGCCGATCCTGGTTCGGCTGGAGGCACTGCTGGTCGAAGATGATGTTCGCGCCAACCAAGTGTTCCGAGAAGCCGCGCCGCTACTGCATACTGCTTTGGGCGCCGTCGCAAGCAAGCTGGAACAGCAGCTTGAAGGCTTTGAGTATCAGCTCGCTCTGGAGATTCTACGGGGTTGGATGGCTGCCCATCCACAGGTAGGTGACGGGCCAGATGATGAATAACTGATTGATTTTAATGTCTTGATTGTGCATTATGGCACGCTGGATCGAAATTCTCCCATGGGTTTGACTTTTTTGGTGGACTGACGGATGAGTCAACGAGTACCTGGACTTAAGCTGATAAATTCGTGATACCAGGAGAAGCGCTGCGCTCATCTGGCGGATTGGGTTGTCGAATAAGCCGGCAATGATGGATTTTTAGAGGTTTTTGTTGATGCGTCTGGCCGCTGTTTTTGCCTGTTGCTCGCGTCTTTGCACTGTCTTGGAGTGCTTCAGCGGTATTCGGATCGTCTCACCTTGGGGGAAATTGTCGGTATGTATAACAACAAGGAATCCGTTGTAGGACCTCATCCCAATCTTAATGATCGCACCCAGCATTTGCTGAAAGTGCTGGTGGAACGTTATATCCGTGACGGCCAGCCGGTCGGGTCTCGCACGCTGGCGCGTGACGCCGGGTTGGATTTGAGTCCCGCGACGATCCGTAACGTCATGGCCGATCTGGAAGATCTTGGCTATCTCCATTCCCCGCACACCTCGGCCGGTCGGGTGCCAACCGCGCGCGGTTATCGCTTGTTTATCGACGCATTGCTCCACGTCCGACCCTTAGATGATCGGGAGGTGGACGTTTTACGACAGCAGATCGACCAACCCGCCCGTAATGGTGTCGAATTGGCTCGCTCGGTGTCTGATCTGCTCTCTGGGGTGACTCGGTTAGCCGGCATCGTTATGTTGCCGCGCCGAAAGGTCGTCACCCTGCGCCATGTGGAATTTTTGCCGCTGTCGGAGGGTCGGGTCCTGGTCATTCTGGTGTTGAACACCCAAGAGGTGCAAAACCGTATTATTCAGACCCGGCGACCTTACAGCGCTGTCGAGTTGCAGCAGGCGGCCCATTACTTGAATGAGCAGTTCGCCGGTCGGGATATTCAGCAGGCTCGGCAAGCCTTGCTGCGAGATTTGCGGGAAACGCGCGACCGCCTTGATCATTTAATGCAAACCGTCGTCGAGATTGCCGAACAGACCTTCGAAGCGGAGGCCGAAGATTATGTCGTCGCTGGCCAGACGCATCTCATGCGCTGCACCGACTTATCCGATCTGGACAAACTGCGTCTCCTGTTTGAAGCATTCAACCATAAACGAGATTTACTCCATCTATTCGACCAATGTTTACACGCTGAGGGTGTGCAGATCTTTATCGGCGATGAGGCAGGTTTCGAAGTGCTGGAAGGGTGTAGCGTGGTGACTGCTCCCTATACCGTGGAAGGACAGGTATTAGGGGTTCTTGGCGTCATCGGCCCGACACGGATGGCCTATGATCGGGTGATTCCGGTGGTTGACGCGACGGCCAAGCTGCTGGCGGCGGCACTCAACGAGCAGGGAAATTAGAACAGGCATCAGCACTTCCTGTTCCGCCGACCATTCCTTCTGCAATCGCCTGACGAGCGTTTAATCCCAATCCATGATCATTGGCTGATTAGCTGTGGTCAGAACCCTTGAATTTCCATCCTCACATCCCCACTTCTCCGCTATCAGGGGTGGCAACGGCTGCCCCGACCGATTCGATTTGGCATGGAGAAGACGATGAATCCAACCGAACCTACCCCTTATCCCGGTGTTGGCCCGGGGAGTGTGGCAGCCAATGCAGCCGCCTCCCCACCTCAGCCCGCGCCTAACCCGGCCGCTGCCCTTGATGATGTGGAAGCCGACGCTGTGGCCAGCCGAGAGGAACTTGACACGCTGCAACGCGACCTGGATCAGGCGCTCGCCAAAGCCGACGAGCACTGGAAACTATATCTGAGCGCTCATGCGGAGATGGAAAACCTCCGCAAGCGCACTGAGCGCGATGTGCAAAATGCGCATAAGTTTGCTTTGGAGCGTTTCTTCGGCGAACTGCTGCCGGTGCGCGACAGCCTGGAAATGGGGCTGGCGGCGGCCCATGACAGCGTGGATATCGTTAAATTGCGCGAAGGGGTCGAGTTGACGCTCAAGCAATTGGCGGCGGCGATGGACAAGTTCGGCGCCCGTGAAGTGAATCCGGTCGGCGCGAAATTCAATCCGGCCGAGCACGAGGCGATGGCGATGGTGCCGACCGCGCAAGCCGAACCCAATAGCGTGGTGCAGGTGATCCAGAAGGGCTATACCCTGAATGATCGGCTGATCCGCCCGGCCAAGGTGCTGGTGGCCCAGGCGCTCCCCAAGACCTAAAGGCCACGGGTGTGCGCCGTCAGCATTGAAAATTTACTCCGTTGCCCCCACATCGGCTGGCAGGCAACCTGTGCAAATGAATTCCCTGAGTTTTAGGAGAGCGTGGCAATGAGCAATATTATCGGTATCGACCTGGGTACGACCAATTCCTGCGTGGCGGTCATGGAGGGCGGCAAGCCCCGCGTCATTGAAAACAGTGAAGGCGACCGGACCACGCCCTCGGTGGTCGCCTTTATGGAAGACGGCGAAATCACCGTCGGCCAGCCTGCCAAGCGGCAGGCGGTTACCAATCCGCAGAATACCCTGTTCGCGGTCAAGCGCTTGATCGGTCGGCGATTTAATGAGCCGGAAGTGCAGAAAGACAACGACCTCGTGCCGTACAAAATCGTCAAGAACGACAACGGCGATGCCTGGGTCGAGGCGCGCGGCAAGAAGATGGCGCCGCCGGAGATTTCGGCGCGGGTGCTGATGAAGATGAAGAAGACGGCCGAGGATTATCTCGGTCATCCGGTCACCGAGGCGGTGATCACGGTGCCGGCCTACTTCAACGACAGCCAGCGCCAGGCCACCAAGGACGCTGGCCGCATCGCCGGTCTGGAAGTCAAGCGCATCATCAACGAGCCGACGGCGGCGGCGCTGGCCTTCGGTATGGACAAGTCTTCGACCAAGGATCGCAAGATCGCGGTCTACGACCTGGGCGGCGGTACGTTCGACATTTCCATCATCGAAATCGCCGAGGTCGATGGCGAGAAGCAGTTTGAAGTGCTCTCGACCAATGGCGATACTTTCCTGGGCGGCGAGGATTTCGACAAGCGGATCATCGACTACCTGATCGAGCAGTTCCAGAAGGAGTCGGGCATCAATCTGGCCAACGATCCACTGGCGCTGCAACGGCTGAAGGAAGCCGCCGAGAAGGCCAAGATTGAGCTGTCATCCAGTCAGCAGAGCGAAATCAATCTGCCGTACATCACAGCGGATGCCAGTGGCCCGAAGCATCTGAATCTGAAACTGACTCGCGCCAAGCTGGAATCGCTGGTCGAGGATTTGATCGACAAGACCATCGCGCCCTGCCGTACCGCGTTAAAAGATGCCAACCTGGGCATCGGCCAGATTGATGATGTGCTGCTGGTCGGCGGTCAGACCCGGATGCCGAAGGTGCAGGAGAAAGTACGCGAGTTCTTCGGCAAGGAGCCGCGCAAGGATGTGAACCCGGATGAGGCGGTCGCGGTGGGTGCGGCGATTCAGGGTGGCGTGCTGGGCGGTCAGGTGAAAGACGTGCTGCTGCTGGACGTGACCCCGCTGTCGTTAGGGATCGAGACCCTGGGCGGGGTGATGACCAAGCTGATCGAGAAGAATACCACCATCCCGACCAAGGCCAATCAGGTGTTCTCGACCGCCGACGATAACCAGACGGCGGTGACGGTGCATGTGTTGCAGGGCGAGCGCGAGATGGCCTCGGCCAACAAGTCGCTGGGCAAGTTCGACTTGACCGATATTCCGTCGGCACCGCGCGGCGTGCCGCAGATCGAAGTGACCTTCGATATCGACGCCAATGGCATCCTGCATGTGTCGGCCAAGGACAAGGCAACCGGCAAGGAAAACCGCATTGTGATCAAGGCCTCGTCCGGTTTGTCCGAGGCGGAGATCAAGCGGATGGTCGGCGATGCCGAGGCCCACGCCGAGGAAGACAAGAAGTTCCACGAGCTGGTGAATGCGCGCAATCAGGCCGAAAATCTGATTCACAGCGCCGAGAAGACCTTGCGGGATCTGGGCGACAAAGTAGAAGGTAGCGAACGGTCGGCTATCGAAGCGGCGATCAGCGATTTACGCACCACCGCCAAGACCGACAACAAGAGCGCTATCGAAGCCAAGACCCGGACCCTGGGCGAACTGTCCGGCAAGATGGCAGAGCGGCTGTATGCGCAGTCTGGCGGGCCAGAAGGGGGGCCTGGTGGTCCCCAGGGTCCAAGCGGCGGCCACAAGCCGGCCGATGATGGTGTAGTGGATGCCGAGTTCGAGGAAGTTAAGAAGTAAGCGCCTCGAACCGTTAAACTCTTTATCCGGGAGGGCGAAAGCGCTCCCGGATTTTTGGTTTTTAACCAGGCCCGCTTTTTTATCGACATCCGCAGCGGAAGATTATGTCCAAGCGCGATTATTACGAAATTCTTAATGTGGCTCGTAACGCCAGTGAAGCCGATATTCGACAAGCCTATCGGCGGTTGGCAATGAAATATCACCCGGATCGCAATCCGGGCGATCAGGTAGCCGAGGATAATTTCAAAGAAGCCAAGGAGGCTTATGAGATCTTGGCTGATGCGCGCAAGCGAGCCGCTTACGACCAGTTCGGCCATGCTGGCGTGGATAACTCCGCCGGAGGCGGTTATGGCGGTTCCGCCGATTTGGGGGATCTTTTCGGCGGCGTGTTTCGAGATATTTTTGGCGGCGGGCGGGGTGGCGGTGGCCAGGGCTACCGAGGCTCCGATTTGCGCTACACCCTGGATCTGACCTTGGAAGAAGCCGTCTTTGGCACCACCGCCAAGATTCGTATTCCTACCTTGGTTAGCTGTGCCGGTTGTGCTGGCAGTGGCGCCAAGCCCGGCACCAAGCCCACGACATGCCCTACCTGTCGTGGGGTCGGCCAGGTGCGGATGCAGCAGGGTTTTTTCTCAATCCAGCAAACCTGTCCGCGCTGCCAGGGCCGAGGCACTATCATCCCGGAACCTTGCGAGACGTGCCGAGGCAGCGGGCGCGTGGAGGAACAGAAAACCCTATCGGTCAAGGTGCCGGCTGGCGTGGACAACGGCGACCGGATTCGGTTGGCGGGCGAGGGTGAGCATGGCGAACAGAGTGGTCCGCCAGGCGATCTTTACGTGCAAATCCAAGTGAAACCCCATCCGATTTTTAGCCGCGAGGAAAGCGATCTGTATTGCCAGGTCCCGATCAGTTTCACAGCGGCGGCTTTGGGCGGTGAACTGGAAGTGCCGACTCTGGATGGGCGGGTCAGCCTAAAGATTCCGGCTGAGACTCAGACCGGTAGGGTTCTGCGGATTCGCGGTAAAGGTGTAAAGCCGGTGCGCGGTGGGCCGACCGGTGATTTACTCTGTCGCATTAACATTGAAACGCCGGTCAATCTGACCAAGGAACAAAAGGATCTGTTGCAGCAATTCGCCGATACCATGGCGGCTGGCGGCAAGCGCCACACCCCCCAGGAAGGAAGCTGGCTGGATGGCGTCAAAAAGTTTTTTGAAGAAATGAAGTTCTAAAAGGCTTACTTGCTGGCAGTGGCTTGGATCGGGCGATTCTGTTTGAAAACGCTTCATCAGATCGCATAGTTGGGGGGCGCACCCGGTATCTCGATACTGGTCAACGTCGCCCCTTCGCATTGGACGGCGATGGCTTTGCCGATCCAATCGGTGCCGAACAGCGCGGTAAGACCGTCGGCCAACAAGCGTGAATCGGCCTGTAGCTGATGTCGATGGTGGCCGGCGTCCAGTACCAGGGTCGCGGTATCACCGTTGTCGATCACATCGGCAATGGTTCCAGCAATGTACATCATGGTGCGAATCTCTTCGGTTGAGCGGTGTGCCATTGAACTCCTTCCGTCTCTGGCGCGCAAGCTGAGCAAGTCTCGGTGCGGTCTTTTGGGCCGCTTCTGAAAAATTTTGCGGTATGGTGTGGTGGTTGAAGGAGTCAGCAAAGATGCTCTATCGCAATCCACGCGCACCTCGCCCGCAACCCGAACAAGCGGGGCGTGGCGAGAATCGTGAGCTATTTCGTCTCTTGGTAATCGTGGGCTTGCTGGTTGTGATCAGCGTGGTAACGATTGATCGTTTGACGGCCTGGCTTGCGCCCAAGCTGCCTTTCGCGCTCGAAGTCAGCTTAGCAGACAGCCTGTCCTTTAACGCTCTGGTGGAGGCTGAGGCGAGTCGCGTCCCACGGGATGTTGAACGGCGCCGCGCGGTGAACGCGGACCTTCAGCGGCGCAGTCAAAAGATCCTGCGAGTTCTGCAAGCGCCGCCTGATCTCACCATCACCCCGCATTATCTGGAAAGTGATACGGCCAATGCCGTGACCACGATTGGCGGCCATATCCTCCTGTTTGGCGGGCTGCTGGATAAATTACGCTATGAGGAAGAGCTGGATGCCATACTGGCCCATGAAATCGGCCATGTCCTTCATCGCCATGTCGTACAACATCTGAGCCGAGGTGTGACGACGGCTGTGGTGATCGGCTTGCTGGGTATTCGCAGCGCGAGTCTGAATCAGTGGCTGCTTGGCGATTTGCGGCAATTAGAACAATTGGCGTACAGCCGGGATGCCGAGCGCGAGGCTGATGAAACGGCGATCCTGGCCAGCCAGCGGCTTTATGGCGGCACTGCGGGGGTGGTGTCGGTATTCGATCTATTTAATCGCCTGCAACGCACCTCGGCGCTGGCCTGGACTCAGAGTCATCCCTTGCCGGCGGAAAGAGCGCAGCACGCGCGCGAACTTGACCGGGTAGGCCAGCAGCCCAGGCCGCTGACCCCACTCACCCCGCCGTTGAAGCTAAGCGCCCAAAATTACCGCTCGGAACGATAAAACGCTTCATAATGGGCGGCAAGCGGTCCGAGATCGTACTGATAAATGCCGAAAACACCCCGTAGCAGGGTGATTTTGACCTCTTTGCCGGGTGGTAACTGGCTCCAGTATTCCTTGGTGCTGGTGCGGGAGTAATACTCCAGCCGGAGAGGCGGCATGGTGGGGTCCAACGGTTTGAGCGCGCCACCTTTTTGTACGATATAACGGACGTGTTGCGGGCCATCGCTTAACAACGCATTGAGCCGTAAGACGCCGAAATACAATGCCAAGACGAGGACTGGGATCGTGAGGACGGTCATGACGATATAGGTACTGGCCACGGTCTTAGCCCGTATCGCGCGCCAACAGAGCAAACCCGCTGCCACGACGGACAGTGCCCAAAAGATTTCCCAAGGCGCCCCGACAGCATAGCGCCATTGCGGTGACAGGTAGCGGTCGCTGACGGCCTCAAAGAACACATACAGCACGATAGCAAACCAGGCGATGAGCCAATAACGGGAAAACCGGTGCTTGAACGCCTGCTGAGGTTCGATAACCGGCAACTCCGGGCCAGGCACATAGTGGAGCGGGCTGTCGGTTACGGTGCCATGTGCTGGCACGAGAGCGGTGCCATAAGCGAGCACTTCGACTTGAGTGGCTTCGCCACCGCGACTATTGGAAATGCGGCTGGTGATGATGCGTACATTAAATACCATCGTCGCGCCGCGTGCTTTGGCCTCTTGCTTGAGGCGCACGATGGCGTGACGGCGACCGCGCTCCATGAGCTGTTCGTAGGCGCTATAATTGCCCCCGACGATTTTTCGTAAGCCGGCGAGAAAGAGCCGGAAATAATCCGAGCCAATGACGGCGCTGCCGCTGACGAGTATGGGGTCCAACGGGTGCTCGGATACGGGGGGATAGCGGGTGGCGAAGATCAGCACATCGGTAACGGCGTCTTCCTCATTATCCAGCAAGCGCAGGTGCGCCCGTTCATTGCGGCGTCCGCGCCAATAGCCGACCGCAATCAGGACCAGGAAAAGGCCCAGCTTGAGCAGGAATTCCATCGTGGGCGCTTATTCCAGGATAACGGCGGTGCCGTAAGCGAGGATTTCAGCGGCTCCCATAGTGACCGAGGTGGTGGTATAACGGATATTCAGGACTGCGTTGGCGCCGATCTCTTGCGCTTGCACCACCATGCGGTCGGTGGCCTGCTGGCGGGCTTCGGTCAGCAGGGCCGTATAGGCTTTCAGTTCGCCGCCCACGACATTTTTCAGGCCGGCCATGATGTCGCTGCCCACATGTTTACTGCGCACGGTGCTCCCTTGCACGATGCCCAGATGCTCCTTGATCTGCCGACCGGGCACCGTTTCGAGATTACTTAACAGCATAAAGGCCACCCCAACCGCCAATAGATATCGTCGCCCGCAGAGGTATCGCGGATCATTCGCTCAAGAAACTATACGCAATGCTGCCCAAAACGCCAAAGACTACCTATCGGAAAGACTACACGCCGCCCGCCTATAGCATTCCGGTGGTCGATTTGCGCTTCGAGCTGGCTGAGGAATTTACCCTCGTTCATGCACGGCTGCGGGTGGTTCGGGCTGCGGCCATGCGACCGAGCACGCCGTTGCTGCTCAATGGACAAGGGCTTGAATTGCTCATGTTGACTGTGGATGGGGCAACGCTGTCGCCGGATCAGTATCGGCTGGATGAGCAGGGGCTGACCTTACTTGATCTGCCGCAGTCTTGTGAGATCGCCACGCTCGTGCGAATTCGGCCGCAAGACAATACGACCCTAGAAGGCTTGTACCGCTCCAGCGGTCTTTTTTGCACCCAATGTGAGGCGGAGGGGTTTCGCAAAATCACCTATTTCCTGGATCGCCCGGATGTGATGAGCGTTTTTACCACGACGCTGATCGCAGAACGGACCCGTTATCCGGTACTGCTCTCCAACGGAAATCGTGTGAGTGGCGGCGAATGGGAGGATGGCCGCCATTGGGCGACCTGGCATGATCCGTTTCCCAAGCCTTGCTATCTGTTTGCCTTGGTCGCTGGCCAATTGGGTGTGCTTGAGGATGTTTTTATTACCCGTTCCAGGCGAAAAATCGATCTGAAAATTTACGCCGAGTCTCAGCATCTGGATCAATGCGGTCATGCGATGGCGGCGTTGAAGCAGGCACTGCGCTGGGACGAGCAGCGTTTCGGCCTGGAATACGATCTTGATTTATATCAGATCGTCGCGGTCGGTGATTTCAATATGGGGGCGATGGAGAACAAGGGCCTCAATATCTTTAATACCAAGTATGTCCTCGCCAAGCCGGAAACGGCTACCGATGCTGATTACCAAGGTATTTTGGCCGTCATCGGCCACGAGTATTTCCATAATTGGACCGGTAACCGGGTGACCTGCCGCGATTGGTTCCAACTCAGCCTCAAGGAAGGGCTGACCGTGTTCCGCGACCAGGAGTTTTCCGCCGATCTCGGTTCGCGTGGCGTCGAGCGGATCGAAGATGTCAGGATCTTGCGTGCTAGCCAGTTCCCGCAGGACGCCGGGCCGATGGCGCATCCGGTGCGCCCAGATTCTTACATCGAAATCAATAATTTCTATACCGTCACTGTATACAACAAAGGCGCCGAGGTGGTGCGGATGCTCCAGACGCTGCTGGGCCGGGAAGGCTTCCGGCGCGGTATGGATCTTTACTTCCAGCGCCACGATGGGCAAGCGGTAACTTGTGATGATTTTGTCGCCGCGATGGCCGATGCCAATCAGGCGGATTTAGCCCAATTCCAACACTGGTACTCGCAAGCCGGTACCCCCGAATTGCGGGTGAGCGATGCTTACGATGCTGCTTTGGGCGAATACACCCTCACGGTGTGCCAATCGTGTCCGTCACCGGAGCAGCCAGACAAAAAACCCTTTCATATCCCGCTGGCGCTCGGTTTATTGGATGCTGATGGGCATGATTTACCGCTGCAACTGGCAGGTGAAATCATGCCGGGCGCTACGACTCGCGTTTTGGAACTGCGCGATCCGACCCACATTTTTCACTTCGTCGGCGTGCCGGTCCGACCGATACCCTCTCTGCTGCGCGGGTTCTCCGCGCCAGTCAAGCTGGTCATCGCTGAGAGTGATGAGGATTTGCGGTTCCGGTTAGCCCACGATAGCGACGATTTCAATCGTTGGGATGCTGGCCAGACCTTAGCGATTCGCATGATGTTGGCCTTGATCGAAGATCGCCACCAAAATCGTACCTGGGTGCTCCCACAATCCTTCAGCGCTGCCTTTGGGCAGATGTTGGATTCTGGCGCTGATCCAGCCTTGGTGGCGCAGGCTTTGACCTTACCGGGCGAAGCCTATTTGGCGGAGCAGATGGCGGTGGTGGATGTGGAAGCGATCCACGCCGCGCGCACGTTCATGCGGCGGGTGCTGGCCGAGCGGTTGCACCAATCGTTGTTGACGACCTACCGCACCCTGCACGATCAGGACCGGGGCGCTTATCGGCTGGATGTCGCTGCCATGGCTCGCCGGGCCTTGAAAAACGTGTGCCTGGACTATTTGATGCGGATTGATGATGCGGCCGCACGGACATTGTGTCTTGAACAGTTCCGCGCCGCCGATAATATGACCGACCAGTTCGGCGCCTTAACTGCGCTGGCCGATTCGACCGGCCCGGAGCGGGGCGAGGCGCTAGCTGCTTTTTATCAGCGTTGGCAGGGTGATGCCTTGGTTGTCGATAAATGGTTGAGTTTACAGGCGACTGCTAGTCGACCTGGAACGTTGGCGGCGGTAAAAGATTTGATGGCACACGAGGCCTTTAGCTTACGCAACCCCAATAAGGTCCGAGCACTGATCGGCGCCTTTTGTCAGGCGAATCCACTGCATTTTCATGCAGCGGACGGGGAGGGCTATACTTTCTTTGCCGATCAAGTCTTGGCGTTGAATGTGCTCAATCCTCAAATCGCCGCGCGATTAATGACGGCTCTAAGCCGCTGGCGCCGATTTGATACAGTACGTCAGGACAAGATGCGTGGCCAATTGGAACGAATTCTAGCCTCTCCCCAATTGTCGCCCGATGTCTACGAGATCGCTTTCAAGACATTGGAAAAGGCCTAATGGTGGCCTTAAAAAATTGTTGCACTGCAAAATAACTGTTGACTCGCACGAGAGAAGGATGCACAATAAACCCATCAATGTTGCGATGCACAATCAGTGGTTATCTTAGTTTGTTAACGTGGAGAATACGTAATGTCAACGAACAATCCTTTCAACCCATTTGCCAATGTCGATCTGGGCAAATTTGATATGACCAAGCTGTTCAGCGATGTCAAAATTCCTGGTTTTGACATGAAAGCGGCGATGGATGCACAGCGTAAAAATATCGAAGCGCTGAATGCTGCTAATCAAGCGGCCGTTCAAGGGATGCAAGCCGTTGCGCAACGGCAGGCTGAAATCCTCAGCCAAGCGGTCAGCGAGATTTCTACTATTGCTCAGCAGCTTGCCAGTGCGAGCAATAACCCGCAAGAGCTGACCAGCAAGCAAGCGGAAGTTGCGCGTAAGGCGTTTGAACAGGCCCTGGCGAATGCCCGTGAACTCGCTGAAATCGTCAGTAAGTCCAACACCGAAGCGTTTGCGATTATCAACAAGCGTGTTTCTGAAAGCTTGCAGGAACTGAAGGCGCTGGTCGCCAACAAGTAAAAACGCGCTAAGCTGCAATTTCCGGGCAAGCCATGCGGTATTATAGCCGCCATGGTTTGTCCGTTTTTTGCTGTTGGTTGTGCATCTGCTGTCCCTGTGGATGCAATGCGGGTAAAATGGTTAATCTATCGACAAACCACCATAACAATGCGAGGAGTGATGCATGGCCGAGCAAAAAAGTAGCACCGATCTCAAGCTGCCCGAACTAAAAATGCCTGATCCCAAAGAGATGGCCGATCTGTTTTCTCACATCGCCGAGAAAAGCCAGGTTATCGTCAAGGAATTCTTGAACCGCCAGAAAAACGATGGCGCGTTTGATTTGCAAGATCAGCTCAGCTTGGGTAAGTCCTTTATGGAACTGACCCAGAAGATGCTGGCCGATCCCGCCAAACTGGCCCAAGCGCAGGCCAATCTTTGGCAGAACTATCTGGATTTGTGGCAGAAAGCCGTTCCCGCAATGCTCAGTGGCCAGCCACTGGACGCCGTGGTGCGCGAACCGAAAGGCGACAAGCGCTTTAAGCACGATGATTGGAAAGACAACGTGCTGTTTTCGTACATCAAGCAGTCCTACCTGATGGCCGCCAACTGGATTCAGGACATCGTGGGCGACGTGGAAGGGCTTGATGACAAAACCAAGAAGAAGGTTGAGTTTTATACTCGTCAGTTTGTCGATGCGATGTCACCGACCAATTTTGCGTTGACCAATCCCGAAGTGCTGCGTACGACCATCGAATCGGGTGGCCAGAATCTGATCAATGGCTTGAAGAACATGCTCGACGATCTCGAGCGTGGCAAAGGCAAGCTGAATATTCGGATGACTGACCTCAATGCCTTCGAGCTGGGCAAGAACATTGCCATCACCCCCGGCAAGGTCATCTTCCAGAATGGGATGATCCAGCTCCTTCAATACGAAGCCAGCACCCCCGACGTCCACAAGAAACCGTTTTTGATTTTCCCGCCCTGGATCAACAAGTTTTACATCATGGATCTGCGGCCGAAGAATTCGTTTGTGAAATGGATTGTCGATCAGGGCTTTACGGTGTTTTTGATGTCCTGGATCAACCCAGATGAGAAGATGGCCGACTGGGAATTCGAAACCTATCTGCGCGATGGACCCCTGGCGGCACTGGATGCCATCGAGCAGGCGACCGGCGAGTCGGAAGTCAATGCGCTCGGTTACTGCTTGGGCGGTACGTTGTTGGCTATCACCAACGCCTATCTGGCGGCCAAAGGTACTCCACGCATCAGCTCCGGCAGCTATTTGACCACCATGATCGATTTCTCCCAGCCGGGTGAGTTGGGCGTGTTCGTCGATGAAGAGACCATCGCCTCGCTGGAAAAACGCATGGCGGCTAAGGGTTACATGGAAGGTTCGGAAATGGCGAGCACCTTCAGCATGTTGCGTGCTAACGATCTGATGTGGTCGTTCTTCATCAACAATTACCTGCTGGGCAAAGATCCGTTCCCCTTCGATCTTTTGTACTGGAACTCGGATTCGACCCGGATGCCAGTGAAGATGCACAGCTTCTATCTGCGCAACTTCTATCAGAAGAATCTGCTGAAGGATGCCGGTGGGATCTCGTTGTTGGGCACGCCGATTGACATGACCCAGGTGAAAGTGCCGGCCTATTTCCTCTCCGGTATTGAAGATCATATCTCGCCGTGGGCTTCCAATTACATGGGCAGCCGCTTGTTCAGCGGCCCGGTCAAGTTCGTCCTGGCAGGTTCCGGCCATATCGCCGGTCCGATGAACCCGCCATCGGCCAACAAGTATTTCTACTGGACCAATGCTAAGCACCCCGCCGATGCGGAAGAGTGGCTGAAGGAAGCCAAGCAGACCGAGGGTTCCTGGTGGCCGGATTGGAGCAAGTGGCTGGCTAAGCTCTCAGGTGAGAAGGTGCCAGCTCGGGTACCAGGTACCGGTAAATTGCCGGTGATTGAGGATGCCCCTGGCTCTTATGTCAGGATGCGCCTCATCAAATAAAGCTTGACCGTGAGTTTTTAACTGGCAAAACGGCCGCCATGCTCGTGATGGTGGCCGTTTTTTTAGAGGATCGGGTTATGAGTAAATTTGTGGAGTGGTCAAATCAATTGAGTATGGGCATTGAGGAGATCGATGCTCAACACTAGGTGCTCGTCGATTTATTGAACCAGATCCACGATGCAATCCAGCATCACCATGGCACGGAGGCGACGCGGAGTATCGTGATAAAACTGGAAGAGTACACCCGGGTCCATTTTGCGGTCGAAGAGAGCCTGATGCGGATCTTGCATTATCCTCATTACGAGCCGCACAAGAAGGAACACGACAAGCTGATCAAGCAATTGGACGAGTTGCGGGAAAAGCTGGAAACCGGTAAGCCTCAATCAGTTTCGAACTGGCTCATTTTCTCAAAGTCTGGTTGACCAAGCACATCATGGATGTGGACAAAGCCTATGCGCCGCATTTTATGGCACAGGGCATCCGCTCGGAATTACCCAAAAGATCCTCTGGGTGGACAAGTTGAAGGATTCGCTCAGCCGGAAGCCATGAGTCGGGCGGAGTGAAAAAAAGTAGGGTGAAACAAAAACCGGCTGTTTTCACCCAGCCGGTTCGAGTGAGATCAGGGGGCGGGAAACCGCCCCTTTTCATTTTAAGTCACTCAAACTCAATGATGGCCTGATCGACTGCCAGGCTATCGCCGGGCGCTGCCATGATCTTGGCCACCTTGGCGTCCTGATCGGCGCGCAGCACGTTCTCCATCTTCATGGCTTCGATGACCGCCAGTTCCTCGCCGCCCTTGACCTCCTGGCCCACCTGCACCGCAACCTTGGTCAGCAGCCCTGGCATGGGCGACAGCAGGAATTTGGACAGATCCGGTGGTGCCTTCTCCGGCATCAGCGCCTGCAAATCGGCCAGACGCTGCGATAGCACCATCACATCCGCCTGTGAACCCCAGTGGAACAGCCGATAGATCATATCGCGGCGTTCCACCTGGATGCAGATATCGGTGCCGTTCAGGGTGCCCTTGAACAGCGGGTAGCCGAACTGCCATTCGCTGCGCACCTGATAGGTTTCATCCATGTAGACCACATCGTAGCCGCCTGGCGCGGGATCGACATGCACCGGATGTTGCCGGCCATTCATCAGCACCACCCAGTCGTTATTGACCTTACGCTCATGGCCTTTCAACTGGCCACTGGTCTGCGCGGCGCGGTCCATATAACGGCGATGGATGAACGCCGCCACCGAGAGCAGCAGCGCCGGATCATCATGCGGAACGTCGGTGGCGTGGAAGCCGTTCGGGTATTCCTCGGCGATCATATTGGTGCTGATTCGCCCGGTCATAAAACGGGTATGCACCATCAGGGCCGCCAGGAAGCTGATGTTGTGCTGGACGCCACGGATGAAGAATTTATTGAGCGCATCCCGCATGTGCGAGATGGCGCGGTCGCGGGTCGCGCCGTAGGTGATCAGCTTGGCGATCATCGGGTCGTAATACATCGACACTTCGCCGCCTTCGTAGATGCCGGTATCCACCCGCACCACGTCGCTTTCTTCCGGTGGCATGTACTTGACCAGCCGACCGATGGAGGGCAGGAAGTTGCGGAACGGGTCTTCGGCGTAGACACGCGCTTCAATCGCCCAGCCCTTCAGCTTGACTTCTTCTTGGGTGAAGCTCAGCTTTTCCCCCGCAGCGACCCGGATCATCTGCTCCACCAGATCCAGGCCGGTGATGTATTCAGTGACCGGGTGTTCGACCTGTAAGCGGGTATTCATCTCCAGGAAGTAGAAATTGCGCTTGGAGTCAACGATAAATTCAACCGTGCCAGCAGATTGGTAATCCACCGCGCGAGCCAGCGCCACCGCCTGTTCACCCATCGCTTTGCGGGTTTTTTCATCCAGGAACGGGGAGGGTGCTTCTTCGATAACCTTCTGATGACGGCGTTGCAGCGAGCATTCCCGTTCGCCCAGATAGAGGATGTTACCGTGACTGTCGCCCAACACCTGAATTTCAATATGGCGCGGCTCCTCGATGTATTTCTCGACGAATACGCGGTCGTCGCCAAAGGAGGAGCGGGCTTCATTGGTGGCGCGCTCGAAGCCGTCCACGCATTCATCGTCATTCCAGGCGACGCGCATCCCCTTGCCGCCACCACCAGCGCTCGCTTTGAGCATCACCGGATAGCCGATGCTGCGGGCGATCTCCAGGGCATGGTCGCCATCCCTGATAATATCGGTATAGCCGGGTACGGTGCTGACCCCGGCTTCCTTGGCCAGAATCTTGGAGGTGATCTTGTCGCCCATCGCATTGATGGCTTTCACCTTCGGGCCGATGAAGACGATCCCTTCCTTTTCCAGCGCTTCGCAGAAAGCTGGCCGCTCCGACAAGAACCCATAACCGGGATGCACCGCTTCCGCCCCGGTATCTTTGCAGGCTTGCAGGATGCGGTCGATCAGCAGATAGCTTTGCGCTGTGGGTGGCGGGCCGATCAAGACGGCTTCGTCAGCCATTTCAACGTGTAAAGCGTCCTTATCCGCTTCGGAATAGACCGCGACCGTTTTGATGCCCATTTTTCGGGCGGTTTTGATGACGCGGCAGGCGATTTCGCCACGATTGGCAATGAGAATTTTCTTAAACATGCGTCAGCCCCTTACAGCGGAATGTTGCCGTGCTTGCGCCACGGATTTTCGAGTTCCTTATCGCGCAACATCGCCAGAGAGCGGCAGATGCGCTTGCGGGTGCCGTGGGGCATGATCACGTCATCGATAAAGCCGCGATGGCCGGCGATGAACGGGTTGGCGAATTTTTTGCGGTATTCCTCGGTGCGCTCAGCGATCTTGGCCGCGTCGCCGATGTCTTGACGGAAGATGATTTCCACCGCGCCTTTGGGTCCCATCACCGCGATTTCAGCAGACGGCCAGGCAAAGTTGACATCGCCGCGCAGGTGGGCCGAACTCATCACATCGTAGGCACCGCCGTAGGCTTTGCGGGTAATCACGGTGACTTTGGGCACGGTGCACTCAGCGAAGGCATACAGCAACTTCGCACCATGCTTGATGATGCCGCCGTACTCTTGCGCGGTGCCGGGCATAAAGCCGGGCACATCGACGAAGGTGATGATCGGGATGTTGAACGCATCACAGAAGCGCACAAACCGCGCTGCTTTGATCGAGGATTTAATATCCAGGCAACCCGCCAGCACCATGGGCTGATTGGCGACGATGCCGACCGGCCAGCCATCCATCCGGGCGAAGCCGGTGATGATATTTTTGGCGTTTTCCGGCTGGACCTCGAAGAAATCCACATCGTCCACGACCTTCAGGATCAGTTCCTTCATGTCGTAGGGCTTGTTGGGATTATCGGGAATCAGCGTATCCAGCGAATAATCTTGCCGATCCGCCGGGTCTGGCGTAGGCCGGAACGGGGGTTTTTCCTTGTTGTTCGGCGGCAGGAAGTTGATGAATCGGCGCAGCATCAGCAGCGCTTCGATATCGTTCTCGAAGGCCCGGTCGCAGACGCCGGATCGAGTGGAATGAGTGATGGCGCCACCCAGCTCCTCGGCAGTCACTTCTTCATGGGTGACGGTCTTGACCACATCTGGGCCGGTCACGAACATGTAGGAGGTGTCTTTGACCATGAAGATGAAATCGGTCATCGCCGGTGAATAGACCGCGCCGCCAGCGCATGGTCCCATGATGACGGAAATCTGCGGAATGACCCCGGAGGCCATCACGTTGCGCTGAAAGACGTTGGCGTAACCGGCCAGGGAGGCAACGCCTTCCTGAATGCGCGCGCCGCCGGAATCGTTCAAGCCGATCACCGGCGCACCGACTTTGATGGCATGATCCATGATCTTGCACATCTTTTCAGCGTGCGCTTCCGACAGCGAGCCACCGAACACGGTGAAATCCTGGCTGAACACGAACACGAGCCGACCGTTGACAGTGCCGTAGCCGGTCACCACGCCATCGCCTGGAATTGTGGTGTCACCCATGCCAAAGTCGTTGCAGCGGTGTTCGACGAACATATCCCATTCTTCGAAGCTGTCCGGATCAAGCAACACTTCAATGCGCTCGCGGGCGCTGAGTTTACCCCGCTTGTGCTGCGCATCAATGCGGCGTTGCCCTCCGCCGAGACGGGCAGCCGCGCGTTTTTGTTCTAATTGGTTGATGATGTCATGCATAAACACTCTCTCCTTAGTGAAGCAGGTGCCGGTGGCGGACCAACGGCACCAAAAGCCTGGGCAACAGGGCCTCGGAGCCAGGAGAACCGGCTGCTGAGGGGGGATAGGGAGGGACGCCCACAGTGAGCGTGCGGCGCGAACGCGGTAAATCAGGTCGCTTGGGAGGCAAGTTGTGTGGTTGCCAGTGTAATTTTTTATCCAATTCCTTGATTATTCTCATTTTTATGGACTTTGGATCGGGTTGTGATAAAGTCACGAACCACCGGTATCAGGTCTGACAATTATAATAGGGTTTTTAGTCGTTTTAGCAGCGGTGCGCCGATATTTTCGCGTTGAGCCGCACCGCCCATTCCCGGTTGCCACGAGTCGAGATGAACATAGCGCACAACAGCTTGGTGCTTTACAAAAGTGGCCCCGCCCGTGTCACCGCAATCGGCGACAAATTGGAGATCGTGTTAATTGATGGGCGGTCGCTGCGGGTCCGTCCCAAGGACGTGGTATTGCTGCATCCGGGTCCGCTGGCTGATCTGCGCGAGTTGGTAGCTCCCCCCGGCGAGATCGAAGCGGCTTGCGAGCTGCTGGCCGGTAGCCAGACCACCCTACCCGAACTGGCGGAGCTGGTCTATGGTGCCTATACCCCAGGAACTGCGTGGGCCGCTTGGCAGTTGGTGGATGAAGATTTGTATTTTCGGGGGCCATTGGATGCCATTGATGTCCGCCCGCTGACGGAAGTGGTGCCAGAGCAGGCGGCGCGGGCGGCGAAAGAAACTGAGCGGCGCGCATGGGCTGGGTTTTTACAGCGGGCACGGTTAGGCCAGTGCGCGCCGGAAGATGCGCCATATCTGCGAGAGATCGAAGAGGTTGCCTGGGGCCAACGCGAGCAAAGCCGAGTGCTTCAGGCGCTCGATTGGGAGCAAAATCCACAAAACGCGCACGCTGCGTTGCTCAAACTGCGGTATTGGGATAGCGGGATGAATCCCTATCCATATCGAATCGGGGTGCCGATGGTGCCGGCAGCGGCGGAATTGCCTGCGTTACCCGATGAACCACGCCGTGACTTGACTGGTTTGCCAGCGTTTGCCATTGATGATGAAGGCAATCTCGATCCTGATGATGCGCTGAGCCTGGATGGCGACCGGCTGTGGGTGCATGTCGCCGATGTTGCCGCCTTGGTGCAACCGGATTCTCCCGCCGATCTGGAGGCACGCGCGCGCGGCGCGACACTGTATCTGCCAGAGCAAACGATCCCGATGTTGCCGACGGCTGCGGTTGACCGGCTGGGCTTAGGCTTGGCGGACGTTTCGCCGGCGCTGTCGTTTGGCTTGCAGTTGGATGCGAGCGGCCAGGTAACGGGCCTCGACATCGTGCCCAGTTGGGTACGGGTGCAACGATTGAGCTACGCCGAGGTCGATCAGCGCCTGGCTGAAGAGCCGTTTTGTGCGCTTTACGCATTGGCCGAACGACATCAGGCTCGTCGGCGAGCGAATGGTGCCGTTTTTATCGACTTGCCGGAGATCAAAATGGCGGTAGCCGATGGGCGGGTCGCCATTGAACCGCTGGCGCGGTTGCGCAGTCGCACGTTGGTGGCTGAGGCCATGCTGATGGCCGGTGAGGCAGCGGCCCGCTTTGCGCGCGAGCGGTCGTTGCCGTTTCCCTACACTACGCAAGAAGCAACCTCGACGCCTGATCCGGCATCGACGGGTTTGGCGGCAATGTATGCGTTGCGGCGCACCCTGCGGCCGCGCCAGCATAGCAGCCAACCGAGTCCCCATAACGGGTTGGGATTGGAAATTTACACCCAAGTGACCAGCCCGCTACGCCGCTATCTGGATCTGGTAGCACATCAGCAATTGCGGGCGTTGGCGGTGGGTAGTGCCACGTTGAGTGGTCAAGCGATCATTGAACGGATTGCTGTCTCGGAAACGGCGGCGTTGGCGGTACGGCGGGCGGAACGCTTATCCCGTGAACATTGGACATTGGTTTACCTACACCAGCACCCCGATTGGCGAGGTGAGGGGGTGCTAGTCGAGAAACGACTACCGCGTTCCACCGTATTGCTGCCGGCGTTGGCGCTGGAGGCACGGGTCAAAGTGGCCGACAGCGTGCTACTGGATCATGTACTTACGGTGCGGCTGAATGGGATCGACTTGCCGGAGCGGGCCGCTTACTTCAAGGTGGGTTGAACAGACCTGTACATCGACTGGTAGCACGGTCTCAAAAACGCCGCAAACCTCAGCATAAGCCAGTTCCATTCAATATTGAACCGGTAGAAATACGTTTATCGCGAGTTCAGTAGCACGAGTTCAGGTAGCTGTATCACCTACACTTAACCGGGTTCTCCCAGCCTTGGAGTATCACACCGGATGGCTCACGACAATGAATTCACGCTGATGAAAGAACGGCGGTTCCTGCCGTTCTTCATTACCCAATTTCTCGGCGCGTTCAACGATAACGTTTTCAAAAACGCCCTAATTATTTTGATCGCGTTCCAGGTGGCCGCTACGGACTCGGCCCGAGCCAACCTGTTAATCAATCTGTGCTCTGGGTTGTTTGTCTTACCGTTCTTTCTCTTCTCGGCGACCGCGGGTCAACTGTCTGACAAGTATGAGAAATCGCGTTATATCCGCTGGGTCAAGGCCCTCGAAATTGGCATCATGTGTGGCGCGGCGGCGGGTTTTCTACTCAATAGCGTGGCCTTGTTGCTGGCGATGCTGTTTATGATGGGTTTTCATTCCACGCTGTTCGGCCCAGTGAAATACAGCATTTTGCCGCAACATCTCAAACCCCAGGAGCTGGTGGGCGGTAATGCCTGGATCGAGATGGGTACCAATATGGCAATCCTGCTCGGCACCATGCTGGGCGGGATTCTGATTGCTTGGCGGAACGGGCCTCTCTGGGTGTCGGTCGCAGTGATCCTGATCGCTGTCTGTGGGTTTCTGAGCAGTTTGACGATTCCACAGGCCCCGCCGGCAGCACCGAATTTAAAAATCAACTGGAATCCCGTGACCGAAACCTGGCGGATCTTGCAATTGACCCGCCAGAATTTCACCGTATTTCAGTCCGTATTGGGAATTTCCTGGTTTTGGTTTTTGGGCAGTGTTTATCTGGCGCAACTGCCGAATTTTACCAAGTTGACCCTGGGTGGTAGTGAGCATGTCGTGACGTTGCTATTGACGCTCTTCGCCGTCGGTATCGGTATCGGTTCGCTGTTGTGCGAGCGCTTATCGGGACGGATGGTGGAAATCGGTTTGGTACCTTTTGGTTCTATTGGCCTGACGGTGTTTGGGATTGATCTCTTCTTCGCCACACCGTCGTCTCCTGTGCCGAGCAGCGCTTTGTTGGATGTCGGGGCATTTTTGATGCAGCCGGGCAGTTGGCGAGTGCTGCTGGATATCGTGCTGATCGGTATTTTCGGGGGTATCTATATCGTGCCGCTCTACGCCCTGGTGCAACAGCGCAGCGAACCGACCCAGCTTTCTCGTGTGATCGCCGGCAACAATATCCTTAACGCTATTTTTATGGTGGCGGCGGCGCTCATTGCTGTGGTGATGCTCCATCAGGGCTTAACCATTCCGCAATTGTTGCTGGTGATGGCAATTTTCAACGCAGCGGTCGCGATCTATATCTTCACGTTGGTCCCCGAATTCCTGATGCGCTTTATGGTGTGGATTTTGGTCAATGTGGTTTATCGGTTGCGGACTGAAGGGCTGGACCGGATTCCAGAGCAAGGGCCGGCGCTGGTGGTATGCAATCATGTCAGTCTGATGGATGCATTGGTAGTGAGCGGCTGTTGTCGGCGCCCGATTCGTTTTGTCATGGATTATCAAATTTTCAAGAACCCGCTATTGAACTTTGTCTTCCGCACCGCAGGTGCCATTCCCATCGCTTCGGCGCGCGAAAATCCGGAAATCCTGCAACGTGCTTACCAGCGAGTCGCCGACTATCTGCGAGACGGTGAAGTGGTGGGTATCTTTCCAGAAGGGCGCTTGACGCCGGACGGCGAGATCGGGCCTTTCAAGTCCGGTATCGAGCGCATCCTTAAACAGACACCCGTTCCGGTGGTACCGATGGCCTTGCGTGGTTTGTGGGGCAGTTTCTTCAGCCGCCGCTACGGGAAAGCGATGAGCGGTTTTCCGCGCCGATTTTGGTCACGAATCGAGCTGGTGGTCGGCGAAGCGATACTGCCGGAGCAGGCAACCTCTGCGGTTCTGCGCGAGCAGGTCGTGGCGATGCGGGGCGATTGGCGTTGAATCCATTGAGGAGAACGTGATGGCGTCGGAAAAGTCATGGGTAGCCGCTGCGGGCCGATCTACCAAGCGATGGCGGCAACGTGGCGAGGTGCCGATTTGGGTGATCATTGGACTGGGATTAGTGGGCGGATTGGGTTTGTATTGGTATACCACACCCCGTGCCGCCCCGGCCTGGGTCCGTGGTTGGCTACCGACTGCGGAGCCTCCGGGGCAGAACAAACCGCTTTATCGCTGGCAAGATGCCTATGGGCGGGAACATGTCACCGACAAGCCGCCGGTCGGTCGGCCCTACCAAGTCGTTATTTCGCCACTGGATGCCAATGTGCTGCCCAGTTCGCCGAAGCGGGGAGAGGACCAATAGAAGCATCTGCCGGTTGCAGGGAAAGGAAAGGGGAGCATCGCTAGCGAAAAACCGCCATCAAAGGCGGTTTTTGTCCGGCGGCACATGAATCGCGGTGTACGTGCTTAGGGCGCGTCTTTTTTCGGCTGTTTGGCCTGGATGGCGAGCTTGTTCAGATCCTCAACGCTCATTTTGTCGTCGTAAATCCCAGACCCGACTTGAATGTCAGGTTTGAAAGAAACTTCCGCGCTGTGGACATAGGAGATCTTGCGGGAAGATTTGGCTTCGCCCGGTTTCGGCCACCAGTATTCAACCCAGCCGCCGTCAGCATTATCCCCAGCCTTGCACATATCCTTGAACAGGAAATGTTCCTTGTCATCCTTCATTTGCAAGATCGGCTTGCCGACCATATCGGGCCGCAACGGATGGGCGATCATCACATTGTCCCGACAGCTATAGACGAACACATAGCTGTCTTTCCATACC
Source organism: Candidatus Competibacter denitrificans Run_A_D11 (assembly GCF_001051235.1). GTDB lineage: Bacteria > Pseudomonadota > Gammaproteobacteria > Competibacterales > Competibacteraceae > Competibacter_A > Competibacter_A denitrificans. Next base: position 122,531 of record NZ_CBTJ020000071.1, on the reverse strand, counting down.
CAACGGGAATCCTTGTTGTTGTTGAAATCTGAGAAGCCCGCTAATCCTTTGTCTTTCAGATACTGCACGGCTTCATGGACTTTAGTGATGACTTCATCAGGTGTGGCGGTGCCGGGATCGGCAGCCCCCACCCACGTCGGCGCTGCGCTGCAAACCAAGGCAAGGCCGACGAAACTGAACATTATTTTCCGCATTTTGAAACTCTCCAGAAATTTGGTGGCAAATGACCCAACAGATTCATGATCTGGTTTTTAGGATACCCACGGCTTATACATGGGCAAAATGACCCGGCCATAAAGGCCATTCAAAATGATGCCCGCCAGCATGTACCAAGCCGCCAAAGCGCAAATCATCAATTCATAGCCGGCGACCACGGTCAGACCAGGATAACCAAAGTGTGCCAGATCCAGCAGGATGAAGCCGATCAGCAGCGTGGTAAAGGTAAAGGCCATCGCCCCGTGAATGCGCAGTGAACCGACCCAGAGGATGACGGTGAACAAGGTCCACGCGATCAGAAACCAGCCGACATCCTCGGTACCCGCCTTGAAAATGTCGAACTTGTTACCTAACAGCATGAAACACAGGGAAATCCAGAATGCCCCATAGGAAGTGAAGGCGCAATAACCGAAGTTATTTCCGGTCTTTTGTTCCTGCAAGCCGGCGATCAGTTGGGCCAGGCCGCCGAAAAAGAGGCCAAGCCAAACGACCGGGCCGATGCTGGGCATCCAGCCGACATTATGAAATTGCAGGACCAACGTGGTTAGACCGAAGCCAGCCAGGCCGATCACTGCCGGATTGCCAAGGGGGGGTTGTTGCTCTGACATCTTGATTCAATCTCCCGTAGTTTTTTTGCCGTATGGTGATTCCCTTAGTTGGGGTTCGTGTGTGGTAAATACGGCTTTTATTACTTTAACATCATGACAAGCCAGAGAGAAATTAAACGGGCCTAATTGTAGAGTAAGAATGACTCGGCAAAATCAGGAATTTTCCTTGCGTGAGGCTCGTTTGCGTTCATGTTCCAGTAACAGTTTCTTGCGCAGGCGGATAGATTTCGGCGTCACTTCCACCAGTTCGTCGTCGTCGATGAATTCCAGCGCCTGTTCCAGGCTCAAGCGTACCGGCGGGGTCAACAGGATGTTCTCGTCCGATCCAGCGGCGCGGATATTGGTCAACTGCTTGGCTTTGAGCGGGTTCACCACCAAATCGTTGTCGCGGGAATGGATGCCGACGATCATGCCTTCATAAGCCTCATCGCCGGGACCGACCATCAACCGGCCACGCTCTTGCAAGTTAAAGAGCGCGTAAGCGAGCACCTTGCCGGTGGAATTCGCAATCAATACCCCGTTGATCCGTGCGCCGATAGCCCCTTTTTTCATCGGGCCGTAACGGTCAAAAACGTGATAAAGCAAGCCAGTGCCGGATGTGGCGGTCAGGAATTCGGTTTGAAAGCCGATTAAGCCACGCGCCGGAATCAGATAATCCAGCCGCACCCGGCCCTTGCCATCGGGCTGCATATCCAGCAGATCACCGCGCCGTTCGCCGAGCTTTTCCATGATGGGGCCTTGATGCTGTTCCTCAATATCGACGGTCAATTGTTCGTAAGGCTCGCAGGCTTCGCCGTCCATCTGCCGCAGGATCACCTCCGGGCGCGACACCGCCAGCTCATAACCTTCGCGCCGCATGTTCTCGATCAGGATCGACAGATGCAATTCACCCCGGCCGGAGACTTTGAATTTATCCGGGTCGTCGGTGTCTTCGATCCGCAGCGCCACGTTGTGAATCAGTTCCCGATAGAGCCGCTCGCGCACCTGACGGCTGGTGACGTACTTTCCTTCCCGGCCAGCAAACGGCGAGGTGTTGACCTGAAACGTCATGCTCATGGTGGGTTCGTCCACCTTCAGCGGCGGCAGCGGATCGACAGCCGTCGGGTCACAGACCACATCGGAAATGCCCAAGCCATCAATACCGGTGAAGGCGATGATGTCGCCCGCTGAGGCTTCGGGAAATTCAATCCGCTCCAGCCCCTGAAAGCCGAGGATTTGCAGGATGCGGCCATTGCGGCGGTTGCCGTTCGGGTCGAGGATCGTGACCGGTGTATTGGTCTTGATCTTACCGCGCCGGATACGGCCGATGCCGATGACGCCGACGTAACTGTTGTAATCCAGCGAACTGACTTGCAGTTGAAAGGTTCCGGCGGGATCGACGTCGGGCGGGTTGACATGATTGATGATGGTCTCAAACAGTGGGGTCATGTCACCTTCGCGCACGGTCTCCTCCAAGCCCGCATAACCGTGCAGCGCCGAGGCATAAATCACTGGAAAATCCAGTTGTTCATCCGTCGCGCCCAGGCGGTCAAACAGATCGAAGGTGCGATCCAGCACCCAATGTGATCGGGCGCCAGGTCGGTCGATTTTGTTAATGACCACGATAGGGCGAAAACCCATCGCGAAGGCTTTCTGGGTGACAAAGCGGGTTTGCGGCATCGGGCCATCTACTGCATCGACCAGCAGCAGCACCGAATCCACCATCGACAACACCCGCTCGACCTCGCCGCCGAAATCGGCATGGCCTGGCGTATCGACGATGTTAATGTGATAGTCGCGCCAGTACAGAGCGGTGTTCTTGGCTAAAATGGTAATGCCGCGCTCCCGTTCCAGGGCGTTGGAATCCATCACCCGTTCGGGTGGCGCGGCTCGGTCGCCGAGCGTGCCGGATTGTTGCAGCAGTTTGTCAACCAGGGTGGTCTTACCGTGGTCAACGTGGGCGATGATGGCGATGTTACGAAGTTTTTCAATCACGAGACGGCTCTGTCGGGGTGAGGCGGGGTAGGCATTATAGCGAAGCCGCCAGAACGACGAAGCCCCGCACGGAGCGGGGCTTCGGCTGGTTAGGTGGGTGGAATCTGTTTTATTGTGCAGCCGCGAATTTTTTGACCATCGTGGCTTGTGGCCCTTTGGGACCGACTTTAACCTCAAACTCGACTTTTTGGTTTTCTGCCAAGGTTCGGAAACCCTGACCCTCGATCACGGAATAATGCACGAATACGTCATTACTACCGTCCTCCGGGGCGATGAAACCGAAACCTTTCGCTTCGTCAAACCACTTCACAGCACCAGTAGGCATTAAGAAAACCTCAAGACAAGCTATTTTTCTGCCGGGCGAGCGGTTGTGCCAGTGCGTTACAGGAACGTTAGCAGCCGAGAGCCGACGTCGGGCATTGTGAGGTCTTCAGCCTCTGCCCGTGGCGAAAGTACGGTAAAGCATTCCATTCCGCAAGCAAATTTTGTGTGCTTTTGCACACGCTTAGTGAAAAAATGCGTGCCGATTTGAAGCTGGCTCAGTTTCGATTATTGCCTATCTATATTTTGAGTGATTGTGTGGAACCCCTTTTCCTTGCTCTAAAAATGCGATTGATGGATTGTGCAAGCCGTGATCGTAGCGGATTTACTGGCCGCTTGCGCGGCTTGCACCAGCGGGCGCGCGATGGAAAACCAGTAGATCGTGGCTTGGAACAGCTTCGTGCCGACATTGAGGCGTCTATCGTGCGTCTGCAAGAACGCCGCGCCGCGTTGCCCGCACCGGAGTTTGATGACAGCCTGCCGATCAGCGCCCACCGCGGGGCTATCGCCGCCGCGATCCATGAGCATCCGGTGGTGGTGATCTGCGGGGAGACTGGTTCCGGCAAAACCACCCAGTTACCGAAAATCTGCCTGTCACTGGGACTGGGTGTGGCGGGTTTGATCGGCCATACCCAGCCGCGCCGGATCGCCGCCCGCTCGGTAGCGGCGCGGATTGCGGCCGAACTGAAAACCACGGTCGGTGGCCAGGTCGGCTACAAGGTGCGCTTTTCCGACCGCACCGGGCCACAGGCTTTCATCAAGCTGATGACCGACGGCATCCTGCTGGCGGAAACCCAAGGCGACCGCCTGCTGGAACAGTACGAGGTGATCATCCTCGACGAAGCCCACGAACGTAGCCTCAATATCGATTTCCTGCTGGGCTATCTGAAGCGGCTGCTGCCCCGGCGGCCCGATCTCAAGCTGATTATCACCTCGGCGACCATCGACCCGACGCGCTTTTCCCGCCATTTCAACGACGCGCCGATCATCGAAGTGTCCGGCCGCAGCTATCCGGTCGAAATTCGCTATCGGCCGTTGATCGCGGTAGATGAGGATGAGCGCGACCGCGATTTGCAGCAGGCGATTCTGGATGCGGTGGATGAAGTCTGGCAGGCCGGGCCGGGCGATATTCTGATTTTTCTGTCCGGTGAGCGCGAAATCCGCGAAACGGCGGAAAGCCTGCGCAAGCACCATCCGCCCAATACCGAAATTCTGCCGCTGTACGCTCGTTTATCGGCTGCTGAACAGAACCGGGTGTTTCAGCCGCACGGTCGGCCCCGAATCGTGTTGGCGACCAACGTGGCGGAAACCTCGTTGACCGTGCCCGGCATCCGCTACGTGATCGACCCCGGCACGGCGCGGATCAGTCGCTACAGCCCACGCGGCAAGATTCAGCGTTTACCGATTGAGAAGATTTCCCAGGCCAGCGCCAATCAGCGCGCTGGCCGCTGTGGGCGGGTGATGGCGGGCGTCTGCATCCGGCTGTACGCCGAGGACGATTATCAGGCTCGCCCGCCCTTTACTGATCCCGAAATTCTCCGCACCCATCTGGCGGCAGTGATTTTGCAGATGAGCGCGTTGAATCTGGGTCGGCCGGAAGATTTTCCCTTTGTCGAGCCACCGGATTCGCGCCAGATCAGCGATGGCTTCCGGCTGCTGTTCGAGTTGCAGGCAGTGGATGAACAGCGGCGCATTACCGAGCTGGGTCGCCAACTGGCCCGATTACCGCTCGATCCGCGCTTAGGCCGGATGTTGTTGGCCGCGCGGCAGGAAGGTTGCTTGCATGAGGTGCTGGTGATCGTGGCGGCGCTGGCGGTGCAAGACCCGCGCGAGCGGCCGCTGGAGCGTCAGCAAGCGGCGGATGAGAAGCATCGCCGCTTTCGGGACGAGCACTCCGATTTTCTGGCGTTGCTCAAGTTATGGGAGTACTACCACGACCAAGCCCGGCAACTGTCCAAAAATCAATTGCGTAACCTATGTCAGGCTGAGTTTCTGTCCTTCGTGCGGCTGCGAGAATGGCACGACCTGCATCACGAATTGCTCGGTCTCACCACCGAAATGGGAATGCGGCTCAACGAAGAAGCCGCGCCTTACCCCAACCTGCATCGGGGGTTATTGACGGGCTTACTCGGTCATCTTGGTTTGAAGCAGGAAGAAAACGCCTATCTCGGCGCGCGGGGTCGCAATTTTTATTTGTTCCCCGGTTCCGGGCTGTTCAAGAAACGACCACGCTGGGTGGCGGCGGCGGAACTGGTGGAAACCAGCCGCCTGTACGCTCGCACCGTAGCCCGCATCGAGCCGGAATGGGTGGAAGGTCTGGCTGAACACTTGCTTAAGCGCAGCTACGCCGAACCGCATTGGGAAAAGCGCTCGGCCCAGGTGGCGGCGCTGGAGCGGGTTACGTTGTACGGGCTGCCGCTTATTGCCAACCGGCGGGTTAATTACGGCCCGCTCGATCCGGCGCTGGCGCGAGAAATTTTTATCCGCCACGCCTTAGTCGCCGGTGATTTTCATTGCAAAGCGCCTTTTTTTCAGCACAACCGGGAATTGCTGGCCGAACTGGAAGAATTGGAAACGCGCGCGCGCCGCGATCTGACGGCGGATGAGGAAAGCCTCTATCGCTTTTATGATGAGCGCATCCCCGAAGGCATCTACAGCGGCCCGGCCTTTGAGACGTGGCGCAAGCAGGCGGAGCGGGAGAAGCCGCGCCTGCTGTTTCTGGACCGGGCAACGCTGCTGGCAGCAGCCGGGCCAGTCAGCGACGCTGAACGCTTTCCCGATCATCTTGATCTCGATGGCCTGCAATTACCGCTAACTTATCGCTTTAGCCCCGGTGCCGACGATGACGGGGTGACGCTGACCGTACCGCTGGCGGCGGTCAATCAGGTTGATGCCAAGCGTTTGGATTGGCTGGTGCTGGGTTTGCGAGCCGAGCGGATGGCGGCGCTGTTAAAGTCCTTGCCGAAAGCGGTGCGGCGCAACTTCGTGCCAGTGCCGAATTATGTGCAAGCCTTGCTGGAGGTGATCGAACCCGGTGCGCGGAGTTTGACGGAGGCGATGACCGAACGTCTGGAGAAAATGACCGGAGTGCGAATTCCCGAAGACGCCTGGAACCCCGCTGCGGTGCCGGTACATTTGCGGATGCGGGTGCAAGTGGTCGATGTGGATGGCCAGGTGCTGGCGGTCGGGCGCGACTGGGCTACGATTCAAGCCGAACTGCGCGGCGAAGCTCGCCATCGCTTCGCCGCGCTGCCGACCCCGGAATTCGAGCGGGAACGCTTGCGGGACTGGGATTTCGGGGAATTGGCGGAAGACGTCAGCTTCATGCGTAACGGGATTCAGCTACGCGGTTATCCGGCCTTGGTCGCTGAAGCCGATGGTACGCTGTCCTTGCGCCTGTTGGATTCATTGGTACGAGCGGAAGCGGCAACGCGGGTTGGCTTGCGCCGTTTGCTCAGTTGGCGGTTGGGTGCGGCTTACAAGCAATTAGCGCGTGATTTGCCAAAGTTGCAGCAGATGACCCTGCATTACCTTGGCTTGGGCGTCCAAGAGGCGCTACGCGAGGATTTGTTAGCGGCGATTTTGGATCGTGCATTTCTTAATGATCAACCATTGCCGCGTGAACGGGCCGCGTTCGAAACTCTGCTAGAACGCGGCAAAACGCGATTGGCTGCGGTGAGGGTTGAGATTTGCGAGAGCGCCGCTGCAATTCTCGCCGCCTATCAGGAGGTGCGGCGCTTGTTGAACAATGATTCGCTGGGTGGGGAAGCGATAGAGGATATTCGCAATCAGTTGGCGTCCCTGATCTATCCGGGTTTTATCAACCAGACACCACCGGAATGGCTACCACACTTACCGCGCTATCTGCGCGCTATCCATTTACGGTTACAAAAGCTCCGACAGGCGCCAGACAAGGATCGCCAGCGCAGCAGTGACATCATACGCCTATCAGCACTCTGGCAACGGCAGGCCGAACGCAATGCCCTGGGCGAAAGGTACGATCTGGAATTGATACGCTTTCGCTGGTTGTTGGAGGAATTGCGGGTTTCACAATTTGCCCAGGAATTGAAAACCGTCATGCCGGTGTCGGTCAAGCGGTTGGAGGAGCATTGGGCCAGAGTCCGTCAGAATTGAATGGCGTCGCTGGCATTCTGATGCCTAATGTGAATCACCATCCCTGTTGTATCAGAGCGGTTTGTATGGCTTAGCGCCGGAATCGCTCGTAAGCACCTATCAGGTGATTGGTGGTATTCAACAGCACAGTCAACGGTCTACCCATGGCTTCAAAATCCATTCCGTCAAGCCAGTTCTTCAATTCCAATCCCAGCGCAGTATCACCTTCCATGACGACCCGTCGGTTGAAGAATAAGGTATCGGAATCCTCGCGGCGGGTGGCCAGCGCCATAAAGTCGTAGATCGTTCCGCTGATCGATAAATCCGGCTTTTCGCTGCTCTGGCAGGCGATGAAACCGGCAGGGCCGGCATAACGGATCTGATAAGTGATCTTGGCATCGCGCACCTGAATCGCCAGCACCCGATCCCGCAGAAACTCGAACTCTCCCTCACGAATGTACGTGGCCAACAGCCGATTCAAAGCCGTCATCAGCACAGTAGAATGGACGGAGCTGGGAATCAGGGAGAAAGGCAGGGCGAGCAATGAGGGCAGGGTCGGACGGCGCGGTGTTTGGAAATCAGCAGAGTCGGTGGCCGTATTCATGATCGATCAAGACCTGTTGAGAGCATGAGGAAGAGGCTGCATCAGCGTTTCATGGCCTCGAAGAATTCCTTATTGGTCTTATTAGCCTTAAGGCGTTCCAACATGAATTCCATCGCCTGCAACTCATCCATGGGATGCAGCAGCTTGCGCAAAATCCACATCTTCTGCAAATCGTCTGGATCGGTGAGCAATTCTTCACGCCGCGTGCCGGAGCGGTTGATATCGATGGCAGGAAAGACCCGTTTTTCGGAAATGCGCCGGTCAAGATGGATTTCCATGTTACCGGTGCCTTTGAATTCTTCGTAAATTACATCATCCATGCGCGATCCAGTATCAATCAGCGTGGTGGCGATGATCGTTAGTGAGCCGCCTTCCTCGATATTACGTGCCGCCCCAAAAAACCGCTTGGGCTTTTGCAAGGCATTGGCATCAACGCCGCCAGTCAGCACCTTGCCGGAAGCGGGCACCACGGTGTTATAAGCACGCGCCAGTCGAGTGATGGAATCGAGCAGGATCACCACATCACGCTTGTGCTCAACCAGTCGTTTGGCCTTGTCGCTGACCATTTCCGCGACCTGGGTGTGACGGGTGGCCGGTTCGTCAAACGTGCTGGCGATCACCTCACCACGTACCGAGCGTTGCATCTCGGTTACTTCCTCCGGCCGCTCGTCGATCAGTAGCACGATCAGATAGCATTCGGGGTGGTTGGTGGCGATGCTTTGCGCGATGTTTTGCAACATCATGGTCTTACCGGCCTTGGGCGGCGAGACGATCAAGCCGCGCTGGCCCTTGCCGATGGGCGCAATGAGGTCGATGACCCGCGCTGTAATATCCTCGGTGCTACCGTTGCCGCGTTCCAGGGTCAGCCGTTCGTCGGCGTGCAGCGGTGTTAGATTCTCAAACAGCACCTTGTTTTTGGAGACTTCCGGCGGTTCGAAATTGATGTCGCCGACCTTCAAAAGCGCGAAATAGCGTTCGCCTTCCTTGGGAGGGCGAATCTTGCCGCTCACCGTGTCGCCAGTGCGTAGATTGAAGCGGCGGATCTGGCTGGGTGAAACGTAAATATCGTCTGGACCGGCTAGATAAGAGCTGTCGGCCGAGCGCAGAAAGCCGAAGCCATCTTGCAAGATTTCCAACACGCCATCGCCGGAAATATCCTCGCCGCTCTTGGCCAGGGCTTTGAGGATACCGAAGATTACGTCTTGTTTGCGGGAGCGCGCCATCCCTTCGAGTTTGAGTTCCTGCGCGATAGCAATCAGTTCAGCGGGAGATTTCTTTTTAAGTTCGGTCAGATTCATGGAAGATAGGTGCTCGAAGCGACTGGCGCTGGCAAGAAGGCGCCGGTGGGGGAGGGGTCCAGGGTTCGCGTCTCGGAAAGAGGTCAGGAGCGGAATGGTGTCGGAAGCGATGGCTGAGATGGCGAGCGCGGCGTGGCGGTTAAGCTAGCACGGCCGCGAAACGGCGTCTACCTCTTGAGCAAACGCCGCGCTAAAACCTTAGCGTAAGCTGTTGTCGAGAAAGGCCACGAGCTGCGATTTGGACAAAGCGCCTACTTTGGTGGCTTCGACATTACCGTTGCGAAACAGCATCAGTGTCGGGATGCCGCGAATACCGTATTTAGGGGGCGTCTTCTGATTTTCGTCCACGTTCAGCTTGCAGATTTTAACGCGACCTGCATATTCTCCGGCAATCTCGTCCAGGATTGGGCCAATCATCCGGCAAGGGCCGCACCACTCAGCCCAGTAATCGACGAGGACTGGCTGATCGGCTTTCAAAACCTCGGCTTCGAAGGAGCCGTCGGTCACATGCAAAATATGCTCGCTCATGGGAAATACTCCAAATGTGAAATAATTAGCGAAGCGGTGGATCGCCGGTAGGGCGATTCAGAGCAGCGGGAACCGAAGAAATGGGGCTGGATCAGACGGATTTCAACGAACCGATTTCCGCGGGCGGCGTTAAAAACCATGATCCCCCGGCGTTCGACATAAGGATATTGTGGCAAAATATCGCACTGGGGAACACTTTTCTTTCAGTTTCACGTTGTCCGAATCGGGCATCTGGATTGATCCCCGCATCCTGTCGCCTCGGGATTATCATTTATTCATGCAAAAAGACCATTTGACTTCTGTGTTGTTTTCTTCACTCGGACTGAGTGATCCGCTGTTGGAAAGCCTGGAGGATGCCGGTTTTATTCACTGTACGCCCATTCAGGCCGCCACCTTGCCGCTTGCCCTGCAAGGTCAAGATATCGCCGGCCAAGCCCAGACCGGCACCGGTAAGACAGCGGCGTTTTTATTGGCTACCTTGCATTATCTGATGGAGACGCCCGCCGCTGACGATGCGGTTGGGCCGTGGGCCATGATCCTTGCGCCGACTCGTGAGTTGGCAGTGCAAATCCATCGGGATGCCGAACTGATCGGCCGCTACACCGGCCTCCGATTTGCCGCTGTCTATGGTGGTACCGGTTATGACAGCCAGCGCCGCCAGCTTGAAAGCGGGGTGGATGTACTGATCGGCACTCCTGGCCGGTTGATCGATTACTTCAAACAGGGGGTTTACCGACTCTCTGACATTGAGGTGGTGGTACTCGATGAAGCGGATCGGATGTTCGATCTGGGTTTTATCGCCGATATCCGCTATCTGTTGCGCAAGATGCCACCCCCCGGCCAGCGTATCAACATGCTGTTTTCTGCGACGTTGAGCAATCGGGTCATGGAGTTGGCCTATGAGCACATGAATGACCCACAGGTCATTCGGATCGAAACCGAGTATGTGACCGCCGACAAAGTGCGCCAGTCGCTATACCATGTTTCGGCCCATGACAAGATTTCCTTGCTGCTGGGCGTGCTGCACCAGCAAGATCCTAAACGCACGATGATTTTCGTCAACACCAAGCGCGCGGCGGATCGAGTGAGTGGCTACTTGCTGGGCAACGGTTACGAGGCAGAAGTCCTGTCGGGCGATATCCCGCAAAATAAGCGATTACGCTTGCTAGAATCTTTTCAGCGCGGTGAGCTGCCGATTCTGGTGGCAACGGATGTCGCAGCGCGTGGCTTGCACATCCCGGATGTCACGCACGTCATTAATTTCGATCTGCCGCAGGATCGGGAAGATTACGTTCATCGCATCGGTCGCACAGCCCGCATCGGCGCCAGCGGCGATGCAATTAGTTTCGCGTGCGAGGAGTATGTCTATTCGCTGCCGGAGATTGAGGATTTTATTGGCCAGAAGATCCCGACCCTGCCGGTGAGCGAAGAACTGCTCTTGGAATACAAACCGGCCAAGCGTCTGGAACGGCGGCGACCGCCGTTTTCCGGTGGTGAGCACCGCCCGCGTGGCCGCACGCCACACCGGCGACCGGCCAACCGCACTTGAACGCAACGGCGGCGTAGCGGCTACGCGGTTGCCCCAGACGGTGCTGGGCGGGCGATTCGCACTGCGGGGTTGCATGGCCACCATCGATGATTTCTCCAGGTGAATTGAATGACGTCAAAAGACCACAAGATCGATTTAAAGGATTTGTTACTGATCCTGGCCCGTCGGGATGGCTCAGACATTTATCTTAGTACGGGGGCGCCACCCTGCGGCAAGTTTCAGGGGGTCTTGCGCATGTTGGACAAAGATCCGCTCTCACCAGGCCGGGTGAAGGAAATCGCTTATTCGGTCATGGATGCAGCTCAAATCGCCGAGTTCGAGAAAACCCTGGAAATGAACCTGGCGGTCAGTGAGACCGGGGTTGGCCGCTTTCGGATCAATATTTTCAGGCAGCGCGGCGAAATCTCTATGGTGATTCGGAATATCAAGACCGAGATTCCGACAGTTATCGATTTGGGTCTGCCGGAGATCTTGACTCGAGTCATCATGGAAAAGCGCGGCTTGATCCTGTTTGTTGGCGGTACCGGTTCCGGTAAATCGACTTCCTTGGCGGCATTGATCGATCATCGCAACAGCAACAGCGGTGGCCATATCATCACCATCGAAGATCCCATTGAGTTTGTCCACCGGCACAAGCGCTCTGTTATCAACCAGCGCGAGGTTGGGGTGGATACCCTCAGTTACGCCGATGCCCTTAAGAACACCTTGCGGCAGGCGCCAGATGTCATCTTGATCGGGGAAATCCGCGACCGCGACACCATGGAACACGCCTTGGCTTTCGCCGAAACCGGTCACTTGGCCATTTCCACCTTGCACGCCAATAGCGCTAATCAAGCCCTGGATCGCATCATCAACTTTTTCCCTGAGGAACGGCGGCCGCAGTTGTTGACGGACCTGTCGAGCAATTTACGCGCCTTCGTTTCACAGCGCTTAATCCCGACCGTGGACGGAAAGCGGGTCGCGGCCATTGAGATTTTGCTGCATTCACCGATGGTCGAAACGCTGATCAAGCGTGGCGAGATGGGCGGCTTGAAGGAAATCATGGAAAAATCCACAGGCCTCGGTATGCAGACATTCGATCAGGCGCTGTTTGCGCTCCATAAAGCCGGCAAGATCACCTTTGATGAGGCGATCAAGAACGCCGATTCGGCCAATAATCTGCGTTTGCGGATTACGCTATCGGATGGAGCGCCGGCTGCTAGCCGCTCCAGCGGTACGGGGTTGTCGCTGGAAATGATTGAGGAGCCGCAAGAAGAAGAAAAGCCGGCACCGCTAGCGGGCAATCTGCCACCGTCGCGCCAGGGAGGCGCCTAGCCGTGATAGAACACCCGGCCGCTGTGGTTTTGTCGGTTGATGAGGGAGTTCAAGGGTTGATTTTCGATTGCGATGGGACCCTGGTCGATACCTTGCCTTTGCACTACGCCGCTTGGCAAGAGACGTTCGGGGCGTTGGACTTGTCGTGCCCGTTGGATTTTTTAGTCCGGCACAACGGCAAGCCGACCGATGTGATTGTTGCGTTGTACAACGCGGAATTTGGCTGTTCTCTTGATGTGGAACGATTCACAGCCGACAAGGAACGGCGGACCCACGCCCTGCTGGATCGGGCGAAGCCCTTGGAGCCGGTGGCCACGCTGGCTCGGCGCTATGCCGGTCGGTTGCCGATGGCTGTGGTTTCCGGTAGCAATCGACCTAATGTCGAACGGGCCTTGCGGGCTGCCGGCCTTAGCGATTTGTTTACCGTCGTACTGACGGCCGATGACGGTTTTCCACCCAAACCCGATCCAGCGTTATTTTTGGAGGCCGCCCGCCGACTGGGTATCAACGCATCGCTTTGCCAGGTTTTCGAGGATGCCGATTCTGGGCTGGAGGCCGCGCGCCTGGCCGGGATGTCGGCAACGGATGTGCGGCGGTTTGGCGGCGGTTATTTGCGGCGGAAGCTGGAATCTTGAAGGCAGCGGAATTTCTGTGCTGGGTGCAAATAAAAAACGTATGGCGCTATCCTGCCCCTGGAGTCTCGCAGCCAGGACGCTAATGCCAAGGCGGAATTCAGCATTCTTCAAGCCGCAATCCCGCTCAGCCGCAGTAAAGGTGCAATGTGCGGTTCACGTCCCCGGAAGGCGATAAAGCTGTCTAGAGCGGGGCGCGAGCCACCCACCGCCAAAATGGCTTCCCGGAAACGGGTGCCTGTCGGCCGATCAAAGAGACCATTCTCCTCGAACGCGCTAAATGCGTCGGCTGATAACACCTCTGCCCATTTATAACTGTAATAGCCTGCCGCATAGCCGCCGGCAAAAATATGGGTGAACGCATTGGCAAAACGGTTCCAGGGCGGCGGAATGATGATTGCTACCTGTTGGCGGACCTCGTTCAGCACCTGCTGTACGCGGCCGCTCTGGGCTGGATCGTCGTTGCGATGCAGCCGGAAATCGAAGAGGCCGAATTCCAGTTGCCGAACCATCAAGATCCCGCTCTGAAAGTTTTTAGCGGCCAACATCCGCTGATACAGTTCTTCCGTTAACGGGTGACCGGTTTGGTAATGTCCAGATAGCAAGGCCAACGCCTCGCGCGACCAGCACCAGTTTTCCAAGAATTGGCTGGGCAATTCCACTGCATCCCATTCCACACCGTGAATTCCGGCGACGGGTGCATAATCGACTTCGGTCAGCAGATGATGCAAGCCATGGCCGAATTCATGGAACATCGTCACCACGTCATTGTGAGTCAACAAGGCCGGATCATTGCCCACCGGCGGCGTGAAGTTACAAACCAGATAGGCCGCTGGCAGTCGTACTCGATTCTCTATTAACCGCCGCGCCAAACAGCCGTCCATCCAGGCGCCACCGCGTTTGTTGGGGCGGGCATAAAGATCCAGGTAGAAATAGCCCTGGGGATTGCCAGATGAATCAATGATTTCGTAGGTCCGCACATCGGGATGCCAAAGGTCAATGCCATTCAGCGGGCGGATTGTGATACCGAATAACCGTTCAACGACCGCGAAGAGTCCGGGGAGGACGCGGCTCAGCGGAAAGTAAGGTCGCAATTCTTCTTGTGACAGTTGATAGCGGTGCTGGCGCAGCTTTTCCGAGTAGTAACCGATATCCCAGGTTGCCAGCTCATCTATCCCGAAGTGATGACGGGCGAACTCGCGTAGTTCCTCCAATTCGCGTTGCGCTTGCGGTCGGGCGCGGTCGGCTAAATCGGCGAGGAAGTTTAAGACCTGATCAGGCGAGCTAGCCATTTTGGTGGCAAGAGAGTATTCGCTGTAATCCTTAAATGCTAACAACTGCGCTAATTCGTGCCGCAGCGCCAAGATACGCTCCAACACGGGGCCATTATCCCAGCGGCCAGCATTAGGCCCTTGGTCGGAGGCGCGGGTGCAATACGCCCAATACAGTTCGCGCCGCAGCTCGCGCTCATCGGCGTAATTCATCGCTGGCAGATAGGACGGTAACTCCAACGTCAGCAGCCAACCTTCCAAGCCCCGTTGATGGGCAGTCTGCCGAGCGAGCGCCCGCGCCGATTCCGGCAACCCGGCCAGTTGCGCTTCATCGGTTAGGTGTTTAGTCCAGCCTTGGGTCGCGTCCAACACATTTTCGGCAAACTTCGCATTCAGTTGTGTCAACTCTTGCTGGATAGCCTTGTAGCGTCCTTGCTGTACAGGGGGTAGAGCGATGCCCGATAGGCGAAAATCGCGCAGGGCGTTTGCGATAATCTTGCGCTGTGCGGAATCGAGACGGGAATACTCGGCTCCATCGGCGATTTGTTGATACGCCCGGTACAGGCCCTCGTGTTGACCCAGATCCGTAAAGTAGGCGCTGCGCTTAGGTAGGCAGGCGTTGTAAGCCGCTCGTAACTGCTCAGAATCGAGTACCGAATGCAAATGGCTGATTGGAGACCACATTTTATGTAGACGGTCTTCCAATTCCTCCAGCGGCCCAAGCAAATTATCCCAACTATAGATCGTGTTGGCAGCCAGCAAACGCTCAATTTCGGCTCGATTTTCAGTCAGCAATTGCTCATTGTTTGCTTCGATACGCCCTAGATCTAGGGTGCTATAGGCAGGCAGGCCGGAGAGGTTAAATGCAGGCGTTGTCATCACAAGTATCCAGGCACCCAAGCGTTAGGGATTCTCGGAGTCCAGTTGCTCGACCAGCGCCTCGCGCAGCTCGGCATATTTTTTTGAATCGTTGAGAATGCGATTTTCCCGGTCGGTAACGAAGAAAATATCCTCCGCCCGCGCGCCAATGGTGGCAATCTTGGCGTTGTGCAGTTGCACCCCGCAGTCCATAAACGCTTGCCCGACCCGACAGAGCAAGCCCGGCCGATCCCAAGACACCAATTCCACCATGGTGCGACTATTGGCAAAATCCTCGCGGAACGACACGACGGTTGCGATCTGAAAGGCTTTTTGAATCCGTGATATATGGCGACTGGGGCGCAGCGGCACAGCATCCGGCTGCTGGAGATGGTGCAGGAGGGTGGTGATGATTTCCTTGGTCCGGCTCCGTTCCTGAAGCGGTGCTCCTGAATCTTCCAGAACGGTGAAACTGTCCAGGGTGTAACCACTGTGGCCCGTGATGATGCGGGCATCAAGAATCGTCAGCCCCAGTTGGTCGAGAATGGAGGTAATCAGTGCGAACAGATTGTCCTGATCGCGGGTATAAATGAAAATCTCTGTGCCGCCCCGGCTTGGATCATCGCGAGACATCACCAACGGGCGTGGATCATGCTTTTTTTTCAGAATCGCGCGGGTGTGCCAAGTAATTTCATCGACCGAATGGCGCAGGAAATAATCGTCGCCGAACCCCTCCCAGACCTGATCGATGCGCTCGCCATCGATTTTGGTGAGACTCAGTTGTTGGCGAGCCTGTAGTTGCACTTCCCGAATGCGTCCTTCCTTATCGATGGGATTATCCAAACCCTGGCGCAGCGCGCGACGGGTCGATTGATACAGTTGCCATAACAGTGAATTGCGCCAGGTGTTCCACAGTTTCGGATTGGTGGCGCGAATGTCGGCAACGGTCAGCAGATACAGATAGTCCAAATGCATCTGATCGCCCATCAAACGGGCAAAGTCGTTGATGACTTCAGGATCGTAGATGTCTTTTTTCTGCGCGGTCAGCGATAAGGTGAGGTGATGCCGTACCAGCCATGCCACCAACCGAGTGTCAAACGAACTCAAACTGTGCTGGCGGCAAAATCGCACGGCATCCCAGGCACCGAGTTCGGAATGATCGCCACCCCGCCCTTTGGCAATATCGTGATACAGGCCCGCGATATAGAGCAATTCCGGTTTGGGTAGGCGGTCCATGATCGCGCTGCAATTGGGCAACTCGTGAGCGTATTGCGGCAGGAAAAACCGCCGCAGGTTACGCACTACGAACAGAATGTGCTGATCGACGGTATAGGCGTGAAACAGATCGTACTGCATACGGCCGTTGATATGGCCAAATTCGGGCAGATAAGCGGGTAACACCCCGTAGGCATTCATCAACCGTAATTGCTGCGTCACACCGTAAGGCTCGCGCAGAATTTCCATAAACAAACTGCGGGTGCGGACATCGTTGCGGAATTTATCGTCAATCAAAAGCCGATGGTCACGGATGAGCCGGATCGTGCTGGCGCGGATACCTTTGAGGTCGGGGTATTGTTGTAGAACCTGGAAAATTTCCAGCAAGGCAAACGGATAACGGAGAAAGATATTCGGCCGAATGACTTCAAGATAACCCCGACGGGCCTGGAAGCGGCGATTGATCGGCTGGGGTTCGTCGGGGTCGTCGGCTGATAGGATGGCTTCCGCGAACAGTTGAAGCAGCATTTCGTTCAACTGTGAGAGGGTATTGACGGTGCGATAATAGCGTTGCATGAACTGTTCGACGGCCAGATTTTGCTCTTGATCCTGGTAGCCGAATTGCTGTGCGATGCGCCGTTGGTGATCGAATAAGAGTTGATCTTCGCGGCGCCCTGTAAGGATGTGGAGGGCGAAGCGCACCTGCCAAAGAAAGTTGCGGCATTCGATTAATTCATCATATTCGCTCTGGCTCAGGAAAGCATGATCGACTAATTCGTGCAAAGTCCCAGCACCGAAATGGCGCTTGGCGACCCAGCCGATCATATGCAGATCCCGCAGGCCGCCTGGGCTGTCCTTGATGTTGGGTTCAAGGGTGAAGGCGGTTTCATTATATTTGTGGCAACGACTCCACCGTTCGTGTTGTTTGGCTTCAAAAAACGCGCTATCCGGCCAAATACGGTCAGGGCCGGTAATCGCCCGCATTTGCTCCAATAGGTTCGCCGAGCCGGTCAGTAGCCGAGCTTCCATCAAACTGGTTGCCACCGTAATATCGGCAGCACCCTCGCGCGCGCAATCTTCGACGGTGCGCACACTGTGGCCCACGTCCAGGCCAATATCCCAGAGAAAAGTCAGAAAGCTTTCCATGCTGGCACGGTGGACATCAAGGGCGCTGGGTGCTAGCAGGATCATGATGTCGATATCCGATCCTGGATGGAGTTCACCACGGCCGTAGCCGCCCACCGCGATCAAGGCGAGATCGGCTGCTGTCTGCGCAACGTGGTGTTGCCAGATGCCTTTTAGCAAAGCATCCATCAAGCAGGCACGAGCTGGGACGAGCTGATGAGCGGGAATCTCTTCCTGGAAGGCAGCTTTCAGGGCTGCATCGCCTTGTTGCAGTGCTCTGCGGAACGTGGAGAGTCGGTTGGGGTTCTCGGCCAACTCGCGCGCAAAAGCAGGCACATCGAAGACGTCGGTTTCACTCCAATCGGCGAAATGGCGCAAGAGTTGGATGGGCGCGGGCGCAGCGACAGAGTGAGTCGGTGGCGGCGCGATATCCGATGATGCGGCCATGATCGTTTCTCCGAAAAGGGGATAAGGGCCAGCCTAGAGCGTGGTGCCAGGACTCAGCGTGAGAATCTCGTGGCTGGTCTCCGTGACCAGGACGGTGTGTTCCCACTGGGCCGAGAGGGAGTGGTCCTTGGTCACGACGGTCCAACCGTCGGATAACAGTTTGACGTGGCGCTTGCCGGCATTAATCATCGGTTCGATGGTAAAGGTCATGCCGGGAAATAGCTCGACTCCCACGCCGGGTTCGCCATAGTGCAATACTTGCGGCTCCTCGTGGAAATCCCGGCCGATGCCGTGACCACAATATTCGCGTACCACCGAGCAATGGTGGGACTCGGCATATTTTTGGATGGCATGGCCAATATCGCCGAGACGGATGCCGGGCCGCACCATCTGCACCCCGATGCACAGGCATTCGTAGGCGATGCGGGTCACGCGCTGGGCGGCAACCGATGGGGTACCTATCTGGAACATGCGGCTGGTATCACCGTGAAAGCCGTCCTTGATCACGGTGATGTCGAGGTTGACCACATCGCCTTTTTTCAGCTTCTTTGGCCCTGGAATGCCATGACAGACTACATGATTGACTGAGGTACAGATCGATTTAGGGAAACCACGGTAATTCAACGGCGCCGGAATCGCCTCTTGCACGTTGACGATGAAATCATGACAAAGCTGATCCAGCTCTTCAGTCGTGACGCCTTCCACGACATGAGGGCCGATCATATCCAGCACCTCGGCCGCCAATCGGCCGGCCACCCGCATTTTTTCGATCTCTTCAGCGGTTTTGCGGGTGATGCTCTTCGGTTTTTGCGGGGATCTTTGAAACATTGGATTTCGATCTGCTGTGGAAAGTCGCCTGATAAAAATGTGGGGCTTGTAAACGATGTTGCGGATTGGGACCGTGCCTGCCGGGTGGCGGTTCAATTGGTGTTCCCAAACAATCCATGTTATAAAGCGCCCGCCTTAATGGCAAACCTTCGTTCGATTTAATTCGATGATCGTGAGTGACTTCGCACATCCGCCGGCACGGGTGGCCGGGTGCCCGTATGCGGTTGCCCCCCGGGGCGGATGGAGGCTTAACCCTAAATCTGTTGGAGAAACTTCAATCATGGCGACTATTTCTATGCGCCAGATGCTGGAGGCCGGCGTTCATTTCGGCCATCAGACCCGCTACTGGAATCCTAAGATGGCCCCGTATATTTTCGGGGCGCGCAGCAAAATCCATATCATCAACCTGGAAAAAACGCTGCCACTTTATCTTGATGCCCTCAATTACGTCGGCAAGATCGTCTCGAAAGGTGGCAAGGTGCTCTTGGTGGGGACCAAGCGCTCCGCCCGTGAGCCAACCGCCGAAGCCGCCATCTGTGCTGGAATGCCTTATGTCAATCACCGCTGGCTCGGCGGGATGTTGACCAATTTCAAAACCGTCCGTCAGTCGATCAAACGGCTCAAAGAACTGGAGCTGATGGCGCAGGACGGCACTTTTGATCGCTTGGCCAAGAAAGAAGTCATCGGTTTGCGGCGCGAAATGGACAAACTGGAGCGCAGCTTGGGCGGCATTAAGGATATGGCCAGCTTACCGGATGCTTTATTCGTGATCGATGTCGGCCACGAGCGAATCGCGGTTCAGGAGGCCAACAAGCTGGGAATTCCCGTGCTTGGCGTGGTCGATAGCAACAACTCCCCTGACGGGGTGAACTATGTGATCCCCGGCAACGATGACGCCATCCGCGCGATTCAACTCTATGTCGGCGGCGTGGCCGAGGCCGCGCTCGAAGGCCGTGCTGTAATGACCTCAGGTCGCAGTGCCGAGGAAGAATTTGTCGAAATTCCCGAAGATCCCGCGCCTGCTGAAGACGGCGCCTGAGCGCTACGGCCAGGGTTGCTCATAATCCTCGCGGGTTTTGAGCACTCTCGCCTTTTCAGTAGCGGGTTGTTCAGCGCGGTTTCATCGATTCGGTTCTATTTTGTTTCGGTTTTGGTAGAGGTATTTAAGTATGGCGGACATTACGGCGGCACTCGTTAAGGAACTGCGCGAACGCACCGGTTCGGGGATGATGGAGTGCAAGAGAGCGCTGCAAGAAACGGGCGGTGATATCGAAGCGGCGGTTGAGCTGATGCGCAAGGCCGGCCAGGCCAAGGCCGACAAGAAGGCGAGTCGGGTCGCTGCTGAGGGCTTGATCGCGATTAAACAGACGCCTGGCGTGGCGGCGATGGCCGAGATCAATTGTGAAACCGATTTCGTCACCAAGAATGATGATTTTCGCACCTTCGTCGATGCCGTGACGCAAACGGCGCTGACCCACGACGTGGCTGATCTGGATGCTTTGCTCGCTGCGCCTATGGCTGATGGCCAAAGCGTCGAGCGTAATCGGCGCGACTGCATTGCCAAAATCGGCGAGAACATCAACGTCCGCCGGGTTGCCCGTTTCGCCAGCGACAAAGGGGTTTTAGGCTGCTACCTGCACGGTACTCGTATCGGCGTGCTGGTGGAATTGGACGGTGGCGATGCAGAACTGGCCAAGGACATCGCAATGCATATCGCTGCCAGCCGGCCGCTGTGCGTCAGCGCGGAGCAGGTACCGGCTGGCCTGATCGCTAAGGAAAAAGAGATTTATGCCGCCCAAGCCACAGAAGAGGCCAAGGATAAGCCGGCTCACGTCATTGAGAAAATCGTCGGCAAGATCGTTGAAGGCAAACTGCGGAAATATCTAGAGTCGATCACGTTGCTGGGCCAGGCGTTCGTCAAAAACCCCGACCAGAGCGTGGAGGAACTTCTGGGTTCCCACCAGGCCAAGATTGTCCGCTTCGAGCGTTTCGAGCTGGGCGAGGGTATCGAGAAGAAGGCCGACAATTTTGCCGCCGAGGTGATGGCGCAGGTACGCGGCGATTAAATCAACAGATCGGTGCTGCTGCCCTGGCGCCGATCTTCTCCTGCTTTGCTGGTTAATGCAGTAAAATCCGCCTATTTTCGACCTTTCAGGTTGTGCCGATGCCGATCCAAGATGCCAGGCCCATGTACAAGCGGATTCTCCTCAAGCTGAGTGGTGAAGCACTGATGGGGGAGGGCGAATACGGCATTGATACCGGAGTACTCGCGCGCATCGCCGGCGAGATTGGAGAATTGCGCCAACTCGGTGTCGAAGTCGGCATGGTCATCGGTGGTGGTAATCTGTTTCGTGGTGAAGGATTGGCCAAGGCCGGCATGGATCGGGTGACCGCTGATCACATGGGGATGCTCGCCACGGTGATGAATTCGCTGGCGATGCAGGATACCCTGGAACGGGTCGGCGTATTCACGCGCGTCATGTCGGCCGTGCGGGTGAATCAGGTGTGCGAGGATTACATCCGTCGGCGTGCCATCCGCCATTTGGAGAAAGGCCGAGTGGTGATTTTTGCAGCGGGTACTGGCAATCCGTTTTTCACCACAGACTCCGCCGCCAGCTTGCGGGCGATTGAGATCAGTGCCGAGGTGATGCTCAAGGCCACTAAGGTAGACGGGGTTTATTCCGCTGATCCCAACAAGGACCCGACGGCGGTTCGCTATGGGCAACTCAGTTACGACGAGGTTTTAGCGCGCAAGCTTCAGGTGATGGACGCTAC
The DNA here is from genome assembly GCF_001051235.1 of Candidatus Competibacter denitrificans Run_A_D11. Classification (GTDB taxonomy): domain Bacteria; phylum Pseudomonadota; class Gammaproteobacteria; order Competibacterales; family Competibacteraceae; genus Competibacter_A; species Competibacter_A denitrificans. The sequence goes on along the minus strand of NZ_CBTJ020000071.1, from coordinate 100,855 downwards.
CGCCATTGTCCTGTGCCGCGAGCACGCGATGCCGCTGAAAGTTTTTAACATCAACCGCCACGGTGATCTGGTCCGGGTCGTCTGTGGCGAGGCCATAGGTACTGTAGTCACGGGGATGACATGATCGACGACCTCAAAAAAGAAGCCACTGGCCGGATGGCAAAAAGTGTTGATAGCTTAAAGCAGGAATTGACCAAGCTGCGCACGGGGCGGGCGCACGCAAGCCTGCTGGATCATGTGACGGTGAGTTATTACGGTTCGGATGTGCCGCTCAATCAGGTCGCCTCGGTTGGGGTGGTGGATGCCCGCACGCTGCTGGTAACTCCCTGGGAGAAAAACCTGATTGGGCCTATCGAGAAGGCGATTCTCAAGTCTGATCTGGGCCTCAATCCGTCCTCGGCTGGCACGACCATTCGGGTGCCATTGCCCCCGCTGACCGAAGAGCGCCGCCGCGATCTGGTCAAGATCGTCCGACATGAGGGAGAAGGCGCCAAGGTGGCCATCCGCAATATCCGCCGGGATGCCAATAATCAGCTCAAGGCACTGCTGAAAGATAAGAAGATCAGTGAGGATGCGGAACGGCAGACCCAGGATGAAGTACAAAAACTCACTGATCACCACATTCAAGAGGTGGAGAAGGTGTTAGCGGCTAAGGAAGCCGAGCTGATGGAAATCTGAGCACTCGCGTCGCCGCTTGCTGTGATGAATGACTGGGCGAGGCTAGGGTCTGATGTCGGCTGAACGCTCCGAGGTGACCGCGCGGGACTGTTGGCCTCGCCATGTGGCCATCGTTATGGACGGCAACGGGCGTTGGGCGCAACGGCAATCTCTGCCGCGCACGGCTGGCCATCGGGAAGGCGCCAAAGCTGTACGGCGGGTCGTGCAGGCGTGCAGTGAGCGCGGGATCGAAGTGCTGACCTTGTTCGCCTTCAGCAGCGAAAACTGGGGCCGGCCGCGTCGGGAAATCGAGGTTTTGATGAGCCTGTTCCTGACCACGTTGCGTGCCGAGATTCGCCGGTTGGACAATGCCAACATCCGCTTGCGTTTCATCGGCGATCCCAACGCTTTTTCAGCTACCTTGCAAGATTACATCGCCAAAGCCCAGCGCCGAACTGCTGCTAACACCGGTCTGACCCTGGTGATCGCCGCCAATTATGGCGGTCGTTGGGATATCGCCCAGGCGGCACGGCGCGCCACCGAGGAGGTTGCAGCCGGCCGTTTGCAACCCGCTGACATCACTCCCGAATTATTGCAGCGCTTCGTTTGTTTGGCGGATGTGCCGGAGCCGGATTTATTCATCCGTACAGCGGGCGAATTGCGGATCAGCAATTTCCTGCTCTGGCAAATGGCCTATACCGAGCTGTATTTCACCGACCGCTTGTGGCCGGATTTCGATGTCGATGATCTTGAGACCGCGTGCGCGGCCTTTGCGGGACGGCAGCGGCGCTTCGGTTTAACCAACGAGCAGACGGCGCGGCAAGACGATGCTTAAACAACGGGTCATCACCGCAGTCGTTCTGGCGTTGATTGTGGTCTGGGTCGTGGTGAAAGTGCCGGTCGCGTGGTTTGGCGTGGCGTTACTGGCGATCATTTTGCCTGCTGCGTGGGAGTGGGCGCTGCTGGCTGGCTTCGAGCACAGCCGCGAGCGGGCGCTGTATTGCACCGCCGTCTTGGTTCTTATTCTGCTGATTTGGCCGCTGCTGGGTAGTGCGGGCTGGGTCACGGGTCTGTTACTCGCGATTGTGGTGTGCTGGTGTCTCGCCTTGCTCTGGATGTGGCGTTACACAGATTCTCCAGACCGACGCGACCCCACCGTTATGATTGCAATTGCGGGTTTGGTCGCACTGGTAGCGCCCTGGGCAGGTCTGTTGGTGTTGCGTAGCGAGTTTGGGGCCGGCTATGTGCTGTTTTTGTTGTTTTTGATCTGGGTGGCCGATAGCGGTGCGTATTTTGCCGGTCGGCGCTGGGGGCAGCGCAAGCTCGCGCTCAGTATCAGTCCGGGTAAGACCTGGGAAGGGGTCTGGGGCGCTGCCCTGGCGGCGTTGGCCTTTGCGCTGATCGGGGCGGCGGTGCTTGAGGTGCGTGTGCCTTGGCTTGGGTTTGTCGTCCTTTCCATGGTCACCGTCGGCTTCTCCATCGCGGGTGATTTGTTCGAGAGCATGTTGAAACGTCAGCGCGGCTTGAAAGACAGCGGTTCGCTGTTGCCTGGCCATGGTGGCGTGCTTGATCGAGTGGATAGTCTGACTGCCGCCGTGCCGGTGTTTTTGTTGGGCCTCTACGGGCTGCGTGGATGAACGAGCCTATCGGCCTGACTATTCTAGGCTCGACCGGATCGGTCGGCGCCAGTACGCTGGATGTCATCGGGCGTCACGATAGCCGGTTTCGGGTCATTGCTTTGACTGCCAACCGTAATGATGAGGCCCTCTTCGCGCAGTGCTTGAGCCACAATCCTCTTTATGCGGTGATGGCCGATGCTATGGCGGCCGACCGGTTGCGAGATCGCTTGCAAGCGGTGGGGCGACCCGTGGAGGTGCTGGCGGGATTGGCCGGTCTGGAGCGGGTTGCGTCCTTGCCCGCAACGGATTATGTGATGGCAGCCATCGTCGGTGCGGCTGGCTTATTGCCCACGCTGGCGGCGGCGCGCGCCCGTAAGCGGGTGTTGCTGGCCAATAAGGAAGCGCTGGTGATGGCTGGGCCGCTGTTCATGGCGGCGGTGCGGGAGCATGGCGCAGAGTTGTTGCCTATCGACAGTGAACACAATGCCATTTTCCAATGTCTACCGTCAGGGTTTGCAACCGATGGTCTCGGTAAAGCAGGAATCCGCCGGATTCTGCTAACCGGTTCCGGTGGACCGTTTCGGTTGACCGCCCCGGAGCGATTGGCGGATGTGACCCCGGAGCAGGCGTGTGCCCATCCGAATTGGAGTATGGGCCGGAAGATTTCCGTCGATTCCGCGACCATGATGAACAAAGGACTGGAAGTCATCGAAGCCCATTGGTTGTTCGGCGCTGCACCGGAGCAGATTGAGGTCGTGATTCATCCGCAAAGCATCATTCACTCCATGGTGGAATACGAGGACGGTTCCGTGTTGGCGCAACTGGGTAATCCCGACATGCGTACCCCCATTGCTCACGCCTTGGCGTGGCCACGCCGCTTGGCGTCGGGGGTGGCGTTTCTGGATTTTGCGCGTTTGGGTCGCCTGGATTTCCAAGCGCCTGATTTTACACAGTTCCCCTGTTTACGGTTGGCCTTCGCGGCGTTAGCGGTCGGCGGGACCGCACCGACGATCCTCAACGCAGCCAACGAAGTGGCTGTGCAAGCCTTTCTTGAGGGGAAACTCCGCTTTACCGAGATCGCCGTCGCTGTCGAACAGGTATTGGCCCGTGTTACCGGCCATGCGGCAGATACCTTGCAGCAGATTTTGGCAGACGATGCCCTGGCACGCTCAGTGGCTTGCGAGTGGATCGCGGCGCGGGCGGGAGGGGCTTAGATGATCGATTCGCTCATTTCGGTATTGGCGTTCGCGGTCACGTTAGGGTTGTTGATCACCGTCCATGAGTTCGGTCATTTCTGGGTAGCGCGTCGCTTAGGTGTCAAGGTGTTGCGATTTTCCGTCGGCTTCGGTCGCCCTCTCTGGCAGCGGTACGGCAGGGATGGCGTGGAATATGTGATCGCCGCCTTACCACTGGGCGGCTACGTGAAGATGCTGGACGAACGCGAAGGTGAGGTGCGGTCTGAGGAATTGCCGTTCGCTTTCAACCGCAAGCCGGTGAGTACCCGTATCGCTATCGTTTTGGCTGGACCGTTGTTCAATTTGGCGTTTGCCGTGCTTGCCTATACCGCAATGTTCATGGTCGGAGTCCCCGGCACCAAGCCGGTTTTAGACCAGCCAAAACCCGCTTCGCTGGCCGCCGCCGGTGGATTTCAAAAGGGCGATCAGATCATTTCAATTGATGGCCAGCCGACCCCGACATTGAGCGCGGTCTTGCTGGCTTTGGTGGATCGGGCCATGGCGGAAGACGTGATTCGGGTTGAGGTATTGCCCGATTGCGAGATGGGTTGTGAGGCCGCTGCCGGTGGCCTGGATCGGCGCCTCGGAAAAATCCGCACACTGGATGTTCGCGATGCACCCGAATTGGCCGATTCGACGCTGGTTTTCGAGAGCGTGGGGCTGGTGCCCTTGCGACCGATCTTACCGGCCGTGATTGGCCAGGTCATGCCCGGCAGCGCGGCCGAGCAAGCGGGCTTGCAAGCCGGTGATCATCTTCTCGCCGCCGAAGGTGAGCCGATTACCGACTGGGGTCACTGGCGCAGTATCGTTGAGCGGCGCCCAGGGCAGACCTTCAAAATTCGCATTGAGCGCGACGGCAGCGAGCAGGTCTTAGAGATTACGCCCGCCGTTAAGCAAAGCAGTCATGGTGCTGCACAAGCGGTCGGCTTTATCGGTGCTCTCGCCCATATACCGGAGGATCTGGCCCGTGACTTACAGGTCGTGGTACGTTACGGGCCGTTGGCAGCGCTGGGCGCGGCGTTTGAGAAAACGTGGGATATGTCGCTGTTGACCTTGCGTGTGCTGGGCCGCATGTTAGTGGGCAAAGCGTCTCTGGATAATATCAGTGGCCCGCTGACGATTGCTCAGGTTGCGGGCCAGGCCGCAAGCGCGGGCGGCATTGCCTTTATTTCAATGCTGGCGTTGGTCAGTCTCAGTTTAGGGGTGCTCAACCTGTTACCGGTCCCGGTGCTTGATGGGGGCCATGTCCTTTATTACCTGATTGAATTCATCAAAGGCAGTCCGCTGTCGGATGGTATCCAAAATGTGGGACAACAAGTCGGTATTGCCGTGTTGCTGTTGCTGATGGGGCTTGCCTTGTTCAATGATTTCAGCCGTCTGCTGGGATGAGATCGCCAACCCCGGCGCGTGGAGTGGCCGCTCGCTTATGAAAGCGTATCGTTATTTTCTGATTTTTCTCATGTTCTCGGCTGCCGTCTCTGGGGCGGAAGCCGCCGATTTTGTGGTTAAAGATATTCAGGTCGAAGGCCTACAACGCATCTCTGCCGGTACGGTTTTCAATTATCTGCCGGTGCAGGTAGGTTCCACCGTGTCCGAAAAGGACTATCCGGAACTGATCCGTGCACTGTTCAAAACCGGCTTTTTCGCCGATGTGAACCTGGAGCGCCGAGACAACGTGTTGGTGGTGACCGTCACCGAGCGGCCGGCCATCGCCGAAGTCAAAATCACCGGTAATAAAGACATCAGTACGGATGATCTCAAAAAAGCATTAACCGGTGTTGGCTTGGCGGAAGGTCGGGTATTTGATCGTTCTTTGCTTGACAAGGTGGAGCAGGAGCTACTCCAGCAATATTACAGCCGAGGTCGCTACGGTGTACGGATCAAAAGCGGGATGCAGGCGCTAGAGCGCAATCGGGTGGCTATTACCATCGATATCGCGGAAGGTGAAGTCGCCAGCATCAACCGAATCAACATTGTCGGCAACAAGGCATTCAGCGACAAACAGTTGCTAAAGGAACTCCAGCTCTCCACGAGTGGCTGGTTTTCGTTCTTCACCAAGGATGACCAATATTCCAAGCAGAAACTGGCGGCCGACCTGGAAACCTTGCGTTCATTTTATCTAGATCGGGGTTATCTGAAATTTAATGTGGAATCGACGCAAGTCTCCATCACCCCCGATAAGCAGGATGTCTACATCACCATCAACGTCAGCGAGGGTGAACCTTACATCCTGGACAATGCCCAATTGGCGGGCGAGTTTGGGGTCGTCCCGCAGGAAGATCTGCGCAAGCTCATCACTTTGGAAGCGGGGGAGACATTTTCTCGTGCCAAAATGACTGAGATCGCTAAGAAAATGGGCGACCGCCTGGGTGAGGAAGGTTATTCTTTCGCCAACATCAACACCGTCCCGCAGGTGGACGATGAGCATAAAAAGGTCGCCTTGACGTTTGTCGTCGATCCCGGCAAGCGGGTTTATGTGCGGCGCGTCAATTTTCAGGGTAACACCAAGACACAAGATGAAGTGCTGAGGCGAGAAGTGCGCCAAATGGAAGGTGGCTGGGTCTCAACCAAGGATCTCGACCGCTCCAAGACCCGTCTGCAACGCTTGGATTATCTGGAAAGCGTCAACGTCGAAATGCCCGCCGTGCCGGGGACTAACGATCAGGTAGACGTGAACTACACGATTGTTGAACGCTCCTCCAACAGTTTGATGTTTGGCATTGGTTACGGCCAGGAATCGGGCTTGTTGCTCAATGCCAGCCTTACCCAGAACAACTTTTTGGGAACCGGCAATCAGTTGGGTATCGTCTTCAACAACAGCGACATCGGCCAAAACTACAACATTTCCTTCAACAATCCTTATTATACGCTGGACGGCGTTAGTCTTGGGTTCCGCCTGTACTACCGGGATATCGAAAGCTCCAAGTTGAATACGGCCAATTACATTCAAAATGTCTTCGGTGGCCAGGTCACTTTTGGATTCCCACTCAACGAATTCGATACCCTGCGCTTAAGCCCCGGCTATGAGCATATCTGGATTGATACCACTAAAGATACGCCCACTGAAATCCTTGATTATCTTGCGCGCAACGGCGATAGCTACGACCAATTCAAATTGGATGCGAGTTGGGCGCATGATACCCGCGACCGGGCACTGTTCCCGACTAGCGGTGGTTTGAGCCAGGTTGCGGCTGAAATCGCCTTGCCGGGCAGCACGGCTGAGTACTATAAGTTGAATTATCGGGGCATCGTTTATTTCCCCTTCACTCGTTGGTTGACTTGGTCAGTGGGCGGTGAGATTGGGTACGGCGATGGTTACGGTAACACTGACGGTGTGCCTTTCTTCGAGAATTTCTACGCGGGTGGCTTGCGCTCGGTACGTGGTTATAAGGCCAATACCTTGGGGCCGCGCTACAGCAATGATGAACCGAGTGGCGGCGTATTCAAGACGGTGGCGAGTACGCAATTCATCTTGCCGGTCCCGTTCATCGAGAAGGCAGAAAATGTCCGTGTGGCGACCTTTTTCGATATCGGTAATGTCTTTGGGAGCGTTGATGCCTTTGATGTCAGCGAATTGCGCTACTCGGCCGGCTTAGCCGGCATTTGGGTGTCTCCGTTTGGGCCTATCGTGCTCAGTGTCGCTGCGCCGCTTAACGCAAAATCCGGCGATAAAAAGGAATATTTCCAGTTTTCTTTCGGTATACCGTTCAATTAATGGCGGTCTTGTGAGATCGTTTCCGGTAGTTTGTTTGCAGTTTCGTCCGTGGAGGTAGGTAAATTGAAGCTTTTTAAGACATGGTTGATCGCGGCCGCTCTGGCCGCACCGTTTTCGGTGGTGCAGGCTGCCGAGGTCAAGATCGGTTTTGTAAGTATCGCTAAGATCTTGCAAAGCGCGCCACAAGCCGAGGCTGCCAGCAAGCGGCTCGAGCAGGAATTTGCCCCACGGCAGAAGGCGCTGGTCGAAGCCCAAAAATCCCTGCGGCGGCAAGAAGAGAAATTGTCCAAGGATGGCGCGGTGATGGGTGATAGCCAGCGGCGCAGCTTGGAGAGTGATATCCGCAATCAGGCGCGGGAGCTGAAGCGGACGGGAGATGAGTTCCGCGAAGATTTCAACCTGCGCCGCAACGAGGAGTTGGGTAAATTTCAGAAGCAGGTTTTGGAAGTCATCAACAATGTCGCCAAGGAAGAGGGGTTTGATCTGGTCGTCAATGATGGTGCGGCGTTGTACGCCAGCCCACAAGTGGATGTCACTGAAAAAGTGCTTAAGCGCTTGACCAGCAAATAAAGGCGATTATGGTCACGCTGGGCGAGATCGCCGCCGTAGCGAGCGCCCGTTTGCAAGGATGCGATGCCGCGACGGTCATCATCGGGGTAGCTCCTCTGCACCGAGCGGAACCGGGGCAGCTCAGCTTTATGACCCATCCCCGTTACCGCCCGTTCTTATCGGACACCCAAGCATCGGCGGTGATCTTGTCCACCGAGGATGCTGTGGATTGTCCGGCACCGGCGGTGGTAGCGGCTAACCCGCAAGTGGCTTACGCGCGGGTAGCCGCTTTGTTCGAGCCGCTTTGCCAGGTTAGGCCGGGTATCCATCCCACGGCCTGGATCGACCCGAGCGCTCAGGTGGCTCCCGATGCCTGGATTGGCCCTTACTGTGTGGTGGAAGCTGATGCGGTGATCGGAGCCGGTGTGTATCTCGGCCCGCATTGTGTCGTCGGTGAGCGTGCTGAAATTGGCACACACAGCCGACTGGTTGCGCGGGTGACGCTCTGCCACCGGGTGAGATTAGGCCAGCGCGTCCTGGCGCATCCGGGTGCGGTGATCGGCAGCGATGGCTTTGGCCTGGCGCTTGATACTGGCGGTCGCTGGCTGAAAATTCCGCAGTTGGGTAGCGTGTTGATCGGCGATGATGTGGAAATCGGCGCCAATACCACGATTGATCGCGGTGCTTTAGAGGATACCGTGATTGAAGATGGGGTAAAGCTGGATAACCAGATTCAGGTTGCCCACAACGTGCGAATCGGCGCCCACAGTGCCTTGGCTGGCTGTGTCGGCATTGCTGGCAGTGCCCGTATTGGCCGCCATTGCATGTTGGGTGGTGGCGTCGGCATCGCGGGTCATCTTGAGATCACCGATGGTGTCCAGGTGACCGGAATGTCGTTGGTCACCCAATCGATCACTGAGCCGGGTACTTATTCGTCGGGTCTGGCTGTGGAGCCGAACCGGCTATGGAACAAGATCAGCGCTCGTTTGCGCCGGCTGGATGAGCTATTCCGCCGGCTGGCAATTCTGGAAAAAAAAATCAACCAAGACGGCTCTATTTGAGAGGGGATTACGCTTTGGAAACGATGGACATCAAGGAAATACTGGAATATCTGCCCCACCGTTATCCATTCCTGTTGATTGATCGGGTTTTGGCGCTTGATCCGGGGCGCTCCTTGACTGGTCTTAAAAATGTCAGTTTCAACGAACCCTATTTTTTGGGTCACTTTCCGCAGCGGCCGATCATGCCGGGTGTCCTAATCGTCGAGGCGTTGGCTCAGGCTACCGGGGTACTGGCGTTCAAGAGCGAAGGAGAGCGACCCGACCATCATTCCATGTATTACCTGGTCGGCGTCGATAATACCCGCTTCAAGCGGCCGGTCGAACCGGGCGATCAGTTGATCCTGGAAGTGCGGCTGGATCGCATCAAGCGCGGGATTGGCAAATTTATCTGTGAAGCCAAGGTTGACGGTCAGTTGGCCGCCTCGGCAGATTTGATGTGTGCCAAGCGGGAAATCGACCTGTGATTGATCCGCGCGCCGTGGTCGATCCGGCTGCCCAACTGGCGCCGGATGTGACCGTGGGGCCGTTTTCGGTGATCGGGCCGGGTGTGGAAATCGGCGCCGGAACCTGGATTGGCCCTCATGTCGTGATCCAAGGGCCGACCCGGATTGGTTGTGACAACCGGATTTTTCAATTTGCCTCTCTTGGCGAAATGCCGCAAGACAAAAAATACGGGGGCGAGCCAACGCGCTTGGAAATCGGCGACCGCAACACCATCCGCGAATTTGTCACCATCAATCGCGGCACGGCACAAGATGCTGGTTTAACCTGTCTGGGCGATGATAACTGGATCATGGCCTATGTCCATATCGCCCATGATTGCGTGGTGGGTAACCGGACCATTTTCGCCAATGGCGCGTCATTGGCCGGGCATGTCCATATTGCCGATGATGTGGTGTTGGGGGGATTTGCCTTGGTGTATCAATTTACTCGCCTGGGCGTCCACAGCTTTTGTGGTTTCGCCTGTGGGGTAAACCGTGATGTACCGCCTTATGTCACGGTGGCCGGTTACCGCGCTGAACCTTACGGTATCAATGCCGAGGGCTTGCGGCGCCGCAATTTTTCCGATGAGGAAATTCAAGCGATTCGGCGGGCTTACAAGGCCATTTATCGGGCTAATCTGCGGCTGGAGGAAGCGGTTGAGAAAGTTCGGGAGATGGCAGTGGATTGGCCGGGATTGAGTATTTTGGCCGATTTCCTGGTGGCGCCGTCCCGCAACGGCATTGTCCGTTAACTCTGCATCTATCATGCACATCGCTCTGGTCGCGGGCGAACCGTCGGGCGACTTGTTAGGTAGCGGCCTCATCGCCGCCTTGAAACAGCGCTATCCACACGCGCGCTTCAGCGGGATTGGTGGTGCTGGCATGGTGGAGCAGGGACTGTACACCTGGGTTCCGCTGGAACGATTGGCGGTGATGGGGTTGGTGGAGGTGCTGCGCCATCTGCCTGAATTATCTAAAATTCGGCAGCAGCTTTATCAACAGTACAGCGCCGATCCGCCGGATGTCTTCATTGGTATCGACGCACCGGATTTCAATCTGGGTTTGGAACAGCGGCTGCGCGCTCGCGGTATCCCGACCGTCCATTATGTCAGCCCTTCGGTATGGGCGTGGCGGCCGTGGCGGGTGCATAAAATCGCCCGTGCCGCAAACCTGGTGCTGACGCTACTGCCATTTGAAGCCACCTTCTACGAAAAGCACGCTATTCCGGTGAGTTATGTCGGCCATCCCTTAGCTGATTTGATTCCGTTGCAATCCGATCCAGCGGCGGCACGGCGGTCGTTGGACGTTGGGTGTGCCACCGCTGGCCTTATTGTCGCCTTACTGCCCGGTAGCCGGCTGGGGGAGGTGAAGCGCTTGGGCACCTTATTTTTGGATACCGCGCGCTGGCTGGCGGTTCAACGACCTGATCTGTCCTTTTTGCTGCCAGCGGCTACGCCGCAACTCTATGAGTTTTTGACTCATTTGCAGGCTGAGCGCGCGCCAGCTCTACCACTGACTGTGGTACGGGGACGCGCGCGTGAGGTGATGGCGGCGGCTGATGCGGTGTTGCTGGCGTCAGGTACCGCTACGTTGGAAGCGATGCTATTGAAGCGGCCGATGGTGGTGGCGTATCAGGTTGCACCGCTAACGGCATGGCTCGCCCGCCGTTTGGTGACCGTGGCTCACTTTTCACTACCCAATCTGCTGGCGGGTAAGGAGCTGGTGCCGGAGTTTTTTCAAGAAGCGGCCACGGTGATGGCGCTGGGGCCGGCGGTCTTGCATGCTTTGAACGATGTCGGTGCCCGGCAGATGCTGATGGCGGAGTTTACAGCGTTGCATCTTGCGTTGCGCCGCGATGCCGATCAGCAAGCGGCCCAGGCCATCGCCAACCTGGTGGAAACGTCATCGCAACCAGATGCTCTCTGACTGGACAAATCGCCTCAACCGGGAAATGATTGAGATGAGCACACCATTGCGGCTGTACTCGGTCATCGTTCTGCCAACTCTTTTCAAGGAATTATCATGCGTTTGCGGGTGTTATTGCCGCTATTGCTGTTAGCAAGCGTGAGTCTGGCGCAGGAAACTACCGAACCTGCCGGCTTGGAACCCATTCCCGATGGGTCACCCGGTGCTCGTCAGGGCTACAATCAACCAGTCCCGGAAGTGACGATCCGCCAGCGTGGTGACCGGAGCAGCATTGAGGAATACCGGGCTGGGGGAATCCTTTACATGATTAAGGTCGTGCCAACCAAGGGAATTCCGTACTATCTGGTGGATACGGATGGGGACGGTAGCCTGGAGACTCGCTATAACCGCTTACAAGATGGGCTGTTGATTCCAGCTTGGGTCTTGCTGCGCTGGTAGGGTGGTAAGCGCCGTGCTCAGTAGGCCGGCACCGGCTCCTGCCGGCACCGGGTGGAAGAAGCCTGCCAGGTGGCGGCTTCCTGTTTGACCTGGAGTCGGGCCTTGACCCGTTCCGCCGTTTTGGGTTTTTGGTGGGCGCCGCCTTTGCGCAGAATCGGTGCGGCGGCGACTGGATTCCGTCGTCGGTTCATCTTGCAAATCTCCTGAAACCCCCTCGCTGCCCTCTTGGCGCGAGGGGGTTATTGTCTGCTTAGCTTGAATCAGCCTTTCACGCAGACCACCTGTTTTAGGGTATGGACCACCTCGACCAGATCAGCCTGGTGGGCCATCACCTCATCAATATCCTTGTAAGCGCCGGGAATTTCGTCAAGCACCCCCGCATCCTTGCGGCATTCCACACCGGCGGTTTGGGCGATCAAATCCTGGGGGGCGAAGGTTTTCTTGGCCTTGCCTCGGCTTAACCGCCGACCGGCACCGTGTGAGCAAGAGCAAAACGATTGCGGCTCACCCTTGCCACGCACGATGTAGGATTTCGCGCCCATGCTGCCGGGGATGATACCCAACTCGCCTTCTCCAGCCCGGATCGCCCCTTTGCGGGTGACAAACACGGTTTCTTCGAAATGCCGCTCCACTGCCACGTAGTTGTGATGGCAGTTGATGGCTTCCCTGGTGAGCGTGAACGGCGGTAATTGCCGCCCCAACGCCTCCAGGATCAACCGCATCATCTCGCGGCGATTGGTCATCGCGTAATCTTGCGCCCAACTCACCGCTGCCACGTAATCATCGAAGTGTTCCGCACCTTCTTGCAAATAGGCGAGATCGCGGTCGGGCAGGTTGGCGAGGTGCTTCCCCATGTCCTTGCGCGCCAGATCGATGAAGTAACGACCGATAATGTTGCCGATGCCTCGGCTACCGGAGTGCAGCATCACCCATACGTCCTGGTTTTCATCCAGACACAGTTCGATGAAGTGATTACCACCACCGAGTGTACCGAGCTGTTGCGCCCAAATCCGCTCGACGTGTTTTTGCATCTTGAGAATACCGGGATGCTTACCGACGATACGGTCCAGCCCGCCATCCAGGGCGCGAACGGTCGAAGCGGGAACGCCGGGTTTATCGGTGTGCATGGCGAAACCGACCGGTACCGCCGCTTCGATGGCGGCCCTCACGGGCTTCAAGTTGTCCGGTAATTGGCCGGCTTTTAGGCTCAAGCGCACCGCGTTCATGCCGCAGCCGATATCGACGCCGACCGCCGCCGGAATGATGGCACCCTTGGTCGGGATGACCGCACCCACGGTGGCCCCGATGCCGACATGCACATCCGGCATTGCGGCAACGTGGCTGTGGATAAACGGCAGTTGGGCGATGTTGACCAACTGGGTCATCGCCTGCGGGTCTACATCGTCGGTATAGATTTTGACCGGTACCTTGGCCTTGGTGATGATTCGTTTAATAGGCATAACATCTGTTGCTCATGGTAATCACATAAAAATCCAGCTTCCCAATGCAAAAACCCTGGATGAGGTTGTCATCCAGGGTTTGCCGAAGAGGAGGAAGCAGGCTTGGAAGACAACTGTGCCTTCCGAATCGCCGGAAGGCTTAAGGGGTGGGGGATTGTGTTTTAAGCATGGGTTTACCTTCCGAGCGAGAGCTAAAATTGGCGCGAAATTATTCAGGCTTAAGCGTGAAAAGTCAAATCGGCAGCACCGGATGAATTTTTGAAGTGCGACTTGATAAGGTCGTCAAGCCGGGTAGGGTGGGCACTGCCCACCTTCATCATTCATCTGACGGCATTAAAGATGGCGGGCTGTGCCCGTCCTGCCGGCTGATGATACACTTCTCAATCATGTTCAATTTGTGAAGGTTGTGCCATGCAAACTCTTCATGCGATTTATGAAAATGGGGTTTTTCGCCCAACCGAAGCAGTGGATCTACCGGATGATTGTGAAGTTGAAATCAGGATTCAAGCTCGGCGGACGGTCATGGAACGTCCAACCTTGGCCCGTTTGGCAGCGCTAGGGCGTCGGTTTCCTGTCAATCCGGAACTGCCCGAAGATTTGGCGACGCACCACGACCACTATCTTTATGGTGTGACCAACAGGCTATGAGGCTCTGTTGAGGCATGAGCCAATTTGATCAGGTATGGTGGACGGGCCAACGTCCTGTTCAATCAAAAATCTTCCCCGGATTCATAATCCCATTCGGATCAAAAACCTGCTTGAGCGCTCGCAGATAGCCAACTTCAGTCGCATCACGGGTGTAATGCAGATAGGGCTTTTTGGTCAGGCCGACGCCGTGCTCAGCGGAAATACTGCCACCGTGGCGTTGTAGAGTAGCAAACAGATGTTCACTAACGGCTCCGCAGTTTTCGGCAAAGGTCGCCGTAGCCATTTCGGCGGGTTTGAGGATATTGATGTGCAGGTTGCCATCACCGATATGGCCATACCACAGTACCTCGAAATTCGGGTACTCCCGCGCCAGCAGATGATCGATTTCTTCAAGCAGCGCCGGAACGCGAGAAATCCGCACTGAAATATCATTCTTGTAAGGCTGATGCTCAGCAATCGATTCGCTAATATCTTCTCGCAACCGCCACAACTCTTTCGCCTGTTGCTCGCTCTGGCTGATAACCCCATCAACCAGCCAACCCTGTTCGGTGCAGTGCTCGAACAGTTGCAGGGCCTGATCGGTAAACCGACCAGCGGGGTTTTCGAACTCGGTCAATACGTAATAGGGGGTTGCGGTCTCGAAGGGGCGATGTAAGCCTTTCTTCAGAACATGACGCAGCGCTAGTTCCGAGAAAAACTCAAAGGCACTCAGTTCCAATGCACCGCGCAACACACCGTAGATGGCCATCAGGCCGTTCAGATCGGGTACGCCTAGCACCATCACGTTCGGTTCGTGCAGAGGTCGAGTGAGCTTCAGAGTGGCTTCGACGATGATGCCCAGGGTGCCTTCGCTGCCGATGAACAGATGGCGCAAATCATAACCGCTGGCATTTTTGATCAGCCCCCGGTTGAGATCGAGCAAATCGCCCCGTCCAGTAACAACCTTTAAGCCTGTCACCCAATCGCGGGTCAGCCCGTACCGCACCACCTTGATGCCACCAGCGTTGGTGGCGATGTTACCGCCGATGTGGCTGGAGCCGCGGGAGGCGAAATCGACCGGATAGGACAAGCCCTGCTCACGGGCGAAATTCTGTAAAGCCTCGGTGACCGTGCCTGCCTGGCAAGTGACGCTGCGATCCACCGCATCGAAATCCAGAATCCGGTTCATCCGCTCCAGGGAAACGACGAGTTCACCATGCGAAGCGACGGCGGCACCGCTTAAACCGGTACGACCACCGGAGGGCACCAACGCCAGGCGGTGGTCATTGGCGTAGCAGACCAGTTGCCGGACCTGTTCAATGGTGCCTGGCAGCACAACGGCCAGCGGGTTCGGCTGATACAGCCGGGTCCAGTCACGGCCATACAGCAGGGCGCTGTCCGCATCGGTGCGCAGAGATGCCGGTTCGATAAAGGCCCGGATGCCGTCGAGAAGGGCTGTGGTCTCGCTAGAGCTGTGCATGGTCATCGGCGTGGTGGCTTCGCAGGAAAAAGGATGGTTGCCGGCTCCGGCCGGAGAGATAATAACGGCTCTCATTCTATCATTGGCGAATTGGACCTACCCATGAGCAAGACCTCACTCGATAAGAGCAGGATCAAAATTCTGCTGCTGGAAGGCATCCACCCCAGTGCCGCAGCGGCTTTCGAGGCGGACGGTTACAGCGCCATCGAATCGCACCCCAAAGCCTTGCCCGAAGCGCGGCTGCTGGATGCGATCCACGATGCCTATATCGTTGGTATCCGCTCCGCTAGCCAGCTCACCGCCAACGTGTTCGAACACGCCCCCCGCCTGATGGGCGTTGGCTGCTTCTGTATCGGCACGAATCAAGTGGATTTGGCCGCCGCGCAGGATCGGGGTATTCCGGTGTTTAATGCCCCGTTCTCCAATACCCGCAGTGTGGCCGAGCTGGTTCTGGCAGAAATTATTTTACTGTTGCGCGGTATTCCGCAACGCAGTGCGGCGGTGCGGCGGGGCGGCTGGGTTAAGACTGCGACCGGCTCGCATGAGGTGCGGGGCAAATGCCTCGGCATCGTTGGCTATGGCCATATCGGCACCCAAGTTGGCTTGTTGGCCGAGGGATTGGGGATGCAGGTGGTGTATTACGATATTGAGACCAAGCTAGCCCTGGGCAATGCGAAGGTGCTGCCCTCGCTGGATTCACTGCTGGAAATCGCTGATGTTGTGACGTTGCATGTACCAGAAACCCCGCAGACTTATCAGATGATCGGTGCCGAGCAATTGGCGCGCATGAAGCCGGGTAGCCACTTAATCAACGCCGCGCGCGGTACGGTGGTCGATATTGATGCCCTGGTGGCGGCGCTGGATTCGAAGCACCTGGCAGGTGCCGCGCTGGATGTATTTCCGGCTGAGCCAAAAGGTAATGACGAGGAATTTATTTCCCCGTTGCGCCGCTTCGACAATGTGCTGCTGACCCCACATGTGGGCGGCAGCACCGAGGAAGCGCAGCAAAATATTGGCCTGGAAGTGGCGAGTAAGCTGATTAAATACAGCAACAACGGTTCTACCCTGAGTTCGGTCAATTTCCCGGAAGTAGCTTTGCCGGAACATCCCGGCAAACATCGCCTGTTGCACATCCATCGCAATCAACCGGGTGTGTTATCGGAGTTAAACGCTATTTTTTCGGAACTGAGCATCAATGTGGCCAGCCAATATTTACAGACCAATCCCCGGATCGGCTATGTGGTGATGGATGTTGATACCGCCGGGCGGGTCGAAACACGATGGCTCAAAGAACGGCTGAGCCAGGTGGCCGGCACTATTCGAATCCGCATCCTGTACTGAGGCGAGGTGGGGAAGCATGTCGTTGCGCGATGAGTTGCTGAAAGCAGGGCTGGTGCCGTCGGATAAAGCTAAAAATCTTGAATCCGAAACCCGCAAGCGTGAGCATGAAACGAAAAAGAATAAGGCGCTCAGTGCCGAAGAGGCAGCGCGACAGGCGGAAGCCCGCCGGAAGGCTGAGGTCGAAGCGGCTCGCAAGCGTGAGCAAGATCGGCAATTGAATCTTAAACGCGAAGCGGAGAAGCACCGCCGCGAACAAGCCGCCCGCGCTCGCCAGTTGATCGACGGCCACCGGCTGAACGATCCGGCTGCCGAGTTGCCCTACAATTTTCAGGATGGCCGCTTCATCCGTTCCGTTCGGGTGACTCCAGCCCAACGCAAAGCACTGGCGATGGGTCGGATCGGGATTGTGCGCGGAGATCGTAGCCAATACGATTTTCCGCTGGTGCCTCGGGAAACCACCGTTAAGCTTGGCGAATTTGCCCCGGAGCGGGTGTTATTGCTCTATGACGAGAGCAGCGGCGACGAGGCCGAAGATGACTGGGGCGATTGGTGAGGGAGCGATGGCCCGGAGTCATCAAAGTGCTCATCAGCTCAATCGCCCCAGCAACCTCTCGCGGTAACGGTCTTCCAGCAGCAGGTTGATCGGTTGACGGCGGCTGGCGGCCAGGCGTAATTGCAGCAATTCCAGCCGTGCGCGTGCGCGACACCGTTCACCCTCCGGTAATTGCCCAAGCAACTGTTCGGCACCGCGGATTTCTTTGCGCAACTGTAATTCCGGGGGAGAAAACCGGCGTTTTTCAAAATCCGGTAAGCGACGCGCAACTCTTCGGGAATAGCCGAATCATCGTCCAACTGAAGCGGTTTGCCTTGGCCTGGCAGATCGCGTAACTCACCCTGGTCGATAGCGGCTTGAATCCGCGCTTCGGCGATCTGATCAAGCAGGTTCATGGGGTGATGGGGGTAGGAACGCTAGATACCGCCGCCGTCGCCGTGCCAGTGCATCGGAACCGATGCCTCGGTTGCGGCCTCTTCTTGCAGAAATACGCGCAGGTGGCGGGGCTTGACGAACACTAAATCGCCGATTTGCAGCGGGTCGGCTGCAAAGCGCTCGCGCGTCATTTCCACTTCGGCGATTTCGCCATCGGACGTTTGCCGCAGTTCCAGGCGGACCAAGGAGCCGAGAATGGCAATCCGGTTCACTGTCGCCGGTAGAGTGCTGTCGCTATCCTCCGGTTCGCGCAGCAGATCAATGTCATGTGGCCGGACATAGGCCATGGCGGGTGCATGTTGGGCATCCTGATATTCGGGGGCCTGTACTCGTAAACCGCCCAGCCGCACCCACCCGGAATGGGCGCGACCATGAAATAGATTAATGTTGCCGAGAAACTGGTAGACAAAGGGGGTGGCCGGCGTGTCGTAGACGGCTTCCGGTGTGCCGATTTGCTCAATCCGCCCGTGATTCATCACCACGATTTGGTCGGATACCTCCAGCGCTTCTTCCTGATCGTGGGTGACAAATACGCTGGTGACATGGATCTCATCATGCAAGCGCCGCAGCCAACGGCGCAATTCTTTACGCACTTTGGTGTCGAGCGCACCGAAGGGTTCATCCAGCAGCAGGACTTGTGGTTCGACCGCCAGTGCGCGGGCCAGCGCGATGCGCTGGCGCTGGCCACCGGAGAGCTGTGAGGGATAGCGCTCCGCCAGCCATTCCAACTGGATCAGTGCCAATAACTCATGCACCTTGGCGCGGATTTGCGTTTCGCTCGGTCGTTGTTTGCGCGGCCGTACCCGCAAACCAAACGCGATGTTCTCGAACACCGTCATGTGTTGAAACAGGGCGTAATGCTGAAACACGAAACCAACCCGCCGCTCACGGACGTGTCGGCTGCCGGTTTCTTGACCGTCAAACCAAATACTGCCTTGGTCAGCGGTTTCCAAACCAGCAATGATGCGCAACAACGTCGTTTTGCCACACCCCGATGGTCCCAGCAAGGCCACCAATTGGCCAGCGGGGATTTTCAGGTCGATGTGATCAAGCGCGGTGAAATTACCGAACCGTTTGTAAAGCCCGCGAATGTCGATGCTCATGGGGTGTCCCCGCCCGCTGGCGGTCGCCGTTGTGAGAATGTGTAACGTTCGATGAAAGTTTTGATCCCAAGGATCGCCAGGGCAAGCAGCGTCAGCAGCGACGCACACGCGAAAGCGGCGGCAAACTGATATTCGTTATAGAGAATTTCAATGTGTAGCGGCAGGGTATTCGTCAAACCCCGAATATGGCCGGAGACCACCGACACCGCGCCGAACTCGCCCATGGCGCGAGCGGTGCACAGCACGACCCCGTACAGCAAGCCCCATTTGATGTTCGGTAGGGTGATGCGCCAAAACGTGGTCCAGCCGCTGGCACCGAGCACCAGCGCCGCTTCCTCTTCCTCGGTGCCCTGTGCCTGCATTAGAGGAATCAGTTCACGGGCGATGAAAGGGACGGTAACGAACACCGTGGCCAGGACGATGCCAGGGACGGCGAAGATGATCTTGATATCGTGCTGTGTCAGGGCAGGTCCCAACCAGCCGTGTGCCCCAAACAGCAGCACGTAGATCAAGCCGGCAATGACCGGCGAAACCGCGAACGGTAAATCGATCAAGGTGATCAGCAGGCTTTTGCCGCGAAATTCGAACTTGGTGATGGCCCAGGCCGCCGCCACTCCGAACAGCATGTTCAAAGGAACGGCACAAACGGCGCTTAGCAGGGTCAGCCGAATCGCGGATAGTGCATACGGATCGGTGATCGCTGCCAGATAAACCCCCATACCCTTGCGCAGGGCCTCATAGAAAACGGCGACCAGCGGCACAAAGAGAAATAAAGTCAGAAAGGTCAGAGCGACACCGACCAGCAGCCCTTGAATGAGGGGCGGTTCACTGGCGGCCGTGCGGTGGTGTTGGTGGATGGGGCCACTCATGGCATTTTTCAGGTCCGATTTTCAAGCCTGCCGTGATCGGTTCCAGCGTTGCAGCAGATTGATCAGGAGTAACAGGATAAAGGAGAGTATCAGCATGACTACGGAAACCGCCGCCGCGCCCTTGTAGTCGTATTGCTCCAGCTTGCTGACGATCAGCAGCGGAGTGATTTCGGAAACCATCGGTAGGTTGCCGGCAATAAAGATGACGGAACCGTATTCGCCGATGGCGCGGGCGAAGGCGAGGGTAAAGCCGGTCAACAGCGCCGGTCGAATCGCTGGGAAGATGACCCGCTGGAAAATTTGCCAGCGATCCGCGCCAAGACTGGCCGCCGCTTCTTCAACTTCAGCTTCCAAATCTTCCAGGACCGGTTGCACGGTGCGCACCACGAACGGCAGGCTGATGAAGACCAGCGCCACGATGATTCCGGTTGGGGTGAAGGCGATCTTGATACCGAGCGGTTTGAGAAATTGGCCTAACCAACCGTTCCCGGCGTAGAGGGTCGTTAGGGTAATGCCAGCGACTGCGGTCGGTAGCGCAAACGGTAGGTCAACCAAGGCATCGACCAGGCGCTTGCCGGGAAAGTGATAACGGACCAGAACCCAAGCGACGATCAAGCCAAAACCGGTATTGATGGCGGCGGCCAGTAACGCGGCCCCGAACGTCAGCCGGTAAGAAGCCATGACTCGGGGAGCGGAGACGACGCTCCAAAATTCGCGCCAGCCCAACTGAAAGGCTTCCAGAAAAGCCATTGCCAGCGGAATCAGTACGATGAGGCAGAGATAAGCGACCGTGAACCCCAGTGTCAGGCCAAAGCCCGGTAGCACGCTCGGTTGCCTTAGCTGAGGAGGCATCATGGGGCGGATCTCGGTGCGTAGATGGCCAGCAGGCTCACAAGGTAAAACAGGGTTAAACGCACGGTGAGGACTCTGGGCGATAGGCGGTGGGCAAAGCGGTCGCGGCCGGCTGCTGGCAAGGCCGCGACTATAAAGCCAAGGCTAAAGAAGAAAAAGGACTATTTAATGATATTTATATAACCGATTACCAAAAGGCGGGCGTCAAGAGCCGCTCTCTCGCACCAAGGCAAAGACAATGACCGCTTGGCTCTCCATTTGCAGATCGGCGCCGGTGTCGATTAGCACCTCACCGGCTGCCAGGCGTGGTCGCGCGGTATCCAGCAAGCAACGCCAGTGCCGAGCGCCACTGACGCTGGGCATTCGGAAGGGTAGGGTACTAGATCCGGCGTTGAGGATGATAAGTAAGGTATCGTCGATTTCTGGATGACCGTCTTGGGTGAAGTACTCGCCCGCATCACCGGCGAGTAACATCCCAAAGCAGCGGGCTTTCGCTTCTTGCCAGTGACGATCCGCCAAAGCACCACCGCCGGGACTGATCCATTCAATGTCCCGCAAACCGGTGGTTTTTGAAATCTGCTTGCCGTGCAGAAATGTATAACGGCGCAGAACGGGATGCTCCCGACGGAGGTTGATCAGACGGCGGATGAAATCGAGAAATTCCGCTTCCTCTGGAGGCATGTGCCGCCAATCGATCCAGTTGATCTCGTTGTCCTGACAATAAGCATTGTTGTTGCCGCGCTGGCTGCGACCGAATTCATCACCGGCCAGCAGCATCGGCGTTCCCTGCGCAAGGATCAGGGTTGCCAGCATATTGCGGCGCTGACGCAAGCGAATTTGCTGGATCGCCGAGTCATTCGTCGGTCCCTCGATCCCATAGTTATTGCTGAAGTTCGATGGATGGCCGTCGCGGTTGTTTTCCCCGTTCGCCTCGTTGTGGCGGTCGTTGTAGCTGACCAGATCGGCGAGGGTGAAGCCGTCGTGGCTGGCCACATAGTTGATGGTGGTCCAGGGGCGTCGGCAATCATGCTCGAACAAGTCGCTGGAGGCTAACAGATTGGGCGCCAGCCGTGGCAGCATGGCATCGTCACCACGCCAGAATCGGCGGGTAGTGTCGCGGAAACGGTCGTTCCACTCGGCGGTGCCGGCGGGAAAGCCGCCGAGCTGATAACCGCCAGGGCCAATATCCCAGGGTTCGGCGATGACTTTGACGCGCGCGAGGGCGGGGTCTTGGCGAATGGCATCGAAGAATCCGCCCTGCCGGTCATAACCATACTCCTCACGGCCGAGGGTGACGGCCAGATCGAAGCGGAAACCATCGACATGCATTTCATTGACCCAGTAGCGCAGGCTATCCATCACCATTTGCAAAACCCGTGGATGGGCGATGTTGAGGGTGTTGCCGCAACCGGTGTCGTTGATGTAATGGCGACGGCTGCCGGGATGGAGTCGATAGTAGGAGGCGTTATCGATACCGCGGAAGCTGAGCGTCGGCCCCAATTCGTTGCCTTCAGCCGTATGGTTGTACACCACATCCAGCAGCACTTCGATACCGGCATCGTGCAGGCGTTTAACCATGGTTTTGAATTCGGCTAAATCGCCACCGCTCAGATAACGAGGTTCCGGTGCGAAAAAGCACAGCGTGTTATAGCCCCAATAGTTGCGCAGGCCCCGATCCGTCAGGAAACGGTCATCGACGAAGGCATGAACCGGCATCAACTCCACGGAGGTGATGCCCAAAGCGCGCAGGTAGCTGATGATTTCGGGATGGGCAAAGCCAGCGAAGGTGCCACGCAAATGGTGAGGTAGGCCCTCGTGGCGAATGGTGTAGCCACGGACATGGGTTTCATAAATCAGTGTTTGGGACCAGGGAATTTCGGGCAGGCGATCCCCTTCCCAATTGAAGCTGGTGTCAACGACCACACATTTCAGCATTTCACGGGCATTGTCACGGGCATCGAACGACAAATCTGCGTTGGAGTGACCGACTTGATAGCCGCAGTGCTCATCGCGCAAATGCAACACGCCGTAGAATTGTTTGGCGTAGGGGTCAAGCAGCAGCTTGTGATGATTGAAGCGATGGCCGAGTTGTGGCTCATAAGGGCCGGACACCCGATAGCCATAGAGTGCGCCCGGCCACAGGCCAGGAACATAGCCATGCCAAATCTGATCGGTATTTTCATGCAGGGTAAGCCGCTCAATCTCTCGCTGGCCCGAGGAATCGAACAGGCATAATTCGACCTTTTCGGCATGGGCGGAGAAGAGCGCGAAATTGACACCCTTACCATCCCAAACCGCACCGAGCGGATACGATTTGCCTGGCCATACCCGAGCGCGCGATGACATGGTTTAACTCTCCTGATTTTGTTGAAGTGGAAATAAAACTATAGCGGATCGAATGCCTATCGGCGCTGAGGCATGGTATTTGAACACGAGATCCATCTTTTTATATCATCATCTTTGATATGCGGCCTACATGGTCCTGTAAGGAGTTCGATAACGATAGACCCGCACAGAGGGAAGTAGAGGCTCATCTTCAATTTTTACGTCCGCCCGGCGTAGCCGTAAGCTGACCGGGGGATCAGGGGTAACCGGGACAAAATCAGGCAAGCATTCCCCAGGATGCAACGGCACCAACACCGGTAAAGGTGCTTGCATCAACCGGCGCCGACGATCACCGACATTTTCGGGAAAGACGATATTGGCACGGAGATGAGGGCATACACCGCGCACACGAGCGAGCATTTCATCGTCCCGGATTTCCTGAAGCCGCTGCAATTCCAAACGGATCTGGGGGGTCTCGACTCGCTGCTCCAACAGACGGCGGGCGGCAGCGACACTGGTACGTTGAATAACCCGACCCTGTTTTGACCAGGTGAAACCGATTTTGAGAGGCAACTGCTCCAGGAGTGGGATATGCCGATACGCCTGCTTTAGATTGAGGCGGGCCGCTCCCATGCGGCGCAGGGCTACGGCAATGTTTTCTTGCCGTTGGTGTAAATCCTCAAGCACGGCATTGGCTTCACGCCGCTCTAGTATCTTCAAGGCGAGGACTGCCGCCTTGAAGGTATCCTTGGCGAGATTGCAGTCTTGCGCGGCGACCAAGGTGGCTGAACTTACGCCCACGATGCCAGGACAAGTCAGCGTCTCTCTGCCATCCCTGCTGTCTTGATACCAAAGTGCGCGATAAAGTTGCAGGGCCTTGGCGCGCATATCGGTTGCGTCGGCCAATTCTTCTTCTGTCAGCGATACCCAAGCCGATAGCGCGCTATCTTGACGAATCCGTGCGCAGCTAATATCCAAATGATGCAACATGGCCTCGAAGCTCGCTAGCAGCTCGGTTCGCAGTGCAATGATCGATGACGTGGACACAAGCTCTCCAGAAGGCTTTAATGACATTATTATATCATCATCTCAATAAAAACATCACTTTCAGCGGACAGGCAATTCCACATCCCCAAACAACGCCATAATCTCCTCAACAGACGTCGAATGTTCCGCAGCCCGTACTCGCTCAGGCTGCAAATGTCCAGCGAACAACTGCATGAAGTCATACATGTAATTACGCAAAAACGTACCACGGCGAAAACCGATTTTAGTCAAATTCATCGGAAATAAATGGCTAGCATCCAACTGCACCAGATCCTGATCTTGCTGAGGATCATAAGCCATCCGAGCAACAATCCCGACACCCATCCCTAATCGCACATACGTCTTAATAACATCCGCATCCGTCGCGGTAAAAGCCACCAGTGGCTTAAGCTGTAGGCTACGAAATGCTTCATCCAATTGAGAGCGCCCAGTAAAGCTAAAAACATAGGTAACAAGAGGATATTGAGCAATATCGTGTAGCGCGAGTTGATCTAATGCAGTCAGCGGATGTTCAACAGGAACCAGAACACAACGCTGCCAAACATAACAAGGCATCATCACCAAATCCTCAAACAATTCTAAGGATTCAGTGGCAATCGCAAAATCGACCTCACCTGATAAAACCAACTCGGCGATCTGCGCGGGTGAGCCTTGATGAACGCGCAATGTAACCGCGGGATAACGCTCGCGGAACGTCTTAATGACCGGCGGTAAAGCATAACGAGTCTGCGTATGAGTGGTGGCAATAGATAAGCTACCACGCCGATCATCGCGGTATTCCTCAGCCAATATCTGAATATTATTAACCTCGCGTAATATATTCTCCACCTTCAGAATAATTTGATGGCCTATCGGGGTCACTTCAGTCAGATGTTTTCCATTACGGCTGAATAACTCAACCCCCAGTTCTTCCTCTAACAAGCGTAATTGCTTACTAATACCGGGCTGAGAGGTATAAAGGCTATCGGCTGCCGCCGAAATATTAAGATTATTCCGGACAATGGCCGTCAAATAACGCAGTTGCTGCAACTTCATGAAAGCCTCCAATCAGTAAAACCGGCCAATTATCCAATGACAGCCTTACCAAAGCTTCTAATTGAAAACTACACAGAAGATGACCAGCAGATCAGTCTTGCTCTGGAAGCAAGACAATACCAGTTAACGGCGGCAAATCCACTGTAAGGGAATAAGGCTGGCTCATATTCAAGACTGGTAAAGCACACACAGCGCCATTTGTAGCACCAGTACCACCATATCGACTTGCATCGGAGTTCAAAATTTCCCGATATATTCCCGGTAGCGGTACACCCACCGCATAGGCAGCTCGCGCAGTGGCTGCAAAATTAAAAATGACGACGGCCAGGTGGGCACCATCACGACGGAGGTAAACAACCACTGATTGACTACCATCCTGGCAATCCAACCACTCGAAGCCATCTTGAGAAAATTCATGAGCGTATAAGCTCGACAGAGAACGGTAAAGGTGGTTTAAATCCTGGATAAGTGACCAAATACCCCGATATTCAGGCTGAGCGAGCAACTCCCACTCAAGAGATCCAGCAAAATCCCACTCCTGTTCCTGGGCTAATTCATCACCCATAAACAAAAATTTTTTCCCTGGATAGGTCCACATGTAGAGATAGAGGAGTCGCAGATTCGCAAAACGCTGCTTGCGGTCTCCCGGCATTTTGGCAAACAGCGATCCTTTCCCGTGAACCACCTCATCATGCGATAACGGTAGCATGAAGTTTTCATTAAACGCATAAAGCAAGCCAAACGTCAGCAGCTCTTGGTGGTGACGGCGTAGGGCGGGATCAAGCATAAGATACTCTAAGGTATCGTGCATCCAGCCCATGTTCCATTTCATGCCAAACCCTAAACCACCCATCCAGGAGGGGCGGGTTACCAAAGGCCATGCAGTGGATTCCTCGGCTATCATCAGCACGCCCGGATAACGACGATGAACGATTTCGTTCAGTTCACGCAAAAAGGCGACAGCCTCCAAATTCTCATTGCCCCCGAAAAGATTCGGCGCCCATTCGCCAGACTCGCGTGCATAATCCAAATACAGCATTGAAGAGACTGCATCGACGCGCAACCCGTCTAAGTGGCATTCTTCCAACCAAAAACATGCACTAGCCAATAAAAAATTTTTTACTTGAGTGCGGCTATAATTAAAGATCAACGTACCCCAAGTCCGGTGCTCCCGCCGTGTAGGGTCTTCACACTCATAAAGATATGTGCCATCGAAGCGAGCCAAGCTGTGCCCATCCTTGGGAAAATGACCGGGAACCCAATCCAAAATCACCCCAATTCCGGCTTGGTGGCAATAATCTACAAACCAGCGGAAATCGTTCACCGAACCATACCGGCTGGTCGGCGCAAAATAACCGGTGGTCTGATAGCCCCACGAGGCATCCAGCGGATGTTCAGTGATCGGCATCAGCTCAATATGGGTAAATCCCAATGAGACGACATAAGCCACCAAGCGTTGGGCCAAGTCACGATAAGAGAGGTAATCGCCACGGCTATCTCGCAGCCATGAACCTAGATGAACTTCGTAAACAGCCAGTGGGGTATTGGAGCCACTCTGGCGGCGGCGCTTCATCCACTGATCGTCACGCCACGAGTAGGCTGTGTTATCCACTACGATTGAACTGACTGCCGGGCGGCGCTCGAAGTGGCGGCCATAAGGGTCACTCTTACGAAACAGCTCACCCGTCTCGCGGGCACGTATTTCGAACTGATAGCGCACCCCAGCGGTGATGCCTGGCACAAACAATTCCCAGACATGCCCACGGCGGCGCAGGGGGTGATAGCGGCCATCCCAATAATTGAAATCACCAATGACGCTGACCCGCTCAGCGTTAGGTGCCCAGACCGCAAAGAGAACGCCGGAAACACCTTCCACCAAACGTGGATGCGCGCCTAACACCCGATAGGCGTGCAAATGGCGACCCTCATTGAACAAATGTAAGTCGTACAGACTTAATAGCGGAGGAAAGCTGTAAGGGTCACGCGCGGTGAATTCTCGGCCATTGCCATCCGTCCAGCGGAGCCGATAGTGCAGGGGCAACGCCGTGGCTAGGCCACGCCATTGGAAAAGGTCGGTCCCTGGCAACTGCCGCAACGGTTCAGCGGTGTCAACCAGCAGGATTTGGCGGGCACCCGGCCAAAAGGCTCGCACGATGGCATATTGACCATCACCATGCCGGCCGAGTACCGCAAAAGGGTTAGGATGGCGACCTTCACCCAATAAAACGGCATCAATGGCGGTTTCATCGCCGATGTCATTTACGCTATCGTTGCCAGAGTCAGGGTGCGTCATCAAAAAAGCCCATCACTCCAATCATCGAAGAGTCTCGCCTAGCTGACCGATTACGGGCAACAATAGCCTGCCTCCCAGACTGCCCGTGAATCTGCCAGGCGCCCGATGGGGACAACAGAGGCACTATCCCTTATCCGAGCCGCTCACACTACGAACCTAAATCTGAGAAATCATAGCAGAGAGGGATAATAAACGCATGAGTGCAGCCATCACCTCACGTTTCGTCAGTCGCCTGACCCGAAAAACGCTTGCTCTGATTCTCGCAGGGGGAAGGGGTAGCCGGCTTAAGCAATTGACCTTGTGGCGTGCCAAACCGGCAACGCCTTTCGGTGGAAAATATCGGATCATCGATTTTCCACTCTCCAATTGCCTCAACTCAGGTATCCGCCGAGTTTGTGTGTTGACCCAATATAAAGCCCATTCCTTGATTCAGCACGTTCAGCGCGGCTGGGGGTTTCTACGCGGTGAATTCGGCGAGTTTGTAGAACTGTTACCTGCCCAGCAACGCATCGATGAAACCTCTTGGTATCGGGGAACCGCCGATGCGGTTTATCAAAACTTAGATATTATCCGTACCCACGAACCCGAATTCGTGCTCATTCTGGCAGGCGATCATATTTATAAGATGGACTATGGGCCGATGCTGGCCCTGCATGTGGAAAGTAAGGCGGATGTAACCATCGGCAGCGTCGAAGTCCCACAGGAGCGCGCGCGGGAATTTGGTGTGCTGACGGTGACGCCAGATAAGGAGGTCATCCGGTTTACCGAAAAGCCCGATCACCCGGAAACCTTGCCGGGACGGGAGAATATGACGCTCGCGTCGATGGGTATTTACGTGTTCAACAGGCAATTCTTATTCGAACGCTTGATCGAAGACGCGGAAACGGTGGCATCCGGCCATGATTTCGGCAAGGATGTATTACCGAAATTGATTGGCCGGCATCGGGTCATCACGTATCCATTCTGTGATGTGCAAACCAAGGCACAAAGCTATTGGCGCGATGTTGGGACCGTGGATGCGTTTTGGGAGGCTAACATGGAATTGGCGGGCGTCGATCCCGAATTGAACCTGTACGATGAGCATTGGCCGATCTGGACTTATCAAGAGCAGTTGCCTCCTGCCAAATTCGTCTTCGACGACGAGGGGCGTCGGGGCATGGCCGTGGATTCCCTGGTGGCGGATGGTTGCATCATTTCCGGCGGCTGTGTCAACCACTCGGTCTTGTTCCCCGGCGTGCAGGTACATTCCTATGTTCGGCTGCGAGATGCAGTCGTGTTGCCCGGCGTCGATATCGGCCGCTATTGCCAACTCGACAAAGTGATCATTGATCGTGCCTGTGTCATTCCACCCGGCACGGTGGTGGGCGATAATCCCCAAGAGGACGCCCGGCGTTTTTACCGGACCGAAAAAGGCGTGGTGTTGATCACCCGCGAAATGCTAGGCCAAGAGTCTGCACGGATTCGCTGACAACCAGAAAATAACAACCCAGCTAATTTTGAGGAGTTCTCCCCCATGAGCCAAGGCTCGGCAGCAGAAAGGCGACGTGCAGGATTATTGCTGCATCCCACCTCGCTTCCCGGTGGTTACGAAAATGGTGATTTCGGCCCGGAAGCTTATCGCTTCGTGGAGTTCATGGCGGCTTGCGGTTTTACCGTCTGGCAGACGTTGCCGCTGGCACCGCCCCACGATGATCTGTCGCCCTATTCGGCGCAGTCGGTTCACGCGGGCAATCCCCGGCTCATCGCTCTGGAACCACTGCTTGAGGCCGGTTGGCTACAGCCGGATGGTGGGCCGCAAGCCGGCGAGGACGGCTGGTCCTATAGGCAACGGCGCTTGATCGAAGCCCGCCACGGTTTTCAAAACGCCGGAAATCGGGGTGAGTACAACGATTTTTTAGCTCAACGACAACGCTGGTTGGACGATTACGCGCTGTTTCAAGCGATCCGTGCAGCCCACAAGCAAACGGCATGGTTTGATTGGCCACGCGAGTTGCGCGACCGACATTCAAATGCGCTGGCCGCGATCCGGCGGCAATTTGGCGACACCATCGCACAATGCCAGTTCGAGCAATTTTTATTTTACCGGCAATGGGCGGCGCTCAAGCAGTATGCGAACCAGCACGGCATTCTAATTTTTGGCGATATCCCGCTGTTCGTCGGCTACGATAGCGCTGACGTGTGGGCGCGGCGCGACTGCTTTTTACTGGATAGTCAAGGCAATCCAGAGGTGGTGGCCGGGGTGCCGCCCGATTATTTTTCAGCCACCGGCCAGTTATGGGGTAATCCGCATTATGCCTGGGAGGCGATGCGCGCCGATGGGTTTCAGTGGTGGAAGGAGCGCATTCGCACACAATTGACTCAGTTTGATCTGCTGCGGATCGATCACTTTCGGGGGTTGGAATCGTACTGGGAAATCCCGGCCACCGCCAAAACCGCCGTGTCGGGGCAATGGCGAAAAGCGCCAGGTGATGAGCTGTTCCAGGCGCTGCGTGCGGAGTTCGGGCACTTGCCGCTGGTAGCCGAGGATTTGGGAATCATCACCCCAGCGGTCGATGCTCTCCGTGAAAAACACGGCTTACC
This sequence comes from Candidatus Competibacter denitrificans Run_A_D11, assembly GCF_001051235.1. GTDB lineage: Bacteria > Pseudomonadota > Gammaproteobacteria > Competibacterales > Competibacteraceae > Competibacter_A > Competibacter_A denitrificans. Next base: position 71,173 of record NZ_CBTJ020000071.1, on the reverse strand, counting down.
CGGTATGAAAGTGCTGCATTTCGCTTTTGGCGGCGATGCGGAAAATCTGTATCTACCGCACAATCACACAGTCAATTCAGTCATTTACACCGGCACCCACGATAATAATACCACCCTGGGCTGGTTGGAGGAGGTCGACGAACGAACCCGCAATCACATCTTTGACTATTTGGGAAGTAGCCCGAAGCAGATGCCGGAGTCGCTGGTGCGAGCCGCATTCGCTTCAGTGGCCCAGTTGGCGGTGGTGCCGATGCAAGATGTGCTGGCACTCGGTGGGGCGGATCGTATGAATCAGCCTGGCGTGGCGAAAGGCAACTGGCGGTGGCGGTTCCGTTGGGATCAGGTTAAGCCGGATTTGGCCGGTCATTATCGGCATTTGCTGACACTGTACGGGCGAGTTTGATGCGCATTGAAGCCGATCTAAAATTGGGCTTTAAGGATGTGCTGATTCGGCCCAAGCGATCGACGTTGAGCAGCCGGTCACAGGTGAGTTTGGAACGGACGTTCAAATTCCGCCATAGCGGACGGACTTGGACCGGTATCCCGATCATGGCGGCCAATATGGACAATGTGGGCACCTTTGCGATGACAACCGCCTTGGCGGCAGAGGGCCTCTTCACGGCGATGCGCAAGCACTACCCGCCGGAAGAATGGGACACCTTTATTGGCTCATTGCCGGATAGAGATTGGCTGGAACACGTCGCGGTCAGCACCGGCATTCTTGAGAGTGATCTGGCCAAACTTGGTCAGATTCTGCTGCGTCAGCCCGACCTGTCGTTCATCTGCATGGATGTAGCGAACGGCTATTCTGAATATTTCGTCGAGCAAATCGCCAAAGTACGGCAGCGTTTCCCTGACAAAATCATCATGGCGGGCAACGTAGTGACCGGTGAGATGGTCGAGCAGTTGCTGCTATCGGGCGCGGATATCGTCAAGGTGGGCATCGGTCCCGGTTCCGTCTGCACCACACGGGTCAAGACCGGGGTCGGCTACCCGCAGTTGTCAGCGATCATCGAATGCGCCGATGCTGCCCATGGATTATCTGGCCAGATCATTTCGGATGGCGGTTGTACCTGCGCCGGCGATGTGGCGAAGGCGTTCGGCGCCGGTGCCGATTTCGTGATGCTGGGCGGGATGCTGGCGGGACATGATGAAGGGGGTGGGGAGATCCTGGAGCGGGATGGCCAACCGTTTGTGCAGTTTTATGGAATGAGTTCCAGCACCGCGATGGAGAAATACAGCGGGGGCGTCGCTGAATACCGCGCTTCGGAAGGTAAAACTGTCACCGTACCCTATCGTGGGCCGGTGGTGGAGACGATCAAAGATCTTCTCGGCGGGCTGCGATCTGCCTGCACTTACGTCGGCGCGGCCCAGTTGAAGGAGCTGACCAAGCGCACCACCTTCGTTCGAGTGGCCGAACAACATAACCCGATTTTCGACGGCTGAAATGGGCATGAGCTTGACAGCGGAGGGTATCTTTAGGCTTTTGATTACTGTGCGCGAGCGGCAACCGCTGGTGCATAACATCACCAACTTCGTGGTGATGAACAATACCGCCAACGCTTTGCTGGCACTGGGCGCGTCACCGGCGATGGTGCATTCCAGCGATGAGGTGGAGGATTTTGTTGCGCTCAGTCGGGCGCTAGTGGTCAACATCGGCACGCTGTATTCGGAACAGATGGCGGCTGCCAAGCTGGCCGCCATCAAGGCACGGACTAAGGGCATACCGTGGATTCTTGATCCGGTAGGCGTGGGCGCAACGCCCTATCGACGGTCGGCTGCGGGCGCATTGGTGGCGCTGAAACCGACTGTGATACGTGGTAACGGCTCGGAAATTCTGACCTTGGCGGAGCAGTCACAGCCTGGGCAGGGCAGGGGAGTCGATAGTCTGCACGGTTCGGAAGCGGCGCTGGCGGCCGCGCGGCGGCTGGCGATCAGCACCGGGGCAGTGATCGCCATCACCGGGGCGGTGGATTTTGTAACTGACGGGACGCAGCTCATCGAACTGCATAACGGCCATCCGCTGATGGCGCGGGTCACGGGCTTGGGTTGTTCGGCAACTGCTGTTATCGGGGCATTTCTGGCGATAGAACCGGATGCCTTCATGGCAACGGTAGCGGGGTTGGCGGTATTTGGCGTCGCCGGGGAGATTGCGGCGGAACGGTCGAAAGGGCCGGGAAGCCTGCAAGTTGCGCTGCTTGATGCGCTCTATGCGCTGGATGGAGAGCAGTTCCTTAGCCAGTGCAAGTGCCGCGAGTCCGCTCTCTAATCCGCTGAAATGGGCTAAGGTGCGATTCGCTCCGGAAAATCTGGAAACAGCATCGAGCGAGGCAATTCGTTCTCTGAATTGAAGAATGTCAGCCGGCCATCGGTATTGCAAATCCAGACCTCGCGCGCGCCTTTCTCAAAATACAATTGGCGCTTGGTACGCATTTCAGCCTCAGTGTTGGTAGAGGACAGCACCTCGACACATAATTCGGGAGCGACCGAACATTCCACTTCCGACCAAATCGTTTTCAGTCGCTCCGAAGACGCCCAGGCCACATCGGCCACTTTGGTGCCCAGTCGGGTCGCAATCGCGCATTCCGCTAGCGCCTTTCCCGTCTTGGAGAGCGAGAAGAGCAAACGGATAATTTCACCTTGATAAACAGAATGATAGACCTTGGTTGGCGACATGATGATCTTTCCGGTCTCGTCAAGCTCGATCTTGAAGGGTAAATCTTGCAAGTCCGGGTGTTCACATACTTCCAGCCAATTCATGATCGCCACCTCGTTGTCAACGGATTGCTGATCGCAAGGCGCAAGTAAAGTGCCGAATCTTGCGCCTTGCCGCCATCAGGTCGGCAACTCTGAATTTCCCATCAAATATTCATCCACCGCACGGGCGCATTGCCGTCCTTCGCGGATGGCCCAAACCACCAGCGATTGACCGCGCCGCATATCACCAGCGGCAAAAACCTTGTTAACGGATGTCTGGTAATCAGTGGTGCTGGCGGCGACGTTACCACGTTCATCAAGCGCGACTCCCAAATCCCGCAACAGGCCCTCATGCACCGGATGGACAAAGCCCATCGCCAGCAAGACCAGACCCGCCTTGAGTTCAAATTCACTGCCAGGCACTTCCGCCATCACTTGGCGACCTTTGTCATCGCGCCATGCCAACCGGACCAGTTGCAGCGCCGTGACTTGACCGTCCTGGCCAATAAACTGTTTGGTGGCCACCGACCAATCACGTTCGCAGCCTTCTTCATGAGAACTTGAGGTGCGCAACTTCAGCGGCCAATCCGGCCAGGTTAACAACTTATTCTCATGGACCGGCGGCTTGGGCATGATTTCCAACTGAGTCACCGACCGCGCGCCTTGGCGGATCGAGGTGCCCACACAGTCGGACCCGGTGTCACCGCCGCCGATGACGATCACATCCTTGTCAGTCGCCAGGATGTCGGCATCGACGATTTTCTGACCCGCCACCCGGCGGTTTTGCTGGGCCAGGAAATCCATCGCGAAATGGATGCCGGTCAAGTCACGGCCTGGCGCCGTCAGATCGCGTGGCTGTTCAGATCCACCGGTCAGGGCTACGGCATCGAATTCCGCCAGCAAACTACGGGCTGGAATCTCGACACCGACATGGCTGTTAGGCCGGAATTCCACGCCCTCGGCCCGCAATTGGGCCAGACGACGGTCGATCAGCCAGGTTTCCAGCTTGAAATCGGGAATGCCGTAGCGGAGCAGGCCACCGATGCGGGGGTTTTTCTCGAACACCACCACGACATGACCCGCCCGCGCCAGTTGCTGAGCACATGCCAAACCGGCCGGGCCGGAACCGATCACCGCCACCCGTTTACCGGTGCGATGCGAGGCAATCTGGGGCTGAATCCAACCTTCGGCCCAGCCTTTGTCGATGATGGCGCACTCAATGTCCTTGATCGTGACCGGCTGGCTGTTGAAATTAAGCGTACAGGATGTCTCGCACGGCGCCGGACAAATCCGCCCGGTGAATTCCGGGAAGTTGTTGGTGGAGTGTAAGACTTCCAGCGCTTGCCGCCAGTTACCGCGATAGACCAAATCGTTCCAGTCGGGAATGATGTTGTGGACCGGACAGCCGCGATGGCAGTAGGGAATGCCGCAATCCATGCAGCGCGCGGCCTGTTCACGGACGCCGGCTTCCGGCAAGGGCGCGACGAAATCCCGAAAGTGGGTGATCCGCTCGGCGACCGGCGCATAGCCATGCTCATGGCGGACGATTTCTAAAAAACCGGTTGGTTTACCCATCAGTTACACTCCCACCGCCACGCCGGCCTTCTCGTCGAGACGCGCGGCGCGAACCTTGATCTGCTGCATATCCTGTAACGCCCGCCGGTAATCCAGCGGCATGATCTTGACGAATTTTGGCAGCAACTCACGCCATTGTTCCAACACCCGGCGCGCGGGTTCGCTGCCAGTCTGTAGGTAATGGCGGGCTACGAGAATCCGCAACCGCTGAGCGTCATGGCGCAACCAATCCTCCGGCAATGCGCTTTGCGCCAAACTGCGCCAATCGTCAGGTAACAGCGGGGCGCTCAGCGTTTCCTCGATGTCGTTTAAGGGTTCCAGCGCGACCATGGCTTGATTGGCACGGCGGTCAAAGTCACCGGCTTCATCCAGCACATAGGCGACGCCACCGCTCATACCAGCGGCGAAGTTGCGGCCGGTCTGGCCCAGCACAACCACCACACCGCCGGTCATGTATTCGCAACCGTGATCGCCGGTGCCTTCCACCACGGCGATAGCGCCGGAGTTGCGCACGGCGAAACGCTCACCGGCGACGCCCCGGAAGTAGCATTCACCGGCGATGGCGCCGTACATGACCGTATTACCGACGATGATATTGTCTTGAGCGCACAGACGGCTTTCCGCTGACGGGTAAACGATGATCCGCCCGCCGGATAGGCCCTTACCAACGTAGTCGTTGGCCTGACCGCGCAGTTCCAGGGTGACGCCACGCGCCAGAAACGCGCCAAAGCTCTGGCCGGCGGTGCCTTGCAAGTCGATGTGGATGGTGTCGTCCGGTAAACCGGCATGGCCGTAACGGCGCGCGATCTGACCGGAGAGCATGGCGCCGGCGGTGCGGTCGCTGTTGCGAATCGGGGAAGTGAAGCGAACCGGCTGGCGAGCCTCCAATGACGGTTTGGCCTGGGCGATAAATTGGTGATCCAGCGCGCCACTTAAGCCGTGATCCTGCTCTTCGCAGTGGTAGGTGGCCACCCCCGGTGGGGCCGGCGGCACCGCCAGCAAGCGGGTGAAGTCCAACCCGCGCGCTTTCCAGTGGTGAATAGCGCGGCGCATGTCGAGCCGGTCAGCACGGCCGATCATTTCGTCGAAGGTGCGGAATCCCAGCCGCGCCATGAATTCCCGGGCTTCCTCGATCAGGAAGGTGAACAGGTTGATGACATGAGCCGGTTGACCGGGGAACCGCTTGCGCAGTTCCGGGTCTTGGGTGGCGACGCCGACTGGGCATGTGTTGAGATGGCACTTGCGCATCATCACGCAACCGGCAGCGATCAAGGCGGCGGTGCCGAAGCCGAACTCGTCGGCACCGAGCAGGGCGCCGATCACGATATCACGACCCGTGCGCAAACCACCGTCAACCTGTACCGCGATCCGGCCGCGCAAGTGGTTGCGCACCAGGGTTTGATGGGTTTCGGCCAGACCGATTTCCCACGGCGAGCCAGCGTTTTGAATTGAGGTCAACGGACTGGCTCCGGTGCCGCCGTCTTCGCCGGAGATGGTGACATGATCGGCATGCGCCTTAGCCACGCCCGCCGCCACCGTGCCGACGCCGATTTCAGACACCAGCTTGACGCTAATCGCCGCTTTCGGATTGGCGTTCTTCAGGTCGAAGATCAGTTGCGCCAAATCCTCGATGGAGTAGATGTCATGATGCGGCGGCGGGGAGATCAGGCCAACGCCGGGGGTGGAATGGCGAACGCGGGCGATCCAGTCGTTGACTTTGTGACCGGGCAACTGGCCACCTTCGCCGGGCTTCGCTCCTTGCGCCATTTTGATTTGCAGGGCGTCGGCGTTCACCAGGTATTCGGCGGTGACGCCGAAACGGCCGGAAGCGACCTGTTTGATGGCGGAGCGGGCAGAGTCGCCATTGTCGAGCGGGGTGTAACGGGTCGGGTCTTCACCGCCCTCGCCGGTATTGGATTTGGCACCGAGCCGGTTCATAGCAATGGCCAGCGTGGTGTGCGCCTCCCAGGAGATCGAACCGAACGACATGGCGCCGGTCGCCAGCCGCTTGACGATTTCGCTGGCCGGTTCCACTTCTTCCAGAGGCAGTGGCGTGTTGGCGAAACGGAACTCAAACAGGCCGCGCAAGTTGCGCAGGTGGTGAGTCTGGTCATTCATGGCCCGGCTGTAGCGCTTGAATTGCCGGTAATCGCCGGAGCGAACCGCATGTTGCAGCAGTGACACGGTTTCCGGCGTCCACGCGTGCTGTTCGCCGCGAATACGAAAGGCCAGCTCGCCGCCGACATCCAACGCTTCGCGGTACAGCGGCGCATCGCCGAAGGCTTGTTTGTGGCGAATAACCGCTTCGCGGGCGATTTCCTGTAAACCGACGCCTTCGATCACGCCTTGGGTGCCGGTGAAATACCGGTTGATAAATTCCTCAGCCAGGCCAACCGCCTCAAAAATCTGCGCGCCGCAATAGGATTGGTAGGTCGAAATGCCCATCTTGGACATTACCTTGAGGATACCCTTGGAAATCGCCTTGGTGTAATGCTCGTGTGCGTCGGCTTCGCTCAGTGGCGGGACGAAGCCAGAAAGCGAGGCCGTGAGGGTGTCGAAGGCCAACCAGGGGTTGATCGCTTCGGCGCCGTAACCCGCTAGCAGGCAGAAATCGTGAACGCGCTTGGCTTCGCCAGTCTCGATCACCAAGCCCACTTCGGTACGCAGTCCCGTGCGAATCAGGTGATGGTGGACGGCGGCGGTGGCGAGCAGGGCGGGGATGGCGATGTGATCGGCGTCCATATCCCGATCCGACAGGATCAGAATGTTATCGCCGTGGCGCACCACATCGGCGGCTTCCCGGCAGAGGTCTTCCAGGGCACGGCCCATGCCCTCCGCGCCACGCTCGACCGGATAGCACATGCTGAGCGTATGGGTGCGGAAGGCGCGGTCAACGTGATATTCAATCCGGCGGATGCGCTCCAGATCGACGTTGGCCAGGATCGGCCGCTTGACTTCCAGCCGCTTCTGGGTGCCGGCACTGTAGGGGTCGAGCAGGTTGGGGCGCGGGCCGATGAAGGAGACCAGCGACATCACCAGCTCTTCACGAATCGGGTCGATGGGCGGGTTGGTGACCTGAGCGAATTTCTGCTTGAAATAATCGTAAATCAGCTTGGGCCGGTCGGACAGCACCGCCGGTGGAATGTCACGGCCCATCGAGCTGATCGGGTCTTCTCCGGTCACCGCCATCGGATTGAGGAAGGCGCGCGTGTCTTCCTGGGTGTAGCCAAACGCCTGCTGGCGGCGCAGCAGCGTTTCGGAGTCCGGCGCCATGGGGCCGATTTCAGTCGGCAAATCTTTCAGATGAATCTGAGTGGCATCCAGCCAGTCCTGATAGGGCTGGGCAGCGGCCAGTTGGGCCTTGATTTCGTCATCGTCGATGATGCGACCCTGTTCCAGGTCGATCAGCAGCATTTTGCCAGGCTGCAAACGCCATTTTTTGACGATTTTTTCTTCAGGGATCGGCAGCACGCCCATTTCGGACGCCATGATCACCTGATCGTCGTCGGTGACGATATAGCGAGCGGGCCGCAAACCGTTGCGATCCAGGGTCGCACCGATTTGGCGGCCGTCGGTAAAGGCGATGGCGGCGGGGCCATCCCACGGTTCCATCAGCGCGGCGTGGTATTCGTAGAAGGCGCGGCGCTTGGGGTCCATCAAGGGGTTATCAGACCAGGCTTCCGGCACCATCAGCATCATGGCGTGCGGCAGCGAATAGCCGGCGGCCAGCAGCAATTCCAGCGCGTTGTCGAAAGTTGCGGAGTCGGAGGCGCCATCGCCGATCAACGGCCACAGTTTTTCCAGATCGGCGCCGAGTTGTTCGGAGCGCATGTTATGGCGGCGGGCCAGCATCCAGTTGATGTTGCCGCGCAGGGTGTTGATTTCGCCGTTGTGGCAGAGATAGCGGAACGGATGCGCTAGCGCCCAGGACGGGAAGGTGTTGGTGGAGAAGCGCTGATGGACTAAGGCTAGCGCCGATTCCAACCGCTCGTCGCGCAAATCGGGGTAGTACACACCGAGGTTGCGCGCCAGGATCATGCCTTTGTAGACCAGCGTGCGCGAGGAGAACGAGGCGATGTAGAACGGTTGGCGGCTGAGCAGCTCGCGATCCCAAATGGCGTGATGGGTTTGCTTGCGGATCACGAACAGCTTGCGTTCGAACGCGGCGGTGTCGGGACAATTTGGGCCGCGTTGGACGAAAGCTTGGCGAATGACCGGTTCCGTGGGCCGCACGCTGCGACCCAGGCAGGAATTGTCGGTGGGCACGTCGCGCCAGCCCAGAAAAATCTGGCCCTCGGCGGCAACGGTACGCTCCAGGGCGGCTTCGCTGTGGCCGCGCACTAGACCATCACGCGGCAGGAAAACCGTAGCCACGGCATAATCGCCGAAAGCTGGTAGTTCGATGCCTTGAGCAGCGCATTCGGCACGCAAGAAAGCATCAGGGAGTTGCAGCAGGATGCCGGCGCCGTCGCCGGCCAGCGGATCAGCGCCCACCGCGCCGCGATGGCCGAGATTGGCCAGGATTTCCAAACCCTGGCGGATCGGTTGATGACTTTTGCGGTTCTTGATATCGACCACAAAACCGATGCCACAGGCATCGTGTTCATTGCGCGGGTCGTACAGTCCTTGGCGGGCGGGGAGGTGGGTCAAGCTCATGATGGTTCCTCATAACAGCAGCGGGCGCGGCTTCCTTGCCGGGACAGGTCTTCGCAAATCAAGCGAATCAAGGGTCGGAACAATTCCGAAAAACCAAAGGATTGAATACTACCGAGCCAATGACCGTTCGCGCAACTGCTACGAGCACCGCGCCGCCGGCCTTGGTGGGAGTCGGCGGCGGGAAATTGCCGGATTAGACGACGCCTTGATCGATCATGGCGTCGGCCACTTTGCGGAAACCGGCGATGTTGGCGCCGAGCACCAGATTGCCGGGTGCGCCGTATTCCTTGGCGGTTTCGCTGGCGGTGCGGTAGATGTGCTCCATAATCCGCTTGAGCTTGGCGTCAACTTCCTCGAAAGTCCATTGCAGCATACTAGCGTTCTGGCTCATTTCGAGCTGACTGGTGGCGACGCCACCGGCGTTGGCGGCCTTGGCCGGGCCGTAGGCGATGCCGGAAGCCAGGAAGGCATCAATGGCTTCTGGCGAGGAGGGCATGTTGGCGCCTTCGGCGACACAGATGCAGCCATTTTTCAACAATTCCTTGGCGTCTTCGACGCTCACTTCGTTTTGAGTGGCGCTGGGGAAAGCGGCATCGCAGTGCACACTCCAGACCCCGTTACGGCCAGCGGGATAATTTTCGACCGGGGTGTAGACCGCTCCCGGCCGCTCCTCGGCGTAACGAGTGAGACGGGCACGCTCGACTTCCTTGACCTGCTTGAGCAGATTCAGATCAATACCGCGCTCGTCGTAAATCATGCCGTTGGAATCGCTGACCGTGACCGGTTTGGCGCCGACTTGATAGAGTTTTTCGACAGTGTAGATGGAGACATTACCGGAACCAGAAACCGTACAGACCTTGCCTTCCAACGAAGCGCCGCGCTCGGCCAGCATGTTCTGAGCGAAATAGACCGCGCCGTAACCGGTCGCTTCGGTGCGCACCAAAGAGCCGCCCCAGTTCAGGCCCTTGCCGGTCAGAACACCTTCATACTTGCCGGTTAGGCGTTTGTACTGACCATAGAGATAGCCGATTTCGCGTCCGCCGACCCCGATATCGCCCGCCGGAACGTCGATGGTGTCGCCGACATGGCGGAAGATCTCGGTCATGAACGACTGGCAGAAGCGCATGATTTCAGCGTCGGATTTGCCTTTGGGGTCAAAGTTGGAACCACCCTTCGCACCACCGATGGCCAAGCCAGTCAGGGAATTCTTGAAAATCTGCTCAAAACCCAAAAATTTGATCGTGCCGGCGGTGACATTGGGATGGAAGCGCAGCCCCCCTTTATAGGGGCCTAGCGCGGAATTGAATTGGATGCGATAACCCTTGTTAACCTGCACATTGCCGCGATCATCCAGCCAGGCTACGCGGAATAAAATCTGCCGCTCAGGCTCAATAACGCGCTGGATGATGTTGTTTTTCTGATATTTTGGGTTGCGGTCGAGTAGGGGTTTGATGGTGGAGAGCACCTCTTCAGTGGCCTGGTAAAACTCGGCTTGGGCGGGGCTGCTCTGTTTGAGATATTGAATGGTGTCGGTGATATAGGCAGACATAATAAGGTGATTCCTGCTGGTCTTGATTGAAGAGGCGATGGCCCACTCCGCCCGGCGGCGCCTGACCGAATTCACGCGCATCACGCAAACCGTTCAAGCCACAGGTCTTGATCCTTTTTATTGGATAACCCTCCTTCCGTCCGATCCGAAGCGGCCGGAGTTTACTCCTTGAGCCGGTGACGTTCCATGGTTTCGTGCCATTCCTTTTCTTCAGCGTGCAGGTATAAGCCCGTGGTGTCGATACGAGCGTGGCGGGCATTACGCTGTAAAAACTGAATTTCGATACCGGCATCGGCTTGATGGGTGATGCTGGTATGGCGGAACCAGTGGGTGGATGCGCGCCGCAGTTTTTCAGCCTGATAAGGATCATCCGCCTCCAGTCGATTTGCTGCTTTTGCAACTAATTCTTTGATGATCCGATAAATCATATTGTCACCAATGCCGCCGGTTCCCTTGAGATTCAATACCAACGGTGTAGCGTCATCCGGCGCGGGCATGGGTGATAAGCCGTAAAAGCGGCGGTAGTCGCGCAATGCGTGCAGCATGTCTTGGTTGACGGGAACTTGCGCTTCCTTGCGGCCTTTACCAATGACGCGCCACCACCAGCGCCCACGAATCTGCGTGAAGCTGCTCATGGTGTGGTTGGCGACTTCACTGACGCGGGGACCCAGCAGGTAGAGCAGGGCAAACAAATATTTCGCTCTGGCGTGATGTTGGCGGTCGCGCTCCTCATCGCGCGGCAGTTCCTCCACGGTCGCCAGCAGCGTTTGCCATTGATCGTGTTCCAGGAAGCGTTCCACCTGGCGTAGGGATTGCTGGTTCCGATTCCGGCGGCGGGCCAGGGCCAGTGGGTTACCGGCCAGATAACCGGCTTTGACCAGATAGCTGAACAGCGAATTGACGATGAGCATGGCGACCTTGCGGCTGGCGGGATTCAGCGGACCTAGAAACGGTCGCCAACGTGAGCTAAAGCGCGGCGCTTTCTGGCCACACCAGCGTTCACGCGGTTGGGGGTCAACGAGGAAGGTTTCGTAGAGGAGGCAGTCTTCACGGGTGAGGCTGGACAGTGGTTTGCCACGCTCCATCAGCGCCCAAAGCAGCAAACGCTCGGCTTCTTTACGGTAGTTGCGCAGGGTTTGTGGTGAGTCGTGAAATTCGGCGAGCCATGCCTGCACTGCTTGGAGATCGTTACTGGCCGCGAGTTGGCATACCACATCCGGGCCAGCACGATTGACGCCGACGCGGCCGTCAAGTTCATCGGGCAGGCGTAGCCGTTCCAGAGGCAAAGGAGGCGCCAGCGATGTTGGCGGTGAGCCAGGTTGACTTCGAGCAAACGCAATTGAGGGAGGAGAGGGTGTGGTCATAGCGGGTATCCCGGCACTGGGTTTTCTGGCTGGCGAATCATGTCCGCATTAAAGCACAAAGAACCGAAGGCAGCGTGGCAAGCCCAGGGATCGGTTATGATTTGCGTAGATGGAGTGATGCCGACTCCAAATTTCATAAAAAATGCCTGAGTTTTTTGATTTTTCTGGGAGAGCATGATGGCGGCGATTGACGCACAAGTCAGCACCGGGCTGGCGGGACTGGATCGAGTTTTTCGGGGGATCATGGCCGGCGATAATATCGTTTGGCAAGTGGACAGCATTGATGATTATCGACCGTTGGTTGAGCCGTTCTGCCAGTATGCCCGCGAACGAGGCCGCAAGCTGGTGTATTTCCACTTCGCCCGCCATCAACCCCTGGTGGCGGAAGGGCCGGGTGTGGAGATGCAGGTGCTCGATCCTGGTGACGGGTTTGAGCCGTTCCTAAGCGCGATTCATAAGACCATTGAACAATCCGGGCGTGGCGCTTATTACGTCTTTGATTGTCTCTCCGATCTAGTGGCCGATTGGTACAGTGACCAGATGCTGGGCAATTTTTTCATGCTAACCTGCCCGTATCTCTATGATCTGGAAACGATTGCCTATTTTGCGCTGATGCGCGGCCACCATTCTTTTCACGCCACCGCACCGATTCTCGATACCACTCAGTTATTCAGCGATATTTATCGGCATCAGAACGAGTTATATGTCCAGCCGTTGAAGGTGCAGCAACGCTATTCCCCAACCATGCATTTGTTGCATGTTTGGCGCAACGAAGAATTTGTGCCCGTCACGGACAGTGTGACCATTTCGCAAATCCTGACGCTGTTCCCCTGGTCGGGGTTGAAAGCCAACGATCCCCGACTCGATATCTGGAACCGCACTTTCCTGGAAGTCGAGGAAGTGGTGACCGCGGAACGTGAGAATGTGCCGATGGTCGGTTTGAGCCGTGATCTGTTGCAGCGCACGTTGCGCATGACCGTATCGCGGGATGAGCGGGTCATGCGGCTGGCGGAACGCTATCTCAGCCTGAGCGACATTCTGGCGATCAAGGCGCGGATGATTGGCACCGGTCTGATCGGTGGCAAGGCAGTGGGAGTGATTCTGGCGCGGGCGATTCTGAAACGAACCGATGCGCGTTGGCGAGATTTGCTAGAGATTCACGATTCCTTCTTCATCGGCTCCGATGTGTTTTACAGCTATCTGGTGCGTAACGGTTGCTGGTGGGTGCGGGACAAGCAGAAAAGCCCAGCGACGTTCCTGGATGGCGCGGAAACTGCACGGCGGCGCATCCTGCGCGGCGATTTTCCAGATTATGTGATGCAGCAGTTTTCCGACATGCTGGATTACTTCGGCCAGTCACCGATCATCGTCCGTTCCAGCAGCTTGCTGGAAGACAATTTCGGCAACGCCTTCGCAGGCAAGTACGACAGCGTGTTTTGTGTGAATCAGGGACCGCGCGAGAAGCGGCTGGATGATTTGCTCTCAGCGATCCGAACCATCTACGCCAGCACGATGAGCGAGCGAGCACTGATGTATCGGGTGCGGCGCGGCCTGCTGGATCGTGACGAGCAGATGGGCCTGTTGGTGCAGCGGGTGTCTGGCGCCCAGCACGGGAATTTGTTCTACCCGCATATCGCTGGGGTAGGTCTCTCGTTCAATCCTTACGTGTGGAGCGAACAAATTGACCCCGCCATGGGCATGGTGCGGTTGGTGATGGGGCTGGGCACGCGGGCGGTGGATCGGTCGGATGACGACTACACGCGGGTGGTGTCGTTGAGCGATCCCGAACGGCGCCCGGAGAGTAATTTCGATAGCGTGCGCCAGTATGCTCAGAAGCGGATTGATGTGCTGGATCTGGAAGCCAATCAGCTTTCCACCCGGCAGTTTGCGGATGTGGCCCGGCAAAGCCCGGATTTGCCACTGAAAATGGTGGCAGCGGTGGATGATGAATTGGAGCAACGGGCGCGTGAGCGCGGAATGCAGAACGTATTTCCGTGGGTGCTGACCTTTGAGGAATTGCTGCGCAATACGCCGTTCGTGCGCGATATGCGCGATCTCCTGACCATCTTGCAGCAGGCTTACGATTATCCAGTTGATGTTGAATTTACGGCTAATTTTGTCGATGAGACACGCTATAAGATCGATTTAGTCCAATGTCGACCGTTCCAGGTGCGCGAGGCGGGCACTATCGCTAATCCACCGGCGCGGATCGAACCGGAGCGGCTGGTTTTGGAAGCGCATGGGGCGGTGATTGGCCATAGCCGGATCGGCACCATCGACCGGCTGATTTATGTAGCGCCAGCGGTTTATGGGCAATTACCGCTCAACGAGCGGCACCAGATTGCCCGGCTGATTGGGCAGATCACGCGCTTACGTGGACCCAACGCAGCGAAGTCCTTGATGCTGATCGGGCCGGGTCGCTGGGGAACGACTTCGCCGGAATTGGGCGTGCCGGTGCGGTTTGCAGAAATCAATAATGCAGCGGTGCTGTGCGAGCTGGTGGTGATGCACGAGGGCCTGGTGCCGGATGTATCGCTTGGCACGCATTTCTTCAGTGATTTGGTGGAAACCGATATTTTGTATCTGGCGGTTTTTCCGCAACGGCAGGATAACCGATTGAGCGAAGACTTTTTTGAGCAACAGCCCAATCGGTTGGCTGAATTGTTGCCGAACGCGGCGAACTGGGCTGAATGTGTGCGGGTGATTGATTTGCCGAATGATCAATGCCGGATGCTGTTGCGATTGAACGCCAACACGCTTAAACAGGCGGTGCTTTGTTATTTGGAAGCGCCTGGGGCGGTGGAATCCTAAATCTTCGATTTTCATCAGTTGCGATTCCCGCCATTTTGTTGATAGCTCATCGCAGAACGGCGGGTTTGGCAGCACTTTTAGGTCAATTTTTAGAGAAAATGCAATTCATGATTATGAGAATAATCTTGAATTTTTCTTTATTTTAGGTAAAAAAATACATGTTATGTAATGATTTATTAATGGTAAAATTACTAATCCAAAATAATCATTACGGATTTTTCTCTATGGCTCGTACCGGTATCACCTTCGAAGACGTTCACGCCGCTGCCGAATCTCTATTGGGTCGCGGTCTGAATCCCACCATCCAGCGCGTGCGCGAAGTCCTGGGTACAGGCAGCAACACCACCATCAGTGAACACTTAAAAAATTGGCAACAACAATTGGCCCAGGCGCCAAAGATCGTACTCCCACCGACCGTTCCCGAAGCCGTCGCGCTCGCCTTGGATACGTTCTGGAAAATTGCCGTGCAGCACGCCGAAGCAGCTTTTGATGAACAGCGCACGCGAGCCGCTCAAGCAGCAGCGGCAGCCGAACAGGCACGCGACGCCGCCATAAGCGAACAGCGGCAAATCCAAGCCGAAATCGAACAACTGCGCCGTCAACTTGAAACCGCTCAAACCACCGCCCGCGATTTCGCCGACCGTTTGTTGGTCGAACAAGAACGCCGTGCCAATGCTGAAATGGCTATCCAAGCAGCCGAACAACGGGTTCAAGCCGCCAACGATGCACTGGATCAAATCCGCGCCGAAACTGCCGCGCGCGTCGTCCAACTGGAGACTATGCTCCAACAAACCCGCACCGATGCCGAAAAACAACTAACCGATGCCCAGCAGCGTTTTGAAGCGGAAAAACAGCGCGCCGCTGCTAGCGAAGCGCGGTTGGCTAATCTATTGGACCAACTGCGTGCTGAACAGACGACCGAACGTCAGAACTTTGCCCATGAACGCCAGGCGTGGCGCCAGCATGAGGCGGACTGGCGCGAACAACAGAAATTACAATCTACTGAAAATATTCAACTAAAAGCCAATCTAGCAGTTTTCGAAGAGCAGCGAAATGCAATAGGCGTTGAACTAGAGCAAACTCGTCTTGCCCTCGAAAAAGCGCAAACTGACCATCTGGCAACGGTGCGCGAGGCCGAAGCGCTACGGGGCGAGTTAAAGGTTGTGCTGGCAGAGCGGGAACGACTGCAACCAGAACGTCAGATCAATCCATCACCCAACCTACCCGATGCCGATGCGCCGACTCATGCGCAGCGCTCCTCCTCACTGCGTAAGCCTCGCGCAAAACGCGCAAAACCTGTTGAGTAGTAAGGATAGCTGCTACCATTTATTTCATTAATCTCATTAGAAATGTCGTATCACTCACACCATGAGCCAGTAGCGGGTCGCGTTTAAAGCCCGCTGGCCACCGATCAGGATCAACGAGGTCTGCACTGATTATGAATGCCGTGGTTCAAGCCCAGGCCGAAAGCCGCCATCTCCTATCCGGTAATGAAGCGGTGGCTCGCGCCGCCTGGGAAGCCGGTGTCCGGGTTGCCGCTGCTTATCCCGGCACACCCGCCACCGAAATTCTCGAAAATATCGCGCTGTATCCTGATATTCATTCCGAATGGTCGGTCAACGAAAAAGTGGCGGTAGAAGTTGCTATCGGTGCTTCCCTGGCCGGATCGCGCGCGCTGGCGGCGATGAAACACGTCGGTATGAATGTCGCCTCCGATGCCTTCATGACCCAATCGCTGGCCGGTGTGGTCGGTGGCCTGGTCATCGTGGTGGCCGATGATGTCGGTTTGTCCTCCTCGCAAAACGAACAGGATTCCCGCTACTGGGGCCGCTTCGGCCACATGCCGGTGCTGGAACCGGCCGATTCTCAAGAAGCCTACGAGATGGTCAAGCGCGCTTTCGCCTTGTCCGAGGCATACGAAACGCCGGTGATCCTGCGCATGACCACCCGCGTTTGCCATGTCAAAGCCATGGTTACGGTCGAAGGCGACCGCATCGAACATCGCGCCGCCGGCTTTCAGAAAAACCCCCAGCGCTGGGTGATGACCCCGGCCAACGCCAAACCACGCCTGCCGGTGATGCACGAGCGCGACCAGCAACTGCGCACATTGAGCGAAACCAGCGATCTCAACATCGCGTTTTCCGGCAGTGACCGCCGGGTGGGCTTCATCACCTCCGGCCCCGCGTTCATGCACATCCGCGAGACCTTCCCCAACGCACCGGTGCTCAAGCTCGGCTTCAGCCACCCAGCCCCGCTCGACCAAATCCGTACCTTCGCCGCCGAAGTGGATACGCTGGTGGTGGTCGAGGAAACCGAACCGCTGCTGGAAACCGAAATCCGCGCCGCCGGTCTGGCGGTGCGTGGCAAGGATATTCTGCCGCGTTTTGGCGAGTTGGCCCCCAGCGTGTTGCGTCCCGCCATCAAAGCCCTGTTAGGCGAACCCTATGAAGTGGCGACGCGCGCCCCAAGCAAGGTGTTTCCACGCCCGCCGACCATGTGCGCCTCCTGCCCGCACCTTGGCCCCTACTTCGCCCTCTCCCACATTCGCAACCTCAACATCATTGGCGACATCGGTTGCTACACTCTCGGCGCGGGCCATCCGTGGAACGCGCTGGATACCTGTATCAGCATGGGCGCGTCGCTCAGCATGGCCCACGGCATGGACAAAGGCCGGGGCGAGTCCGATGAGAAGAAAAGCATCGTCGCGGTCATCGGCGATTCGACCTTCCTGCACATGGGAATGCAGGGCCTACTCAATATGATCTACAACCGGGGTAACGTTACCGTGTTGCTGCTGGATAATCGCTCGGTCGGCATGACCGGCGGTCAGGAAAATCCCGGCACCGGCCAGGATTTACACGGCTTGCCCGCGCCACGGCTGGATTTTGCCAAGCTGGTCGAAGCCTTGGGCGTGCGTCCCGAACGCATCCGCATGGTTGATCCCTACCAACTGCCGGTCATGGTCAAGCTGGTGCGGGAAGAAACCAAGATGGAAGAGCCGTCGGTCATCATCACCAACCGCCCCTGCTCGCTCACCGACCGCTTTGAACACCTGAAGCCCTATACCGTCATTGACGATAAATGCACCGGTTGCGGTAACTGCATCGACCTCGGCTGCCCGGCGATCTCCGTCGCCCGCCGCGAAACCGTCACCGCCAAAAGCGGCAAGAGCAAGGAATTAGTTTTCGCCAGTATCGATAGCAATGCCTGCACCGGTTGCCACATGTGCGTCGAGACCTGCGCGCCCGATGCCATCATCCAACCGCAGCCGACCATAAAAGATCGCGTCATTCGGATTCAGCCCCATGCTTGAAGGCGTCACCAACATTCTCGTAGTCGGCATCGGCGGCCAAGGCGTGATGACGGCCGCTGAAATGCTGGCCCGCACCGCGCTCAGTCAAGGCTACGATGTCAAGAAAACCGAAGTCGCCGGTATGGCCCAGCGCGGCGGCGTCGTCTCCTCCCATGTCCGTTTCGGCCCCAAAGTCTACTCGCCACAGATCGACCCCGGCGAAGCCGATTTGCTGATCGGTTTTGAAGTCGCCGAAAGCCTGCGCTGGCTCTCGTACTTGCGGCCTACGGGCGTGGCCATGGTGAACACCTTGCGCATCGCCCCACCAGTCGTTTCGGTGGGCCTCTACGACTATCCCGCCGATCCCATCGGCGAACTGGCCGCGACTGGCATTGAAGTCCATGCCTTCGACGCCGGCGCAATTGCCGAGCAACTAGGCAATCTCAAATTAGTGAACACCATCATGCTCGGCGCCATCAGCGAGCACTTACCCTTCCCCGCTGATGTGCTCAAAACCAACATCGTCGATGGCTTCCGCGCCTATAAACCCAAACTGGCGGATGTGAATGCTAAAGCGTTCGATGCCGGGCGTGAGGCGGGCCATATCAAGGCGGTTTCCTAAACTATTGAGTGGCTTAACCCTTGTTGGACAGATAAGCCCAAAGGAGAAGAGACAATGAAGGCTAGTTGGTGGAAAACCTTTTTAGTATCAACCTTGCTATGGGCAGGCGTAAACCTCGCCCAAGCCGCCGATCCGATCAAAATCGGCTCGTTCCTCACCGTCACCGGCCCCGCCTCGTTCCTGGGCGATCCTGAATTGAAGACCTTGCAGATGTATGTTGAGGAAATCAACGCCAAGGGTGGCGTCAAAGGCCGCAAAATCGAACTGATCCACTACGACACCGGCGGCGACGCCAAGGATGCCGTCAGCTTCGTCAAGCGGCTGATCAAAAGTGACAAGGTGGACCTCCTGATCGGTGGCACCACCACGGGCGATACCATGGCGGTCGTTCCCGACGTTGAAAAGGAAGGCATTCCCTTCATTTCGCTGGCGGGTGCGGTGGAAATCATTGAACCGGTTAAAAAATGGGCCTTCAAAACCCCGCACACCGACCGCATGGCTGCCGCCAAAATCTTTACAGATTTACGCAAGCGCGGGTTGAGTAAAATCGCGCTGATCACTGGCGATGGCGGCTTCGATAAATCTGGCCGCACCCAGATTCTCAAGCTGGCCCCTGAATACGGCATGACGCTGGTCGCCGATGAATCCTACGGCAACAAAGACACCGATATGACCGCGCAGTTGGCCAAGATTCGCGCAGCGGGTGCGGAAGCCATCATCAACTTCGGCCTCGGCCAGGCCCCGGCCATCGTGACTAAGAACATCAAGCAACTGGGGATCACCTTGCCGGTTTATCAATCGCACGGCGTCGCCTCCAAAACCTTCATTGATCTGGCCGGCGATGCGGCGGAAGGCATCCGCCTACCAGCGGCGGCCCTGGTGGTGGCCGAACAGCTACCGGATACCGACCCTCAAAAACCGGTATTACTCGCTTATAAAACCAAATACGAAGCCAAGCATGGCCCCGTTTCGACCTTTGGCGGCCATGCCTACGACGGCTTGCTGATCGCCGTCGCCGCGTTGGAACGAGCAGGCAGCGCCGATAAAACCAAGGTGCGCGATGCCATCGAGCAAACCAAAGGGCTGATCGGCACCGCTGGCGTCTTCAACATGACGCCTGAAGACCACATGGGCTTGAACGTGGACGCTTTCAAATTGCTGGAAGTCCACAACGGCGCTTGGCGGATCGTCGAATAAGCGCCCGCGCCGCTCATGCCTGAGCTGTTATTGCAGTTTCTGGTCACCGGCATCACGGTCGGTTCGCTTTACGCCTTGGTCGGCTTGGGCTTTGCCCTGATTTACAACGCCTCCGATGTCGTAAATTTCGCCCAGGGTGAATTCGTGATGCTGGGGGCAATGACCGCCATCGCCCTGCTCAACGCTGGAATGCCGCTACTGCTGGCGGCGATCATTGCTACCAGTCTGACCGTTCTGGTCGGGCTGCTGCTGGAGCGTTTCGCCATCGAACCGGCCGCCGGCGCCTCGGTGGTGACCACCATCATCATCACCATTGGCGCGGCGATTTTCCTGCGCGGCGTCGCCTTGTTGCTCTGGGGCAAGGATTTCCACGCCCTCCCCCCCTTTAGCGGCGAGGCGCCCATCCGGCTGGGCGGTGCTACCGTGTTGCCGCAAAGTCTCTGGGTACTCGGCGTCACCGTGGCATTGGTGCTACTGGTCCGCGTTTTCCTCAACCGCACCTTGCTCGGTAAGGCGCTGTTGGCCTGCTCTTTCAATCGCACTGCGGCCCAAGCGGTCGGCATCAACGTCAAGGCCATGCTGCGGTTGGCCTACGGCCTGTCCGCCGGGCTGGGCGCGCTGGCCGGTATCCTCATCGCACCTATCACCTTCAGCTCCTACGAAGCCGGTGTCATGCTTGGCCTCAAGGGCTTTTCCGCCGCTATCGTCGGCGGTATTGGCAACCCGATGGGCGCGGTTGCTGGCGGTTTGTTGCTGGGCGTCTTGGAAGCCTTGGGCGCGGGGCTGGTGTCCTCCGGCTACAAGGATGCCATCGCCTTTCTATTCGTGCTGATGGTGCTATTTTTTGAGCCGACCGGCCTGTTCGGCCATAAAGCGGCGGAGCGGGTCTGACTCATGCGGCTGGCTGGTTTTTATCTGTTTGCGCTCGGCGTGGCGTTGCTCCCGATTCTGTTTCCCGATAACTATTTCGTTATCGTGGTCGGCGCATCGGCTGGCCTGCACGTCATTCTGGCGGTTGGCCTCAATTTGCTGATGGGCTACGCGGGCCAAATTTCTCTGGGTCATGCCGCCTTTTTCGGCATGGGCGCTTACGCCTCGGCGATTTTGACCACCCGCTTCGGCTGGCCTTCTTTGCTGGCTCTCGCTGCCGGTCTTTTGGCGACTGGTGCGCTCGCTTGGTTATTCGCTCGGCCGATTTTGCGTCTACGTGGTCACTATCTGGCGATGGCAACCCTCGGTTTCGGCGTCATCGTCCACGTCATCCTGGTGCAGGCCACCCAGTGGACCGGCGGCCCAGATGGCCTATCCGGCATTCCTGCACTGAATCTGCTGGGCTGGCGGGTAGACGGCGACGAACAATGGTACGGCGTCATCATGGCCGCCATGCTGCTGGTGGTCTGGTTGACGCTGAATCTCGTCGATTCCCAAGTGGGCCGCGCTCTGCGCGCCGTGCACGGTTCCGAATTCGCCGCGCAAATGATGGGGGTCGATACCGGTCGCGCCAAAACTCAGGTGTTCGTCATCTCCGCCCTGTTCGCTGCCTTCGCCGGTAGTTTGTTCGCCCATCAGCAAGCCTTTGTCAGCCCAGATTCCTTCAATCTGACGGTTTCAGTCGAACTGGTCACCATGGTGGTGCTGGGCGGTCTGGCTTCGACCTTCGGCGCAGTCTGCGGCGCCATCGCCCTAACCCTGCTGCAACAGGGCTTGGTGGTGTTTGAAGATTACGAGATGCTGATTCACGGTGCCTTACTAATGGCGGTGATGATTTTTATGCCGCAGGGGCTATTTGTCGGCTTGAGTCAAGCAGCCCGCCGTGTGAGGCATAGGCTGAAGCGCCGTCAACCTCTACCGTCCACTTGATGCAGCCATGACCGCCCTCTCCTCAGCCCTGCTGCCTTCACCTTTGCTGGCCGTGACGGGGCTGGAACAAAGCTTTGGCGGCGTGATGGCCTTAGCCGGCGTCAGTTTCCAAGTGGCGGAAGGGTTGATCTACGCTGTCATTGGCCCCAACGGCGCCGGTAAAACCACGCTATTCAACGCCCTATGTGGTTTTTACCAACCTTCGGCCGGGTCGATTCGCTTCGCTGATCAGGAATTGCTGGGCCTGCCGCCGCACCGCATCGCCGCGCGCGGCATCGCCCGCACCTTCCAAAACCTGCAATTATTTTTCAACATGACCGTGGTCGAAAATGTCATGGTCGGCTGCCATTTGCGCGCTCGCACCCACCTGTTGGCCGCTGCGTTACGCTTGCCTTGGGTACAGCGACAGGAGCAGCAGTTACGGGAGTGGGCCATTGCAGCACTGGAATTATGCGAGTTGGCCGACCGCGCTGGCCAGCCAGCCGGCTCCCTGCCCTATGGTCTGATGAAGCGGGTCGAAATCGCCCGCGCGCTGGCCGCCAAACCCCGACTGTTGCTGCTCGATGAACCTGCTGCGGGCCTCAACGACACCGAAACCATGGCCTTGCGCGATTTGATCGGCCGCATCCGCGCCAACGGCGTTACCGTGCTACTGGTCGAACACCACATGCCACTCGTGATGGGCGTTTCCGACCGCTTGCTGGTGCTGGATTACGGCAGCGTGCTGGCTGAAGGTGCGCCAGCCGATATTCAAGCCGACCCGCGTGTGGTCGCTGCTTATTTAGGTGGAGCGGTCAATTATGCCGTCTGATCCGCCCCTTACCTCTGACCCCACGCCGGCTCCGGGCGCGGCAAGTTTGCTTGAAGTCACCGGACTGAGTAGCTACTACGGGCCGGTGCGCGCCATCCAGCAGATTGACTTGCGCGTCAGCGCGGGTGAATTGGTCGCCATCGTTGGCGGCAACGGCGCGGGTAAAACCACCCTGCTTCATGCTCTGTCTGGCCTGCAATCCGCCAGCGCCGGGCAAATTCGGTTCGATGGCCAAGACATCACCCGCTGGTCACCGCATCGCATCGTTGCTGCGGGTATCTGTCAAGTGCTAGAAGGCCGTCAGGTGTTCGCCCCGCTCAGCGTCGCGGATAATCTACGGCTAGGCGCTTACCGTCAGCACGGCGATCCGGTTTGGCTACGAGAAACGCAAGAGTGGGTCTATACATTGTTCCCGATTCTTGCCGAACGTCGCCGCCAACCCGCCGGCACCCTATCCGGCGGCCAGCAGCAAATGCTCGCCATTGGCCGCGCCCTGCTCGGCCGTCCGCGCCTGTTGCTGCTCGACGAACCCTCGATGGGCCTGGCGCCGCTGCTGGTCGAGGAAATCTTCCGGGTCATCGTCGAATTAAACGGTCGCGGTGTCACCATTCTACTCGTTGAACAGAACGCCCGTGCGGCTCTGGCTATCGCCGGGCGTGGTTATATTCTCGAAACCGGCCGCATCGCCAAAACCGCCCCAGCGGCGGAACTACTGGCTGATGACGACGTGCGGCGGGCTTATCTGGGTTACTAACGGAGGCAAATCATGTACGTGGATCGGATCATGACCCGTGAGGTGGTACAGGTCGCCGAGGACGCCCGCGTCACCCAACTGGCGGCGCTGATGCGGGATCGCCATATCCGCCATCTGCCGGTGGTGCGCGAGGGTCATTTGATCGGACTCATCACGTCCCACGATCTCGAACGAGTGGGGCCTTCACCGGTCACTACGCTCTCGGTGGGTGAAGCCAACTATCTGTTAGGCAAGCTGACCGCTGCCAAGGTGATGCGCCCCAAGGTCATTACCTGCACTCCCGATACGCTGGTCGAAGAAGCCGCCCGCCTGCTGCGGCAGGAAAAAATCGGCTGCCTGCCAGTGGTCGAAGGCGGCGGAAAACTGGTGGGCATCCTCACCCACGAGGATTTGCTGGATTTCTTCCTCGACATCACCGGTTGCCTAGCGGAAGACACCACCCGAATCGCCGTCCATTTGCCAGACACCATTGGCCAACTGGGGCGGTTTCTGACCGCGATCAACGACGCGGGTGGCTATATCGCCACGGTTGTCTCACCGGTGCATCCCGATCAAACCGGCCTGCGGATCGTGGTCGTGCGCTATCGGGCCGCCGATCCCCATGCCCTGAACCGACACTTACGCGATCTCGGCTACGACCTGCTAACGGAAACCTTCCCGGCCACCGGCCCCATGGTCTGATCTTTTTTCTTAATCA
The DNA here is from genome assembly GCF_001051235.1 of Candidatus Competibacter denitrificans Run_A_D11. Lineage (GTDB taxonomy): Bacteria > Pseudomonadota > Gammaproteobacteria > Competibacterales > Competibacteraceae > Competibacter_A > Competibacter_A denitrificans. The sequence continues at coordinate 47,288 of NZ_CBTJ020000071.1, read as the reverse complement.
CGAACCTGAGACCCACCATGATCCTCGACACCGAACAAGAAACCCTGCCCCGTGAGGAATTGCAGGCGTTACAAGTACGCCGACTGCGTGCAACCGTTGAGCGTTGCTATCAAACGATCAAATACTACCGGGACGCCATGGATGAATTGGGTGTTAAACCCCATCACTTGAAATCTGTGGCCGATGTTCAACTACTCCCGTTCACCAAAAAAGAAAACCTGCGTGAGAACTATCCGTTCGGCATGTTCGCGGTGCCGACCGATCAGGTGGTGCGCATCCATGCCTCCAGCGGCACCACCGGCAAGCCCACCGTGGTCGGCTACACCCGTCGCGATATCCGCACTTGGGCGCGGGTCATGGCGCGCAGCCTAGCCGCCGCCGGCTTGCGGGCTGGGGATCGGTTACACAACGCCTACGGCTATGGCCTATTTACCGGTGGTTTGGGCTTCCATTACGGTGCGGAAGAACTGGGCGTCATGGTTACACCGATCTCCGGTGGCCAGACTCAGCGCCAGATCATGCTGATCCAGGATTTCGAGCCAACGGGCCTGTCCTGCACGCCCTCCTATGCCCTCAACCTCGCCGAAGCAGCGGCGGACATGAATATCGATTTGCGCAAGCTGCCGCTCAAAGTCGGTGTTTTTGGTGCGGAGCCATGGACCGAGGAAATGCGCTACGAATTGGAATCACGCCTTGGCATTGACGCTGTGGATATTTACGGCCTGTCCGAGGTCATCGGCCCCGGCGTCGCCACCGAGTGCATTGAAGCCAAAAATGGCCTGCATGTTTTCGAGGATCATTTTTTAGTCGAAGCCGTCGATGTGGACACCGGCCAACCGATTCCTTACGGCGAACCTGGCGAGATCGTCATTACCTCGCTCACCAAGGAAGCGTTTCCCGTTCTTCGCTACCGCACCCGCGATGTATCAATCCTTGACCCCGCACCTTGCCGCTGTGGCCGCACCCATGTCCGCATGAAGCGCGTTACCGGCCGCACTGACGATATGTTGATCATTCGCGGCGTTAATGTCTTCCCGTCCCAAGTTGAAGCGATTCTTATGCAAACGGAAACGCTGACTCCGTTTTATCAGCTTGAAATCACCCGGGAAGGCAATCTCGATCTATTGACGGTCAACGTCGAAGGCAGCCCGCCGCTGGTCGCGCAAGGCCCGGTCGCCATGGAGCGAGTTGGGCATAAGGCTCAGAAAGATATCAAAGATTTTATCGGTGTAACCGCTCAGGTTGTGGTCAAGCGTACTGGCGAATTGCCCCGCTCTGAGGGGAAAGCGGTGCGAGTGGTTGATCATCGCAAAAAACAGAAATAACCAGGATTATCGTTTGATGCTAATCCGTGGCGTACTGGTGATTCTTATATTGATCGGTGGCTACTTTTTTATCCGCCGTTTGCGCCGTGTGCCTGGAACTAAGCTATGGCCGCGTGGCGTTGCGGTGCTGGGGGGAATATGCGGTTTGCTAATCTTGATACCTGGGGGCATGGAAATGGCCGTGCCGCTGTTCATTGTCCTTGTACCCTTCTTATTGAAGCGGTTCGGTGCTAAAACCCTTTTCCCACTCGCTGGGAACGCCGATCAGGCTCATTCTTTAATGAGCACCCGCTTTCTCCAGATCAGGGTCGAGCAGGGAACTGGTGCGATCTCTGGGATAGTCCGTGAAGGGCGATTTGTGGGATGCCAACTGCAAAATCTTACTCTTCAGCAGAACCTGGATTTATGGCGCCAGTGCCAAGCGGATCTGCGATCTCTTGCAGTGCTGGAGGCGTATTTAGACCAACGGATGGGCCTGTCATGGCGCGAGCAGTTGCAAGAAAGTGAGCGGCGACAGTCCGCTTCGGACAGGCAACCCAGCAACATGACGCCGGCGGAAGCTTACGAAATTCTGGGTTTGGCGGCTGGGGCAAAACGCGATGAAATCCAAGCCGCCTATCGGCGATTAATCCAGCGATTACATCCAGATCAGGGTGGTAGTGCCTATCTGGCGGCTTGTTTGAATCGAGCGCGTGATGTGTTGCTGGGCTGATGGGTGTTTATAATCAAAGAAGATGGTATAAATGGCCTGATGAAACCATCATAAACCGTACCGTTCTGCCAAGGCTTGGCGTTTTTCGTAGCACACTCGCGCAGCCGCAACGTCGTCCAGAAACCAACTCAACTCGCTCAGCAGCATAGCCTGGGGGCCATCGACCAGCGCTTTCGCCGGTGCTGGGTGAAAATCGACCAACACAAGATTGGCACCGGCCACTACCCCTTGCGCCGTGGCGTGCATCAAGTCGTAAAGACCATCCGGCGCCCGTTCCCGCGAACCGACCGAATGCGACGGATCGACACACACCGGCATTCGGGTTAGCCGCTTGAGAACGGGTACATGGCTGAAATCCACCAGATTACGATGTGGATCGCCCATATTGGTTTTCACCCCACGCAGACAGAACACCACTTTGGAATTGCCTTCACTGGCCAAATATTCCGCAGCGTTCAGCGATTCGTTCAAGGTGATGCCGAAACCGCGTTTGAACAAGACTGGAAACGCCTGCTGCTGCCCAACCGCTTTCAGCAACTCGAAATTCTGCGTATTACGGGTACCGATTTGCAGCATCACGCCGGTGGGTTGGCCGGTTTGCTCCAAACATTCCTGAATCTCCTCCACATGGCGTTCGTGGGTCACTTCCATAGCGATGACCTTGATGCCGTATTTTCCAGCCAACTCGAAAACATAAGGCAAACAAGTTTTCTCATGACCCTGGAATGAATAGGGATTGGTGCGGGGCTTGTAAGCACCCATTCGAGTACAAACCTGGCCATGCTCACGCAAGGCTTTCATCATCAATTCCACATGTTCAGGCGTATCCACCGCGCATAAGCCAGCGAACACGTTCAGGTTATCCTGGCTGAACACAACGCCGTTGTAATCGAAGCCGCTGATACGTTGCTCGTCCCGGTGGCGCCCGAGAATGCGGTACTCTTCTGAAATGCGCACGACGCGCTCCACGCCCGGTAGCGCGCCGATCTCTTCAGCAGAGAGCGTTTTGGTATCACCGATCAGGTAAATCTCGGTCAATGCCTGTTGCGCCCCTTCCACCTTGTGGACGCGGGTGCTGATTCCCGGCAAGCGCGACAGATAAGCGAGCGCGTGCTGATACTCTTGGGAATGCTCCGTAATATTGGAATCCAAAATGACAATCATGGCCTTACCTGTTCCCGGACGTGAAAGTGAAAGTGAAAGAAATGTGCGATTGACCGTTGCGCCGGTTTTTCAAAGGAGGGTCATACTACCATTCTCTGTCCGGGAAACCAGCCTTGCAAAGGTGGGCCGTCGTTCATGACTGAGCTTTCCCTCGTGCCCCGCCTACGCACCGAGATCGCTGCATTTCTGCGCGTCGGTGGACCCCTCATCGCGGCGCAGGTGGCGCAAATGGCGATGGGATTTTTCGATACGCTGATGGTGGGTCGCGTCGGGCCGGTTGAATTGGCGGCGGTCGCTATCGGCACCGGTTTATGGCATACCCTGTTCTTGTTTGCGCTGGGTATCCTGATGGCGCTTAGCCCATCGGTGGCCCATTTGCACGGCGCCGGGCAAAGCGGCCGGATTGCGCCATTGGTCCGACAAGCGCTTTGGCTCGCTCTTCTGTTGGGAATTATATGTTTCATAGCTCTGCGTCATTTGGAACCACTGCTGGTAACTTTTGGGATCGAACCGACCATCATCCCCATCACCAGCGAGTATCTCCACGCCCTGTCGTGGGGGATGTTTCCTGTATTCGTATTCATGGCCCTGCGACTCTTCAGCGAAGGCATTGCCAGAACCCGTCCTATTCTGCTGGTTAGCGTATTGGCGCTGGCTGTCAACATCGTTGCCAATTACGCCCTGATCTTCGGGCATTGGGGTTTTCCGGCCTGGGGGGCTTTCGGCTGTGGCGTGGCTACCGCACTCGGCATGTGGGCCGGCTTGGTGACGATGCTCGTCATTTTAAGGGTTGATGATCGCTATCGATTTTATGCCCTGTTTCAACAATGGGATTGGCCGAACTGGCGAGAGCTGCGGCCATTACTGATCTTGGGTTTGCCGATAGGCATAGGCTTGTTTTTGGAAACCGGTGTTTTTGCCGCAGTCGCACTGCTGTTGGGAACTCTGGGCGCGACCGCCGCCGCCGCCCATCAGGTTGCCCTCAATGTCGCGGCGATGACCTTTATGGTGCCTTTGGGCTTGAGCATGGCCACGACGGTGCGGGTGGGACAAGCCCTCGGCCGCAATGATCCGCGTGCCGCGCGTTTTAGCGGCTTGACCGGTATTGGGCTGTGTGGCTTATTTATGGCGCTGATGGCGCTGGCGATGGCCCTGATTCGCCATGAGATTGCCGGCTGGTATACCCGCGATACGGCGGTAGCAATGTTAGCGGCCAGCTTGCTACAACTGGCCGCGCTGTTTCAGATATCCGACGGGTTACAGGTCGGTGCGCTAGGCGCGTTACGCGGCTTGAAGGATACTCGTCTGCCGATGCTGATCGTGTTGGTCGCCTATTGGGTGCTCGCCTTCCCGCTCGGCTGGCTATTCGGAATCCGGTGGCAGCTAGGGCCAGCCGGACCCTGGATCGGTTTGATCATCGGCTTATCTTCGGCGGCACTCCTATTGAATCTGCGGTTTTGGCAGCTTAGCGCCCGTCTGGTACGAGATAATCCAGGCCACCCAAATAAGGTTTAAGGGCTTCAGGAACCCGAATTCGACCACGCTCATCCTGATAGTTTTCCATCACCGCGACCAACGTCCGCCCCACCGCAAGCCCGGAACCGTTCAATGTGTGGGCCAACTCTGGTTTACCGCTGGCCGGATTGCGCCAACGCGCTTGCAGGCGCCGTGCTTGAAAATCCTCGAAGTTGCTGCACGATGAAATTTCTCGATATTTCTGCTGGCCTGGCAACCACACTTCCAGATCGTAGGTTTTCGCTGAGGAAAAACCCAAGTCGCCCGCGCACAATGCCACGACGCGATAAGGTAATTCGAGCCGTTGCAGGACCTTTTCCGCATGGCCGGTCAGTTCCTCCAGCGCCGCGTAAGAATCCGCCGGCCGCACGATTTGGACGAGTTCCACCTTCTCAAATTGGTGCTGGCGGATCATGCCTCGAACGTCCTTGCCATAAGAACCGGCTTCGCTGCGAAAGCACGGCGTGTGCGCGACATAGCGCAACGGCAACCGCTCGGTTTCCAGAATGGCGCCACGTACCAGGTTGGTGACCGGCACCTCGGCAGTGGGAATCAGGTAGTAATTGGCCTCTCCGCTCAGCTTGAACAGATCGGCCTCGAATTTCGGCAGTTGGCCGGTGCCGCGCAAGCTGTCGGCATTGACTAAATAAGGCACGTAGACTTCCCGATAGCCATGTTCTTGCGTATGCAGATCCAGCATGAACTGGATCAGTGCGCGGTGCAGACGCGCCAACTGACCTTGGATCACTACAAAGCGAGCACCGGTTAGCTGAGAACCTAGCTCAAAATCCAGCCCGCCTTCCGCCCCCAGATCGACATGATCGCGCGCTACGAACTCAAGCGGACGTGGTTCACCCCAGCGGCGAATTTCAGCGTTGTCAGCATCGCTGGTGCCATCTGGGACGCTTGAGTGCGGTAGGTTTGGAATGCTCAGTTGTAGCACATTCAGTTGTGTCTGCACGTTCTCTAAAGCGCTTTCTGCTTGCTTCAGTTCGTCACCAAGAGAAGCGACATCATCCAGTAGCGGCTGAATCGGCTGCCCAGCGGCTTTGGCTTGGCCGATGGCTTTCGAGCGGGTGTTGCGCGTGTTTTGCAATTCTTGTGCGCGAATCTGCAAAGCTTTCCGCTGCCCTTCCAAGGCGTTGATCGATCCAGTGTCTAGTGCATAGCCACGTCGGGCTAACACGGTGGCGGTCTGCTCTAGCTCGCCTCGCAGCAGTTTTGGGTCCAGCATGTCGGGTATTCTCGGTCCAGGGTAACGAATTGTGCGGTGGCGGATTATAGCGGATCGTGGGGTTTGAGAGTGGGGTCTTGAAGGAGAGATGATGATATAAAACAGGCTAAATAATAAGGCGGCCCGTAGGCCGCCAAATTTACATACCAGCGCTAAATTAGATCGCGCGTGTCCAGAGTGACGCCATGGCGGGACCGGTACCGACGCACAGCGAAGCGCCGCCGGTGGTCTTGCCTTGCCGCTCCAGCTCGTAGTACAGGCTAACCACGATGCGTAAGCCGGTAGAACCCACCGGATGACCCAGCGCAATACCCGAACCGTTGAAATTGCAATTATCTGGAGTCAGATTCATGCCGTGATCTTGCTTCAGCATCCGGCCGACGCCCAGCCATTGCGCTGCAAAGGCCTCATTGACTTCCCAATAATCGATATCCTCGAACTTCATATTGGCTTGCTTGAGCGCCTTGGGAATCGCCACAGCCGGGCCAAGCCCCATGATGACAGGATCGATACCGGCGTTGCAGATACTTACCAGTTTCATCAACGGCTTGATGCCCATGGCCTTGGCCTTGTCCAGAGACATGATCACCACCGCACTGGCACCATCATTGATGCTGGAGGCATTAGCAGCTGTTACCACACCGTCTTTTTTGAAAGGCGTGGGCAACTTGGCCATCTTATCCATACTGGCATCAGGAATGAAATTCTCGTCGTTTTCAAAGAAGGTCGAGCCTTTCTTGGACTTCATTTCTACTGGAGCAATTTCACGCTTGAACACACCATCCGCAGTCGCCTTGGTGCAACGGCTATGGCTGATCAGCGCCAGTTCATCGCATTCCTGCCGGGTGATTCCGTACTTGGCGGCGACATTTTCAGCGGTAATCGCCATATGGCCGTTTGCCAGTTCGTCAAACAGGCCGTCATGAATCATGCTGTCTTCAATATTACCCTGCCCCATCCGATAACCCATACGGGCCTTGGGCAGAAGGTAAGGAGCATTGGTCATACTCTCGACACCGACCACCAGGCCGATTTCGGTTTGGCCCAACATGATGTTATGGCAGGCGATTTCCAGAGCGCGCATCCCAGAGGTACAATTCTGGTTGACGGAAACAGCACTGCTGTAATGCGGCAAGCCGACGCGCATACTGACCTGACGAGCCGGCAAGGAACCCTGCATTCCGGTATAAAGCTGGCCCATGCAAATCTCATCGATCTGGTCAGCAGGCACCCCAGACCGCTCGATGGCACTCTTGGCGGCCGTTATCGCCAGTTCACGCGCCGGCACATCCTTCAGAGTACCCATAAATTTGCCAATCGCCGTCCGGGCGCCGCTAACAATTACGACTTCTTTGAGTGCCATCTGTTACTCCTCGAGAGATTTATGTGGTTTGGTTTGACTTGATCCGTCCCGGACCCTGGTATTGGAGTTCCTTGTTGATGCTCCGATGCCGTCCTGGCTAGCGTCGCATGAGTGTGTTTGAAAAGTAAAGCCTATCTTTAGCGTATGTCAATTGTTCTTCCCACATTTCAGGATGCCGAGCGCTAATAACACACCGGCTCTAGGCAGGCATTTTAGACACAATCCAAGAATTATGATGATATAAAAAGGTGATCAATACAATCTTTCCGCCTGGCAATTTTACCCGCTTTATTGAGCAAAACCGCATAGTGTTACATCGTAATTTCCGGTATGTTGGAGCACTTCAAGCTCAAGCGGCGGAGTAACGCTGTGCTGCGTCACGAATTTCAATCGACTAAGGACCACCCGGCAAGCCACACCACCCCGGTCCTCATCGATAATGAGCAGTTTATTGTCCTGATCACCGAGCGTGCCGCCAAGCTGCTATGGATCGCTCGCCTGCTGGCAGAGCGCAGTCCACAACCGATTTCGCTCTCTCGTCCGCTGATTATCGATGTCCTGTCCCAAGCTTTGCAAACTGAAGAATTGCTGGATGCCTACGGGGCACGGAACAACCGCCAGTGGTGTCGCTTTCGGTCGCTGGTGGCGGCCATCAAGCTGTTTGCCAATGTCACTTACGAACTGTTCCATATCCACCATTGCCTACCTTCCTATCGTTTATTACCCATTGAGCGGGATTTTCCCGGAGCCACTGCGCGTTGCCTTAAGATCACCCACAAGGTTTTGGTCAGGACGGCGAAGTGGCTACTACTACACGCGACAGATTTAGGACTCGCCATTCCCGCCACAACAGGTTGGACGGAAAATTATACCGAGCATCTACCCGCCGGCCGCCTACCCCGCGACCGTTCAGCCCGAAGAATCAAAAGTGCGGCGGAAACAGCCACTCATCTCGCCACCGCTTATCTGAATCTGGCGGCTAAAAGCGAATTGTTGAACAGCGTCGAGAAAATTCAACCCAAGGACTATCCGACCTGTTTCCCCGACCCGATCAGCGAAGAAAGTCTTCGCTATTTGAAAGTGGGATTTCACTGTCTTCAGTCCCTTTACGACACCTATGTTTCTGAAACTGAAATCGAATATCTGGACGACGATCTCCCCACCCTGCGTGGCCACATCAGCGTCGTCTTCCGTTTGTTGGAAATCGCAACCTATTTGATCCACTACTACGAGCGCCATCTCAACGTGCATACCGGGGATTCCACGTTGCGACGCAAACCGGTCATTGCGCTCAAAACGCTGTTATCCATCCTAATGAACTACGCCATCGCATTCGCCGGGCTGTATCTGACATGTGGCCGCTGTCTTTGCCACACCATGCTCAAGCATTATGCGGAAACCGGCCGAATCGACGTACCTGTCCCGTCTTACCGGGGGTTCCACGTTCGCCCCTCAACCCTCGTCGCGCGCATCGTGCGGCACTATGGGAGTGAGGTCATCATGGAGTTGGATGGTCAACCTTACGATGCCGGAACACCGATGGACATTTTTCGAGCCAACGAAAAGATCAACGCACATAAGCGGCATTGGTTGGTGTCGGAGATTGCCCGCCTGCCGCTGCCTCAGACCCCGCTCAGCGACAACGAAACCCGTGCCGCCGTACTCGATATCATTGTCAGGCTGGCACAGCAAAGCAAGCTCATCGTTTATCAACAACCTCTGCAACTATCCGAGGAGTTCAACAAAGACGGCATCCTGCTCGAAACCGTGGTCAAGGAAATCGCCAGATTGCAGGCGACCGGCCAGTTGGATATCAAGACGGACCTGAATATTGCCTTCGTCGGCGACAAGCGGGTCTTGAAAGATCTTGAACTGCTGGCCAACTCCGGCTATGGCGAAGATTACTTCGGCAACAACATCGCTCTGCCGAAGGAACTGGCTTATCTGCGCAGATAGTGCTCGGTCCAACAGCGACGCCAGACCCCTTGGAAGACCGCCGACCCAGATTTTTTCAGGCTAGCGATAGCGCCGCCGACCGCTCTGGCGATCCAACTCCCGCAACCGTTCCAATTTCTCGCCGATCCGCCCTTCCAGCCCGCTAGCCGTTGGTCGATAGTAACGAGCCTCGCGCAACACCTCTGGAAAGTAACATTCGCCGGCGGCGTAAGTACCCGGCTCATCGTGAGGATAACGATAATCTTCGCCGTGTCCTAGCTCGCGGGCCAACGGCGTAGGGGCATTGCGCAAGTGAGCCGGCACCTCCAAAGTACCATGACGCGCTACATCGCGGCGGGCGGCGGCGAAAGCGGTATAGACCGCGTTGCTTTTCGGCGCTACCGCCAGATAGACCACCGCCTGAGCAATGGCCAGTTCGCCTTCCGGGCTACCCATCCGCTCCTGCGCCGCCCAGGCATTCAAGGCCAGTTGCAAAGCGCGCGGGTCGGCATTGCCGATGTCTTCACTGGCCATGCGGGCGACTCGGCGGGCGATGTAGAGCGGATCACAACCACCATCCAGCATCCGGGCCAGCCAATAGAGCGCCGCATCCGGGCTGCTGCCGCGCACCGCCTTGTGCAAGGCCGAGATCTGATCGTAGAACAAATCACCGCCCCGGTCGAAGAGCCGCCCGGCCCCATCACTCATCACCTCGGTTAACGCGGACTCCAGCGTGATATCCCGCGCCTGGGCCAGCTCCGCTGCCAGTTCCAGCCAAATCAAGGCACGCCGGGCATCGCCATCGGCCGCGTGCGCAAGTTGGGCCTGCGCAATCTCGGTCAGCGACCAGCGGTCGGCCAATCCCCGCTGCGGATCGTGTAGCGCCCGCACGATCACCTGTTGGATGGCAACGGCGTCCAAGCTGCCAAGTGCATACACGCGCACCCGCGACAGCAGCGCGTTATTGAGAGCAAACCCAGGATTTTCCGTGGTTGCTCCAATGAAGGTCAGGGTGCCATCCTCGACGTAGGGGAGAAAGGCATCTTGTTGGGCTTTGTTAAAGCGATACACCTCATCGACGAACAGCACGGTACGCCGCGCTTCGGCACGCCAAAGCGCTTGCGCCTGCTCCACCGCCATCCGAATCTCGCGGACACCGGCCATCACCGCCGAGAGACGGATGAATTCGGCCTGACAGGCGTTGGCCAACAGCTCCGCCAGCGTCGTTTTGCCGGTACCGGGTGGCCCCCACAGGACCATGGAATGCGGTTGGCCCCGCTCAATGGCCACCCGCAACGGTTTACCCGGCGCCAACAGATGATCTTGGCCAACAAATTCATTGAGATGGCGCGGCCGCAACCGGTCGGCTAGCGGCCGCAAGGAGTCGGTGCTGACCCCCTTATCCGGCATCGCCGACCACATCCACGCCGGGAGGTGGCGTAAATTTCAACAGCGCCGGATCGAGCGGCGGGTTGCGCTCCAACTTCTGGAAATCCAGCCGGGTGCGCTGCCCGAAACCGTCCTCCATTTCCAAACTGACCAACAACTCGCCCTTGAAGCCAACGCGCAACAACCGAAATTCCGGTTGCGGCTGTTTGGGCGTCAGGTCGTACCAGGTCAGTCCTTCGGCCTGGCGTGCCATGCCGATGTCAAACGTCTCTTCAAGCGGCACCTCGCCGGTCAACAGCGCCAGTGGCGTAGAGCTTAAGGCTTTATCCAATTTGCGTACTGTGACTTGCGCTAAGCCGACATCGTAAGCCCACAAGCGCGCGCCATCAGCAACGATGATCTGTTCAGCAGGCGCGCGATAATCCCAGCGAAACTTACCGGGCTTTTGCATTAACATCCGGCCGCTGGCGCTCTGCATCACCCGCGCCCGGTCGTCGTAGACCGACTGGCTGAAATCGGCCCGCAGCGAACGGAGTTCTTGGAAGTAGCGCTGTACCTGCGACGGGGCTGCCCAAGCCGGCGACACCAACAACAGGCCCAGCACCAGCGATAACAATTGGCGGATCAAGGGACGCTCCCAAAGTTAAAGTTGCCAAACATAGACCACGCCGCGCCGAGTCGTTCCATTGGGCCTTTCCAAACAACGCAGATCACCACAGATGGCATTATTCAGTCTCAGCCAGCCATTGTTGTGCCGCCGCCGCCGCCGCTCGCACCCGCGCCGGGGCGGTGCCGCCCAACACATTGCGGGCCGCCACCGAACCTTCCAAAGACAGAACGTCGAATACATCGTTCTCGATCAATGGCGAAAAATGCTGCAATTCCGCCAGGCTCATCTCAGCCAGATCGCGCCCGGTCTCGACCCCCAACCGCACCGCCTTACCCACCACCTCATGCGCATCACGAAACGGCAGCCCTTTGCACACCAGATAATCGGCCAAATCAGTTGCGGTAGCGAAGCCGCGCCGGGCCGCTTGCAGCATAATTTCACGCTTCGGCCGCAGCGCTGGCACCATATCGGCGAACACGCGCAGACAGCCGAGCACAGTATCCACCGTATCGAACAGCGGCTCCTTGTCTTCCTGATTGTCTTTGTTGTAAGCCAAGGGCTGACTCTTCATCAAGGTCAACAAAGCAATCAAATGCCCATTGACTCGCCCCACCTTGCCGCGCACTAATTCGGGCACATCCGGGTTTTTCTTCTGCGGCATAATCGACGAGCCGGTACAAAATCGATCCGGCAAATCAATGAAGTCGAATTGCGCCGAAGACCATAGCACCAGTTCCTCAGACATCCGCGACAGATGCGTGAGGAGAATGGCCGCAGCAGCGGCGAATTCGATGGCGAAATCGCGGTCGCTCACCGCGTCCAGCGAATTGGCGGTCGGCGCGTCAAAGCCCAACAACTGAGCGGTATAGTCCCGATCCAACGGATAGCTGGTTCCTGCCAGCGCCGCCGCACCCAGTGGCATGATATTGACCCGTTTCCGGCAATCGGCCAAGCGGGCGCCATCACGTTTCAGCATCTCAAACCAGGCCAGCAGGTGATGGCCGAAAGTGACCGGCTGGGCGACTTGCAAATGTGTAAAACCCGGCATGATGGTCGCCGCCTCTTGGGCTGCCAACGCGACCAGGCCACCTTGCAACCGTTTGAGTTCCATTCCAATGGCGTCAATCGCATCGCGCAGATACAGGCGAATATCGGTGGCAACCTGATCGTTGCGCGAGCGTCCGGTGTGCAAGCGCTTGCCGGCGGCACCGATCCGCTCGGTCAGCCGCGCCTCAATGTTCATGTGGACATCTTCCAGCGCCACGGACCACTCAAAGTCGCTGCGCTCGATTTCAGCGCGAATCTCCGTTAGGCCGGCAATAATCGCCGCACAATCCGCCTCGGTCAGCACCCCGATCCGCGTCAACATGCGGGCGTGGGCGATGGAACCCGCGATGTCCTGCCGGTACATTCGGCGGTCGAACTCGACCGAGGCGGTAAACGCCGCAACGAAGGCATCGGTGCTTTCGGTGAATCGCCCGCCCCAGCTCTTATTGGTTTGCTGATCGTTCATCAGTTATTCTTTGAATTATCATCGTGAAAATTTAAGGAACGGCATAGTTTAGCAAAACCATGGATTCCGATACCCTACGCATCGCCACTCGCAAAAGCGCCCTCGCCCTCTGGCAAGCCGAACACGTCGCCGAACGCCTGCGGCAGGCCCATCCCGGTTTGCGCGTCGAATTACTCGGCATGGTTACGCGCGGTGACCGCATTCTCGATAGCCCACTCGCCAAAATCGGCGGCAAAGGCTTATTCGTTAAGGAACTGGAGGAGGGTCTGCTGGAAGGTCGCGCCGATCTGGCCGTTCATTCCATGAAAGATGTACCGATGGCCTTTCCCGATGGCCTGGGTTTGGCCGCTATTTTAGCGCGCGAAGACCCACGGGATGCCTTTGTCGCTAACCGCTATGCCAATCCAGGCAGCTTGCCCACCAATGCGCGAGTCGGCACCTCCAGCCTACGCCGACAATGCCAGTTGGCGGCCCATTATCCCCATTGGCGAATCACCAGCTTGCGCGGTAACGTCAACAGCCGGTTGGCTAAACTGGATGCCGGGGAATTCGATGCCATCATTCTGGCCGCCGCCGGCCTCCAACGATTGGGGCTGGCCGACCGTATCGCCCAGATTTTGCAACCGGACTTCAGCCTACCTGCCATCGGCCAAGGCGCCATCGGCGTGGAATGCCGCAGCAACGATGCCAAGGTCCATAACCTGCTCGCTGTGCTCGACGATCCGCCCACCCGATTACGCTTAACCGCAGAAAGAGCGTTCAATACCCGCTTACAAGGCGGCTGTCAGGTGCCTATCGCCGGTTATGCCGTCCTGGAAGGTGACGAATTATGGCTGCGTGGTCTGGTCGGTGAGCCAGACGGTACCCAGATCATCGCCGGTGAGGTGCGTGGACCAACCCTGGCGGCCTCCGCGTTGGGGATAACCTTGGCGGAAGATCTGCTGGATCGCGGTGCGGACGCGATTCTGCAACGAGTTTTTGCTCTTTCTTGACGGTCATCGCGCAATGACCTCTTCGCTGCACGGCTTGGGCGTGTTAGTGACCCGACCGGAACACCAAGCAGAACCGCTTTGCCAGTTGATCGAGCACCATGGAGGCACGGCCATTCGCTGCCCTGCCCTCTCCATCCAGGAACCGCACGACTGGAATCTGGCGCTGACTGCGTTTGGCCGGCTGGCACACTACCGGCTGGCGATCTTCACCAGCCCCAATGCCGTAGAACGCGCCTTGCCGCTCATCCAGACATACGGTGGCTGGCCTCCCACCCTAGAAATCGCCGCCATCGGTCGAGCAACTGCCCGCAGATTGACCCAAGCAGGGATCGACCAGTGCCTGCAACCGACGGCCGATTTCACCAGCGAAGGGCTTTTGGCGCTGTTGGGTCCTGAGCAAGTGGCCGAACAGGCCATCCTCATCGTCTGTGGCGAAGGGGGTCGGCCGCTGCTGGGTGATGTCCTGACCGAGCGGGGCGCTCGCGTGGATCGGGCCACGGTGTATCGACGTGAGCGGCCGGTAGCGGATGCCGGATTGCTTCTGGAACATTGGCGGTGTGGTGCAATCGGCGCCGTGGTCATCACCAGCACCGAGAGTTTATTGAATCTGTTTGATATGCTAGGCAAAGCCGGGCAAGATGCTCTCCAGGAAACCTCATTAATCGTGCTCAGCGCCCGTACCCGACAGACTGCGGCGGAACTCGGTTGCCGCCACCTTCTGGTCGCCGACGAGGCCAGTGACGAAGCGATCATCGCCGCGCTGCTCAAGCTCGCGGCTACCTCTTCTCCAGCTCAGCTTGGTAACGCGATATGACAGAGACAACATCGGATAATGTCACCACGAAGGCTGCGCCGATAGCGGCGGCCACCACCGCTCCCCCCACCCGTACCGCAACAAGCCCTCCACCCAAGGGCGGTCGCGGTTTGGCGAGCTTCGCACTGCTCTTGGCGTTGGGCGCTTTCGGCGGCAGCGGCTACCTTTGGTACCTATGGCAACAAGAACGCGCCAGCCATCCCGCCCGCTTGGAGGCTGCCGTCAAGCAAGCGACTGCCCAAATCAATCCAGAACTGCAAGCGCTGAAAACCCAGTTGCAACAGGTCCAGGGTTTGAAGACGACACTCGATCAAGCCCGCGCCGAAAGCCAGGATCTCAAAGGCCAAGCGCTTGGCCTGGCGGGTGATTTGCAGCCACTCAAAAACGCCATGGAGTTACAGAAAGGCGAGAATGAGGTTCTCAAGGGCGAGATTAAACTGCTGCGTGAAAACTCCGACATCCAAAAAGCGGAGGCTCAAAAGCAGCGCCAGGCACTCGAAGCGCAAGTGCAGGCACAGCAGACGCAGCTAGCCAAAGTGGACGATCAGTTAAAAAATGCCCGCTTGGCCGATACAGGGCTGGCCGAAAGCCTGGAAACCCTGCGAACCCTAGCCACTAAGGGTGGCGACATAAATGCTTTTCCGCTGGCTGAAGTCGATTACCTGCTACGGTTGGCGGATAGCAAGCTCAAGCTCGAACGTAACGTCCCCACAGCCCGCTTAGCGCTAGAGACCGCCCAACAGCGCCTGAAGGCCGTTGATGAGAGCGCCATGGCCCCCCTGCAAACCATGCTCGGTGAAGCGATCAGCAGCTTGCGTGGCGCGAAACTTCCCGACTTTTCTGGCTTAGCGCACAAGCTCATGGAAATGGGCGTTCAAGTCGCCAAGCTACCGATTAAGATCGATTCAGGCGTGCCGGATATTAAAGATCGGGTCAAGCCCTCTGCAAACGCGGCGATCAGCCCGGATACCGCTGGGCTGCCTTGGTGGGAACGAGCCGGCGAGGCAGTCTGGCAACAATTCAAGGATATCGTGGTGATCCGTCGGGTCCGTAGCGAAGCACCGCCGCTGGTTGCCATGGAGGAGGAGTTTTTCTTGCGGCAAAATCTGATGCTGGAACTGGAAAGTATGCGAGCAGCCTTGTTACGCAGTGACGCTCAAACCTATCAGGATTCTGCTGAACTGGCCAACAAATGGCTAAACACCTATTTCGACACGCGCGACTCGCGTGTCAGCACGCTCCTCGCCGAACTGAAGGCCGTGCGTGAGGTGGAATTTAACGTCTATCTGCCTGATCTGACCGGTATCCAACAGGCTTTTAATGAGGTGCTAAGCCGCCGGCAACCGATTCGTGCTGCGCGGGAAGCAGCTACGGTAAGCCAACCGGCCCTCGGTCGGGAGGGACGGCCATGAAAGTGCTGTTTGGCACCATCATCACGCTGTTCGTCTCGGTCTGGATCGCCCTTTTCCTTCGGCAAGATCCCGGTTATGCCATGGTCAGTATTGGTCAGTGGACCATTGAGACCAGCTTCGCCATTTTCATCATTACGCTGTTTCTGCTGTTTGGCGTTTTTTATTTCCTGGTTCGATTTGGCATCCGCTTTTGGCGGTCGCCTGCACTGACCTCAGCCGCGAGTCGTCGGTGGGAACAACAGAGAGCACGCCAGTTGTTTGATGAGGGCCTTCAAAAAATGGCGGCGGGCCATGCAGCGGCGGCCGAGAAAGTACTGTTGAAAGGGGCTAGCGGTAGCGAAATGCCCGCCCAGCATTATCTGACTGCCGCACGGGCCAGCCACCAAAGCAGCGAAGAAAAATGGCGGCGGGATCTTCATCTGCGCAAAGCCGAAGAGTGCCAGGGTGCTGATCCAGTGACGGTCCAACTCACTCGGGCAGAGTTTTTGCTGGATGACCAAAAACCTGAGCAAGCGCGCCCGCTCCTTGAATCATTGCACACCTCGCACCCGCGTCATCCGGGCGTATTGCACTGGCTGGCAAAAACCTACCGGCAAATGGCTGCCTGGGAACCCCTCGAACAACTGTTAGCCGAATTGAAAAAACAGAATGTGCTCAGCAACCAAACCTTTGTGGAATTGCAGCAACAAACCTATCACGGTCTGCTGGAAAGCGCGGCAGCCGGCAATTCGCTGGAACGTCTGCGTGCGTTGTGGAAGCGAGCACCAGCGGCCCTGCGCGAAGAAGATGAGGGATTTCTGGTTGATTATGCGACGGCACTGCGCGACTGCGAAGCAATCGATGATGCCGAGATCCTGCTACGTGAAGCAATCAACCGGCGCTGGAATGCCAAACTGGCCGTCGGTTACGGCCTGCTCGGTCGCGGCAACGCCACCGCCCAATTGGCTACGGCGGAAGGCTGGCTCGCTAAACACGGTGAAGACCCTTATCTGCTACTCACCCTGGGTCGGCTGGCCAAACGCTGCCAACAAAATGACAAAGCTCGGGACTATTTGGAGCGAAGCATCAAGCGATTACCCACCCCGGATGCTTATCAAGAATTGGGGGAACTGGCGACCTCGCTGCACGAGCTGACCTACGCCAGCCAATGCTTCCGTTCCGGGCTGCAACTGCTGGTCGGCAACCCGCCGGAGAAACAGGGAGCAATGCTGTCAGCCACCGATGCGGCCCAATTACAAGGCCCCGTGTCACCCCCTGCCCCAGCGGCGACCTGATCAGCTAACCCGTAACCCCAAGCCGACCGCCTCGTTCAATCGCTCGATTCACCCCCGACAGGTGAAATCCTGTGAACATCTGATAAATTTAAGAGACAGCCGGCCAGCGCTTTAGCTGGCCGGAACGTTGTCAAAAAAATCGTGTGGAGGAAGACATGCAACGTCGTGAGTTTATGAAAAAAACGGGTTTGGGTTTAGCGGCTGTCGCGGCCGGCGGAACCATACCCGCACTGGCCCAGACCCCTGCCGCAGCCCCGGCCCCGGCGCCGGCGCCAACCCCCGCTACTGCGGTGCAAGGAACTCCGACTATTGAATGGCGGATTGCATCAAGCTTCCCCAAGAGCCTTGATACCATTTACGGCGGCGCCGAGGTGTTGGCGAAACGCATCGCCGAGCTGACCGACGGCAAGTTTAAGATGCGCGTTTTCGCGGGCGGCGAGATCGTCCCACCGTTTGGGGTGCTGGATGCTGTGCAGCAGAATACGGTGGAATGCTGCCATACCTGCGGTTATTACTTTCACGGCAAAAACAAAGCCTTTTCCATCGATACCGCCATTCCGTTCGGCCTAAATGCGCGGCAAATGAACGGTTGGTATTATTACGGGGAAGGGCTAACCCTGGCGCGCGAATTCTTCGCAAAATACAACGTCGTCAATTTCCCCGGTGGCAACACCGGCACCCAGATGGGTGGCTGGTTCCGCAAAGAAGTCAAATCGCTGGAAGATCTTAAGGGCTTGAAAATGCGGATTCCAGGCTTTGGCGCTGAGGTATTTTCGGCGTTGGGTGCGGTTCCGCAAGCCTTGCCGGGCGGTGAGATTTATCCGGCGCTGGAGCGCGGCGCTATTGATGCCGCCGAGTGGGTAGGACCCTACGACGATGAAAAATTGGGGTTTTATAAAGTCGCCAAGTTCTACTACTACCCCGGTTGGTGGGAACCAGGTCCACAAATCAGTTTTTTGATCAACAAGGAACAATGGGAAAAACTGCCCAGAGCCTATCAAGCGGCCTTTGAAGTCGCCGCTACCGAGGCCAATCTTGGCATGATGGCGGCCTACGATGCCAAAAACCCGCCAGCCATCCAACGCTTGGTGCAAAACGGCACCCAACTGCGGCGCTATCCGGACGACGTATTAAAAGCGGCTTACGATGCGGCGCAAAAGATTTACGCTGAAGAATCGGCCAAGAATCCGGATTTCAAAAAGCTGTTTGATTCCCTGCGAGCCTTCCAACAGACCTCTGATATTTGGTTAGGGTTGCCAGAAGGCGCGCTATCGGGCTTCATGCAGGCTCAATTGCGCGCTAAGAAATAGCCAATCTCGGCCATTGTTACGTAAAACCCGGACGCCATTGCGGCATCCGGGTTTTTTGTTGCCCTCTACTGAGCCGGTTTCTGCAACCGGTTAAACAAATCGGCGGTATCGTCCGGTTGTTGGTCGGTTCTACCGCCAGCCTGTCCCTCTTCAGGCGCCAGAATCTGCACCGGTGTCGCCCCCCCCGAATGCACCGGACGATCCAAACCCACCGTGACCAGGGATGGAAAAATAATGATCAGCGCGACCATGATGACCTGAATGACCACAAATGGCACCGCTCCCCAATAGATATCGCCAGTCCGCACCTCCGGCGGAGCAACGCTGCGCAGGTAGAACAGGGCGAAACCAAACGGCGGGTGCATGAACGAGGTTTGCATATTCACGCCTATCAGCACGCCAAACCAGACCAGATCAATGCCCAACTTCTCGGCGACCGGTGCCAGCAGCGGCAAGATGATGAAGCTGATCTCAAAGAAATCGAGAAAGAACGCCAGTAAGAACACCATGGTGTTGACGACGATCAGGAACCCCAGTTGACCACCGGGCAAATCCAGCAACAGGTGCTCAACCCACAGATCGCCATTGACGCCGCGAAAAACCAGGCTGAAGACGCTGGCACCGATCAAGATGAAAATCACAAAGCTGGTGATCTTGGCGGTGCTGTGCATGGCCTCCACCAGCATAGTCCGGTTAAACTTACCTTTGGCCAAGGCCAGCCCCAAGGCGCCGACCGCCCCCAGGGCACCGCCCTCGGTTGGGGTAGCCCAACCGATGAAAATGCTGCCGAGCACCAGAAAAATCAGCAGCAACGGCGGAACCATGGCTACCGCCACCCGCCGGAGCAGCGCCCAACCGCGCACGGTGCGCGCCTCCGGTGGTAAAGCCGGCGCCAGCTGCGGTCGAAATACCGTGTTGAGAAACACCCATATCACATACAGGCTGGTCAGGATCAAACCGGGAATAAATGCCCCCTTGTACATGTCGCCCACCGAGCGGCCCAGCACATCAGCCATGACGATCAGCACCAGAGAGGGCGGGATAATCTGGGCCAGCGTACCGGAGGCGGCGATCACGCCGGAGGCAAGCGCCCGGTCATAGCCATAACGCAGCATGATCGGCAGGGAAATCAATCCCATAGCGATCACTGAAGCGGCGACCACACCGGTAGTGGCGGCTAGCAGTGCGCCGACAAAAATCACTGCATAAGCCAATCCGCCCCGTATGCCACCGAATAGCTGGCCGATAGTATCGAGTAATTCCTCAGCCATGCCGCTGCGTTCAAGCACCAGCCCCATGAAGGTGAAAAACGGGATGGCCAGTAGAATCTCGTTTTTCATGATCCCGAACACCCGGTCGGGAAATGCTTGCAGCAAGTTTGGGGTCAGCAGGCCGAGCTCGATGCCGAGCAGCCCGAAGGCTATGCCCACGGCCGCTAACGAAAAAGCAACTGGATAGCCGATCAGTAAGAACACCACCAGCGCCGAAAACATGATCGGCGCCATGTTGGCGATAAGAAATGCAGCCATCTCAGTGCCCTCCCCGAAACTCAGGGAGCGCCCGATGCCCTGTCAACGCCGCGACATTTTTAATGATCTCAGAAATGCCTTGCAGGCTCAGCAGAGAGAACGCCACCGGAATCGCCAATTTGAGCGGCCACCACAGCAAACCGCCAGGGTTTGGTGAACCCTCACCCGTGCGATAGGCGATTAAAAAGAAATTCCAGGAGTCAAAGGCAATCAACAGGCAAACCGGCAACAGGAACAGCAAGCTGCCCAGAATGTCGATCCATAACCGGACCACCGGCCTGAGCCGGGCATACAGGATATCAATGCGGACATGACCACCGACTTGCAGGGTCCAGGCCGCGCAGAAGAGAAACACCAGCCCAAACATGAACCATTGTGCTTCTAACAAGGCATTGGAACCCCAATCAAACCCATAACGCAGTGTAGCCGCCAAGGCGCTGATCAAGGTGCAGCACAGGATCAGCCAAGTCATCCAGCGGCCAATGGCCGCGTTGAGCACATCAATGGCTGCCGCCAAGCGGAGCAAAAACTTCATGGTGTCTCCCAAGATCAGGCGAGGCGTGAATGGTATGACGAGTACGTTTATGCTCCGCAAGTCTAGCGTGTGAAAGCGAGCGTATCACCCTGGTTCGCTGGTAGAATTTTTGTTCCACGATCTGAACGGGCCTTTTTACGGCCTGATGAGAACTGACGAATGCAATATAAGGATCTGCGGGACTTCATCGCCCAACTGGAACGGTTGGGTGAACTCCGGCGTATCGCGGTAACGGTAGACCCGAATCTGGAGATGACTGAGATCTGTGACCGGGTGCTGCGCGGCGGCGGCCCGGCGCTGTTATTTGAGCATCCCAAAGGCCATACCACCCCGGTATTGGCTAATCTATTTGGGACACCAAGGCGGGTGGCCTTAGGCATGGGAGCGGACGAGGTTGCAGCGCTGCGGGAAGTCGGCAAATTGTTGGCTTTTCTTAAGGAGCCTGAACCACCTAAAGGGCTGCGCGATGCCTGGGAGAAACTGCCAGTTTTCAAGAAGGTGCTCGACATGGCGCCGAAAAACGTCAGTCGGCCCGCATGTCAGGAATGCGTCCGTGAAGGACCGGCGGTCGATCTGCCCCAGCTACCGATCCAAACCTGCTGGCCGGAAGACGCGGGGCCGCTGATCACCTGGGGGCTGGTGACCACCCGTGGCCCACACAAGCCACGCCAGAATCTTGGTATTTATCGCCAGCAAGTGATCGGTCGAAACAAGGTAATCATGCGCTGGTTGTCACACCGGGGCGGGGCGCTGGATTTTCGTGAATGGCAACAGGCCCATCCCGGTGAGCCGTTTCCGGTCGCTGTGGCGCTGGGCGCCGATCCGGCCACGATTCTGGCGGCGGTCACCCCCGTACCGGATACGCTGTCCGAATATGCATTTGCCGGTTTGCTGCGCGGTTCTCGCACCGAACTGGCGCACTGCCTGGGGAGCGAATTACAGGTACCGGCCTCGGCGGAGTTTGTCCTGGAAGGCCATATCGCACCGGGTGAAACCGCTTTGGAAGGCCCTTTTGGCGATCACACCGGTTACTACAACGAAACCGATCACTTTCCGGTCTTCACTGTCGAGCGCATCACCCACCGAGAAAACCCGATCTACCACAGCACTTATACCGGCCGACCACCGGATGAACCGGCGATTTTAGGCGTGGCGCTGAACGAGGTCTTCGTACCCATTCTGCAAAAACAATTTCCTGAAATTATGGATTTTTATCTGCCACCGGAGGGCTGTTCCTACCGATTGGCGGTAGTATCACTGCGCAAGCAGTATCCCGGTCACGCCAAACGGGTGATGCTGGGCATTTGGTCCTTTCTGCGTCAGTTCATGTACACCAAGTTTGTCATCGTCGTAGATGATGATATCAATGCCCGCGATTGGAAAGACGTAATCTGGGCAATGACTACTCGCATGGACCCAGCGCGGGATACCGTTACCATTGAAAATACGCCGATTGATTATCTCGATTTCGCCTCGCCGGTATCCGGTCTCGGTTCAAAGATCGGCTTCGATGCCACCAACAAGTGGCCAGGTGAAACCACTCGCCCCTGGGGACGACCCATCGCCATGACCGAGGCGGTTAAGCAACGGGTGGATGCCCTTTGGGGAGAGCTAGGTCTATAGGGCCAGCGAACCGCTCACCACCTATTGACTCTAACAGCCCGCACCCATTGCCTCACGAGTCCAAGCCATCATGCCTTATCGCGTTACGCTACAACCCAGTGGCCGCCTGCTGCAAGTCGCCGAAAATGAGCCGATTTTGGATGCGGCCCTGCGAGAGAAAGGGGTCATGCTACCTTACGGCTGCCGGGCCGGTACCTGTTCCGCCTGTATGGCCAAGTTGGTCACGGGCGAGATCGCGTATCCAGATGGACGGCCACCCGGCCTTAGCGAACGTGAGGCGAGCGAAGGTAAAGTTTTACTCTGCCAGGCCAGACCACGCTCAGATCTGGTGATCGAAGCGCGCGAGATCAAAACCAGCGGCGATATCCCCATTAAAACCATGCCCTGCCGGGTGGAACAGCGAGAGTTACTGGCCCCAGACGTACTGCGACTTTACCTGCGCTTACCGAGCACCGAACGCCTCCAGTTTCTGGCCGGGCAGTATGTGGATATCCTGCTTTCGGACGGTCGGCGGCGTAGCTTCTCGCTGGCTAATCCGCCACATGCCGATACTTTGCTGGAATTGCACGCACGGCAGGTGCCCGGCGGTTTTTTCACTGGCTATCTGTTCGAGAGGATGAAAGAGAAAGCGTTGTTCCGCTTTCAAGGGCCGCTGGGAACCTTTTTTTTGCGGGAGGAGTTAGCGTTTCCCATCATTCTGATCGGTGGCGGCACCGGATTTGCGCCACTCAAAGGCATCTTGGAGCACGCTTTTCATATCGGGCTGGATCAACCCTTGCACTTCTACTGGGGTGTCCGGGCAAAAGTTGATCTCTATTTGGACGAGCTGCCGCGTCAATGGATGCGAGATCACCCGAACTTTCGCTATACCCCAGTGCTGTCGGAACCCCGCTTGGAAGATGACTGGCAAGGTCGCACGGGCTGGGTACACGAAGCGGTGGCCGCCGACTATCCGGCGTTGGATGGGCATACGGTTTATATGAGTGGCCCACCACCGATGATCAAAGCTGCCAAGGCAGTGTTCGCTGCACAAGGCTTACCCGAAGACCGCTTGTTCTACGATTCCTTCGAATTCGCAGCGCCGGTTCCGTAATCTGCTCTGTAGCGCACCATCAGAGAATCCGACGGCCCCCATCAGGCCGCCACACCGAACACCCCGGCCCGCGCCAGCACGCCTGTTGCCCACCGCCAGTGGGTGGCAGGCTCGCAAAACGAATCATTACGCCGAAACACCGCCGCCGCATCGGGGGCCAGCACCGCTTTTGCCGTCTCGTAGTCATCCAACGCGACCCGATACAGGGCCTCAATCACTGGAATTTGCGCTGGATGAATCGCGGTTTTGCCGACCAAGCCATGTTGCAAATCGGCGGCTACCTCGCGCGCCAGCACCTCTGGCGTGTCGAGATAATCGAAGACCGGTGCGCTCAAATGATAACCCGCCGGATGGAAAATCCGCACCAGATCGGCGATGGTATCGCGCAAGGGTGTGTCGTAAACCGTCGCGCCCCGGCCCCGCCGAATACCGAGCAGGTTTAGCAGATCGTTGCCCCCGATCCGCAGACACAAAATCTGCTCGTGCAACTCGTTATCCGCTAACCGATCCCGCACTAACTCCATCTTGCGATGATCGAAAGTTTCGACCGTCTCCAGGATCGGCAACAAATAATGCTGGCTCTTGCGATGCTCCCAGACTCGCAACCAGTCATCCAGATTGTGCGGCCCGAATTTGGGCAAGGCGAACCCTTGAATTCGCTCGATCCCCTCCAACTGCAACAAGCGCCACAGCACCATCGGATTGCGCGGCCGAATAAAGCGCAGCAACGCAGACGGCTCCAAGACCGGCAACAAAGCCGCCACATTGGCAAGTGCACGTTCCAGATCCCGACCATGCACTGAATCTTCGGTGCAAAAAACCACCGAGCGCAAGCCAGGTAACTTGATGCCGTTAGCGATAGCCGCCAAATCCGGTCGGGTCGCTGGGATATACAGAGAGGCGCCCAACCGCATGGCCATCAAGCCACGCGGTGCAACGAGCGGTTCGGTGCAAGCCTGCTGGAGAGTATCCGGCAGATTCATGCACAAATCCGGTGAAACCGTACTCATCGGCTTAGGGTTCCGCCAGTCTCAAAACCGACCCGTGAGGTTCGGTTACCACACCTTCCCGACAGATGCCTGGCATGTCACACCTCACTGTTTTCTGGTGCTCGCTATCGATGCAAGATTAAATAGCCGATTATCTACCCGTATTATGCCGAATGCGTTACGCGCTAAATCCACCGTCGGCTTATCCTGCCCCCTCATCTATTTTATACAAAGGTGCGCCATGCCCACATTTACGATCACTGGTGATATCGACCCTTTCTTGCACGTTTCGCTGCGTAAGGGCGAAAAGCTTATCTGTGAATCCGGTGCGATGGTTATGATGGAAACGCCACTCGACCTACAAGGCAAGATGAGCGGCGGCTTTGGCCGCGCACTGATGCGGCGTCTGACCACCGGCGAATCGTTCTTCCAACAACATATCGAAGCGACGCGCGGCGATGGTGATTGCTTGCTCTCGCCCATGCTGCCGGGTGCTATCCAGATGCTGGAGGTTGGCCCACAACGCTACACCCTCAACGACGGGGCCTTCGTCGCCGCGACCGCCGGCATTGATCTGACCACCCGCACCCAACAGCTCGGCAATGCCCTATTCGCCCAAAGTGGGGGCCTGTTCGTGCTGGAAGCCAGCGGCAAGGGTCAACTGGCCGTCTCCGGTTTCGGCTCCATCTTCGTGCTGGATGTGGAACCAGGCAAGGACGTAATCATTGATAACGCCCATGTCATTGCCTGGGACAGTGGCCTGCATTACGAGATTTCGGTGACAACTGCCAAAACCGGCGCCGGCTTGCTCGGCAATTTATTGAACAGCGCGACCAGCGGCGAGGGCGTGGTGTTGCGTTTTGCCGGCGCTGGCAAGGTGCTGATCTGTTCACGCAACCGTGAGAGCTTCCTGGCCTGGGCGCGCGGGGCCGCCGCCGGATAAAAAGCGCTTTCTATCACGACAAATCCCTGATCAGCGCGGTGGCCTGAATCGGTATGTGTGGATCGACGACCACAGTCACCCCCTTTTGCGCTGCCAGCAACCGCAAATGCGCGACATCGGGCTGGTCGGGATCACGCAACAACAGCAGATCGGGCAGGCGCCGCAGCAGCACGCGCGTCGCTTCAGCGACGCCCGGTTTAATAAAGTTGCGATCACCGATACGATAGCGGGCATGTACTTGCTTTAAGAAAGCAACCATCGCCTGCCGACGCTCCTGGCGTTGCTCGGCGCCATGCTGGATCGGCAGCGACGTAACGCTGGGAAAATGTCGGCTCACTTGATCAAGAAACCACGTTGAGCGGTCGTCAGCGGTAAATTCGGCGTAATACACGCACCCATGGAAATCGGTTGGTTCGATGGCCGCGTTCAGAATAGAGCGGCTGGTCAGCCCCGAAACCGTCGCATTCAAAATACCGCTGGGAATGGCGTAATCATCAGCGGTCGCCGCCACCTCGGCGACACCACCGATATCGGATACCACATGCAATGCCTCAGGCACCTGTTCCGGCTGATGTGCGTTCCACGCTGCCAGCGCCCGGCTCAGTTCATCGGCAATAACGCCTTTGGCAGTCCAGCCATCCACGAACACTAAACCAGCCACGTTGCGCTCTTGCTCTCGTAAGATGAACTTCAGCGCGTTTTCGTCGATACCCCGGTCACGAATGATAGAAATTGAATAATGCCGGGCATTGGGCTGCTCCAGCCAGCGCAGCGCCCGCACCAGCAATGCACCGATGGGTGTCCCCGCCCGTGCCAGCGAAACAATAGTCAGAGGCCCAGGCCGGGTATCCCGCAGATAGCACGCCAACGCCAGAACCTCGCCCGCCAATCGCCGGGCGTAACGCGCAGTGAGCGCTTCAAATAACTCCAGATAACTGGAATCGGGCACCTGCTCCGGCGCCAGCAACTCACTGTAATGACGCCGACCGGACTGAATCAGTCGCTCCTTACTCGCCACATCGACCATCGCCATGGCTATCGGCTTGAGCAGAAAAACCGTGTCCTCCGCCCGGTAGCTCCCGGTGAACGGCATCATGGCTGATACGCGCCCCAGGTCTCGCGCTGGATTTGGCTGTCCTTAGGGACTAGAGCAAAATCGCAGAGTCGCAAAAACGGCAAGTCGGTCAAACTGTCACCGGCACCGATACTGAGCACCGGCCCATCTTTGGCCAATTCCTGGATCACCCGCTGCACCGCATGGTGCTTTTGCGCAGCACGCACCATGAGCGCTAAATTGCTGCCGTTATGGTGTAAGGCCACGGTTGGCGGCAATCCTTCCGCCTCCAGTCGCTTACGCACGCGAGTCAGCGCGTCACCATCACCGTCGGCTTTAATCGAGAGATAGGTTAATTGCTGCTCGATACGATGCTGGCTCACTCGATAACCACCTGCGACTGCATCGACGCCAAGCTGCTCGGCCAGTTGTTGCAGCAACGGTTGTGCCGCACTGAGGCACGGCGCTATCTCCTCGTGCCACCACGGCGGCAACTGGCCATCGGGTTGGCGAATCACCGCACCGTGATGGGTGATGCGCCAGGATGTGAAAGGGATCAGGACGCGGGCCAGGGCATCGTCAGTGCGGCCTGTAACGGGAATGATCGTCGCCTGCTCTGCCCACCAATCGAATAATCGCTGCTGGCCCTGACTCATGAATGACAGCGCTCGGCCCGCACGATCCACCGCAGCCGGGATCAGCGGTTCACCCGGTGGGCACTTCGGCGCCGTTTGCAAAATCGTATCGTCGAGATCGAGAAACAGAATCAGTCGCGACATGCAGGCTCCGTGACCCAACTTAACCCACTGATTTGAGCAGCCAGAGAGTGTTCGAGCAACATCGCCGGATGCTCATAACAGATGACCGGCAGCCGATCTGGGTCCAGGTTGTAGAGGTAATTTGGGATGGCATCCCCATAATTGTCCCAAAATTCGCGCCGGCTGGTGATCGCATCGCCCAACAAAATCGGTGAACGGGTGGTCGATTGGAACCGCACATCGCACCCCCGCTCTTCCCACGCCAGGGCAACCCGAAACGGCGTGTAGGCATATTCGCCGGTGCCGATCACGGCCAGTGGGCGATCCAGCGGCAGATCGGGGAGCGGCGGTAAACGCCAGTGGCCGGCCAGCACGCCAGTACGTGCTGGATCGGCGGTGATGTGATCATGCCGACGATCCGGCTGAGCGATCACCAACGGCAATTCGGGTGGTGGAAAATCTGGCTTAGGATCGAAGCAGAACTCCCCTTCGATCAAGGCCGGAAACCGCACTGGCCGTCCCAGCACTTCACCGATTTTCCGCTGTCGCTCCAGGCTCAACCAATTGGTGATGCAAACCAACGCCACCTGCTCGATATCCAAATTTGCCCGTAAATAGGCCCTCGCCAACTCAAGCAACGTCCTGCCAGTCGATATTTCATCGTCCACCAATACCAAGCTCTTTGCCGCGTTAAAGAGCGGTCGCAAAGTTGGATCGGGTCGATAAACGGCATGATCCGGCGCATGACTGTGGGATTCATCGAAGCTGAATGCAAGATGATGCGATAAGAGATAACGAGTGGTTTGCAAATACAAGACATCATCACGGCCAGTTTGCAGCGCGGCCTCTTCGGCAACCCCACGGCCCAACGCGGTAGCGGTTTCGGCGAGTCCAATCACCAGCAACGGTCCCGGTAAATCGGCGATTTTTTCGGCAAGCGACCGATGAACGGCGCGCATAAGGCTCGGTTTAACCGGCCAATGCTTGCCCAACACCTTACTGACGAAGAGATAAAGACGGCGGGGATTTTGCCGGGTGGCACAGGCCAAGCACGCCTCCAGCGGCCATTCCTCGCGCCGGGTACGGATCTGTAAGGTTCCTGCCTGAATGGGAATAAAGAGGGTTCGCGGCGCGGCTTCGACCGTCGGTAACGGGGTCGATGTTTCTATCACAAAATCACAGCCTGTTCGATTTTGGCTACCTTTAGCCCGCTCGCTGGTTGCGGAATAGCCGCTGCTTGCACTGTGCCACCGAGCAAACGCAACATCCAATACGGCAGGTTTAACCCTGCCTGACAGGACAGATAAATTCCGCCCGACATCCGTGGATTCACTTCCAGGAAGCATTGCTGTCGGGTGCCATCGGCGCCGATCCGTTCGCGCGTTTGCACGTTGATCAACCCGTTGAGCTGGAAAGCGGCGACGGCGCATTCCGCGATTCCCCATGCTTCAGGATCATTCTCGATCACCTGCCAGCGCCAATTGGAATTCGCGGGCTTGCGTCGAACCACGGCACGCACCAGCCGACCATCCTGAGCCAGGCAGTCGATGGAACGCTCATCGCCCGCCAAATACTCCATGGCTAGAAAAGGCGGATGGCCCACCGAGGCATCCAGGAGCCGACTGAATTCAGCGGCGCTGATCGCGAAGTTATCATTGGCCAGAAAGCGTTCCAACGGCGACTTGCCATCATCGATCAAGCGAAAACCCAGACCGTAGATCGACCGCACCGGTTTAACACAGGTGCGCCGCCCGCTGGCACTCAAAGTCGCCAGTGCTTCGTTAAACTCTGCACCGGTGGTCATCAGCATGGTTTGCGGTAGTGGCACCCCGACGGTAGCCAGCCGGGCATTGGCCCGCGCCTTGTCCTGAATCTCCGCCAGCGTTTCCGTAGCTGGACAGGGTAAAATCAGGCTGACGCCGGCGGCGGCGAACCGGGCTTGCTGCTCGATCAACAGCGACCAGCGGTTTTGCGGCCAGACGATGCGAAATCGCTCATCCCGACACAACGCCAGTAACCATTCGATATAGGCGTCCGGCGTGGCCTGCGAAGGTTCCAGATAAAACGAATCGGCGGTGCGGCGCAACGGGGTTTGCTCGGTGACATAGCTGGCGCCCACATGGAATTCATCGGACAGCATCGCTTCGTGAATCAGCGCGATGGCGGCCTGAACTGTGGCAAGGCCGCGCGTTATTAAAACCCGTTCCGTCATAAAAGCTCTACTTTGCGGAAAATCACCCTATATTTTTCCTATGATTGAGACCAATACTAATTATGCCTTAAACCTCTAACGCCTTAACCCACCCTTTCGGGAGATAGCCCATGAAAAGCTGGAAACCTTTGGCTGCTGTCACCATTCTGTCACTTAGCGCTATCAGTGTCGCCCACGCCGGGACAACCTTGGAAGCCATCAAGAAAAACGGCTTCATCAAATGCGGCATCAGCGACGGCTTGCCCGGCTTCTCCTTCGCCGATGAGAAAGGCAACTACAGCGGCATCGATGTCGATGTCTGCCGCGCGATTGCCGCTGCTCTGTTTGGCGATGCCACCAAGCTTAAGTACACCCCATTGACCGCCAAGGAGCGCCTGACCGCCCTGCAATCGGGTGAGATCGATGTGCTCTCGCGCAACACCACCTGGACTTCCAGCCGCGATTCGGCCCAGGGTCTGAATTTCGCCGGAGTCACCTACTACGACGGCCAGGGCTTTCTGGTCAACAAGAAACTGGGAGTAAATAGCGCCAAGAAATTGGACGGCGCTACGGTTTGCGTCCAGGCTGGCACCACCACCGAGCTGAACTTAAGTGACTATTTCCGCGCCAGCAAGATGAAATTCACACCCATCACCTACGATAAATCCGATGAGAGCGCCAAATCCCTGGAGGCCGGCCGTTGCGATGTGCTGACCTCCGACCAGTCGCAGCTCTATGCCCAGCGCATCAAGCTGGCCAAACCGGATGAGTATGTGGTGTTACCGGAAGTCATCTCCAAGGAACCGTTAGGGCCGGTGGTCCGCCACGGCGACGATGACTGGTTTGACCTGGTTAAATGGACCCTTTATGTGATGGTGAATGCCGAGGAATTAGGCGTTAACTCCAAGAATGTCGAGGAGATGAAGAAATCCACCAACCCGGACGTGAAGCGTTTGCTTGGCGTCGAAGGCGACAAAGGCAAGGATTTCGGCTTGGCCAACGACTGGATGGCGACCGTCATCAAGCAAGTTGGTAACTATGGGGAAATCTTTGACCGCAACGTCGGCAAGGGCAGTCCGCTGAAAATCGAACGTGGTTTGAACGCTTTATGGAATCAGGGCGGTTTGCAATATGCCCCGCCGGTGCGCTGAAGGCGCTAGGTCTCTGTAATTAAACTCAACCCCTTCCCTCGCCTCGCTAGGAAGGGGTTTTTTCGTGCAGTCTTTGCTGGATTTTCGAGAACGACCATGAGCGAACCCGCTCTTATCCCGGCCAAACCGCCGTTTTGGAACAACCCGCAAACGCGCGCCATTGCCTTTCAGATCATCGCTCTTACTGCCACTGTGGTGTTTGGCTGGTATATCTTCGACAACGCCCAATCAAACCTGCGCCGCCTCGGCATCGCCTCCGGCTTCGGTTTCCTCGATTCATCGTCTGGCTTCGATATCGTCCAAACCCTAATTCCCTACTCCTCGTCATCCAGTTACGGCCAGGTGTTTTGGGTAGCTTTGCTCAACACGTTGCTGGTATCGGCACTGGGCATCGTGCTGGCGACGCTGATCGGCTTTCTGGTGGGCATTGCCCGCTTATCGAAGAATTGGCTGATTTCCCGGTTGGCCCTGGCCTATATCGAAACCTTTCGCAATATTCCGTTGTTGCTACAGATTTTCTTCTGGTATTTCGCCGTGCTGCGGGCGATGCCGGCCCCACGGCAGAGCCTGCACCTGGGTGAGGCGATTTATCTGAACATTCGCGGGTTGTATGTGCCCCACCCATACCTGCAAGCGGGTTTTAGCTGGGTGCTGGTTGCGCTGGTGCTTGCGGTTGTCCTGGCATGGCGGATCGCCCGCTGGGCACATCGGCGTCAACAAGCCACCGGCCAGCAATTCCCGATTTTTTCCGTAACGCTGGCTTTGCTGATCGGTTTGCCGCTGCTGACGTTCTGGCTGGCCGGATCACCGTTGGTCTGGGAATACCCGCAACTGCAAGGGTTTAATTTTCGCGGCGGTTGGGTAGTGATCCCAGAAATGGCCTCGCTGCTGCTGGCACTTTCGATCTATACCGCCACCTTCATCGCCGAAATCGTGCGCTCCGGCATCCAGGCGGTCAGCCATGGCCAGACCGAGGCGGCATTTTCGCTGGGCCTCAATTCGGGCCAAACCTTGCGGCTGGTCGTGTTGCCGCAGGCATTGCGCGTGATCATTCCGCCGCTCACCAATCAATATTTGAATCTGACGAAAAATTCGTCGCTCGCCGCCGCTATCGGTTATCCCGATCTGGTTTCCTCATTCGCCGGCACGGTGCTTAATCAGACTGGCCAGGCCATTGAATGTATTGCGATTACCATGGCGGTTTATCTAACCATCAGTTTGCTGATCTCGTTGCTGATGAACTGGTATAACCGCCGGGCGTTGCTGGTGGAACGCTAAACTATGACCCAGCCCCATATCCCTCATCCCGATTTGCCGCCCCCAGCCAACGCGGTCGGTGCTATCGGCTGGCTGCGCCGACATCTATTTTCCTCGCCAGCCAATATTGCACTGACGGCGCTGGCCCTCTATCTGCTCTATGCCCTGCTGCCACCCGTATTGAATTGGGCTTTTTTCGATGCCACCTGGCGCGGTGATAGCCGCGAGGCGTGTAGCGGTCAGGGGGGTGCTTGCTGGATTTTCATTCGCACCCACTTCGCGCAGTTCATGTACGGATTTTATCCAGAAGCACAGCGCTGGCGGGTCGATATGCTGGTTTTGCTGCTGATTTTCGGCGTGGCGCCCCTGTTTATCCGCACCGTACCGGCCAAATTGAAAAGGCGGCTGGGGCTAGGCTTGCTGATCGCGTTTCCCATTTTCGCCTTCGTTTTGATGCGGGGCGGTATTCTGGGCTTAGCAGCGGTCGAAACCAGCAGTTGGGGCGGGCTGCTCCTGACGCTGGTCATTGCCGGAGTCGGCATGACCGGCGCCTTGCCTCTGGGCGTGCTATTGGCCTTGGGCCGCCGCTCCACTATGCCGACGATTCAGGCATTATGCGTGACGTTTATCGAACTCTGGCGCGGCGTTCCGCTGATTACCGTGCTGTTTATGTCCTCAGTGATGTTGCCGCTGTTCCTGCCGGCTGGCCTGAATTTCGATAAGCTGCTGCGGGCACTGATCGGCGTCACCCTGTTTCAGGCCGCTTATATGGCCGAGGTGGTGCGCGGTGGGCTACAAGCGATTCCCAAGGGGCAGTTGGAAGCCGCCGCCGCGCTTGGTCTGGGCTACTGGAAATCCATGGGCCTGATCGTGTTGCCCCAAGCCCTGAAACTGGTGATCCCCGGCATCGTCAACACCTTCATCGCCCTGTTCAAGGATACCTCTTTGGTGCTCATCATCGGCTTGTTCGATTTGATGAATATCGTTCATAACGCCACCACCAACCCAGCGTGGCTCGGCTTTTCCACCGAGGGCTACGTCTTCGCCGCTGCCGTTTACTGGTTATTTTGTTTTGGCATGTCGCGCTATAGCCGTAATTTGGAAAAACGCCTACACACCGGCCATCAGCGCTAGGAACCCACTCGATGCCTGAGTCACAATCTCCCGCCATCTCCACCCCGGTATCCGATCAGATCATGATCGATATCCAAAGCCTCCATAAATGGTACGGCGCTTTTCATGTGCTGAAAGACATCAATTTAACCGTGCATAAGGGTGAACGGATCGTCATCTGCGGGCCATCCGGCTCCGGCAAATCGACTACGATCCGCTGCATTAATCGCTTGGAGGAATACCAGCGCGGCCGCATCGTAGTGGATGGCGAGGAACTGAGTAACGACGTGCAACGCATCGAGCATATCCGCCGCGAGGTCGGCATGGTGTTCCAGCATTTCAATTTATTCCCGCATTTGACGGTGCTGGAGAATTGCACGCTAGCTCCCATCTGGGTACGCAAACTGCCCCGCCAGGAAGCCGAAGAGATCGCCATGCGCTATCTCACGCGGGTCAAGATCCCCGAACAAGCCAGCAAGTATCCGGGCCAACTGTCCGGCGGCCAGCAACAGCGGGTCGCTATCGCTCGCAGTCTGTGCATGAATCCGAAGATCATGCTCTTCGACGAGCCGACTTCAGCACTCGATCCAGAAATGATTAAGGAAGTGCTGGATACCATGGTGGCGCTGGCCGAGGATGGCATGACCATGCTCTGTGTGACCCACGAGATGGGGTTTGCCAAAACCGTCGCCCATCGGGTGATTTTTATGGACGGCGGGGAAATCATTGAGCAAAACCGGCCTCACGAATTTTTCACTCACCCGCAATCGGAGCGAACCAAACTTTTCTTAAGTCAAATCTTGCATCATTAAAATGACAAAAATCGGTTTTGAACACCAGAATTATATCCGGGTTAGCCAACATGCCGTTAATGGAACTATTCCGTGAATTTGTCATTACTATGATAGTATACACAGTATTCATATTTTTTTAATATATTAATTTTTATAAATAAAATTTATTATTAGATGACCTTGGTCGGCAGAAAGCTTATCATCTGCGCTCAAATTACCTGGTAAGCCTTAGAGAGAATGCCGATTGTGTTTCTAAAAAGTTACGGTTTTTTGAGGTTTTTAGAGAATGCTTTTTTGCTTGGTGAAGGAACAGCGACAGCCAGTAGATTATTGGCTAGTGATGAGCAAAAGGGGCGACACAGAACCCAATATTTACGGGCTATGCGATTTCTTATCAACACCATTAGCCCAGTATTTTTGCTCGCCATCCTACTGAGTGGGCTTTTTCTGCCCTCTCCAGCCGTTGCGGCTCGAATCACGCTTGCCTGGAACGCCAGCTCAGGCCCGGTAGAGGGTTATCGTATCTACTACGGTTCTACGACCCAGCATTACATGACGATCCTTCCCGCTCCGCCTAGCCTGATTACCTCGACGACGTACACGACCCCTGATCTCCCTGCCGGAACTTATTATTTTGCCGTTAAAGCGTTTGGGAAAAGTAATAATCAGAGCGGCTTTTCCAATGAGGTTGCCGCAACCATCTCGGCTCAGGCAACAACACAAGGCACCAACAGTCCGGCCCCTTCCTCCAGCGGTTCCACGACAACCACATCACCCCCGGTCACTACTGCACCCCCTAAAACTGACACATCAACCGAGGGCAGTACGTCCCATCAAGCGTCTCTGCCGTCGCGCTTACCGCTCACCAATATTTATACCCGTGGCTGGGTTGGAACTGGCGATAATGCAATGATTGCCGGTTTCGGCATTACTGGAAACAGCCCTAAACAGGTGTTGATCCGCGCCACAGGTCCTTCGCTGGCCAGCGCTAGAACTTCCAATCTTCTCTACGACCCAACCCTGACGCTTTACAGAGGTCAAAGTGTGCTAGCACATAACGATAACTGGCAAGACCACCAGGCTGCGAGTATTACAGCCACCGGTAAAGCCCCTCGAAGTCTGCAAGAGCCAGCTCTTCTCATCACGCTTAATCCTGGTTTTTATACAGCGATTGTACGTGGTGTCAGTGATACAACCGGTAATGCGGTAATTGAAATGTACGAAACCGGGCAAACGGCAAGCACTTTAACGAATCTCTCCGCTCGTGGCCGGGTTGAACGCGACAATGCGATGCTGGTTAGTTTCAGTATCGGCGGCACGGGGGAAAAATGGGTTCTGATTCGGGCCAATGGTCCGACGCTGAGCGCTGCCGGCATTCCCAACGCTCTGGTCGATCCCACGTTGACGCTGTACAGCGGCCAAGCCACTTTGGCGAGCAACAACAATTGGCGTGATAGCCAAGCAGCGGAGATTGCAGCAACTGGCAGAGCGCCAACTGATCCCCGCGAATCAGCCATAGTCGTTCGTCTTAAACCCGGCTTTTATACGGCCATCGTGCGCGGGGTCAATAACACAGTTGGCAACACGCTGATCGACATCCAAGACCTCACTGAGTGAGTGATAGCCATCCAAAACAAATAGCCATCATACCCCTCTCAGTGGCGATTTTCCTGCGTCAACGGAGATCGTAAGCGCTCTGCAAAATCAGGGGGCGAGACGTATTGCAATAACGCCTCGCCGTTCTCACCGAGCAAGAGATCTAAGCCGAATTGGGGATAAAGCCAATGGGTGCCGTCTTTGGTCGAGATCCTCTCGGACGGCTCGCCAAAGCGAGTACGAACCAAATCAGGGTTCAATTTGGCAACTGGCATAAAGGTGATCACCGCGATGGGCGCTGATAACACCAAGTCCTGATCGGCTTTGGCAACTGGATAGTGCCGACCACCATCGGCGCTGGGTTTACTCGTACCGGCGCGACTCCGTATCGCTTGCAGGGCATCGTCCGGCAACCGGGCCAATAAAACCAAACGTGCGTTTAGGCCCCCCACGACTGCATCACGAAAATAGATTTCCAGGCTCAATTGGCCCACTTTGTCCTGGAACAGGCCAAAGTCGTAGCGGCGTCCCAGCTTGTTCGTCGCGTCTCGCACGGTGCTCTGGCTCAATGTCAGGCTGAATACGCTGATCGTGGTGCCGTCTGGACTGCGGGTGATTTGCCAGGGTAAATCCTGGCCGAATCTGGAGGCTTGGCCACCAGGCGGGCGCATGACGGCTAAAAAGAAGCCACTCAGCACCACCGTGGCGGTTCCCGCTAGCAGCCAAACCCGCCAGCGTTTCATACCCCTTTTCGCAACCAGCCAGCCACTCGCCCGGCGAAATACGTCAAAATTGCATCCGCCCCAGCCCGCTTAATGCTCAAGAGGGACTCTAAGATCACCGCCCGCTCGTCCAGCCAACCCTTTTGCGCCGCCGCCATCAACATGGCGTATTCGCCGCTAACCTGATAGACGAAGGTGGGAACGGCGAATTGCTCCTTAACTCGGCGCACGATATCCAAGTATGGCAGACCGGGTTTCACCATGACGATATCGGCCCCCTCCTCCAAATCCAAGGCTACTTCGCGCAGCGCTTCGTCGCTGTTGGCAGGGTCCATCTGATAACTGTATTTGTTACCCTTGCCGAGCGCGCCCGCCGAGCCGACAGCATCGCGAAACGGCCCATAAAAACTGGAAGCGTACTTGGCGGAATAGGCCAAGATGCGCGTATGGATAAAGTCGTTGCTTTCCAACGCTTCCCGAATGGCACCGATCCGGCCATCCATCATGTCCGAAGGAGCCACGATGTCAGCCCCTGATTCGGCATGCGATAGGGCCTGGCGCACCAGTACCGAGACCGTTTCATCGTTCAACACATAACCGGTTTCGTCTACCAACCCATCCTGACCATGGCTGGTGAACGGGTCTAACGCCACATCAGTGATCACGCCGAGTTCGGGAATATGAGCCTTCAGGGCGCGCACCGCGCGTTGCGCCAAACCTTCAGGGTTATAAGCCTCGGCCGCATCCAGCGACTTGGCTTCCAAAGCAGTCACCGGAAACAGGGCTACCGCCGGAACACCCGCGCCAACCAGAGCTTCGGCTTCGCGCACCAATTCATCAATGGTCAGCCGTTCGACACCTGGCATGGATGCGACCGGCTCACGTCGTCGCTCTCCTTCGATGACGAACAGAGGCTGGATGAGATCGGCTACCGTTAACACGGTCTCTCGCACCAACCGCCGGGAAAAATCATCGCGGCGCAGACGACGCGGGCGAGCACCAGGAAATTGGCCAATCATGATGTGCGGTAATCTGGACACGCGAATCTCCTCCGCGATGGATGATCAACTGCCGAGAGATGGGGTCAAAACGACATGGGCACGAGATTATAGTCCAAGCGAGATCGGAGGCTCCTGGATAGAGCCACTCTACTGCGCCGACAGGAGATGGTTTCAATGAGTGATTGGTTATTACACCACGAGACTAGCATCCGACTGGGCTTTTTCCTGATCGTACTGCTGGCGATGATGGCCTGGGAATGGCGCCGGCCGCGTCGGTCGCTGAGTTTGCTCCGTGTCCGCCGTTGGCCGGCAAATTTTGGCCTGATCGCGGTGGACACTGTGGTGCTGCGGTTGTTGTTTCCGCTGTTGGCGGTCGGTACAGCACAAGTCACGGCCGATAAGAGTTGGGGCTTGTTAAATCGCTTGGACGTTCCTTGGGCACTAGCGGTTATCACAGCCTTGCTGGTGCTGGACTTGACGGTTTATGCCCAACATGTGGCCTTTCACAAAATCGCGCTGCTGTGGCGCTTGCACCGCACCCATCACACCGACTTGGATTTGGATGTGACTACCGCGTTGCGTTTTCATCCCTTGGAAATCGTCCTATCCATGCTGATCAAACTGGCCATGGTCACCGCGTTGGGTGCACCACCCGTCGCAGTCTTGCTATTTGAAATGCTGCTGAATGCGACCGCGATGTTCAATCACAGCAACATCGACTTCTCTCCAGGACTGGATCGGATTCTGCGGTGCTTCGTCGTCACGCCCGATATGCACCGCGTCCATCACTCGATTCACCGAGTGGAAACCGATAGCAACTTTGGTTTCAATCTACCCTGGTGGGACCGGCTCTTTGGTACTTACCGAGACCAGCCGCAAGATGGTCATATTGGAATGAAGATTGGGCTGAAGGCGTTTCGTGACTGGCGTGCAACTCGCATGGATGGGCTGTTGCTGCAACCATTCCTAAAATCCAATTCCAACGGTGGCGCGCAGCCGACTTGAAACAAAATCACGCGAAATCAAGCCGGAACCCTGCCTTGCGCAGGAAGCGTGCTTCTTCCGTCAGATCGGTTCGGGTCAGCGGGTGTGCGTCCAACCAACCTGCCGGAAAGCGCAATTCGAGCCGCTGTTCAGCAACCGCCAACTGGGGAATCGGCGGCGGCTGACGGCTACGAGCGCGATTGAGCACGACAGCCAGTCGCAACAATAGACACAGTCGCCGCGCCAAGGGCGCGACATCGCGTGGCAAATGGGCGAATGCATCGGCTGGAAATGAGCGGCGATGGTATTGAATCAAGGCCGCCAACAAAGTCTGGTCGGTTTGCGAAAAACCCGGCAAATCCGCGTTTTGCAGAATGTAGGCCCCATGTCGGTTATATTGGTGATAGGCCAGCAACAGGCCGATCTCGTGCCAGCGCGCTGCCCATTCCAAGGCGTGGGCGAATTCCTCGCGCTCCAAACCCCATCCGGCAGCCACCTGCACCAGCAAATCGTGCGCGGTTGCGTT
The DNA here is from genome assembly GCF_001051235.1 of Candidatus Competibacter denitrificans Run_A_D11. Classification (GTDB taxonomy): domain Bacteria; phylum Pseudomonadota; class Gammaproteobacteria; order Competibacterales; family Competibacteraceae; genus Competibacter_A; species Competibacter_A denitrificans. The sequence continues at coordinate 8,867 of NZ_CBTJ020000071.1, read as the reverse complement.
CACCCGCTCCGCCTGTGCTCGATCCAGGCCATAACGCTCGGTCACGGCCGCGATGGTCCGATCCCGTACATCCTCGTGGCGAATACGACCCAGTAAATCGTAGATCACGCCTTCTCGCAGCGCCCCGTCCGAGACAGCCACCTTGTCGATTTTGAGCGCTTCGCACAAACCATGCAGCACGACGAAACCACCGGCGAACACCTTGGCCCGCGCAGGCTCCAACTGCCAGCGCGATGCCACCGTTGCCACATTCCCAGCATCCAGCAGGGCAGCGCGCAAACGCCGCAATCCCTCCAAGGTAATCCCCTCCCTGCCCCAGCCTTCGCGTGCCACCACATCCTGAATCGCCTTGATCGAACCCGACGCACCGGTGACGACCTGCCAGCCAAGATCGACATACTCCTCACGAACCGGCTCCAACCGCAACTGCACCCGCAACTCAGCTTCGCGCAGCCGGTTTTCAGTGATCTTACCATCGGCGAAACAGGCACGGCTCAAGCTGACGCAACCCATCTTGAGGCTGGTCAGATGCAGTGGCTCGAATTTTTCACCGATGATCAATTCCGTGCTACCACCACCAATATCGACGACCAGCCGCCGACCGGGTATGTCGGCAACGCTGTGCGCGACGCCGAGATAGATCAAGCGCGCCTCTTCCTGGCCGCTAATGATCTCGACGGTGTGGCCGAGCACATCCTCGGCACGGACCAGAAAATCTGCGCTGTTGCGCGCTTGCCGCAAGGTGTTGGTGCCGACGATCCGCAAACGCTGGGGCGAAATATGGCGCAAACGCTGACCAAAACGCGCCAAACACTCCAGCGCTCGCTGCTGCGATTCCTCCGATAATCGATTTTTATCGTCAAGGCCCGCCGCTAATTGCACCATTTCACGTAGCCGGTCGAGCACCTGTACATGCTCATTGGCGATTCGGGCGACGATCATATGGAAGCTGTTAGAGCCGAGATCAATCGCGGCCACATCTTCGGGTGCCATGCAATCCCCTTTCAATCCTGCTTCAAGCTACGCAACTGTCCAGGGGTCAAGGCCCAGCTCAGCACGCCACCACCGGCCACCGGCCGTCCCGAAAACTCCAGCAAGGCCATCCCGCCCTTGCGGAACACGATCAGCGAACGGGCTACATCAGCCAACAGCAAGCCGGACAGAAAACCCAGTTGCGGTTCGTGACCCACGGCTACCACAGTAGCGGCCGGACACTGCGCCAACCACGCGATGACCGCCTCAGGCGGGTAGCTGTAATCAAGTTCAGGACGCTCCACAACCGGGATATCGCCATAGGCCCGTGCGATGATTTCGGCGGTTTCGCGGGCGCGTAGCAGCGGGCTACAGGCCAGAACATCAATCTGGCCGATTTGGGAACGCAGGCGATTAGCCCCCTTGCGCATCTTTTTCCGCCCGATTTCGCTCAAGGGCCGCCGAGCGTCGGAACCGCCGGCCGTCAGGAAGGTTTCCGCGTCCTCGGCAATGGCATGACGAACCAGCAACAATTTCATCGATGGTGTCTCACTTTTTTCTTCCAATGTTATCGGCGATCAAATCGACAACTCTCCAGCCTCATTTTCTTGCGGAGGCGGCTCAACCAACCCAGCGCCGGCTGAATCGGCGCCTACGGCGCCTACGCTTCGCTGGGATTACAAGGGAAAATCCTTGGCGTACTTGGCCACCCATTCCAGCGCCGCTTCCGCGCTGGAAAGCTCACGGCCCTCTTTTTCCAGCACATCTTTCTGATATTGGTGAATCCGGCAAATCTGTTCAACCATGCGCACCGAAAACTCGGTGTTGGCATCGGCGAATTGTACGCCCACGTCATAATGGCCGTTGACGCGACGGCACCACGCAATGGTACCCGTCGTCTCGAAGGCCGGCTCTCTGACTGGGATCGTGATCTGAATCCGCGTCCCTCGTCGCAGGGCTTGGCCACTCTGAAAACATAACCCCCCCTGGCTGACGTTCTTCAAACGTGCGCGTCGGTGTGGCTCGCGCTCAGCGACACGGCACTCAATGGGAATGTTGCTGGGATGGCGAATGAATTCTCGCATGAGGGCGATCCTCCAAACCGGGGAACGCGGCCAACACCGCGCTAGTGAATGGCTAGTGCGCGGCGATCAACTGCCCTATCGTCGTCGGATAGCCAGATGACCGGCACATCGTTGCAAGTGCAAGACGATGAAATTATTTTAACATGCGAGATACAATCTTGTGGTGGTTTTGTCATCACCGTCGGTAAAACGGTGTGCTTGGCCAGCGACATTGAGACTCCCTATTTCAGCAACTCCCCCAAACTTCACAGTGTATCCAGCGGGAAACTGGGTGCGGGTCCGATCACCGGTAAAGCGGCCGAAGGTCCAGCCCGTAATTCGCGCGGAAAATCGCAAGCGAAGCTACTGCCTTTGCCTAACTCGCTATCGATGTGCAAATGGCCACCGTGATTGGTCAACACATGCTTGACGATTGACAGGCCCAAGCCAGTGCCACCACTGCCGCGCGACCGGTCACGGTCGGCCCGATAGAAGCGCTCGGTTAGCCGCGGGATGTGCTGCGGCGCGATCCCTTCGCCGTTATCAGTCACCACCAAATGAATGCCACCTTGATCGGCGAACCAATGAATTTCAATCACCCCGCCCGCTGGGGTGTAGCGCACGGCATTGAACACAAGGTTGGAAAAAGCGCTACGGAGTTCTTTTTCGCAACCGAGCAACCATAGATCAGGCTCAGCGGTCAACTCAATCCGATGATTTTGCTCACCGCTCAAGGCGCCGGCGTCGTCGGTGATATCAGCCAGCAGATTAGGCACCGCGACCGGCTTACCCGGCGCTCGGTCCCTCTGCGTTTCCAAACGAGCCAGCATCAGCAAGTCTTCGATGATATGCAGCATCCGGCCGGCCTGTTGGCGCATTCCTCGCAAGGGTTGTCGCCAAGCCTCCAGATCTGGGCTGTCGCTGTCGAGCAATGCCTCTAAATAACCGACGACGACTGTTAATGGTGTACGAAGTTCGTGGGATACGTTGGCGATGAAATCACGCCGCATCTGCTCCAAGCGGCGCACTCGACTGATATCGGCGACCAGGAGCAATCGCTGTTTCTTGCCGTAGGGTACGATCCGGGCGTTCAGAGTCTGCCCGCTATCCAGCGGCGACGGAAAATCCACGCTCTCAACCGGGCGTCGCTGCACCAGAAATGCCACGAATGTTGGATTGCGCAGTAGATTGGCCACCGGCAAACCAGTGTCACGCCCTTGCGCCAGCCCAAGCAACGCTTGCGATGCCCCGTTGCACCAGACCACATGATCGTTCTCATCAAGGATCACCGCCGCATCGGGCAACGCAGCCGTCGCCTGCTGAAACCGTTCCAACATACGGCTAAATTTCCGCTTGCGCTTACGGTTTTGGCGGCGCAGAGCACCGATCCGTGCGCCGATCTCTTCCCAAACCGGGCCGATGGGTGGCACATCAATGCTTTTGTTATCCCGCGACCAGCGCTCTAGCCGATACAGCCCCCACAACTGCCAGAGCAAACATCCCGAAACCGCAACCAATAACACCAAAAGGATTTGACCGCTCAGCACCCCCAAAAACGCGGCTAGAAAAATGATGAAGCCCAAGCGCTGGCTTAGCCTTCGCCAGGCGGTTAATCTGCTCATAGCCTGGTCGAAAACCGATAGCCGGCACCGCGCACAGTTTGGATCAGGGCGTCGTAGCCATGCGGCTCCAACACTTTCCGCAAGCGACGGATATGGACATCGACGGTGCGTTCTTCCACGTAGACGTTGCTGCCCCAAACCCGATCCAGCAACTGACCGCGACTGTAGACCCGCTCCGGGTGGGCCATAAAAAACTCCAATAATCGGTATTCGGTAGGCCCCACATCCAGCAAGGTTTCACCCGCGCTGATCCGGTGGCTAGCCACATCCAGTGTCAACCCATTCGCGCGCAAGATGTCATCATCAGCCGCCGGGCCGCCCCGGCGCAGGACCGCCCGGATGCGTGCTACCAGCTCACGCGGTGAGAACGGTTTAGTAATATAGTCATCCGAACCGCTTTCCAGCCCCTGCACCTTATCCTCCTCCTCGGCACGGGCGGTCAGCATGATGATCGGCAACTCACGGGTCAGATCCTCTCGTTTCAGGCGGCGGGCAAAATCGATACCGCTGATTCCCGGCAACATCCAATCCAGCAAGACGAGATCCGGCAGACGTTCCGCGATACAGGATTGGGCCTGCCGGGCATCGGCAGCTTCCCGCACCTCAAAACCGGCCCCGGCCAAGGAAAATACGACCATCTCCCGAATCGGCTGCTCGTCCTCCACAATCAAAATAGATTTTGCGTTCATAGGCCCTCGCGAAGCGGTTCTACATCATCCTAAAAATTAAGCCCAAATATTCACTGAGCAACTCTATTTAAGGCAATTTAATGACAGGAGCGTTACAGCGCACACAGGTTGGCCCGATAGCTCATCACTATCGACAGGTTTGTTCGATTGAATTTCCGCCGCCAAGGGAAACCGCTTAAACTGCGCCATATTCACCACAATGCTTTTTTAATACCATCGCTGCCCACTTCAAGAAACGAGGCGTGGCAAGGATCAGCGTCCATTAATTCACAGTTCAGCCACTGCATGGCTGGCGAGAAACTCCGGTTGAGCAGGATGGAATCGGCTGGATCGTTTTTCCACTGCATTGATCCCCGCTTTTAAAAATCAGGAGATAGTTTATGAGCAGCAAACACGCCCGCCTATTGATTCTTGGCTCCGGCCCGGCCGGTTATACCGCTGCCGTTTATGCCGCTCGCGCCAACCTGAAACCCCTCTTAATCACTGGCTTGCAGATGGGCGGCCAATTGACCACCACCACCGAGGTCGATAACTGGCCCGGTGACGTGGAAGGGTTGATGGGACCGGATTTGATGGAGCGGATGCGCAAACATGCCGAGCGCTTTCACACTGAAATCGTGTTCGACCATATTCATACGGCTAAGCTACAAGAGCGGCCTTTTCGGCTGCTGGGCGATTCCGGGGACTATACTTGCGATGCGCTGATCATCGCGACGGGCGCCAGCGCCCAATATCTAGGATTGCCGTCCGAGCAAGCATTCATGGGCAAAGGCGTGTCCGGCTGTGCAACCTGCGATGGGTTTTTCTACCGCAACCAAAAGGTGGCCGTCATCGGTGGCGGCAACACAGCCGTTGAGGAAGCGCTCTACTTGGCCAACATTGCCAGTGAGGTCACGCTGGTACACCGGCGCCAGCAATTCCGTGCCGAGAAAATCATGGTCGATAAGCTGATGGCGAAAGTTACCAGCGGCAAGATCCGGCTAGAGCTTGATACGGTGCTTGATGAGGTTTTGGGTGATGAGAGCGGCGTCACCGGCATCCGCGTGCGCAATCTCCAAAGCGAGGCCCGCAAGGATATCGCGCTGCAAGGGGTGTTCATCGCCATCGGTCACAAGCCGAACACGGATATCTTTGCCGGTCAGGTAGAGATGAAAAACGGTTATATTCAGGTCAAGGGCGGCAGTGAAGGCGGGGCTACAGCCACCAGCGTGGCCGGGGTATTCACCGCTGGTGATGTGGCTGATCATGTCTATCGGCAGGCTGTGACTTCAGCCGGTACTGGCTGCATGGCAGCCCTAGACGCCGACAAGTATTTGGAAACTGCCCACTAAGGCCGCTGCGATCAAATGCTTCGGCCTTGGGGATTGATGAGGCTAGCGATCTAGCCGAAAGCCTGCAAATTGGCGGAGAGGGTGGGATTCGAACCCACGTGGGGTGGTTAGACCCCCATCCGATTTCGAGCGCTGGAAATGCCGTTTAACATCAACGACCTACAAGTCAACTACAACAAAATCCCACAGTTATCGATTAAGCACGAATCGGCGCTACGATGGCCTGACACAATTTCTGGCACAGCCAGATAGGCCATGCGTGGGCGCTTGTGAAGGTTTAATTCGGTGGAATTCCACCCAATTAGATTCCGCCCCGCTCCCCCTTGACCCGCTATGGCGGGATTCTTCGCCACCCTCTTTACCGCCGAACCCTACCGCTACACCGGGCCGATGCGCTATTCAGCCGACCTGGGCCATAACACGCAGACCGAGCGCTCGAAAAATTTTGGAGATATCCCAAAAATTCAAGGGCTTGCTTGTTTGAAGGGTCTCCAGCGATTGCCTGTGCTCTGTCTTGAGTTTTCCCAACTCAACAGCACGCAAGACGGTACGCATCGCCTCGGCGAACGCTTCGCTGTCGTTTTCTTCCATCACGATGTTCAGGTAATCCGCAACCGCCTGAGGGGAGTCCAGATAGTTTGCCATCTCGAATTCGAGGCGTGCAGTCTTTTTTTTGGCAGGAGTCACAGTTCAATCCTCCAAGCGAGCGCACTGAATGGCTCTGGCTATATCGGCGGCCTGGGTGGATTTATTGCCGCCACCCAGCATGATGATCAGCACCTCGCCGCGCTGGATATAGTACATCCGCCAGCCCGGCCCGAAGTGCTCGCGCATCTCAAATACGCCTTCGCCCACGGGTTTGACATCGCCCAGGTGGCCGTGTTGCGCCCGTTGCAGACGGCGGCCCAGCCTCAGCTTGGCCACACGGTCTTTGAGACCATTCAGCCAGGCGTCAAATTCCGGGGTCAGCTCAAGCGTGTACATGCCCCCATTGTAGCCAACCGGCCACAGGCAAGCCATGACCCCTTGACCCGCATCCCAGCCCGGAGTAGGCTTTCTACGCTCTCGCAAAAAACGAGAGTCGGGATTGGAACCCCGGAAAACGGAGCGCATCAGCGCCCTCTACGCGATACCAGGCGCTATTTTTGTGCCTGCTCGTCTATGGCGGGCTGTGCGAGGCACCCTCACGGGTGGCCGGTCACTCCGTCCGGTAGTTCCAACCTCGTACAGTCCGCCACCATCGTCTGGAACTTGATGTTGGCGGTCTCCAATCTTTATTACGGAGTCCGTTCATGTCTACTCAAGTCATTCGCATCACCAACGAAGTCGAAATCCCCTACCTGACCTACCAAGGTCAAGCCGTCCTCACTTTCGCGCTGATTGATAAGGTGCATAACCGGGTTGAAGGAACGGCTAGCCGGAACTTCCGCAGTAACCGCCAGCGATTCATTGATGGCGAAGATTACTTCTACATTACTGATTCTAAAAGCTTGGACGAATTTCGTCGAAGCCACTCCGGCATCCTGAAAGACGCCGCCAACGAAATCACCCTCATCACCGAATCCGGCTACTTGATGCTGGTGAAATCTTTCACGGATGATCTGTCCTGGCAGATTCAACGGCAACTGGTAAAGCTCTACTTCCGGGTTAAAGAAGTCGCAGAGAAAACCCAGCCCGATGCCACCCCCACCCTCAGCCCCCAACAATGGTCAGTTATTGACCAGCTGATCCGCGATATCAGCCTCTATTGCCGACGCCGGGAAGGGGCCAGTCACGCCGCCCATGAGCGGATTCGTTTTTCCTTCGGGCTTCGCCATAGCAGCGATTTGTTGCCGCAAAACTTCGAGGAGGCGAGAGCCGACCTGGAAGGGCTTCGAGCGTTGGCCGAACAGCATATGCACCGCCTCATTACGCTGGACGAAGAATTCATCACCGCCGTCATTCGCCCGCCCGTGTCGATTCGCAAGGTGCGGGCAATGGCCAAGAAAGCGGTTTCGCAACCGTTAAGTTTTTAAGAAGAACAGCGCCAGGGATGGCGCAATGAAATGTTGGGTCACTCTGAGGAGGAAATTCATGCAGTTAATGTGGAGAACACTCCGTGAAAGCATTGATTCCGTTTTCGTTTGAAAACCGTGAAATCCGCGTCGTCACCATCGACGGTGAACCGTGGTTTGTTGCTAAAGACATAGTGGAGGCACTGGAGTACTCAGACGCCACGCTAAGCAATATAGGCGATGCTGTTAAGCATGTTCCAGAGGAATGGAAGGGTCGGTTTCCAATCCCGACCCCTGGCGGGACACAAGAGATGCTGACGCTCTCAGAATCGGGCTTCTATTTCTTCTGCGGACGCAGTGACAAGTCGAAGGCCCTACCATTCCAGAAGTGGGCGGCTGGTGAGGTATTCCCCGCCATCCGTAAGACGGGCAGCTATACCGCTCAAGGGGGCGGCTTTTCTGCACCCCCATCGGTGATCCAGCCGACCAAGGAATTCCGCGCTCTGTTTGGTGTGGCGCGGTTGGTTGGGATGGACAAAAACGCCGCAGCAATTAGCGCGAACCAGGCAGTAACGAAGATCACCGGCACCAATGTCTTGCAGCTACTCGGTCACGTTCACCTAACCGCAGAAAATCAAAAAGTCCTGTTCTTCACTCCGACCGAATTGGGGGAACGGCTCGGCATCAGCGGTCGCAAGTTCAACATGCTGCTGGCTGAAGCCGGGTTGCAAGCCAAGAAGGGGGAGCACTGGGTTCCGCTGATCGCAGCAGAAGGCTTCTGTCGGATTATGGACACCGGCAAGCGCCATGGCGATGGAACGATGGTGCAGCAAATCAAGTGGGCCGATAACGTCCTAGCCATTATCCAGCCCCAAGCCGCCTAACCCAACGCGCGCCAGGGATGGCCCCTACCCTAAACCACTTGCTGAGTCTCGCTAATTCAGCAAATCCAACCCGCTCCGGCGGGTTTTTGGTTGGCGCCTACGTCTCAAACGCCTGCGCCTGACTGACCAGCACGACAGTCGGCGCCGCCCCGGCGGGCGCTTGAGCGGTCACGCTGATTTTCCCGCTCCCATAGCCAGGGTCCAGGTCGGTCAGCACATAGCGGCCCGACTGCGGAAGCCTTGGATGCTGGAGCATCACCCACGCGGCCGGTTGCAAGCGGTACCGTGGGAGGTCGGACGTAAAGCGCACG
>NZ_CBTJ020000070.1 GCF_001051235.1 Candidatus Competibacter denitrificans Run_A_D11 | reverse complement strand
GGTACAGATCGGCCAGGATATCCGCCGGATTGCCGGACAGACCGCGAACCTCAGCGGCCAGCGTCGCGCCACTGGCGGGCGGCTGGGATAATTCCAAGAATGCACACGCGTGACCGGTGATATCCGCCCCGTTATACCAGCGCCAACCGGCGATGGCTTTGCCGCCCACGGTGACGGCATCCACCCCGGCCAGGGCATGATCGGCCAGCACGTACCGATTGGCGGGCGCGTTGTAGCGGTGCGGCGTGATGCGCGCGCGCCCATAGATGCGCGGAATGACCTTTACCTCATCATAGCCAGGCCAGACGCGGGTATCCCGCAAGGGCAAAGGGTCCGACAGCAGATCGCGCATACGCTACCCCTCCACTCGCAATTCCACCGCCTTGGCGGTGACTTTGACGCCATACAGCGCGCCATCCAGCACCGTCTCCCCCTCATACAACACATGGCAGGGCGTGCCCAGTGGGGGCGAGGTCAGCCAGGCCGGAAAAAACGACTGCGGTGCGGCAGTAACGGTGAGGTTGGCGCTCTCGCCATCCAACGGCCGGTGATAGCCCGCCAGCGTCTCGCCCGCTAAATCCAGCGGATGATCACCCGGAAACACCACATGGATGCCCCGGCGCCGCTCGGCAAAGGCCGCCCCGTGGAGCGCGAGGGTCAAATCCCAGATGACATATCCAGTCGCAGGCAGGACCTCTGGTTGCAGTCCCACCGCTGGACTCGCCAACGTCAAGGGTTGGTCAGCGCTGCCCTGCGCCAGACGATAGCCCACCGCCGGACTGTCCAGCAGCATGTCCTGAACCGTGTTGCCCTGCGCTAGACGATAGCCGGTCGCTGCGGTATCCGTCGCCAGACCCAGGGCGGCCGTTCCGGCAGGCAGGCCAAACGCCCAGGCGTGCCAGAGGGTCCGATCCGCCCGATCCGTATCGGCAAAGGCGATCACCGGCAGGGCGGGATGCCCCCCACGGCTCGCGCGAGCCTTTGCCAGCCAGGTGGTCAGCGGGTCGCGTCCGGGAATCAGCATGGCTAGCCCTGACTCCAGATCGTATGACCGGTGATCGTGGTAGCGGTGGTCGTGCTGGGAATAAACAGCAGAAACAGCACGCTGTTATCAAACAGACGCGGCATTCCGCCGGTGACGGCATCCAGGCTGCTACCGACGTTGCCAGAAGCCAGATCCAAGCGCGCTATCGGCCGATAGGCCACCAGGTGGATGGTGCCCGATGCCCAGGAGACGGACAGCGTGAGGGATTGCACCGAGCGCACCCCGACATCCCCGGCGGCCAGGCCGATGGGATAGAACGCGCCAATGGCGGAACTGGCCACGGT
>NZ_CBTJ020000069.1 GCF_001051235.1 Candidatus Competibacter denitrificans Run_A_D11 | reverse complement strand
TTCGATGTCTAGCACCGTCTTTGGACACATCAAATCTTCCCCCTAGGGGGAAGATCTTATGTGTCAAGGTGCGACGCATTTGACGTGTCGTTTTACATTGTTGCTGCCCCGTCATCGCCTCGCCGATTTCGATGTCTAGCACCGTCTTTGGACACATCAAATCTTCCCCCTAGGGGGAAGATCTTATGTGTCAAGGTGCGACGCATTTGACGTGTCGTTTTACAGTCACTTTACACACAAAGAGATCGAAAAGTCGCGTAACTGATTGATTAGATGGTGGCTACGGGTGGACTTGAACCACCGACACCGGCATTATGAGTGCCGTGCTCTAACCACCTGAGCTACGTAGCCATTACGAGGGAGGTAAAAAAGAGCTAGTGATTATCGGTATACAACTCTCAAGCGTCAAGAAAAAATAGACTTGAAGTCAAACATTGAACCGAAAATGCATCACATCGCCTTCCTGTACGACATACTCCTTACCTTCCAAGCGCCACTTGCCAACTTCACGGGCGCCGGCTTCCCCGTTATGAGCGATGTAATCGGTATAGGCGATCACTTCAGCACGAATGAAGCCGCGCTCGAAGTCAGTATGGATCACTCCGGCCGCCTGCGGTGCCGTGGAACCGGTGCGAACCGTCCAGGCACGGACTTCTTTAGGGCCAGCGGTAAAGTAAGTTTCTAACCCCAGCAACGCATACGCTGCATGAATCACCCGATCCAGCCCCGGCTCGGCTAAGCCATAATCGGCTAAAAACTCCGCCTTATCAGCATCATCCAATTCAGCCAGTTCCGCTTCAATAGCTGCGCACACCGGCACCACCCCAGCACCTTCTTCACAAGCAATGGCTTGCACCTGCTCTAACAACGGATTATCGGTAAAGCCATCCTCAGCGACATTGGCGACATACAGCACCGGCTTACCGGTCAGCAAAAACAGCTCCCGCAAACCCTCGCGCTCATCGGCACTCAGCGTCAGAGTGCGCAACGGTGCGCCAGTATCGAGATGTGCCCGTACCTGCTCCAATAACGCCCTGCGTTCGAGCGCTTCCCGACCACCGGCCTTGGCCGCTTTCTCGGCACGCAAGAGCGCTTTCTCAATCGTCGCCAGATCGGCCAGCGCCAGTTCAGTATTGATCGTCTCAATATCAGAACCCGGATTGACGACACCGGAAACGTGAATCACATCGTCATTTTTAAAGCAGCGCACCACATGGGCAATGGCATCAGTCTCGCGGATGTGACCTAGAAATTGATTGCCCAACCCTTCGCCCTTGGACGCACCGGCCACCAAACCAGCGATATCGACGAACTCCACAGTGGTCGGGATGATTTTCTGCGGTTTGACGATGGCGGCTAGCGCTTGCAGCCGGGGATCAGGGACCGACACCACCCCGATATTGGGATCAATGGTGCAAAAAGGATAATTCTCAGCCTGAATTCCGGCTTTGGTCAGGGCGTTGAACAGGGTGGATTTGCCGACATTCGGCAAACCGACAATACCGCATTGGATACCCATCTTTTTTAACCCGATCCTCGGTTTACGGAAAGACTCGCCGGAGCCGAAGCGGATTCGATACGGCGGCTGTGCAGCGTTTGCATGGCTTTGGCCCACTCGCCAGCGATAATCTGTGGCACTTCACGCAGCGCATCGACGATAGCGGTTTCAATGAGCGTTCGTTCCGGCGCGGGTGTCCGCTGAAGTACGTAACCCAGCACGTCGCGGCTATCGCCAGGATGGCCGATACCCAGCCGCAACCGCGCAAAATCATTCCCACCCAACTGCGCGATCAGGTCACGCAGGCCGTTGTGGCCACCGGCACCCCCACCTCGTTTCAGCCGTACCGTACCGGTCGGCAAGTCCAAATCATCGTGAATCACCAAAATTTCTGTGGGTGCGATGCGATGGAAGCGGGCCAGCGCGGCAACCGCCTGACCGCTGCGGTTCATGAAGGTCATCGGCTTGAGCAGCCATAGATCCCGGTCAGCCAGCGTGATCCGACACGTATCACCGTGGTACTTGGCATCGGGACGAAATTGAGCCGACTGCTGGCGGACTAGCGCATCGACTAACCAGAAACCCGCATTATGGCGGGTATCCGCGTATTGCGGGCCGGGATTGCCCAAGCCCACCAGCAAGCGCAGCGGGGATGAGCGCCCGCTGCCCTCAGTTCGGGCAGCGGTACTCTCAACAGCACCGCTGGCAGGCAAGAGTCAACGCCTCGCTCGATCTTAAGCGGCTGGGGTGGTCGGTGTTTCGGCGCTGGCGCCACCTTCATCACCATGCGCGTGATGAATACTGACCACGATAGGGTCCTGCTCGGAACCGGCGACGATGTGATCAGCCAGTTCGACACCCGCCGGCAACCGAATATCAGTCAGGTGCAGCGCGTCACCGATACCCAGATTGACGAGATCGACTTCGATAAATTCCGGCAGATCCTTCGGCAAACAGGCGATTTCAATATCGATCAATGCACGGCTGACCACCCCACCCTGCTGCTTGACCCCACGGGAGCTTTCCTCGTTCAGGAAATGCAGGGGCACATGCACCGTTAGCTTACGATCCGCGCTGACTCGCAGGAAATCCATATGTAGGATGGTTGGTTTGAACGGATGGCGTTGCATATCGCGCAGCACGACGCTTTCAGTGCGATCCCCGAAGCTCAACGTCAAGACGTGGGAATAAACCGCTTCGTTCTTTAGCTGGTTGAGAATATCCAAATGGCTCAAAACCAGTGGTTGTGGGTCTTGGCCACCACCGTACAGGATGGCTGGCACCTTGCCGGCACGGCGCAGGCGGCGGCTCGCACCTTTCCCCAAATCGCCACGCGGCTCGGCTTTCAATTCAAATGTGACGCTCATCAGCAATACACTCCATCAGGTTAAAAATAAAAAGACGGTGCACTCGCGACCAAGCGCACCGTTATTCGATCCGCCGCTCAGTCAGCAGCGGTGGGCGAATTTACATGAACAGGGAACTAACCGATTCCTCAAGGTGAATACGCCGCATGGTTTCGGCCAATAAGCCGGCGACGCTGATCTGGCGGATATTCGGGCAAGCAACCGAGGCTGGGCGCAGCGGGATGGTATCGGTGACAACCAGTTCATCCAGCACGGACTTACGGATATTTTCGACGGCGGCACCGGAGAGCACGGCGTGAGTACAATAGGCTCGTACCGAGGCGGCACCCTGCTCCTTCAATGCCTTGGCAGCCAAGCATAGCGTTCCGGCAGTATCGACCATATCGTCCACCACGATACAGTGCTGGCCTTCCACGTCACCGATGACATGCATGACCTGGGCCTGATTGGGTGCAGGTCGGCGCTTGTCGATGATCGCCAGATCGGAATCATCCAGCAGCTTAGCGAGCGCGCGGGCACGGACGACACCGCCGACATCCGGGGAAACCACCATCAAATCGCCCAGATTGCGGGCGCGAATATCGTTCAGCGCCATCGGCGTGGCGTAGATATTATCCACCGGCAGATCGAAGAAACCTTGAATTTGGTCGGCGTGTAAATCCACGGTCAGCACCCGATCCACACCGACACTGGTGATCATATTGGCGACGACTTTGGCGGAAATTGGCACCCGCGCTGAGCGCGGCCGGCGATCCTGCCGCGAATAACCAAAATAGGGGATGACCGCCGTGACCCGCACCGCCGAAGAACGGCGCAGCGCATCAGCCATCACCAGCAATTCCATGATGTTATCGTTGGTGGGATAGCAGGTTGGCTGAACGATGAACACATCCTTGCCGCGCACATTCTCCATCAACTCGACCATCACTTCACCATCGCTGAAGCGACCCACAACAACCTGACCGAGGGGTAGTTCGAGATGGCTGACGATATCGCGGGCCAGTTGCGGATGGGCATTGCCCGCGAAAACCATCATTCGACCTTCATACACGGCGAGTTTTTCCCTACTGTGGGTTTGCTCTGGGAGAGTGGCTGGGCCGCCAGGATTCGAACCTGGGAATGCCGGATCCAAAATCCGGTGCCTTACCGCTTGGCGACGGCCCAAAAAACTGTAGCGCTTCAAGTTAAGCGCACGCGGCGCGTTCCCGCGCCAAGCGCTCGTGCAGCGGCGAGCGATTCCGCCCTTGAGCGACGAATCCGGTCCAGTTGGGTGGTAACTGGTCCAAGATCTGCTTAGCATCGGTTTCCGTATCAAATGCAGCGAACACACACGCACCCGTTCCGGTCAAATGCGCCTGTCCGTACTGGCCCAGCCAGGCCGCTGCCGCCGCAACCGCCGGGTGGCGACGATAGACTACGGCTTCACAATCATTGCCGCCTGCACCCATCACGAAGTCGGTTATTGTGATTGGGGGTGAGTTTCTTGTCAATTCCGGGTCTGTGAAGATAGCGCCCGTAGCGACTGGACAGGCAGGCACCAAGACCAGAAACCAAGGTTCATCCAATACCAGCGGCGTTAATTGTTCGCCGACACCTTCCGCCCAAGCCGCCAGGCCACCGACAAACACAGGGACATCGGCGCCCAACCGAAGCCCCAGAGCGGCCAATTCCTCCAGCGACAAGCCGGTTTGCCAGCAGTGGTTCAGAGCGACCAGCGCAGTGGCGGCATCGGAGCTGCCGCCGCCGAGTCCACCACCCATGGGCAACCGTTTATCAATGCGGATCGTCGCGCCCAAGGGACTGGCCGTCACTGCTTGCAAAAGGCGGGCAGCGCGCACGGTCAAATCGGCTTCCGTCGGTACACCAGCCACCTCGCCGACTCGCTCGATCAGCCCATCCGCACGCGGCGCAAACCACAGCCAGTCGCAGTGATCTACAAACTGGAATACCGTCTGCAATAAATGGTAGCCATCTGCACGCCGACCGACGATCCGTAGCATCCGATTCAGCTTGGCCGGGGCCGGCCAGGGAGCACCCTCCAGATCTATAGTGTCCATCGCTCGATCACCAGCTTGACGCTCAAATCCTGGCGGTGAGCAGCGATACGGGTAGGCAACTCGTGGGCAGCGGCTGGTGCATAGTCCGTATAATCAATGATCCAGCCGTTTTGCTCCAAGCGGGTCAGCCGGCCAGTAGTATCACTTTGCAAACTGGTTACTGGACCCGGTTCCGGGACGCCACGGAGCCAGTAACGCAAACCGCTGACAGGTAGCCGAACCCCCAGCGCTTCGGCCACCAAGGTGTCCGCATCAGGCGCCACGCGCTGTTGACCATCCTGGGTTTGGATGCTGACCTGTTCACTCTCTCCTCGGATCAGTACGCGACCCTGGCCGAGCGGCCCGATCAGATCGATGCGGTAGCCCGTCTCCTCTTGCGCCCACTGAAACGAGGCGTGCCAACCTTCTTGACCGTTGACGATGCCAATTCGGCCGACCGCTTGCCAACGGATCAAGCGACTGAGTTGCGCTTGGCGCGTTATCCAGGCGTGATCATTGATGGGCGCTACAGACGGCGGTATTGCGCAACCGGCCAGGAATGCGGCCAACACCAGTGAGGCAAGCCGGTATCCGTACCGATTGGCGTGCCGGGTGGTCAAAAGGTGAAAGCAGTGCCAATAGGGTACGGTATTCATCGCTTACCAACCAAACCGCTCACGCAGTCGCCGCAACTGGATGCTATCGGGTTCCTTAGCGGATGCCGCCCGCCAAACTCGCTTGGCTTCGTCACGTTGGCCGCTGACCCATAAAACTTCGCTAAGGTGGCCGGCAATTTCTGCATCAGGGTTCTTCTGGTACGCCCGACGCAAAAATTCCAAAGATTTCAAATGATTACCCAACCGATATTGCACCCATCCCATGCTGTCCAGCACAGCCGGGTCCTCGGGCAAAAGCGCCAACGCTTGCTCGATATAACCCAGCGCTTCTTGATGGCGGTCGGTGCGATCAGCCAGGGTATAACCCAACGCATTCAGCGCCTGACCGTTCTTCGGATCGGCAACAAGAATCGCGCGCAAGTCTTGTTCCAGCACGTCCAGGCGGTCCAACCGTTCAGCAGCCAAGGCCCGTGCATAGCGCAGATCCTTATCATCCGGGTGGACTGTCAGGGCACGGTCGAGGGTATCGAACGCCGCCTGATGGTGGTTTGCTTCTCGCAACGCCTCGGATTCGGCCAGATAAAGGCTAATGCCGTTTTGTGGGTTATTGCGGCGCAGCGTATCAAAATGTTGGGTGACGGCCGGAATTGCCTCGATCTTGGCCATCACCACGCCCATGCGCATCTGGGCATTCAGATAGCGCTCCTCGCCCTTGATACGCCCGTACCACTCGCGGGCTTTGGCAGGAGCACCCCGTTGCTCCTCGATTCGGCCCAACTCGTAATAGGCATCCGCTAAGCGGACCTTGCGCTTGACCAGATCTAAAAAATAGCTTTCGGCCAAATCAAACTGCCGGACTTCCGCAGCCAGCAGACCCAGCGCATAGAGGGATTCGGTGTCCTTGGGGTTTTGACTGACCAGAGCCGCGAACTGGCGGCGGGCTTTTTCAAGCTGATTGGTTTCCACCAGCAAGCGGGCATAGTTCATGCGCAGATTGCGGTCACCCGGCAAGGCGACGACTGCCTGACTCAATCCCGTCACTGCCGCATCGTTCTTGCCCTGATCCAGCAGTAGACGAACCCGCAACTGATGGGCTGGCGCCATCTTCGGGTCTCTAGCCAATGCCAGATTCATAGCGGCCAGCGCTTGATCGCGCTCGTTAGAGGCAGCCGCCAGCAAACCGAAATAGTAGTGGGCAAAGGCCGAACGCGCGTTGCGGTCGCGGAATTGCCCCATCACGCGCAGGACGCCCTGCTTGTCATCGGCTTGGGTCAGCAGCGAAGCCAGGGTCGCATAGCCCTCTTGCTTATCTTTGACCGCAGCCAGACGGCGAACCGTTTCAAGATAGTCGGTGGCTTCTTCGACTCGGCCATTGCGCAACAGCGCTAACGCCATCGCTTGCCGGGCTTGGTCATTGCTGGGCGCCACCGTTTGCCAGCGCTGTGCCAGTTCCAAAGCGGCCGAGTTGTCTTTGACTAGCAAAGCCAGCATGGCGGCACGTTCTACGATCTTTGGATCATCAGTGACAGCTGCCGCTTGCCGGTAATTGGCCAGGGCCACATCGAGCTGATCACGCTTGCCAGCCAACTCGGCCGTGAGCACTTGATAGAGCAGCTCGGCGCGTGGGTTCGATGCCAGCGGCGGCCGGATCTTAAATTCCGGCTCCGGTTGAACCGGCGCTTGCGCATCCACCGTTGTTGTGCAACCCACTAGCCATAGCAAGCCTAAAAAACTAGAGATTCTTAAGAAATTTTTCATTGGCAAGAGAGATCTATCTATCACGTTCAGTCGCCAGAGCCACTCGGAGCAGTATCGTTGCTAAACCCGTTACACCTAATTCCCAACAATCGACCCAATGAGAGCCGCCGCCGAGACAAAAGATTCACTAGCCGTATGATCGGGTAGAAATTAGACCTTGTCATCCGTTTGTTTTATCCCGCAAAATTTCATCAAAATTAGGAGTTACGCAGTTGAAATTCTAAGTGATTGATTAATGGAAAATTTCGGTTGTCTACCGCACAAGTCGATTTCTTTTAAAATCAGAGTGTTAGAGATCCAACTGCGTAACTCCTAAAAATAAACTCTGATTTGAAACCTCCCTGTTCAGAGGGATAATCGTGCCTGGGAGAGGCGCCGCTTCTTCCACACTGTTTCGCCCGATCACGGGCGCGGATTGAAACCGACCGATCCAGTTACGCCGTTATGTCCTTGTTGGCGCTTGGCCTTAACCACCGAACCGCGCCGGTCGCTGTGCGCGAACGTGTGGCGTTTGCTCCTGATGGCCTGAATACCGCTTTGCGGGATTTGCTCGCCAGTGGCGGCGCCCACGAGGCTGCTATCCTATCAACCTGTAATCGTACGGAACTTTATTGCGGCCTGAAAGAAACCGACGATCAGCGGATTACCCAATGGCTAGGCGATTACCACCAGCTACGTGCGACGGATTTGCAGCCCTATCTGTATCAGCACACCGAGCAAGGCGCCGTGCGCCATATCTTACGAGTCGCCGCCGGGCTGGATTCGATGGTACTGGGCGAACCGCAGATTCTCGGTCAGGTCAAAACCGCGTATCAGACGGCTAACAGTGCGGGCACCCTCGGCACGATCCTGGATCGGCTGTTCCAACACACCTTCGCCGTTGCCAAACAGGTGCGCACCGATACCCGCATCGGCGCCAGCCCGGTGTCGGTGGCCTTCGCGGCGGTCGGCCTGGCAAAACAGATTTTTGCCGATTTACCCAAACGGACTGCGTTACTGATTGGCGCGGGCGATACCACGGAACTGGTTGTTCGGCACTTGCATGAAACCGGTATCGGCCGCTTGATCGTGGCCAACCGCACGCTAGAGCGGGCGCACGCGCTGGCCGCCCGCTTCGCCGGTTACGCCATCGCCTTGGAGGAGATTCCCAGTCATCTGGGGGAAGCCGATATCGTCATTGCCGCTACCTCTAGCCCCAATTTGCTGCTGACGGCGGCTCAAGTGGGCGCCTGCCTGAAACAGCGGCGGCGCCGACCGATGTTCATGGTCGATTTGGCTGTGCCGCGCGATATCGAAGCTGCCGTAGCAGACTTGGATGACGTGTATCTGTATACGGTCGATGATCTTAAAGACATCATTCAAGAAAATCTGCGCTCCCGCCAAGCCGCTGCGCAACAGGCGGAAGAAATCATCGCGCATCAGGTTGAGCACTTCATGGGGTGGGTGCGTGTCCAAGAAAGTGCCGCCGGCATCAGTCTGCTACGTCGGCGGGCTGAAGCGATGCGTGACGAAGCCCTGGCTCGCGCGCTGGGACAGCTCGAACGTGGCAAAAATCCCGCCGAGGTGCTGCGTATGCTGGCCGATGGCCTAACCAATAAACTGATTCATACGCCCTGCGCTGGCTTGCGCGAGGCCGCTGCCCGAGGCGATGCTGACATGCTGGATTCGATCAAGCGTTTATATCAATTGGATGGCAAAGGATTCGACCGATGAATCCATCCATGCTGGCCAAACTGGAACAGTTGGCCGCTCGTCATGAAGAAGTTGGTGCCCTGTTGGCCGAACCGGACGTGATCGCCGATAACGACCGTTTTCGTACCTTATCGGTGGAATACGCGCAGTTGGAGCCGGTGGTAGAAGGCTTTCGCGGTTATAGCCGGGTGCTGGATGATCTGGCATCCGCCCGCGAGATGGCTGGCGATAGCGATCCAGAATTGCGCGCCCTGGCTCAGGACGAAGCGCTGGATGCCGAAAACCGTCGGGATGCGCACGAGCGGACCCTGCAATTGCTGTTGCTGCCGCGTGACCCACACGATGCCGGCAATGTGTTTCTGGAAATCCGCGCCGGCACCGGCGGTGATGAGGCGGCGCTGTTTGCCGGTGATTTATTCAGGATGTATATGCGCTATGCCGAATTACGTGGCTGGAAGCTGGAATTGTTGGGTGAAAGCGTCGGCGAACATGGCGGTTATAAGGAAGCCATTGCCCGTATCATCGGCCAGGGTGCCTATTCGCGGCTCAAGTTTGAATCCGGCGCGCACCGGGTACAGCGCGTACCAGAAACCGAGGCGCAAGGCCGCATTCATACCTCGGCGGCTACGGTCGCCGTCCTGCCGGAGCTGGCCGAAGTCGAAGAAGTGGAGATCGGTGCAAACGACTTGCGCATCGATACCTTCCGCGCGTCGGGCGCTGGCGGTCAGCACGTCAATAAGACTGACTCCGCCATCCGCATTACCCACTTGCCCAGCGGCATCGTCGTGGAATGCCAAGACGAGCGCTCGCAACACAAAAACCGGTCGCGGGCCATGTCGCTATTGCAGGCGAAGCTGTTGGCAGCGGAGCGCGAAAAACAGACCAGCGCCCAAGCACAAACCCGCAAGCTGCTGGTGGGCAGTGGTGACCGCTCCGAGCGCATCCGAACCTACAATTTCCCGCAAGGTCGGGTCACCGACCACCGGATCAACCTCACCCTTTACAAGCTGCCCGATATTTTGGAAGGGAATCTCGATGCGGTGATTGAGCCGTTGATCCAGGAATATCAAGCGGATCAGTTGGCGGCACTTGCTGGGTGAGTAGGGTCACGCTTGGGGCGCTGTTAGCCGATGCCGCCGACCGATTGGCTGCAACGAGTGAGACAGCGCGCCTGGATGCGGAAATCTTGCTTGCCGCTGCGTTGGGGCGCTCGCGGAGTTACCTGCTGGCGTGGCCGGATCAAGTTCCTAATCTGGAGCAAACCACTCGCTTCAACGCTTGGCTAGAGCGGCGGCTGGCTGGCGAGCCGGTTGCCTATTTATTAGGGCGGCGGGAGTTCTGGTCGTTGGACCTTGTGGTGACGGCCGAGACGTTGATCCCCCGCCCTGAAACCGAATTGCTGGTCGAATTGGCGTTGGCGCGGTTGCCGATGGAGCGACCGGTGGCAGTTGCCGATCTGGGCACCGGTAGCGGCGCGATTGCGCTAGCGCTGGCGGTCGAACGGCCATTGGCGCGGATCGTAGCGACTGACCGCAGCCCAGCGGCGCTGGCCATCGCCCGCCACAATGCCGAACGGCTGCGTATCCGTCATCTCGAATTCCGCGCCGGCGATTGGTGTGCGCCATTGGCCGGTGAGCGTTTCGATCTGATCGCCGCCAATCCGCCTTACGTTGCCGTTAGCGATCCCCGCTGGCGGGTGGGTGCTTTGCGGTTCGAGCCACCTGAAGCGCTGATTGCCGAGGAAGAGGGCTTAGCGGCATTGCGGGCCATCATCAACCAAGCGCCGGCGTGTTTGCTGCCGGGTGGATGGCTGATGCTGGAACACGGCTATGATCAAGGCGAAGCGGTGCCAGCTCTGCTGCGGCAGCGGGGTTTCGTTGAAATCGCTGATTATTGCGATGCTGCCGGAGTGAGTCGCTGTGCCGGCGGCCGCTGGCCAGCTAATCATTGCTGATTACCAGCCGATTCGAGTTGCGGTATTCTCGCCAGCCATTCTGTTAATTCTCTGGAGATCGCGCATGAAACGCATTCTGATAGGCACTTTGTTGGGTGGGGCACTGGCGCTGACGGCGCAGGCTGAGGAAATCGGTAGCGTTGATACGGTTTTCAAGTGGTTAGGGCCGGATAACAAAATCGTTATCGAAGCGTTCGATGATCCCAAGGTGGCGGGCGTCACTTGCTACGTCAGTCGCTCCAAGACCGGCGGGATCAAAGGCGGGCTGGGATTGGCTGAGGATACCTCGGATGCGTCCATCGCCTGTCGGCAAGTTGGACCTATCAGCGTCAAAGAGAAACTGAAGGATGGTGAGGAAGTGTTTACTGAGCGCCGCTCACTGCTGTTTAAGAAAATGCAGGTGGTGCGCTTTCTGGATGAAGCCCGCAACACGCTGATTTATCTGGTCTACAGTGATCGAGTGATCGAAGGTTCGCCGAAGAATTCGGTCACGGCGGTGCCGATCATGCCTTGGGGCGGTCAACCGGCCAAGATAACGCCGTAACCGGCCATCTCGGCGTCGGCGACAGGTGCTGGAGCGAGCGATGGCCACATTTCACGAACTGCAAAACCGGCGACAGGATTTGCTGAACGACTTGGACGAACTGGAAGAAGCGGCTGCGGAATTGACGACCGCGCTCACTGCACCGGACCCCAACGACGAAGAGACCCTGGACAAGCAGCGCCAACATTTAGCCTGGCTGGACCGGCAGCGGGCCGGGCTGCTGGTGGTGCTGAGCGAAACGGAACGGGCGCTGCTGGCATTCGATGCCGACGGTGAGGACCCGCGTTAAGCTCAAGCCAGTCCCAGCAGCCGTTCTTCCTCTTGGACTTGTCGTGTAGTGCCCCAAAAAAGACTTCCGCTGGTTAAGAGAGTATAGCGACCTCCTGGGCCAAGACGGCGGCGGGGGTGCGATACGCGAAATGGCTGTGTAA
>NZ_CBTJ020000068.1 GCF_001051235.1 Candidatus Competibacter denitrificans Run_A_D11 | reverse complement strand
TCAAAGACTGGAAACAGGCCCTCAATCGCTTCGCCATTCAATTCGAGGGCCGCTTGCCACTCTCACTCCACTAACCAAAACCGCATTTACACAAAAACTTTGACAGACTCGTTCTTGACTCAACGCAGGCGCCACGCGAGCGGCCACACACTGTCGAGTTTTCACGTCTTCAACCCGATACACCCAGGCGACGCCATCGTCCAAGCGAAACCGGGTGGCGTCGATCTGAAGCCGTCGCCCTGGCGGCCCATCACGCTCGGCGGTCACCGTCGGCGCTGGGCACTTTTTCTTCAAGGGTGGTGGCTGAAAGCCCAGGTCGCCCATGAGCTGGCGGACCCGTTCACGTCCGATCGGTCGGTGCTGTTGGCGCAGGGCGTGTGATCCGCCGTCTGCGCCTTCGCCCCGTTTAGCCCCTGACGACCCGCCGCTAGAAATTGCTCTTTCCACCGATGAATCTGATTCTCGTTCACCCCGTGCTGGCGAGACACCTCCGCGACGCTCTGGCGCTCGCTTAACACCGCTAACACGATCCCCAATTTTTCTTCAACAGTCCAACTTTGACGTTGCTTGCCCATCCTGTCCTCCACAAAAGTCTCTTCAGTTTGGCTTCTGATGGAAGAAATTTCTGGGGCATTACCGGTGGCCCAAGCCGCTCCGGAAGATCAACGCCTCAATCTCCTCAAAGACCTCACCGGCGAACACCTCACTGGCGATCTCCTCACCGCCACCCTCTGGGGCTACTTCGCCAACAACCTCTTCCGCCCGAATGGCCCAGGCCCAAGCAAATTCACTTCCTGATTCACCAGCGTACTGATCAAATACTGCATATAATGCTTTTTGGTAAACATTCTATAAGTATATAAAAAATATAAATATCTTGAAAATTAAAGAGAAAACCCTAATAATAAAAATGAGAAAAATCAACTGTGATGTAATGTATTGCGGCACGCTTAACATTTCACCGTCGGCGCCAAGGGGGTCAAAATGAGTTACACCGTTACCGTTATGTTCAATCTCGGTAAGGATTACGAGATCATGCTGCACGATAGCGATATCCAGGGTCTGGATGCCGAGCAGGCACGGGCGTGGTTGCTCAACGAATTTCAAGAACTGGGCTGTGTTCCTTCTTCCCCTTCGGGGAAAATTCTACTCCTTGACATGATCCTCAACGTCGCCATGGAAGGAGGAGAGGAACGCTTTGAGGAAAAGGGTGAATGGGCACGGGAGTTTGCCAAAGCGGTCGCAGCTTCGTTGCAGCGCTCGGTAATTAAAGTAGATGTTTCAAATTTCGTCGTCGGCTAAAAAACCCATGACCTCGCGCGCTGCACTGCTCGCGGAGAAAAATGGAGAAAAATAATGAAGATTGACCCCCATGTGTTCCTCGTCACCGGCGGCGCATCCGGTTTGGGTGCAGCCACCGCGCGGATGTTGGCGCAAGCCGGTGCTAAAGTCGCCATCGCAGATCTGAACCCACAAGCGGGTGAGGCGCTCGCTGCCGAGCTTGGCCCGACAGCCCGCTTTATCATCACTGACATCGCCGATGAAACCAGCGGCCGCGCGGCGGTCGAGGCGGCCGTCAGCGCCTTCGGTGCGCTGCATGGACTGATCAACTGCGCGGGCGTCGCTCCAGCCGAGAAGGTTTTGGGCAAAACCGAGCCGCCCGCGCTGGCTGCTTTCGCCAAGGTGGTGCAAATCAACCTGATCGGCGCATTCAACCTGGTGCGGCACGCCGCCACCGCGATGGCGCGTAACCCACCCACTGAAACTGGTGAGCGCGGCGTCATCGTCAATACCGCCTCCATCGCTGCCTTCGAGGGCCAGATCGGCCAGGCTGCCTATGCCGCCTCCAAGGGCGGGATGGTGGCGATGACCTTGCCCATTGCCCGCGAATTGAGCCGCAGCGGCATCCGCATCATGACCATCGCGCCGGGGGTGATGGAAACCCCCATGCTGCTGGAAATGCCGCAAGAGGTGCAGGATTCGCTCGGTAAAATGGTGCCCTTCCCGTGCCGTCTCGGCAAGCCGGCCGAATTCGCGGGTCTGGTGCGGCATATTCTGGAAAATCCCTACCTGAACGGTGAGGTCATCCGGCTGGATGGCGCGATCCGCATGGGCGCAAAATAGCGTCTGCCGCCGACCAGAGGATAAATCGATGATCCTGACTCAAGAACAGGAAATGATCCGCGACACCTTGCGCCAGTTCGCCCAGGAACGTCTCGCGCCGAATGCGGCGGAATGGGAGCGCAATCATACCTTTCCCCGCGCAGCATTGGCCGAACTGGGCGAGTTGGGCGCAATGGGGATCATCGTCCCCGAACAGTGGGGCGGCGCGGGCATGGATTATGTGTCGCTAGCGCTGGCTATCGAGGAAATCGCCTTTGGTCATGGCGCGACCGCCACCATCGTTTCAGTGCAAAATTCCCTGGCCTGCGGCATTACCCTGAAATACGGTAGCGAGGCGCAGAAAACCCGCTATCTCACTAAGTTGGCCAGCGGCGAATGGCTGGGCTGCTTTTGCCTGACCGAACCGCATACTGGCTCGGACGCCGCGACTATCCGCACCACAGCGCGGCGGGAAGGTAATGATTGGGTGCTTAACGGCGTCAAGCAGTTCATCACCACCGGCAAGGAAGGCCAGTTGGCTATCGTCTTTGCGGTGACTGATAAAAACGCGGGTAAAAAAGGCATTTCCTGCTTTCTGGTGCCGACCGACGCACCCGGTTACCTCGTCGCTCGCCTGGAAGAAAAGATGGGCCAGCACGCCTCCGACACCGCCCAAATCCTGTTCGAAAATTGCCGAGTCCCAGCCGAAAGCCTGATCGGTCAGGAAGGCGAAGGCTACAAGATCGCCCTTTCCAACCTGGAAGCCGGTCGAATTGGCATCGCTGCCCAGGCAGTCGGCATGGCGCGGGCGGCGCTGGAAGCGGCGGTCAGCTACGCCAAGGAACGCGAAGCTTTCGGTGCGCCGATTGTCCAGCATCAAGCGGTGCTGTTCCGCTTGGCTGATATGGCGACCCGCATCGAAGCCGCCCGCCAACTGGTCTGGCACGCCGCCAGCTTGCGCGATGCTGGGCAGCCGTGTTTGAAAGAAGCATCAATGGCCAAGCTGTTCGCCTCTGAAATCGCGGAACGGGTTTGCTCCGATGCCATCCAGATTCACGGTGGCTACGGCTATTGCGCCGATTTTCCGGTCGAGCGGATTTATCGGGATGTCCGCGTCACCCAAATCTACGAAGGTGCGTCTGATATTCAACGGCTGGTAATTGGCCGGGCGATTTCAGCAGCCAGTTAGTATGCGGCACGGGGCTAGCTAAAATGATCTGGTGAAGCCCTCGTTGGCTTACGACACCCCCATATCCACCGATCTATGCAACTATCATTCTTACCGGAAGCACAGGCCTGGAAGCCCGCGATTATCCGGATAATCGCGATCAGTTTTTTAAGCGCGGTGCTGCTAGCGAGCGGGATTGAGTCGTGGATCTCTTACCACAACGCTATCGAGAAGACCGCCGAGCGCGCCCAGACCACCAGCTTCCTGATCACCGAATGGCTCAGTGCGTCATTCGCCATCACCAAACACATCATCAAAGACATCATCGGTGACCTTGATCCCGCAGAGATTCACTACCCCAGTGATGATCCAGTCCGCCATACCCAACGCACCGATGAGCTGATCCGCCATGCCAAAATTGATCCAACGATTCTTTTTCTGGGCCTGTTTGATGCGCAATGCACAGTGACCCATACCTCGGTTGGCTTCAACCTGGGGCAAACGTTCAAAGAGCGTAATTATTGCCGACTGGTGTTTGAGGAGCCAATCGAAGCTTTCAAAGCCGGTCCGATGTTCGTGGCGTCTGATAACAAAATGAATGTCACGGTCTCTTATCCGGTGATAGGGCCTTCCCGTGAGATCGCCGGTTTCGTGCTGATAGGTTTGGATCTCCGCTTCTTCCAAAATTGGCTGGATCGGCTACAACCGAGGGATGGGTTGGTCGTCAGTATTTTCGATATGAAACAACAGCTACTGGCACGCTCACCGATGGCGCCGAACATGATCGGCAAGTCGATGGATGCGCCTGTGCTACGACGGTTTTCGACATCTCCCGACACTGGGCCTTTTACCTTTCGTGACACGTCTTTAGTTGATGGTATCGACCGTGTTTGGAATTTGCACCGGGTGCGTGACTTGCCATTCGTGGTCGTTACCGGCCTGCCGACCCAGGAGGTGCTAGGGGTGTGGTGGATCACGCTCTTCTACTATTCGCTTGGCAACCTGATGCTGGCAGCAGTGCTGCTGTTTGGAGTGCGCGAGTTTAACCGGAGTCACCAGCTAGCCCAATCGATGGCCGAGATGGCGGGTACTGACTCGCTAACGGGCCTCGCTAACCGCCGCCGGTTCATGGAAGCGGCTGGGTTCAGGCTAGCGGAAGCCTGTCGTTACCAATGGCCGTTCGCGGTCATCATTATGGATCTTGATCATTTCAAGCAGATCAATGACCGTTTTGGCCACGATGCCGGGGATGCGATGCTGCGAGCCTTTGCCGCCATCCTCCAGCGTGCTGCGAGAGCGAATGATTGTATGGCACGTTGGGGCGGCGAGGAATTTATCGCCCTCTTGCCTAATGCCAATGAGCAGATGGCAGCTAAATTCGCGGAGCGGTTACGAACGTTGGTTGCCGAGATAACCACCATTCCAAACGTCCATGCTACCATTAGCATAGGAGTCAGCGAATATCGCGGGCCGGAAACGTTGGAGGCCCTCATCAAACGGGCTGACGAAGCGCTGTACCGCGCCAAACAGCAAGGCCGAGATCAGGTACAGATTGCCCCGTGAGGGCCGAGCCTCCCACTGCTGATCCGGTGAGAGGCTATGCAGAGTTACTCCCTAAAATTCGGCTTGCGCTTTTCCTGAAACGCCCGCACGCCTTCCTGGGATTCTTCAGTACCGTAGAACAGGCTGACCGCTTTTAAGCCCAGTGAAGAAATACCGGCGATGTGGGCGGTATCGGCGTTGAACGAGCGCTTGGCCAATTCCAGCGCGGTCGGGCTTTTCTCCAGAATCTCCGCGCACCAACGATCCACCTCAGCATCCAGTTGATCGTCGGGGACGACTTTGTTCGCCAGACCCATTTGCACCGCTTCCGTGCCGCTGTACTGACGGCACAGATACCAGACTTCTCGCGCTTTCTTTTCGCCGATCACCCGCGCCATGTAGGCGGTGCCGAAACCGGGATCGACCGAACCGACTTTGGGGCCGACCTGGCCGAACTTGGCAGATTCCGCCGCCAGCGTTAAATCGCACAGCAGCGCGAGAACGTGACCGCCGCCGATGGCATAGCCGCGTACCTTGGCGATGACCGGCTTGGGCACATCGCGGATCACGCTTTGCAATTCTTCCAGCGGCAGGCCGATGACGCCGCGCCCGTCGTAATGGCCGGCGTGGGCCGACTGATCGCCGCCGGTGCAAAAGGCTTTGGTGCCCGCACCAGTCAGCACGATGACCCCGACTTTTTTATTCCAGCCCGCTTTTAGAAACGCATCAATCATTTCTTCGCAGGTCTGGGCGCGAAAGGCGTTGTATTTGTCGGGGCGATTGATAGTGATGGTGGCAACGCCTTCTTTAATCTCATACAGAATGTCTTCGTATTGCGTAGTCATGCGGACTCCTTGGTGTGGTTTTTCTGCAATGAGGGGGTTTTTGGTTTTAGTGGTGATTTAAGACAAGATGATGGTATAAAAAACAGCTTCTTTTCGTTTAACAATTCCTTTGCTCAGGAAAGACTGGATGATTTCTTCATACTTGGCTTCGTACTCACCCTTAAAATAGAAATCAACCGTTTCCTTAAACCAATGCGTGGTCATCAAATAGGGAAATAACTCTTTTTCAGCGATGCTTTTCTTAATCAGCAGTAAAAAGATCAGTAATTTCTTGAGAACATCATCACCGACCAAATTACGGTCGCCCAGAAAACGCTCGATTCTCTCTCTGGTTTTCGAGAGCGCGCCATTGAAATCACTAAACGATTTACCGTGGCCCGGATAAACCCGGTTCACTTCCAGCGTTTCAAGCGTTTTCAGTGCGGCCAGCCGTTGAAACAACGCGGTGCTACCTTCCAGGCGCAAGGTCATGATTGACATATCCTTGCCCCACAAGGTATCGGAGGAGATAAGGATTTTTTCTTTGGGGTGATAAAGCACAATGCCATCCGCCGCATGGCCCGGCGTATAGATCACCTGAAACTCATGCGGGCCGACCATGACCGTATCACCATCCGCCAGGCTTTCGGTACAGCGAAAAAACGCGGCCTCATGATCGTAATAACTCCAGGACGTGGCCCAATCATCCCGCGTATCAATAAAATGCTTGCCGATTTGATGGAGTGCAATCTCACAGCCGGATTGCTTCTGAATAGCGTAATTGCCGCCGATATGGTCGCAATGGGTATGGGTGCTGATAATGCGGGCGACCTCGGTCGTCTTTACGCCAAGATGCTGAATACGGTTGATGGTTTCCGCTAAATCGCCGATATAAGCCGAATCAATCAGCACCGGCGCGGGCGACCGATAAACCAAATGATTACAATTCAAATAGCCCCGTTCGATAAAAAACAGGTTGTCCAGAATTTCAAGAGTGGACATGACGGGGCATCTCAGGGTGTGTGACGCGCTTAACCCGCTTGCGAGATCATGGTAGCGAGCAGCGTGGCGATGTGGATTGGTTTTTCATCGGCATAGCCGAACACATCGGCACGCGACACGGTGATGGTTTTACCGGCTTTGACGACGCGCCCTTCGGCAAGGAAACGGAGGCCGGTAGCGGGCCGCAACAGGTTGATTTTGAACTCGATACTGAGCACTTCGCTACCGGCAGGCATCAGTGACAGCGCCGCGTAACCCGCTGCGCTGTCGGCAATCGCGGTCGTGACCGCCCCATGCAGAAAGGCGTGTTGCTGGGTGAGGTCGTCGCGGAAAGGCAGCGCAATATCAATCGCGCCCGGCTCAACCCGCTCCAGCGTCGCACCGATGAGCTGCATCAAGCCCTGAGTGGCGAAACTGCCGCGCACCACCGCAGCGAAGTCAGGATTAGCGGGTTTAAAGTGCATGGCAGAGTGTCCTCTGGTGGCCTGTGGGAGCGGATGCGTTGTTCAAATCGCGCTGGCGGCCTTGAATCGGCCAATCTCGTCGGCGGAAAATCCCCAGTTGACCAGCCAGTCCTCACCCGCTTGCACCGAGGTGGCCGGGGCGCTTTGAATCGCTGCCGGCGTGCGGCTAAAGCGCGGCGCGGGGGCCGGTTGCACCAGGCCGTCCACTTCGACGAAGGTTTGCCGCGATTGATTGTGGTGGTGGCCGGGCGCTTCCTCCAGACTCAGCACCGGGGTTACGCAAGCATCGCTGACCTCCAGTTGAGCGCACCATTCGTCCCGCATTTTGGTGCGAAACGCCGCCCGTAGCTGTTCTTTCATCGCGGGCCAGGATTTCGCTCGCCATTGTTGCCGGGGATCGGGATCGACCACCCCACAGCCTTGCAGCAACAACTGATAGAAATGCGGTTCAATCGGCCCGACCGCCAGCCATTTGCCATCAGCGCATTGATAGGTATCGTAAAAATGTGCGCCGCCGTCGAGAAAATTGCTCGCGCGCTGATCAACCCATTGGCCCATCGCTTTCAGGCTATAAATCGCCGCCATCAGCAGGGCGGAGCCGTCGGTCATCGCGGCATCGACCACCTGGCCCTGGCCGGAGTTTTTCGCTTCCACCAGCGCCGCCAGAATGCCGACCGCTAGCAGCATCGCGCCGCCGCCGTAATCGGCGATGAGGTTCAAAGGCGGCGTCGGCCCACCCTCGGCGCGACCGATAGCGTGCAGTGCGCCGGAAATCGCCAGATAGTTGATGTCGTGCCCGGCGGTCTGGGCCAGCGTACCGTTCTGACCCCAGCCGGTCATCCGGCCATAGATCAGGCGCGGGTTGCGGGCGTGGCAGACCTCCGGCCCCAGACCGAGCCGCTCCATCACGCCGGGCCGGAAACCTTCGATCAGCACATCGGCCTGATCGACCAGCCGCAGGGCGTTTTCGCGGCCTTCCGGCGAGCGGATATCCAGCGCGATCAGTTGCCGTCCCCGGTTGGGGATATTTTTGTTGGCGGCGAACAGGTTGGCGTCGGTGGTGCTGGTTTCGCGGTTGATTTGCACCACCTCCGCGCCCAAGTCGGAAAACACCATTCCGCAAAAGGGCACCGGCCCTAATCCGGCGAATTCGACGACTTTAATACCGTGTAGTGGTCCCATGTTTAGCCCCTTTTTTCTTGTTGTAGGCGTAAGGCGTAGGATTGAATCAGGCCGTTTGTTTTGTTTCTTTCTCTGTCTTTTCTTCCGAATCTACAAAGCGGCTTTTATAAAGCTGCTGCAAATCCATATAATAATCAATAAGTCTTTTTGGATCATGGCCAAACTGCTCCGATACGAGGTGGCGAGCATAGCGCACCCTTTCCAGGGCGTCTCTTTCAATCTGATTGCTCATCTTTGTCGTCCTCAAGTAATTCAAGCGGTGTTACAATACTCGGCGTGTATAAGCCTAATAATCCATTAATCTGACGGATATGGCCAAATTTGTTGGCATTTGCTAGGTTTTTACAATTCCAGGTTAGTAGAAAATCGCATTTGTGGTAAGAAGCTAATGCCAAATGCAGCGCATCGCCAACTGGATCGTGGGGCATCAGTTTATGGTTAATATAAACTTGGACAATATCAATAATTTGCCGTTCAACAGTAACCAATGAAATGTCATTTAGTAGTTTTAAACAATTCTCTTTCTTTAGGTAATCTCCATTCTGAAGTTCATTCAATACGGCAATGCTTGTGAGAAGGTCATAATTTTGACGTTTTTCAAGCCACCATTGATAAGTCCAATCACGCCTAGCTATGGCAGCAGCGTCTGTCCGATCCTCGTAGTAAAAGCTAGGGATAGTAGTTTCAATATAAACTTTTGGCTTCATATTTCACGCATAAGCTTCATAGAATCAAAGTCTGAAACTCCGATAATCAGTCAGCGCCTCTTCAGCCAGCGCGTCCAATTTACCAGCCGCAGCATCCGCCTCAATTTGTGCGTCCCATAGGTCAGCGTCAAATTCAGCATACCACTGGCGAAACTTAATCAACTCCTCTGCCGAGAGTTGTTTGATAGCATTTTCAACAAAATCTGCTGTAATCGGCTCAACCCCCAATCTTTTATCTGTAGAATTTTTATTGGTTTTCATTGAGTAAACTTAGACGACACAGTACCGATAATCGCGCCTCCAACTATGAGCACCATCGCTATAGCTGAGAGCAGAGTGAACCTTCCACTACCTGTGCTGATGAGCACAGCAGTAGAGAGCAACGGAGTCAGGTAAGCCAGTGAACCAATGACCCTCGGATCACCATTTTTTAATGCTGCATCCCAGAAAAAGAACGCTGCACCCATTGGGCCTAATCCAAGGATCAAAAGTATCCATAGCTCATCCAAGCTAATCGAATAAGAATCTTCTATAAAAAAATGGATCGCCAGTGAAAGCACACCCGCCGACAGACAAAAAAAACCAATCGCTTCGTTGCAAAATGGTGATACTCGCTTAGTGAGCAACGAATAACTCGCCCAAATAAAAGCAGAAATTCCAGCAAATAGATACCCGGTCAGATATTCAAAGTGCAAATTAATAGTACCGCCAGTGACAATCAACGCTGTCCCGAAAAAACCCAGTGCCGCAGCAACTAGGTGACGCACAGTAAGGTGGTACTTTGGTAAAAACAAGGGCGTTAAGACAATGATTAATAAAGGCCATAAATAGTTGATAAGATTCGCTTCAACTGGGGGCGCATGACGGAGAGCCATGAATAGGCAGAAGTGAAATCCAAAAAACCCATAGATACCTAAGGCTAGTATTGGGATTGAAACACGCCAAAGGTATATTTTATGAATACTGCACAGGCTACCGATGCTCAAAGCCAGACCAACCAAAAGAAAAGGCGGTATTTTCGAAAGTCTTATCGCCAAATAGGCTAAAAAACTCCATAAAAGAATAGCTGCAAAAGATTGGAAAAAAGCTTTGGTTTGCAACCTGTGGATTCCTGTTTACCAATGGTATGATTTTCTTTAAGAGAACATCCGCCGATCTTCAATCACCTTCCCATCATTCGCCAATGATCCCGGCGCACAAAAAACCACTTCACCGCGCAATTTAGTCACCTCCCGAATACTGGCAATAACCGCCTGCGCCAATGCCTCACCCGCTGCTGCCGTTTCACAGTGCAGCACCATCTGATCCTGCCCATCGGGATTATCCACCACCAGCCGCAGCCGTTGCAGTTCGGGATGATGACGGGCGATGTCCGCGATCTGCTCAGGATGCACGAACATCCCCTTAACCTTGGTCGTTTGATCCGCCCGACCCAGCCAGCCCTTGATACGCAGGTTGGTCCGGCCACACGGCGAAGTCCCGGCCAGAATCGCCGATAAATCACCAGTCGCAAAGCGAACCAGCGGATAGGTCGGATTAAAGGTGGTAACCACGATTTCACCGACCTCGCCCACCGCGACCGGATCGCCGGTGCCGGGCCGGACGATCTCCAGCAAGGCGTCTTCCTCAACGATCAAGCCCTCCTCCGCCTCGCTTTCGTAGGCAATCGCGCCGAGGTCTGCCGTGGCGTAACTCTGGCGGATGGTCATGCCGCGTTCCCGCAACGCTTGCCGCACCGCCGGATGCACCGCTTCACCGGACACGGCAGCCTTGCGCAGGGAAGAAATATCGGCCTTCAATTCATCGGCTTTATCGAGAATGATCTTAAGAAACGACGGCGTGCCGATATAACCGTTTGGCCGCAAATCGACCATCGCCTGAACCTGCTGCTCGGTCTGGCCGGTGCCGCCGGGAAATACCGCGCAGCCCAGCGCACGCGCCCCTTCCTCGAAGATGTACGCGCCAGGGGTGAAGTGATAGGCAAAGCAGTTATGCGCCAAATCGCCCGCCCGGAAACCGGCGGCGTACAACACGCGGGCCATCCGCCACGGGTCCGCCTCCTCGCCTTGCAACTCGTAAATCGGCCCCGGCGAGGCAAATACCCGCAACGCCTTGCCAGCAGGCAGCGTGTTCAAACCACCAAATGGTGGATGCTGCTTTTGCAGTTCAATCAAATCGCGCTTGCGGGTCAGCGGCAGCGCGGCCAGCGCCGCTCGGCTGGTCACGGACGCGGGGTCAATGTCGGCCAGCAACTGCTGGTAGTACGGCGATTTCTCTTTCGCGTGGGCCAGTTGCTGGGCCAGCTTGGCCATTAAATCCTGTTCGCGCTGTTCGGGGTCGCGGGTTTCCAGAGCGTCGTAATAGTTCATAACCATCTCGATAAAAGCCTGTACCAAAACTCCCCTCGCCCTTTGGGAGAGGGGCTGGGGGTGAGGGATTAGGACAGCCAGCGCTTGCGGCGGCGGTAATGCTTCACATCCTTGAACGACTTGCGCCCGGACGAGGACAGGCCCAGATAAAACTCCTTCACATCCTCATTGGTGCGTAGGTTCTCGGCATCGCCTTCCATCACCACCCGGCCGTTTTCCAGGATGTAGCCGAAATCGGCATAGCGCAGCGCCATCAGCGTATTCTGTTCCGCCAGCAAAAAGCTGACATTTTCCTTCTGATTCAAATCTTTGACGATGCCGAAAATCTCCTCGACGATCTGCGGGGCCAGGCCCATCGACGGCTCATCGAGCAGAATCATTTCCGGTTTCGCCATCAACGCCCGACCGATGGCGCACATCTGCTGTTCACCGCCGGAGGTATAACCGGCCTGCGAGCCGCGCCGTGTCTTGAGCCGGGGGAAGTAGTGATACACCTTCTCCAGCGCCTCCTTCAGCCCGCTACGGGAGATCGAGCGGGTATACGCACCGGTCAGCAGGTTTTCCTCCAGGGTCAGATGGGCGAAGCAGTGCCGCCCCTCCATCACCTGAATCACCCCACGCCTGACCAGCTCGTTCGGGCTAAGCTGATCGACCCGGTTATTCTTAAACTCCACCGATCCCTTGGTGACATCGCCGCGTTCAGCCCGTAACAGGTTAGAAATAGCCTTCAAGGTCGTGGTTTTGCCCGCGCCGTTCGCGCCCAGCAGCGCCACGATTTTGCCCTTGGGCACATCGAGCGAGACGCCTTTCAACACCAGAATCACATGGTCATAAATGACCTCGATATTGTTGATGGTCAGATAGCGTTCAGCCGTCGGGGCGGCCTCGGTCGGGACAGTCGCTACAGTCATAGACGCGAACTCAAGGCATGTACAAAAATGCCCCTCTCCCCCAGGGAAAGGGGTTGGGGGTGAGGGCCAATCCCCTCACCCTGACCCTCTCCCAGCGGAAGAGGGAATGCAGCGAGAACGCGCTAAGACTCTTTCGCGCAATCACGCGGGGTGATGTTCTTTTCCTTGGCGTATTGCTGGGCCGAGGTCTTGAACAGCGGATGGATCAATTCCTTATTGCCCTCGATCCAGCCCGACACCGGCACCCATTTCGCGCCGTCCCATTGCTGAATCTTCACCATGCCTGATCCTTCGTGATTGGTGCAGGAGGTCTTAATCGGCGGCAACAAATTGACCGCACCGATTTCTTTCAGGCGGGCATCGGTAATATTGAGATTTTCCAACGCCCAACGCACCTGCTCGCCATTGACCGGCTTGCCCTTACCGTATTTGGCCTGTGCGCCGCGCAGCGCCTCGACCGATAGCACGGCAGCGGACACGCCCCGGTTATACAAAATCGTGCCGAGCTTGGTTTTATCCTGCAAGTCGCCCTTGCCCGCGCCATAGACCACTTTCTCGATGTCGGCAATCAGCGGTACGTCCTTACCCGCCACATTCCAGGTCGCCGCCATATAGCCCTTGGCCGCATCGCCTGCCGGAACGGTATCTTCCTCAGAACCGGCCCACCACGAGCCGATCATCTTCTCACGCGCGAAGCCAACCTTCTGCGCCGCTTTGAGCGCGGTCTGATTCATCACCCCCCAACCCCAGAAAATGACGTAATCAGGATTTTCCTGGCGAATCTTCAACCATTGCGCGCTTTGCTCGTTGCCAGGATGCGCTACCGGAATCTGAATCAGCGTGAATTTGTTCAGCTTGGCTTCTTCCTGCAAGGCGACAATCGGTTCCTTGCCGTAAGCCGAATCGTGATACAGGAACACGATTTTCTTGCCGTCCAGGCTGCCTTTTTCCTTATCCTTGATGAACTTGAGAATGGCTGATGCCTGCATCTGATAGGTCGTCACCAGCGGGAAAGCGTAAGGAAACACCGAGCCATCCACCGCATCGGTGCGGCCATAGCCCATCATCGCCAGCGGAATCTTGTCCTCGGTCGCTTTGTCGATCAGCGCATAGGCCACGCCAGTGGACATGGTATGAATTGGGCCGGTAGAGACCTTGGCCTTGGCTTTCATGCGCTCGTAGCACTCCACGCCCTTGGCGTTGTTGTACT
Source organism: Candidatus Competibacter denitrificans Run_A_D11 (assembly GCF_001051235.1). Lineage (GTDB taxonomy): Bacteria > Pseudomonadota > Gammaproteobacteria > Competibacterales > Competibacteraceae > Competibacter_A > Competibacter_A denitrificans. The sequence goes on along the minus strand of NZ_CBTJ020000068.1, from coordinate 18,472 downwards.
CGGTTTCGCACTCCTCCCACACCAGCTTGACGCCGTTGATGCCGCCATCCTTGAGATTGACGTAATTCAGATAATCAACAAAACCGCCATAAAAGGACTGGCCATTCGCGCCATAGGGACCGACGCGATAGGAAGTGATCGGGAAAAACTGGTCTTCAGCGCTAGCGGCCTGCGACAGCAACGCCAGAGAAACCGCCGTCATCAACAAAGGTTTACGGTATGCGAACATAAGGTTGTCTTCTCCACAAAGTGATTGAATCGTGTCTTGTCGTTATGCAATCAAATACCGCGCCCTAATGCGGGAACGGCCACAAGCGCAACTTCTCCTTGGCAATCTGCCACAAACGAGCCAAACCATGCGGCTCGACAATCAAGAAAAACATGATCAGCGCCCCGAACACCAAAATCTGAATGTGGGACACGGTGGCGTTGGAAAACGGTAGCCCCAACAGCCCCGCCAGCGCCGGCAAGGTGATATCCAGAAAAATCGGCAGCAGCAAAATGAAGGCCGCGCCGAGAAAGCTGCCCAGAATCGACCCCATCCCGCCGATGATGATCATAAACAGGATGCGAAACGACATATCCAGCGAAAAGCCATCCGGCTCGACCGAACCGAGATAGCAAAACGCATACAGCGCCCCGGCCACCCCGCAATAAAAGGAACTGACCGCAAAGGCCAGCAATTTGGTCGGCATCAGCCGGATGCCGATGACCTCGGCGGCCACGTCCATATCCCGCACCGCCATCCACGCCCGGCCGGTGGACGAGCGCACCAGGTTTTTAGCCGCCAACGCCAGCACCGTAACCAGGGTAAGCACCAGCAGATATTTTTCTCGTGGCGAGGCAACCACATAGCCGAAGAAGGTGATTTTTTGAGTGGAAATCACCCCGGAAGAAGAATGGTTGGAAAACCAGGGAAACTTAGTCAAACACCAGACGATGAAAAACTGGGCGGCCAGCGTCGCCACCGCCAGATAAAAGCCCTTGATCCACAAACTGGGCAGGCCGAACAGAATCCCCACCCCCGCCGCCGTCAGTCCGGCCAGTGCAAAGCTCAACACCATCGGCAGGCCGTCGATGCGGAGTTGGAAGTTATAGGCGGCATAGGCCCCCACCGCCATGAACGCCGCCGAACCGAGCGACAACTGACCGGCATAGCCGGTGAGCAGATTTAAGCCCAGCGCGGCCAGCGCAAAAATCAGAAACGGAATCAGAATCGCCGAGAACCAATAATCCCCGGCCACCATCGGCACCACGACAAAGGCCACCACCAGTAGCAAAATCACGCCGATGCGATCCTGGCGGATTGGGAACAGTTGCTGATCGGCAGCGTAGCTGCTTTTGAATTGACCGGCTTCACGATAGAGCATGACGGTTTCCCCTTATACCCGGTCGATGTGTTTTTCGCCGAACAGCCCTTCCGGCCGAATCAGCAGAAAGCCCAGCGCCAGCACGTAGGGAAACCAGCCCTCAATGCCGCCGAAATTGCCACCAAAGGCGGATTCCATCAGCGGCGGCAGATAAATTTCCGCCAGCTTTTCCGAGGCGCCGATGATCAGCCCGCCGACGATGGCCCCCGGCACCGAGGTAAAACCGCCGATGATCAGCACCGGCAAGGCTTTCAGCGCGGTGAAGGTCAGCGCGAACTGCACGCCGTTACGCGCGCCCCACAGCATCCCGGCCACCAGCGCCACGAAACCGGCCACGCCCCAGACAATGGCCCAGATGTGCTGCAACGGAATGCCGATGGACAGCGCCGCCTGATGATCGTCCGCCACCGCCCGCAGCGCCCGGCCGATGCGGGTATATTGGAAGAACAAGGCCAGGGTGGTGACCAGCAAGGCCGCAATCGCCGCCGCCACCAGATCGAATTTGGAAATCACCATGCCCCAACTATTAAGAATCGCTTCAATCGGTTCATCGACGATGCCGATGTCCAGCGCCCGTGGATCGCTGCCAAACACCATCGGCGCCAGTCCTTCGATGAAAAACGCCAGGCCAATGGTCGCCATGAACAAGGTAATCGGCGGCTGATTGACCAGCTTGCGCAGCACGAACTTTTCAGTCGCAATGCCGAACAGGGTCATGATGATGAAAGCCAAGATGATCGCCAGCCACAGCGGTACGCCCTTCTCCATGCAGCCGACCACCGACAACGCGGCTAAGTACACCATCGCCCCCTGGGCGAAATTGAACACGCCAGAGGCTTTGTAAATCAGCACGAAGCCGAGCGCGACCAGCGAATACATCACCCCGGAGAGCAGGCCGCTAATGAGGACTTCCAGAAAAAAGCGCATAGATTTTATCGCCTGACAGGTTATCGCTTACTCTCCTCTCCCCTTGAGGGAGAGGGGCTGGAGGTGAGGTATTTATTCAAAAAGTTACTCAAGGAATGATTCTCTAACGGTGTGCTATGCACACTGCCAAAGAAATTTACCAACCGTTCCTTTAGGATTTACGAAAGCGTAGCCAATCCCGGCATCGCCAAAGTTCACATAGAATGGCACTTTGCCTGAATCTAGCTGGAGTAAAAGTTTCCAGTCAGAGCCTTCTGGGAATTCGTCACTTTGAAGAAAGAGGGGTGCTCCACCGATCTTATTCCCCTCAAGCGCCTGCTGATATTGATCGTATTCTTCTAGCGCCCATTCAGAACGGATCTCCTCAGACTGAAAGTCAGGCTCCTTCTGCAAGTGCAGCTTGACGGCATACTCAACCATATCGCGTTCCAGATAGTCTTGATTTGGTTTCTCCACCATTTGATAGAGTGATGGTCCTATTTCGATAGGTGCGGTAGACCCTGCGTAGACCCCCGGTTGAATGATGACGGCATTCTCCCCACTTTCTGCATCCCACGTTCCGTCAACACAGATGTCTTCTTCATCAGTCATAAATAAGTACGCCATCTGCCCCTCACCGTCACTAAAATGAGGGGCTACCAGCTCAATTTGTGCAATAAAACACATGGGGTTTCCTGTTAATCGACTGAGTGGCCACTGCGGCTCTATAACCCAATTTGGCTGGCCGCCAAATTTAGTAGCTTTCCCCGTAATTGGTTTAGCCGAATGTACAAATTCGATGTGGTATGAAATTCCCATATGCACCTCCTTAGCGTCCTAACTCTTAAGCTGACATTCCACCATCTGCCTTCTAATGCCCTGCGCCCAGATAGGCTTTAATGACTTCGGGATTATTCTTCACATCCTCCGGTACGCCATCGCCGATTTTCTTACCGTAATCCAGCACCACCACCCGGTCGGAAATATCCATCACCACCCCCATATCGTGCTCGATCAGCACGATGGTGGTGCCCATCTGGTCGTTGACATCAAGGATAAAACGGCACATGTCCTGCTTTTCCTCGACATTCATCCCGGCCATCGGCTCATCCAGCAACAGCATGGACGGCTGCGCCGCCAACGCCCGCCCCAGTTCGACCCGCTTCTGTAAGCCATAGGGCAAGCGGCTGACCGGGGTTTTGCGGATGTGCTGGATTTCCAGAAAATCAATGACTTCCTCCACCTTCTTGCGGTGCTCCAGTTCCTCCTTTTTCGCCCGCCCCAACCATAAGGCGTGCTCGAAAAAGTGACTTTTCATCAAGGTCAGGCGGCCGGTCATCAGGTTATCCAGCACGCTCATGCCCTTGAACAGCGCGATATTCTGGAAGGTGCGGGCGATGCCCTGAGTTGCGGCCTGATGCGGCTCCATCTTCTTGCGCTCCTCGCCACGAAAGATAATGGTGCCTTCCTGCGGGTGATAAACGCCGTTGATCACATTCAGCATCGAGCTTTTGCCCGCACCGTTCGGGCCGATGATGGCGCGGATTTCGTGCTCGCGGACATCGAAAGAAATATCGGTCAGCGCCTTGACGCCGCCAAAGCGCAGGGAAATGTTTTGCAGGTCGAGGATGACATCGCCGATGGTTCTACTCATCGCTCAGGCCGCCTTCTGCACGGTCGGAAAGGTTTTAGCGTCGATGATTTTCAAATCGGCGGACACCTGGCCACGCCGGCCATCCTCGAACTTCACCTCGGTGGTGATGAACTGGTTGGCCTTGCCGCTGTAGAGCGCATCGATCAGCACCGCGTACTTCTTGGCGACGAAATTGCGGCGCACTTTGCGGGTGCGGGTCAGTTCGTCGTCATCGGGGTCGAGTTCTTTATGCAGCACCAGAAAGCGCTGAATCTGCGAATCCGCCACCATCGCCTCCTCAGTCAGGGCCGCGTTGACCTGTTCCACACACTCGCGGATTAGCTCACAGACCTCCGGCTTACCTGCCAGATCGGTATAGCCGGAATAGGCGATATTGCGTCGCTCCGCCCAGTTGCCAACCGCGCCCATGTCGATATTGATAAAAGCGCACACCATCTCCTGGTCGTGGCCGAAGCACACCGCTTCCTTGATGTGCTGGAAAAATTTGAGCTTATTTTCGATGTAGTTCGGCGCGAACATCGCGCCGTTGGCCAGCTTGCCCACGTCTTTGGCGCGATCAACAATCTTCAGATGGCCATCAGCATCCAGAAACCCGGCGTCGCCGGTCAAAAAATAACCCTCGGCATTGAGGGATTCGGCGGTGGCGTCGGGGCGCTTGTAGTATTCCTTCAGCAGCATCGGCCCCTTGACCAGCACCTCGCCGTTGTCAGCAATTTTGATCTCGACACCGGGCGCAGGCAGGCCAACCGAATCGAATTTAATCGCCCGATCCGGTTGCAGACAGACGTAAGCACAGGTCTCGGTCTGGCCGTAGAACTGCTTGAGATTGATACCGATGGAGCGGTAGAAGCGGAACAGATCGGGGCCAATCGCCGCCCCGGCGGTGTAGGCCACCCGAATCCGGCTCATGCCCAGCACATTGCGCAGCGGCCCATAGACCAGCAGATTACCCAGCCCATACAACAACCGATCACTCAGCGCCACCGATTTGCCATCCAGCAAATCCGCGCCACAGCGTTTGGCGACGCCGAGAAAATAATGGAACATCCGGCGCTTGATGGTCCCGGCGTCTTCCATGCGGATCATGATCGAGGTCAGCAGGCTCTCGAACACCCGGGGCGGCGCGAAATAATAGGTCGGGCCAATTTCCCGCAAATCCGTGGTCACCGTATCGCTGGATTCCGGGCAGTTGATGGTAAAGCCCACCACCAGCGCTTGGGCGAAGGAAAACAGATGATCACCGACCCAGGCCATCGGCAGATAAGACAGAATGTTGCCGTCCGGGGTGAGCCGGTCGGTTTGCATACTGCCGCGCGCGGCGGCGATGAACGCGCCGTGGCTCTGGCAGACGCCTTTCGGCTGACCGGTGGTGCCGGAGGTGTACAGCATCACCGACACGTCATCGGCCTGGCCCTGCGCTACTTCGGCATCGAGAAAATCGGGATGATTCCGGTCGTGAATCCGCCCCATCTCCATCAGCGCGTGAATATCGTGCAGAAACGGCTGGTTGTAATGGCGCATCCCGCGCGGGTCGTCGTAAACGATATGCTGGAGTTGCGGAATCTGCTCGTGAATTTCCAGCAGCTTATCGACCTGCTCCTGATCCTCGACCGCGACGAAGCGAATCCCGGCATCCTGAAACACGAACAGCATTTCCGCCGCCACCGCATCCTGATACAGCGGCACCGGCACCCCACCCAGGCATTGCGCCGCACTCATCATCATATACAGGTGCGGACGGTTATCGCCGATGATCGCCAGATGCTCACCGCGCTGAAAACCCAGTGACGCCAGCCCGCAGGCCAGGGCGCGCACTCGTTCGGCCACTTCGGCCCAGGTCCAGGTCTGCCAAATGCCCAGATCCTTCTCACGGATCGCCGGCGCAGCCCCTCGCACCCTGGCATGATGAAACAGCAGGCGCGGAAAGGTCGGCGACCCGTCCAATGGCCCTCCGGCGGTAGTCTCTCGCGACATCATTCTTCTCCAACCGATCCCCGGCGCCCAGTAGCCGGAATCGGTCACTTGGTGGTTTGTCGTTTTCTAGTTGTTCTTATCGTCTGGGACAGCTTCTCATGACCGTCTTCACCCTCGGTGACTCCACCGACTGCCCGCAGGCAGAACGTGCGAACGGATTCAACCAACCGCTCCTTGTCGCGGGTGTTTCGGGTCGTCGGGCCGATGGGGCCAACGAGCGCCTCGGTAAAGGCTCCCACGATACAGGCCGCGCTGGCATCCACATCCTGAGCCGGCAACTCTCCTTTCTCGACCCCATCAATGAGAATGGCCTTGAACACATCGCCAAACTCCTTTCGGTATCGGATGCGCGCCGTCTCCACCTCCGGATCGACCGGCTCGATGATAAAGGCATAAGCCAAATTAGGGCCGTGTAACGCGCGTCGCACAAAGCAAGTCACCGCAGCACTCAATCGCATCCCGGCCGGTTCGGGACCGTCGGCGATGGCGGTCAGAATTTCGATTTCCGCTCCCACCGCAGCGCCCAACACCTCGACGAACAATTCCGCCTTGGACGGAAAATAACGATAGATCATCCCGGTAGAGATGCCAGCGACCGCCGCTACAGCGGCAATCTGGGCCTCCCGGAAGCCCCCTTCGGCCACCAGCTTGCGCGTCGCCGTCAGGATTCGGTCCCGGTTATTGGCCAGCCTTTCCTCCATCAATAGAGAGCGTCGGTAAGCCATGAAATGATTATAACCTCAATTTTTGAATTTGTGTTCACTTTTCTACAAAAAAGCGTTATCTTTAAATTCAACGATTGATTTAATGCCATAAAAGCCCAGCAGGAGACGATATGTCCTTCCATAGCCTGACCTTTGATTGGGGCGAAACCATCGAAATGCTGCGTGATACGGTGCGCGCTTTCGCCAGTAAGGAAATTGCTCCCAGGGCCGCCGAAATCGACCGTAACAACGAGTTTCCCGCCGATCTGTGGCTTAAACTCGGTGATCTGGGAGTCCTCGGCATGACCGCCAGCGAAGACTACGGCGGCGTCAATATGGGCTATCTGGCGCATATCCTCGTCATGGAAGAGATCTCGCGTGCCTCCGGTTCGGTCGGTTTGTCCTATGGCGCACATTCCAACCTCTGCGTGAATCAGATTCATCGCAACGGGACGGCTGCTCAGAAAGACAACTACCTGCCCAAGCTGATTGCCGGCGAGCATGTAGGTGCGCTGGCCATGTCCGAGCCTAACGCCGGTTCCGATGTCGTCAGCATGAAATTACGCGCCGACAAACGCGGGGATCGCTACGTCCTTAATGGTAGCAAGATGTGGATCACCAATGGGGCCGAAGCCAATACCCTGGTCATCTACGCCAAGACCGACATCAACGCCGGTCCCAAGGGCATCACCGCCTTCATTGTCGAAAAAAGCTTCAAGGGTTTCAGCCAAGGCTCGCATCTGGACAAGCTGGGGATGCGCGGTTCCAACACCGTTCCGCTGTTTTTCGATGACTGCGAAGTACCGGAAGAGAATGTGTTGGGTGGAGTCGGCAACGGCGTCAAGGTGCTGATGTCCGGCTTGGACTATGAGCGCACCGTGCTGGCGGGTGGGCCGCTGGGCATCATGGCCGCCTGCATGGACGTGGTTGTCCCCTATCTGCACGACCGCAAACAATTCGATACCCCCATCGGCGAATTCCAGCTCATGCAGGGCAAGCTGGCCGACCTGTACACCACCTGGCAGGCGTGCCGCGCTTACGTCTACGCAGTCGCGCAGTCCTGTGATCGCGCCGATCATGCCCGCGTGCTGCGTAAGGATGCCGCCGGAGCAATTCTCTACGCATCCGAAAAAGCCACCTGGATGGCGGGTGAGGCTATTCAGGTATTGGGCGGCAACGGCTATATCAATGAATACCCCACTGGCCGATTGTGGCGTGACGCCAAACTCTACGAAATCGGCGCCGGCACCTCGGAAATCCGCCGAATGCTGATCGGTCGAGAGCTGTTCGCTGAGAGTGCCTGATGAGCGCCATCAAAAGCCGGATTGATCCCCGCTCGGCGGAGTTTCAGGCCAACGCCGAGGCGATGCGGGTGCTGGTCGCTGATCTGCGCGCTAAAACCGCCCAGGTCGCATTGGGCGGCAGTGAAAGCGCTCGTAAGAAACATTTAGACCGGGGCAAATTGCTGCCGCGCGAGCGGGTCAATCATCTGCTTGATCCCGGTACTCCGTTTTTGGAAATCGGCCCGTTGGCCGCCTATGGCCTGTACGACAACGACGCGCCGGCGGCTGGCATCATCACCGGCGTCGGGCGGGTTCAGGGTGGCGAATGCATGATCGTCGCCAACGATGCCACCGTCAAAGGCGGCACCTACTACCCGATGACGGTAAAAAAGCATCTGCGCGCTCAGGAAATCGCCGAGCAGAATCATCTGCCGTGCATTTATCTGGTCGATTCCGGCGGCGCGTTTTTGCCCCGGCAGGATGAAGTCTTTCCCGACCGTGACCATTTCGGGCGGATTTTCTATAACCAGGCCAACCTGTCGGCCAAGGGGATCGCCCAGATTGCCGTGGTAATGGGGTCCTGCACCGCGGGCGGCGCTTACGTGCCCGCCATGTCCGATGAAACCGTCATCGTCAAAAATCAGGGCACCATTTTTCTCGGTGGCCCGCCGCTGGTTAAAGCCGCCACCGGAGAAATCGTCAGCGTCGAAGATTTAGGGGGCGGCGATGTGCATACCCGCATTTCCGGGGTCGCCGATTATCTGGCGGAAAACGACGCCCACGCGCTCTATATCGCCCGACGCATCATGGCGAACCTCAATCGCATCAAACCGGTTGAGCTGGCGCTCGGTCGTGGCGAAGAGCCACTCTACGACCCGGAAGAAATCTACGGCATCCTGCCGACCGATACCCGCAGACCCTATGACGTGCGGGAAATCATTGCCCGCATCGTCGATGGCTCGCGCTTCGACGAATTCAAGAGCCGCTACGGCAGCACGCTGGTGACGGGCTTCGCGCAACTGTACGGTTATCCGGTCGGTTTGATCGCTAACAACGGCATTCTGTTTTCGGAATCCGCTCAGAAAGGCGCCCATTTCATCGAACTGTGCGGCCAACGCGGTATTCCGTTGTTATTTCTGCAAAACATTACCGGCTTCATGGTCGGGCGCAAATATGAAAACGGCGGTATCGCCAAGGACGGCGCCAAGATGGTCACCGCCGTTTCCACGGTCCAGGTGCCCAAGATCACGCTGTTGATCGGCGGCAGTTTCGGCGCCGGTAATTACGGCATGTGCGGCCGGGCCTACTCACCGCGCTTTTTATGGATGTGGCCTAACAGCCGGATTTCGGTGATGGGCGGCGAGCAAGCCGCCAGTGTACTGGCTACCGTGCGCCGCGACGGCATCGAAGCCAGCGGCAAAACCTGGAGCAGTGACGACGAGGACGCCTTCAAGGCCCCGATCCGCGCCCAGTATGAAGAACAGGGCCATCCGTACTATGCAACCGCCCGCCTTTGGGACGACGGCGTGGTCGATCCCGCTCAGAGCCGGCGGATTTTAGGGCTATCCCTATCGGCCGCGCTCAACGCTCCTATCGCGCCGACCCGCTTTGGCCTGTTCAGGATGTAATTTGCGCTGATGTACACGACTCTCGAAGTGTTACGCGACGGCCCTATCGCCACGGTGTGGCTCAACCGCCCTGAAGTGCATAACGCCTTCAACGCCATGCTGATCGCCGAACTGACTGCCGTTTGCCGCTTGTTGGATGCGGATGACACGGCGCGCGTGGTGGTTTTGGCCGGCCGAGGCAAAAGTTTCTGTGCCGGGGCCGATCTGAACTGGATGAAAGCGGCCGGAGAAGCCTCCCTTGCAGACAATACGGCGGACGCTCGCCGACTCGCCTCCATGCTGCAAGCCCTGGCGGAGTTGCGCAAGCCGACCATTGCGCGGGTACACGGCCCGGCATTCGGCGGGGGATTGGGGTTAGCGGCCGCGTGCGATCTGTGCGTTGCCGCCACGGCGGCGGTCTTTGCCGCATCCGAAGTCCGCCTGGGATTAATTGCTGCCACTATTAGCCCTTACGTGCTCCGCGCCATCGGCGAGCGGCAAGCCTATCGCTATCTGTTGACGGCAGAGCGCATCACCGCTGCGCACGCGCACGACATTGGCCTGGCCCATGAAGTGGTCGCCACAGAGCAGTTGGACGCTAAAATCGCTGAGCTGATCTATGCGCTGTTGCAAGGCGGCCCCAAGGCTCTGGCAGCTTCCAAAGCCCTGATTCGCACCGTCGCCAATCAATCCATCAATGAAGGGCTGATGGATGAAACCGCTCGACGGATCGCCGAGTTGCGCGCCACGCCGGAGGGGCAGGAAGGTCTGGCCGCGTTCCTGGAAAAACGGCCACCGGCCTGGATCGCGGGTGCCACCGGTCAACCCTGACACGGGATGGGTCTCATGTTTCATAAAATTCTGATCGCCAATCGCGGCGAAATCGCCTGTCGCGTCATCAAGACTGCTCGGCGCCTCGGTATCGCCACGGTAGCGGTCTATTCCGCAGCAGACGCCGCCGCGCGCCATGTGCGCTTGGCCGATGAAGCGGTGTTAATCGGGCCAGCGCCGCCACGCGATAGCTATCTCTCCATCGATAAAATCCTCGCCGCTGCCCGCCAGACCGGGGCGCAAGCCATTCATCCGGGTAGCGGTTTTCTGTCTGAAAACGCTGATTTTGCCGATGCGTGTGTTGCGGCTGGGCTGGTCTTCATCGGCCCGCCCGCTCAGGCCATCCGAACGATGGGTTCCAAAATCGCCGCCAAGGCGCTGATGGCCCGGGCCGGGATTCCGCTAACCCCAGGCTATCACGGCGATAACCAAGAAGCGGCGTTCCTGCAACAACAAGCCGACCGGATCGGCTATCCGGTGCTGATCAAGGCTAGCGCCGGCGGCGGTGGCAAGGGAATGCGTGTGGTAGAGCGTACCGATGACTTTATCGCAGCGCTCACAGCGTGCCGGCGCGAGGCCCGTTCGGCATTCGGCGACGAGCGCGTCTTACTGGAAAAGTACCTTGGCCAGCCGCGCCATATTGAAATCCAGATTTTTGGCGATCATCACGGCAACACCGTCTATCTGTTCGAGCGGGATTGTTCCGTCCAACGCCGCCATCAGAAAGTGTTGGAAGAAGCGCCGGCGCCCGGTATGACCCCTGACCGGCGCGCGGCCATGGGCAACGCGGCCCTGGCGGCGGCGCGGGCCGTCGATTATGTGGGCGCCGGGACGGTCGAATTTATCGTCAACCCCGATGGCGTGTTCTACTTCATGGAGATGAACACCCGCTTACAGGTTGAGCACCCGATCACCGAAATGATTACCGGCCTGGATCTGGTCGAGTGGCAACTGCGAGTAGCGGCCGGTGAATCCCTACCCCTATCGCAAAAACAGCTTCAGATTCATGGTCACGCGCTGGAAGCGCGGGTTTATGCCGAAGATCCGGCCAAGGGTTTCTTGCCCTCGACCGGAACATTGATGCACCTCACACCGCCGGAAGAAAATCTTTATGTACGGGTAGACACCGGCGTCGAGGAAGGCGACGAGATCAGCCCCTTCTACGATCCGATGATCGCTAAGCTGATCGTTTGGGATACCAATCGTGAACAGGCCCTAGCCCGGATGCTGCGGGCGCTGGCTCAGTACCGCGTCGTTGGCGTCGCCAATAATATTGATTTCCTCTCCCGCCTAGTGGCCTCGCCGGCCTTTACTCACGCCGATTTGGATACCGGTTTGATTGAGCGTGAGCGGGAATTTCTGTTCGCGCCGCACAGCGCGATTCCCCGTGATGTATTCCTGGTCGCGGCCTTGGCCACTCTGCTGCGCGAGGAAGCGCGGGCCGGTGCGGAAGCGGCGACGCATAACGACCCACTTTCGCCCTGGCATGCCCGTGATGGTTGGCGGCTCAACTCCCGTGCCGAGCGCCGCCTGTTGTTTCGGGTAGGTGAACTGGAAAAATCGGTTCGCGTCCGTTATGCAGAAGGTGGTTACGCCCTGGAGTTCGACGGTCAGGAAACCCGTGTGCGCGGAGAACTGGGGCCGGACGATACGTTGCGGGTTGATCTGAACGGCTTGCAGTTGAACGCCACGGTCGTGGTCGCCGGGGAACGGCGTTACGTGTTTGTCCAGGGGCGCACCTGGCATCTGGCCCGGATCGATCCGTTGTACCACGGCGGCGAGGGCAGCGGCCCGGAAGGCGGCTTGCTCGCCCCAATGCCCGGCAATGTCATCGCGCTACTGGTCCAGCAAGGCGCGGCGGTCAAAAAAGGTACGCCGCTGCTGATCCTGGAAGCGATGAAGATGGAGCACACCATCACCGCCCCTACCGATGGCACGATCAAGGCGTTCCGTTTCGCGGTCGGTGATCAGGTTAGCGATGGCGCCGAGTTGGTCGAATTCGAAGCGGAAAAAACCTAAACATGTATAGCTCAAGGATAGGGGCTTGCTCTTGACAGATCAACTTTGTACTGCGGGTGACTCTTTGCCAGCGCGTTGGCCATGAGTTGGATATTTTGTGGACTCGGCCTCAGCGCATTGCTGAGCGGTGTTCCGACGGCCAAGCCGCCACCACCTAGAGTATGAATGTCTCTTACGACGCCCCCGGAAATGTAGGCATCAAGCTTATTGTGCATCAGCTCGTGGAAAGCCGCGTTGGCGACTAATCGACCGAATTGCGCATCGCCCTCATTTACCTTCAGATAAACTTCTGAGATGACGCCATTGGACGTTGGGAAGGTGGCTCCTGCCTGACCCAATGCCTGATTGGTTTGGCCCGCCACGATGCTGTCTTTACTGGATTGCAGGAAGTAGATCAGGAGTTCATGGTCTTGAATAAGATTGGCCTGCGGCACCCAGGAAAAATCAGCTTTGTCGAAGCCCGAGGTCTTCAAACAAATCTGGTTAAAATAGGAGACTAGCACTGTGCCAACCTCGTACATGGTGCCTTCACCCCAATAGTATTGGGTTCCCGGAGCAAGATTTTTCAGCCAAAGACGGAAAGTCTGCTTTTTCTGAGTCATTAAAGTTTTCTCGCTTTCGCGTGTCTGATACCAAAGATTTTGCAAATAGCCTAAACCCAGAACAAGCATAGGCTAGCTTCGAAACTCAATACTTTAACACCACCCGATTACCCACATCTTTTTTGTCTTTATATTCAATATGTTACGCGGAATTTAGTATTGCTTTGAGTTTATATTTTATAAATCAACATATTACCGGCCATCATCGGATTGATGTTGAAGCGATTCCATGTGCCCCAGAGCAGATCAAGACATTGAAAACCAGTAAACCCTTTAGGAACGCCAGCACGAGCGTGGATTCTTAGCGGCTGACAACCATATCAAATCATCATAACCGATTGATTGTAAAATATAAAAAGATGTGGGTAATCGGGTGACTTTAACACCCTTTGGGATTAAGAGCCTATCCGACAATTCTTATTCAGATGTAAGTGATTAAGAGCAGCCCTCTTCATTAAGAGGTGGATACAATTTCTTCAGTAGAATTCGGATAGAAGAAACCCAAATCATGGCGACGCTAGAGGCGACTCTTTTTTCATAGACAAGCACCAATCCACGATAACGACTCAACCAAGCCAGCGTCCTTTCCACCACCCAGCGACGGGGTAATACCCACCCGATTCCCCACAACTCAGCCGGAGGGGTTAAAGGCCTGTTGAGCGGCGGCGATACCGAGGACGGTCGATTTACTACCTGATGGATGGATGGTCTATCTATGCCGAAATTTTCTCCCGAATTTTATATCGGCGATTCATAGGAGCCGCCTGGGGTCACACTCCGCCCTGATCTGGCGAAAGCAAGAGTTATTGCAGCAGCTATCGATTTTGCCCACTCCTCCGTCAGAGTACCTGTTCCCAACTGGTTTGCATGAAATATTCTAGCTTTCTCGGCTGGCAAAGCAGCAAGCATACCTCGCAGGGGGCCTTTGATTTTCTCAGTGTTTAAAGTTTGCGAAGTCGTTGTCATAGAGCCGCTATTACCTGCTCCTTTCGTTACTGCAAAACCTAAGCAAACGTCCTTGTTAAGCCCGTGCTTCGTGCAGATCTGATCGTGCCCTGCTGTCTCGCCAGATGCTGCCCTGGCGGCCTGTGTCATATTCGGGTGAAGGAACACCCCATCCGCTGGCCTTGGATTTGACTTAGATGGAGTTCCTCCTTTCAGTGGCTCATGGCTTTTTGTCCCGAATTTTATACCGTCCAACGCCCCTGCCGTCGCGCTATGAGCGTTGGCACGAATCGGGCCAATATCCACGTTCCCTTCCCGTAAAGCGACTAGCGGATGTAGGTATATTTTCCCTGTTGTAAAATCACAGCATCCGGTAAATGCAACACCAGCGGCTGCCTTAACAAACATGGACTTGCTTTCATCCTCTAGAGTTAATGCTGTGGTTAGTAGCGGGTCAGTGACCCACTTTGTCATAAACCCGCGAGTTTCATCAATATTTATGATTACATTACAAATTGGCATAACTTATTTTCCTTGCATTTTGAAAAAAGTTATCAAAAGCATACAACCAAATCTTTGAGCGTTGTCCGGTTTCATTGCCATCCGTACGAGTTATCGATGAAACGAGTGCCGCTTTCCATCAGCAGCTTTTAAAACACATGGGTGCATCAGCGAAAGAAGCAAATGTAATGCCAGGTATTTTCTCGAAAATCGCCAAGATTTATTAGGAGTTTTCTCTTTGTTTATCCAATGGTTTATTTCGTTATCATCCTAACGACATGCTCCTGGCAGGCCAAGTTGGCCCGTTGTAAAGCAACCCAATGAAGGCCAAAATGAACTTTCCTCACAACGTGTGGTATTAGCTGCAATGCCCGCCGAGTTCGCTTACCCTATGCAGGGACAAGACTGGATGACTTGCGGCTGAGTATCAGCATTCGATGGTGGCTTGATTGCTCACAAGATATCACTCTCCCTCACTCCTTACCTTGAAGCAACGTAGAGGAAATTTCATGGCTCGCAATCTTTTACGGATCACGGCGGCGTTGGCATTGGTAGCGGCGCTCACCGGCTGCGGCTATAACGACTTTCAGCGCTTGGACGAAACCACGAAATCAGCCTGGGGCGAAGTGCTCAATCAATATCAACGCCGCGCCGATTTAATCCCCAACATCGTTGAAAGCGTCAAAGGCGAGGCCAAGTTCGAACAGGAAACCTTGACCCGTGTCATTGAGGCCCGCGCCAAGGCCACCTCGATCCAGGTCACTCCGGAAACCCTCAATAACCCGGAAGCGTTCAACAAATTCCAGCAGGCTCAGGGTGAACTGTCGTCGGCATTGTCGCGGCTGATGGTGGTCGCCGAACAATATCCTAACTTGCAGGCCAATCAGGCGTTTCGCGATTTGCGGGTCTCGCTGGAAGGGACCGAAAATCGTATTGCAGTCGCCCGTGGTCGTTACATCGAAACGGTCCAGGCCTATAACGTCCTCGCCCGTCAGTTTCCGACTAATCTCACCGGCATGTTGTTCGGCTATAAACCCAAACCTAGCCTGACTGTCGCCAACGAAGCCGCCATTTCCACCGCGCCTAAAGTCGATTTCGGGACCGCCAAATAACCGATGCACCGCCCACCCCGTCAGCGCGATCTTTACTCCGAGCAGCTGCCGTGGCTCGCGTGGTTGCTATGGTTGGCACTGCTCGGCGCCACACCGGGATACGGCCAAGCAGTTCTGCCGGTCCCGGCGCTGACTGCGCGCGTCATTGATCAAACCGCAACCCTAGCGGCGGCTGATCGCCAAACCCTGGAAGCCAAGCTTGCCGCCTTCGAGCAGGAGCGCGGGACGCAAATCGTCGTGCTGATGGTGCCGACCACGCAACCGGAAGACATCGAGAGTTTCGCCAACCGGGTGGCCAATGCCTGGAAGATTGGCCGTCGCAACATAGGCGATGGCGTGTTGGTGATTGTCGCCAAGGATGACCGGCGCATGCGTATCGAAGTCGCCAAGACTTTGGAAGGTCCCATCCCTGACCTTGCAGCGTCGCGCATTATTGACCAACAAATGATGCCCCGCTTCCGCACCGGTGATTTCGCTGGCGGGTTACAGGCGGCTATCGATCAACTCATCGCGTTGGTGAAAGGAGAAAACCTGCCGATTCCCGAACCAGGTGCGCGGCGGGCCGGGTCGGCAGGACAACTACCCGTGGACTGGGCAGGTGCCGGGCTGTTCTTACTGGTCGGCACGCTGATGATCGGCTCACTGATGCGGCGGATGTTCGGCAAAGTGCTGGGGCCAATGTTTGCCGGCGGTATTGCGGGCGGGCTGACCTTTCTCCTGACCGCTAGCCTGGTGTTCGCCGTGCTGGCGGGCCTGGTAGGCTTGGTGGTCAGTTTCCTCTCCGCCGCCGCGCCGGTCGGTCGCCATGGGCCAATCTTCGTCCCCGGTGGCTATGACCCGTTTTCCCGGCGGGGCGGTGGTTGGGGTGGCGGCTTCGGCGGCGGGGGATTTGGTAGCGGTGGTGATGGCGGTGGCTTTGGTTCTGGCGGCGGTGGCAATTTTGGAGGCGGCGGCGCCTCAGGGAGCTGGTAAAGCATGGCCTCCTCGATCACCACCTTGTTGCAGCGCGCACGGCGGTTATTCATCAATCGCTGCGTGGATGCCCGTGATATCCGCGCACAGCTATCGACCGAGGCCCTGGATCGGTTGACGGCGCGCGTGGCTGCCAGCGAGCAGCACCATTCTGGCGAACTGCGCATCTGTATCGAAGCCGGTTTACCCTGGTCTTATATCTGCCGCGACGCGACCCCGCGCGACCGAGCGCTGACCCTGTTCGGCAAGCTACGGGTCTGGGATACCAAGCATAACAACGGCGTCCTGATTTATCTGCTGTTGGCTGAACGCGCCATCGAATTGATCGCGGATCGTGGTATCAACGCCAGCGTAAGCGCCAAACAATGGAGCGATCTCGCCATCACACTCGGTAACACCTTGACCGAACGCCCACTTGAAGACGGTTTGAACGAAGCGGTCGATGCGCTCTCGGATCTATTGGCAGCACACTTCCCAGCGGATGGTGTGCGCAAAATCAATGAGTTGCCGGATCAACCAGTGGTGCTCAGTTGAATCCGATCTTTTGCAAAAGAGGTTAGGCGAGCGGCAAAGGGCAGATTAAGCGCCATCGGCTGCGATGGTGATCAGAATGCAGAGCCTCTCGGCTCACAACGTACTGCTGCCTTTACCGAATTTGCAATGAAGCATTCCTCGTGAGCTTGGTGGTGAAGCGCCAAAAGCGCTGTGGGTGTCGGCTGCTTCTGGCCGGAGAAGGTGACTTCAGGGCGCAGAGTAACCACGGACATCATCAGTTTGCCCAGCTCGTTTTTTGCCATCACCCCTTCGGCAATGTCGTGATAATGATCCACCACGAACCCTTGTTGCGCAGCAAGGAATAAAAACCAGAGCATGTGACAACTGGACAGAGAGGCAACAAAGGCTTCTTCTGGATCAACCGCATCGGCGGCGGAATAAGGCAAAGGGATCACATGGGGAGAAGAAGAACCCGCAATCTCTATTCCGCCGTCGAAGCGGAGTATATGCTTTCGACTGTAGCGGTTGTCGATGAAGGGTTCATCCGAGCGAGACCACAGAATTTCGGCGGTATAATGAGCCATTGCTATATCTCAACGAGGAGGGCATGGAATAGCCCTGCCAATAGTAAATTCTCAACCGCCTCGCAAGAACTCTGAGCCATCCCAGAATCGGCCTCTATCGGTAGGCATCAATCCAAGCAATCTCCACTTGTCGAGACCCCACGAGAGTATAGGCGGGAAGCTCAACCTCTAGCGCCTCTGGCTGCTGGTTGATCGACACAGTGAGTTCACCTGCCGCTGTATCACTGAGATGAAATTGGCCCTGCACATCTGCGAAGTAGAAGGGCATTTTCGCCGCCGTGCTTCCAGAACTTTGAATCTGTAGACGATTTGTTGTTATCACCAAGTTCTCAAGGCTATGAAACCCTCGATTCGGGCCGTACCGAAACTTTAACGTGGCCGTTTCTGGCCACTGCCCAGAAACGAGGAATAATGTGGCCCGACCAATCCCATGAGAATCCGTGACCAAAACAACGAGCTTTTTTCTCTCCGTAAAGGCAACAACAGAATCAGTTGGTCTTAGTAGAGCATGTTTGCGCATTTGAACCTTAAAAACAGCATCTCCCGAAGCATCTTCTATCAAACAAAGTAGCAGGAGCAGGGTAAAAAGGAAATGGCGTGAATTCAAAATGACCTGGTGCATGAGGTAAGCCGTGCTGTGCAATTAATCATCAAACTTATTTTTACTGCAAAAGAGTGCAAAGATCTCAGCATAAAGTTCGTATAAGCTGCCACGATAGAGCCAAATAATACCGCAAATACCATACAGCGAAAGAGAGGCGGGAAAGTTAACTTCTCGCATTAGTTCAAGTGTGACTGGATTTTTGAAATACCAATATAGGAGTTACGCAGTTGAGGGTAATATGTAAAGTGGGTTAGTCAGATAGGTACGGATGGCGGGGCGGATGATGGCGAGTTTTGCTTCAAACCAACT
>NZ_CBTJ020000067.1 GCF_001051235.1 Candidatus Competibacter denitrificans Run_A_D11 | reverse complement strand
AGGTGGATTTTCGGACCCTTCATGACTATTTCCCCTCTGACTTGCGGGGTCAATTCTTCATGTCGCTAAGGGGTCAATTTAGGCTGTCGCCTGACAGCGTAGGCCTCAATGGCCTGATCCTGGGGTGCGCCGAAGGTGGCGAGGATGAGGAACTCGCCGTTCTCTAGACGCAGGGCCGAGAGGTGGACAAAGCAGCCCCAAACGGGACGCCGCCCCGGCAGTCGGTAGACCTGGCCGGGTTTGAGCGACCCCAAGAGCGCGTCAATGCGCATCATCCGATTCCAGTGGTTGGGGACGAGCGTGTCGCATTTGATGCGCTGGTGGAAGGGAATCTGCTGGGCTTGCAGCCAGCGGAACCACGCCTCACCCACGAATTCACGGTCGGCCAGGAGAACGGCGATCCGCTCCACACCAAAGACCGCGAGAAAGCGCTCTATCAAGGCGATGCGCTCAGCGGTGTTGGAGTTAGCGGTGTTGGAGTTACCAGGCTTGTCCAGCACCGTCCAAAATAACGGCAAGGCGATGCCGCGCCAAGCGACGCCCAGTACCAGAAAATTGATGTCTGTCTTGCCAAACCGCCAGTGGGTGCGATCCAGCGCCAGCCGCCACGGGCCATCCCCGACCGGCACGAGGTGAACGAGCAGCCGTGCCCAGGCATCCGGCTCGATCTCAAACGCCCGAAAGAACCGTTGCAGGCGCTTGTAGTGCGACGCTACCCGCACTCCACCCCCAAACCCCGTGGCCAGTTCAGCCAAATTGACGCTGCGTACCTTGAACAGCGCCAGAAGAAAATGCGCTAAAAAACTAATCCGAGCACCCTGCCAAGGCAGGTGTTCAGCCAGCACCGCTTTCAGTTCGCGAACAGGATCGTTGATCGTGGCTTTCATGACATCCCTACAAAAATTCTAGCTTAACTTCCTTTATCTCAGTAGGTTAGGAATTTTGTCCTGTACTAAGGATTTACACACAGTGTTGTATGACCAATGCCGTGAGCCGGCGGGGCGTGAGGCCCAACCCACCGTGGGGATCATCGACCGTCAAATCGTCAAATCAGCGGAAAAAGGGGGGCGCGGATTGACCCTACGGGCTAGGATGCGGATCAACGCATCAAGGGCAAGAAGCGCCAGGTCTTGGTGGATACCCAGGGGTTCGTACTCAATGCCCTGATCCATCCGGCGAATCTTCAGGATCGGGACGGTGGATTAGGCCTGCTGGCCACCCTTCAAACCCCCTTTCCCAAGCTCAAGACCCTCTTTGCCGATGCCGCCTATCAAGGCCCCGCTTTCGCCAGGGGGTCTTTGCCCTTCGCCCTTCCCTGACCGTCGAGATCGTTAAGCGTCCGCAGGCCGCGAAAGGGTTTACCGTGCTGCCCAAGCGTTGGATCGTTGAGCGCACCTTAGCCTGGTTGAACCACTGTCGGCGCTTGGCCAAGGACTGGGAAAACCTCAATTTGAAGGCCCTCGCTTTCCTGCGCCTCGCCTCTATCCGATTCATGCTCAGAAAACTCTGTAATCCTAGGCCGTGTTCACAAAATCATGCTTCGTGTGCGAAACTGCTGGCTATTATCCACGGCCAGAGGGGTCGAGCATGGATCGTTTGTATTACCTTACG
>NZ_CBTJ020000066.1 GCF_001051235.1 Candidatus Competibacter denitrificans Run_A_D11 | reverse complement strand
CTATCAGAAACTGGATGTAGTCTTCATCTGTGACTTTCGGTGGGTTCATAACCTTCCTTATCGCTCTTTATCAACCAACTGCGTAACTCCTAAATATAAAAAATATGTCAATAAAAATATAATTAAAGTCATAATTTGACCGATTAATCGGGCCAATTTGGCATTATTTGAAAATTTTTTGTTACATTGTAACTATTGTAAAAATTAAATAGCCAAAATGGCTTGATATCGATTTTTATATTGGATATAGTAGTACCCGCTTGATAATGGCAAACCTACCGAAAGGTAGCGGCGCAAAACTACTGGCCTAACCTCCATACAAACGGAGCACGGTCGCAGGGTCGCCAAGCGAACGAGATAGTTCCTCATGGATGAGAGAGTTCTTCCAGGAAGATGCCGCGTTCGTGCGGCATAAATAAACCTAGGAGAACTAAAACATGCCTACCACAGCCTCGAAGTTCAATTCGCTCAAACCCCTCTCACGCCTGTTAGGATGGTTGAGTGTTCTAATCGCCTGCTTCGCAACGAATGCGTTCGCTGGACAGGTTAATCTCGGTTGGAATGCCAGCACCGGATCGGTATCTGGCTATCGGGTCTACTACGGAACTGCTAGTGGGAACTACACTTCGCAGATCGACGCTGGGGCCGCAACCACCGCAACGGTAGCTAGCCTCGCTGATGGCGCAACCTATTATTTCGCGGTCAAAGCGTATGATGGGGCGAAGAACGAGAGCGGCTTTTCCAACGAAGTCAGCCAGACTGTGGCCGGCACCAACTCCACCACTTCGACCAGTTCAACAACTGCCGCGCCTGTCTCTAGCTTCACCGCTACACCGACTTCAGGCGTAGCGCCGCTGCTTGTAACGTTGACTGATACCTCGACCGGGACGGTTTCTGAGCGAGTCTGGGATTTCGGTGATGGTACGACCAGCACCTCGCAAAGCACGATGAAAACCTATAATACTGCTGGGGTTTACACTGCTAAATTGACAGTCAAGAATGCCGGCGGCACCAGTACGGTTTCTCAAACAATCTCAGTCACTGCCGCTGTGCCCACCGCGAGTTTCACCGCGACCCCCACTAGCGGAACAGTACCGCTGACTGTACAAGTTGCCGATAGCTCGACCAACGCCACAGGCTGGAACTGGAATTTTGGCGATGGCACAACCAGCAACTTACAAATCCCACCAGCGCATGTCTACAAGACAGCGGGTAACTATACTGTTAGTCTTACGGTCAGCGGCCCAGGTGGCACAAGTACTGCCAAAACTATTAGCATTACTGCTAAAGCTGCTGCGACTGCAACTTTACCAAGCCCATGGGTGGATAAAGACATCGGTAACGTAGTTATCGCTGGCAGCGCTGGTTACAGCAATGGCACGTACACGTTGAAGGGTGCTGGTGTGGATATTTGGGAGACCGCAGACAGCTTCAACTTTGCCTATCAGCCTCTGAATGGAGACGGCACCATCGTGGCGCGGGTTGCCAACTTAACCAACACCAATAGCTGGGCCAAAGCGGGAGTCATGATTCGCGAAAGTCTAGACGCCAATTCACGCCATGCTATGGTGGTACTGACCCCAGGCAATGGCGTGGCTTTCCAGTACCGGGCTACGGTTGGAGGAAGCAGCAGCAACATCAATGTCAGCGCCTTAAAAGCACCCTACTGGGTCAAGCTGACACGGGCTGGAACTACCTTCACTGCATATCAGTCTGCAAATGGCAGCA
Source organism: Candidatus Competibacter denitrificans Run_A_D11 (assembly GCF_001051235.1). Taxonomy (GTDB): domain Bacteria; phylum Pseudomonadota; class Gammaproteobacteria; order Competibacterales; family Competibacteraceae; genus Competibacter_A; species Competibacter_A denitrificans. The sequence continues at coordinate 3,805 of NZ_CBTJ020000066.1, read as the reverse complement.
CATGGACAAAAGTAGGCTCTGTCACCATGAACCTCTCAGCTAATACCTATGTCGGATTGGCAATCACTAGCCATAATACAGCGGCAATTGCTAATGCAACTTTCGATAATGTTAGCTTAAGTGTAGGTGGTATAGGTACCGGTGCCTTGCCGAGTCCGTGGCTCAATACTGATGTTGGTACTGTAGCTCTTACTGGCAGCGCTGGTTACAGCAATGGCACGTACACGTTGAAGGGTGCTGGTGTGGATATTTGGGAGACCGCAGACAGCTTCAACTTTGCCTATCAGCCTCTGAATGGAGACGGCACCATCGTGGCGCGGGTTGCCAACTTAACCAACACCAATAGCTGGGCCAAAGCGGGAGTCATGATTCGCGAAAGTCTAGACGCCAATTCACGCCATGCTATGGTGGTACTGACCCCAGGCAATGGCGTGGCTTTCCAGTACCGGGCTACGGTTGGAGGAAGCAGCAGCAACATCAATGTCAGCGCCTTAAAAGCACCCTACTGGGTCAAGCTGACACGGGCTGGAACTACCTTCACTGCATATCAGTCTGCAAATGGCAGCACATGGACAAAAGTAGGCTCTGTCACCATGAACCTCTCAGCTAATACCTATGTCGGATTGGCGGTCACAAGTCACAACAATACCGTTCTCGCAACCGCCAGCTTCGACAACGTGGCCTTTAAATAAACCCAGCAACGAGGCCCGCTATTTGCGGGCCTCGGTTTGAGAAAAACATGAATTTCAAGCTAGTTCCTGTAGCTTGTCTGGGAATCCTAACCGGGACGACGGGCACGGCTCAAGCCGGAACAGTTACTGTCGCCACCGCAGCCGAATTGCAAAGCGCTGTAGCAACCGCCAATAATTTAGGCGGAAACACGAAAATTGTGGTGCGGGATGGCACTTACACTTTAAACGATACGCTGTACGTCAACGTACCGAACGTAGCTATCGTCGGCCAGTCTAGTGACCGGACGAAGGTTATTATCCAAGGTGATGCGATGAGTAGCACCGCAAAAGTGGGGAATGTGATCCGAGTCGCGGCAAGTAATTTTCAATTAAGCAATGTTACGCTGCAAAAGAGCAGGTGGCATCTGATCCAAATCGCAGGTGAAACTAATGCGGATGGATTGATTATCAAGAATTGTATTTTACGTGATGCCTACCAACAGCTCTTAAAAGTAAGCTATGATCCAACCAACCCAAGCGCAACATCGAATAATGGTTTAGTAGAAAACTGCATCTTTGAATATAGCGCTAGTGTCGGTCCACAGTACTATATCGGTGGTATTGACGCCCACGGCGCCAAGGATTGGGTAGTCCGAAATAATACATTTCAGAATATTATCAGTCCAAATAATACGGTTGCCGAATTCGCCGTTCATTTTTGGGATCCACCATCTAGTAATCATATCGTAGAAAGAAACTTAATTCTAAATTGTGACCGTGGGATTGGCTTTGGAATGGACGGTCATGGTAATATGGGTGGCATCATTCGTAACAATATGATCTATCATGCTTCCAATAAAGGTTTCTATGCGGATACCAGTATCGCTTTAATTGAAAGCCCTGATACTCAAGTGTACAACAACACGATTTTCATGGAGAACGATTTTCCATCAGCGATTGAATATCGCTTTACCTCAACTCAAAATGTGTTAATAGCTAATAATCTGACCAACAAACCTATTCTGAGCCGAGATGGGGCGACCGGCACAGTCACAAGGAATGTCACTCACGCTTCTGATGCCTGGTTTGTAAATGTTCTTATTGGGAATTTACATTTGGCGTCGGCTATTAGATCAGTAGTTGATTTGGGGCTACCAGTTTCTGGATTGCGAAACGACTTCGACAACGAAAGTCGTTCCCAGTATACAGGGATTGATATTGGAGCAGATGAGTTTTCCTCAATCACAAATCTCACTTTGCCGATGGCCTCGTATATTGCAGATTAATTTCTAATCTCTTTTACACCCTCTGATATCGTATTAACAAAAGGGTCAACACATGAGAAACAAATTCTTATTATCGCTAGTTTCTGTGATGCTGTTATCAGCTCATTATGATAATGCAGTTGCAGAACGACTCAATCCTGAAGATATTACCTATCTAGGAGCATTTAAGCCTCCTCTAACCGATTTCTATCAAGGTATGGGAGCCATAGGTGCAACCATGTCAATTACATTTAGGCCTGATGGCAATCCAAGCGGTTGTTCTGGCTGTCTTCCAGGGAGCTTGATTATTAGCCATCGAGGAAAAGTGGCTGAACTCACCATTCCAACGCCTGTGAAAAGCTCTAATTATGATGACTTAAAAACTGTAACTGAGTTAAAAGCTATAAGCGGCTTCGGTACGTACTGCTCATCGGGTCCTTGTGACAGGCTTGGCGGTGTTTATTATATTGGCGCTAGGGCTGGCCAATCAGCCAAGCTTTATTATGGTACATATATTTATTATAATGTAGCAGCTTCAGATAATCCAACTGTCGGATACTCAAATAGCGTTGATATTTTAAACCCCAGTTATCAAGGAACCTGGCACGTAGGACCTCCAGCCAATGGCAACGTAGATTCATGGTCACATGGTAATAAGCATGGTGAATATTTTTTTGCTGCTCCACAAGCTTGGGCGGACCAATATACAGGCGGTCGTTCAATAATTGAGGGGCGACTTTATGGAGGGACTGGATGTTGTGGTGGCTCAATGGGGCCAGCGTTAACAGCGATTGGTCCTTGGATTGACGGGCCTCCGGCTCAAGGAGCCAATATATCAGGGGTTCCCTTAATATATTTTAATAGTGGGACAAGCCATATTGGAAATGATAAGAGCTGGATGGATTTTCGTTATGGAGGTGATCCAGGCTATAGTTATTATTCTGTGGGAGATGCTTTAAATGGCGGAGCATGGGTTGAACGTGGTGGAAAAAAAGCGATTATTTTGTTCGGTCGGCATGGTACTTATAATGGTATTCCTACCTGCCCTATAACCGACCACGATAATGGGTGCCACGGTGCAATTGATACTAATACCATCCCCTTCTGCTATGGTGGTGGTGGAACCGATTGTCCATGGGGAATTGCTGCCATTCAAGATAAAGGTTATCATGCTGGGCCTTATGAACCCCGCTTCACTTTTATCGACCCAGACGAATTGGCGCAGGTAGCGCAAGGTACTAGAGCGCCAAACTCAATTGATTCTTATGCTTTCTATAATCCAAAAAAAGATTGGCCGTGGCAGGATCCTGACGGAGCGATGTCTATAACTGGTGGTGCTTTTGATGAGGCCAATGGTTATTTATATGTAGTGCAGAGCAACGGTTGGATACTCGGTCGGAATATGGTTTGGCCTATCATCCATGTCTATAAAGTCAATAGTAGCAGCAATAATAGCAGCGATAGTCCAAATACCACTCCGCTTAGTAATCCTCCTAATTTACGGATTATTACTAGCCCTACTGCGAGCTAATTGGTTGTTAAGCGGGTGGCAGATCACTATCCGCTACTTGCTTGGCGCGAAGTGCCTCACAACCCAACCGATTCCCCACAATTCCAAGGTACTGTAGTATATGCAAGTATTTGAGGAATAGGGATGAGTTGGGTTTGTGAAGAACTGGGGGTGAGAGTTGGGGGATGTCCGGCGGAGGACGCGATTGATCCGGCTGGTAGACGCGCTCTCGGCGCATCCGAGTGGAAGTATTCCGGTGGTGAGTGGGGGCTTTGCCCAGACGAAGGCGGCCTACCGGTTACTGGAGAACCCGGCGTTGGACTGGCGGGAGATTTTAGAGGTGCATACGCAGCGGACGG
>NZ_CBTJ020000065.1 GCF_001051235.1 Candidatus Competibacter denitrificans Run_A_D11 | reverse complement strand
CCACCGCAACCTCCGCCAAAGCCCCGACCCCGTTGCGGCCTGTCCCAACCACCGGCTCACGACCCACCGTCGTGAAAACTCCCGCAAAACCTCGTCCGGTCGCAGCCGCTAGAAAACCTGCCGCTACCGCCGCTGCGACAGGGGCCACTGCGACAGCGGCTACTGAAGAATGGGAAGAATTTTAAGATAGAAATAGCATACCCCTCTCCGCGAAGGGGGGTATGCGATCAAGAGAAAGAAATTGAACCTAAAACTTCTAAGAAAGAGCAAAAATTAATAAGACCAATAGAGGCAAATAAGAACCATGTTCAAAACACTCACCCTCCGCAACCAATTAAATCTTGGATTTGCCACAATTATCGCATTTTTAGTTGTTGTCTCTGGCGTTTCCTACTGGGGTTTACAGCAAGCATTCGATAATTTTTGTCATTATCGCGGTATCGAAACCAATAATTCGCATATTGATCAATTTGAGAAACAGCTTTTAAACGCGCGCTTAACAGTTCAAAAGTTTCTTATCCATGAAACAAGCGAATATTCGGACGAACATAAGCAATACGCAACCAAAATGACCAATCAAATTGGCCTTCTAAAGAAAAAAGCGGAAAACTCAGAAAAAGTCAAAGCTTTAGATTCCTTAGAGGCGTTGGTCAATCAATATGATTCGACTTTTAATCAGGTGGTTAGCTTCACCGAGCAAAGAATAGCAACTATTAAAAAGCTTGTTCAAATAGGCACCGAAATACAAAGCAAAACCGATAGCATGATGGAAAATGCAGCCAATGAGAATAATAGCGAACTGGTTTTATGGGTTGGGAAATTGCAAAATCAGATACTCGCCGCTCGCTATGTACTTCTTAAGTATGTACGTTCTCGTAATCGGGCTGATTTCGAACAGGGCGCTATAGAAATAACTACTAAGGTAGAAGCAATTAAAAAGCAACTTCATGAAAAAGCCGGAGATTCTTATCAAGCATCTCTTGAGATGTTCAATAAAATTCATGCTAACTACCTAAGTGTATTACCCAATTTGAAGGAATTGACTGAGAAAAATGATGAGATCACTCAAAACACGCTCTATCAAATCGGTGGGGCCATTACCAAGGCCACAGATCAGCTAAAAACGGAGTACCGCACCACCCAAAATCAACTCGGCTCACAGGTCGAACAGCGTAATGGCATCGCTATCATGATGATCGAAGGGCTATCAGCCGGTGCTATTTTCTTAGGAGTCGCTTTGGCCTGGCTGACGGCGCGAGCGATCCGTCGCCCCATCGGCGGTGAGCCGACCGATATCGCCACGCTAGCTCAGAAAATTGCCACCGGTGATCTCACCGTTCAATTTGCGGACACCGGGAAAGAGACCGGGATTTATGCGGCCATGCGGGAGATGGCCAGCCAGTTGAAAACCATGGTGGGGCAGGTTAGTGAAACCACGAGCCAAGTGGCCTCTGCCTCATCGGAGATTGCGCAAGGGAGCAGTGATTTAGCCCAGCGCACGGAAGAGCAAGCCTCGGCGCTGGAAGAGACCGCTTCCTCCATGGAAGAACTAACTGGAACGGTTAAGCAAAGCGCTGAGAACGCCGGTCAGGCCAATCA
>NZ_CBTJ020000064.1 GCF_001051235.1 Candidatus Competibacter denitrificans Run_A_D11 | reverse complement strand
GATTGGCCTGACCGGCGTTCTCAGCGCTTTGCTTAACCGTTCCAGTTAGTTCTTCCATGGAGGAAGCGGTCTCTTCCAGCGCCGAGGCTTGCTCTTCGGTGCGCTGAGCTAAATCACTACTCCCTTGCGCAATCTCCGATGAGGCAGAGGCCACTTGGCTTGTGGTTTTGTTGACGCTCCCGACGATCTCCTGTAACTGGTTGGCCATGTCCCGCATGGAGCGGGCCAGATCCCCCATTTCATCTTTGCGAGATGTCAGTTCAGATGGAATTTCGCAGGTCATATCCCCTTCAGCGAGTACACCTAGAATTTCTTTACCTTGACGCAATGGAGCCACCACACTGCGGGTGATAAGCCAACCCAACAGGGCAGCCAGCACGATACTGATGACAGCCGCCACCATTCCCCATGTTTGCAGCTGGATTGCTATGGCGTGATCAGCCTTGATCATGTTGTTTGTTCGAACGGCATTGTTATCCGCCATGGCGTCGAACGTTTCTCCCATTGCATCCGATATCGGAACCATGCGCGAAACCATCTGCCGGTATTCAGCATAAAGCTCAGCTTTCTGCGAGGGATCGGTAGCACGGGCCAGGCGTTCGATCTGGCTGTCCAGATCGACGTAAATCGCCCGCCACGCCTTATATTGCTCTTGAAGTTTTTCCTGTAGCAGTTGCCCTTTTGCGCTGGTTCGGGGGATTTTCAGCAGGATTTCCCATGCTTTATCTATCCGCTGCCAAGCTTTATGTCGGTCTTCCAAAATTGTCTGCAATTTTCCTTCTGCATTCTTCTGGGTCTCTTGTGCAAAAACCGATTGGGTTTGCGCGCGAATGACCATTCGCTCCCGATTGAGTTGGGCGAGTACTTGCCAAGCAGGAAAACGGTTTTCACTAAGGTTTTCCAGGTTCGCTGACATCGTTTTGATGCCAAATATCATCAGAACACATAAAAGTAATGTGAGGATTGCCATGCTCCCAAAGCCAATGGTCAACCGTGTATTGATTTTCAAGTTTTCTAGTTTCATTTTTTTATTACCAGGCAATGAGCTAAACCACGCATTGAACTTTCTTTTCAGCTTTCACTGAGAATCGTCGGTTTTATTCAATCGCTAAAATTCTTCCCACTCCTCCAAAGCCTGAGTGGCGGCGGCGTTCTGGCCGACCGGGCCGGGGCGGGTGGCGGGCCGGGTTTTAGCGGCGGGTTTGGTGGCTGGGCGCGACGCTTTACCGGTCATCGCGTGCAATTCGGGACGTGGCTTAGCAGGGGCGGGCGGGGCGGCGGTGTTGGTGGTTTCGCCGTGTTGGGTTTTAAAGAAGCCCATCAAGCGTTGGAGTTCCTGGGCCTGATCGCCCATGCTGTGGCTGGCGGCGGCGGTTTGTTCGACCAGGGCGGCATTCTGCTGGG
>NZ_CBTJ020000063.1 GCF_001051235.1 Candidatus Competibacter denitrificans Run_A_D11 | reverse complement strand
ATAAATGGGCACAAGCCAAAGCGATCCGTAAGCAAACCCATTGCTCCATTGAAGACCTCTTCCGCTCCCATCAAATATGATCATTGTTATTTTGTTTGGCTATATGTTCCAGCATGTGGCGGGAGTTCGGCTTGGCCGATGATTGCCGTAGCCAGGCTAGCCAAGTCGTCTTGCCGTTGTCGCGGCGCTTCAACAGCTCATCGAGGTGATGCCGGTGCCCATTCGACAGTGGCTCGGACAGAGCGTCGTAGATTCGCCGATTGGCGCGGGTGGTGGCCTCGGCACTGGCGCGCTCGATGGCGTTGAGTGCGGGCAGTACGATCGACTGCCGCCGCAGATGCTCGATCAAAGCGCTGGCCAGCACGATGCCCTTGTCGGTTTGCATGGCCAGCTCGGTCAGCGTGTGGACGGCCTGCCGGTAGTGGCTCATGGTGAACGGCTGGAAGCCAAACACCGTTTGCAGTTCGACCCGGTGCTCGCGCCGGGTCTGTTCCCGCTGCCCGTAGTCGTTCCAGCTTTCGACCGGCACTTTGAGCTGTGACGCCACGATGCGCAGCAAGGGTGGAAATGGCGGCTCATCAGCGTCCAAGATGACGCCGGGGAATCGCAAGTAGCAAAGCTGAACAGCGAAGCCCAGCCGATTCGCAGGCCCGCGCCGCTGACGAATCACCGATAGGTCGGTTTCGCTGAACGTACCGGATCAGATCGTCTTTGGCATCGGGCAATGCCAACAGGCTTTCGCGCTCGGTGGCGGACAGAATGGAACGACGCGGCATGCTCAGGACTCGCGCAGGTACTGGTACAAGGTTTCACGGCTGATGCCGAAATCTCTGGCAATCAGCGCCTTTTGCTCACCCGCCGCGACGCGCCGTTTCAGTTTGGCAATCTGCTCATCGTTCAGTGACTTCTTGCGGCCCCGGTACGCACCCCGCTGCCGTGCGAGCGCGATCCCTTCACGCTGCCGCTCGCGGATCAAGGCCCGCTCGAACTCGGCAAACGCACCCATCACCGACAGCATCAAATTCGCCATTGGCGAGTCCTCGCCGGTGAAGGCCAGGCTTTCCTTGACGAATTCGACGCGCACACCGCGCTTGGTCAGGCCCTGCACGATGCGACGCAAGTCATCTAGGTTGCGTGCCAGGCGATCCATGCTGTGTACCACCAAAGTGTCACTTTCGCGCACGAAGGCGAGGAGCCTTTCCAACTCGGGGCGCTGGGTGTCCTTGCCGGATGCCGTGTCGGTGAACACCCGCGCCACCTGAACCCCTTCCAATTGCCGTTCCGGGTTCTGGTCGAAGCTGCTGACGCGAACGTAGCCGATGCGTTGACCGTACAAAGTGCCTCCAAGAGGTAATGTGTCAGGGTGAAATTTATTACTCTTGACTAATTGTGTCAATAAATTTAATATTCGACTCTATTCTGACGCTATTGAAGTCTCATCCCTGACGTTGCGTTAGGGTATAGCCAAATCTGACACAACAAGGGGAGGATGTGACACCCACCACCATCGAACTGATCGGCGCAGCACTGTTTGCTGTTGCCATCCTGCACACGTTCGCCACCAAGTTCTTCGAGCACCTGGCGCATACGAAACCGACGCATGCCGGGGTGTGGCACCTGCTGGGTGAAGTGGAAGTGGTGTTCGGCTTTTGGGCCTTGGTGCTGGTCGTGGCGATGTTTGCCACCGATGGCGCAAAAGTGGCGACGCAGTACATCGACTCGCGCAACTTCACCGAGCCGATGTTCGTCTTTGCCATCATGGTCATCGCGGGCACCCGCCCGATTTTGCAAACGGCTATGGCCAGTGTGTGCCTCATCGCCCGCGTGATGCCCTTGCCGGCCAGCATGGGGTTCTATTTCACCGTGCTGTCGCTGGTGCCCTTGCTGGGGTCGTTCATCACCGAGCCTGCGGCCATGACGTTGGCTGCCCTGATCCTGGCCGACAGCTTCTTCGGGAAGGGCATTTCCTCTCGCTTGAAGTACGCCACGCTGGGCGTGCTGTTCGTCAATGTCTCCATCGGCGGCACGTTGACGCCGTTTGCCGCGCCGCCTGTGCTAATGGTCGCCGGGAAATGGAACTGGGACATCGCCTTCATGATGTCGGCGTTCGGCTGGAAAGCAGCCATCGCAGTCGTTGTGAACGCTCTAGGCGCTACGCTGCTATTGCGCAAGGAGCTGGGCCAACTGTCACCGGCAGACAGCGGCGTCGGTGATCGGGTGCCTCGTGTTTTGGTCTTGGTGCATCTGGCGTTCCTCGCGGGTGTCGTGGTCTTCGCCCATCATCCGGCGATGTTCATGGGCCTGTTCCTGTTTTTCCTCGGCGTGGCCCATGCCTACCAACGTCACCAGGATCGTCTGATCCTGCGCGAAGGGCTATTGGTCGCCTTCTTCCTGGCCGGGCTGGTGGTGTTGGGTGGTCACCAGCAATGGTGGCTGCAACCTGTGCTGATGAGCATGAGCAGCGATCAGGTGTTCTTCGGAGCGGCCATCCTGACGGCTTTTACCGACAACGCAGCCTTGACCTACCTTGGATCGCTCGTCGAAGGGCTATCCGATGGTTTCAAGTACGCCCTGGTCGCCGGTGCCGTAACAGGTGGTGGGCTGACCATCATCGCCAACGCGCCAAATCCGGCAGGCATCGCCATCTTGCGGGGTCACTTCGATGATGAGGCGGTGCATCCGCTAGGACTGCTGTTGGCGGCGTTGCCGCCGACGATCATTGCGGCATTGGCATTCCGATTCCTCTGAACATGGCACGTTTTGGCCCAGTACCTGGGCTTAACGTGCTTTATTTTCCGTTTTCTGAAGCGTCCCCTAGTGCCCCATTTTTCATTCGGGGTGAGAAAGCGGTTTAGCTCGTGCGCGTGTCTGGACGTGAGCACGAATCGCAAGAAGCCCTCATGCCTCGAACCATCCATTCTCCTCTGGCAACGCCGAATACTTCACATCGTCACCTGCTCAGCGACAAAGGGCCGATGGGGGCTGAGGCGTTGGGCCTTCACCCCGTAGGCGGCTTGAAAAGCCGCACTGCCCACGCGACGCGGTGTCCATTTGATCTCGAAAGCTTGCAACCCGTGTTCACCCTTCACCACCAGATCCACCTCCGCCTGTGTACGCGAGCGCCAGAAGAATAGCTCGATGGGCGACCCCAACAAGACATTGCGCTTGGCGATCTCCGCAACGACCCAATTTTCCCACAGCGCGCCGATATCGGGACGGATCTCGTCGGCGGCGAAGGTGTTGAGCAGCGCATTGCGGATACCGGTATCCCAGAAAAACACCTTGTGGCTTTTAGAGATTTCCTTGCGCGGGTTGGTGCTAAAGGCGGGCAACCGAAAAATCACGAAGGTGCGTTCGAGCAGGTCAAGATAGCGCTCGACGGTCGGCCGGCCCATCTGAAGCTGGGTCGCCAGTTCGTTGATAGAAACTTCACTGCCTGCCTGATGGGCGAGTAATTGAAGCAATCGACGGATCAGGTCTGGGGTTTTCACTAACCCCGTTTGCAGGATGTCCTTCCATAAATAATCGGAACTCAGCTCACGCAGCAGGCGGCGCGGGTCGGCGGATAACACCACCTCAGGATAACTGCCAAACGCCAGGCGCTGGAGTAAGAACGCCCGCAGCGGTACGGCGAACGATGCGCACACGGTGGGTTCGCTCCAATCCAGCGCGCCCCAGGCTTGAGAACGCACCGCCTCGGCAAACAACAGCGGGGGTAACACCAATTTAGCGTTGCGCCCGGTCAGACTTTCCGCGCTTTGATCGAGCAGATCCAGCGAGGACGAGCCTAGAAGCAGCAGGCGAACCGGTAGCTTGGCATCGTACCAACCTTTGACGATACGGGCCGTCTCCGGCAAGCGCTGGGCCTCATCCAGCACCAATACCTCCGGCGCGCCCAGCAAGCGCAGACCGTCGGCGGGCGCTAGCGAAGCCGCCGCCAAAAAGTGGGCCTTATCGATGTCCACGTCAAAGTTGAGAAATCGAGCGTTCTCACCGCGCAACACCTGTTCAACGAGCGTGGTCTTGCCGACTTGCCGTGCGCCGAGCAGGAGAGCCACCTTGCCACTCGCCAGCGCTTGGCGTAAATCCGCCTCAGCTTGTCTTTTGATATACATAAATTCATTATGACCGAACATTTTGTATAGAACAATGACCTTATTCGCGGGTGCCTGCCGGCCAGCGGCTGGTTTTTGCTTCGCCAAAGTCCACCCAGCAACGTGGACTTCGATGTGGCTATCGGAAACGTGGGCGGCAGTATGAATCGCCCCGAGTTTATCGGGGGATCCATCCTCTCAAAGGTTGGAGCCTCCGGGTCGTGATCAGGATTGTCGGATAGGCTCTTAATCCACCGTCTCGGCGGCTTGGGCAAAAATACCGAGATTGCCCGTCCAAGGGGGCCGGTTTAACATCAAGCTTTATCTTGATGATATTTGACAGAGAGCAGCCGATCATGAATGCCGTCCGCCAGAAATTTTCCAGCCAGGCCGATCCGCGCCTGCTTGGCGAACTGCGGGCCATCGCCCGCGAGGAAGGCCGCCAGTTCCAGGCCGTGCTGGAGCAGGCGCTGCGCGAGTTTGTCGAGCGCAAGCGCGACGCCACGCCACGCGCCGAGGTCATGGCGCGCTTCCAGGCGAGTGTGGAGAAAAACCACCGATTGGGCGAACTCCTCGCCCAATGAGCCATGATTTTCCCACCCTGTCCGAAGTCGTCGCCATGCACGCACGGCTGATCGAGGTGTTCGGGGGTACCTCGGGGCTGCGTGACCCCGGCGCCCTGGAGGCCGCCCTGATGCGGCCCCAGCTCGGCTATTACCGAGACCTCGTCGAAGAGGCGGCAGCGCTGATGGAGAGCCTGGCCAACAACCATCCATTCCTGGACGGCAACAAACGGGTGGCCTTCTTCGTGACCGACACGTTTTTGCGGATGAACGGCTATGGCATCGCGTGCGATAGCGAAACCGCGTATGCCTTTTTCATGCGGCTGTTCGAAACCCGCGCGTTCCGCTACGACCGGCTGGAACCGTGGCTGCGGGAGCATGTCCGGGCCGAGTGACCGCCCGCAGGGCCAGTGGGATGTGGTTACGTTGCGCATGGGCGGCGTGGATCTGACTGAGCATACTCGGCGCCACAGTATTGTTTGATTCCCCGATGATCGGTTTCAATGCTCCAGGCATAACCGGTGAAACGGATGCGGGTGAGGGCGGTCATCTTCAGGTCATTGGTGGCCCAGTAGTCCCTGTCGCGGTCTGGGGTGACCATCAGAAACCAGCGGATCAGCCCATAGCCCCAGGGCTTTCAAGGTGAAGGGGTAAGGCGGCGCTGAGTCACGCTGTTATTAGGAGACTACGCTGGACCCTATCCCTTTTTTGATGACGATGGCCGTCTGATGGATTGATGGCATCATGGCGTAAGGTTATTGGACGCCGTGCCGCCGCGTGATCTGCGGTGGATAAAGGATTTTCTGACGACCACAAGGATAAAAAATGGCTGATATGCAAAATTTTTCTGTGCTGGAGAGGCTGCGCGACGGCACGCAGGTGACGGTGCGTGCCGTCTGCCCGGACGACAAGGACAAAATCGTTGCCGCGTTCCACGCCCTAGGGCCGGAAACTGTTTACGCGCGCTTTTTTCAGCATAAATCTGGCTTGACGGCCGAGGAGCTGCGCCATGCGACCGAACCCGATTTCGAGAACGATGTGGCGCTGGTGACGACGCTTGGTCAGGACGAGCGGGAAACGATCATCGGTGGGGGGCGCTATAGCGCATTCGACGAGGCCAACGGCCGACGCAGCGCGGAAATCGCCTTCACGGTCGAGGAAGACGACCAAGGTCAGGGCATCGCCAGCCATCTGTTGCGGCATTTGACGCGCATCGGCCGCGAGCGGGGAGTCACCCACTTCCGGGCTGATGTCTTGGCCGATAACGGCGCCATGCTCGCCGTATTCGAGCGCTCCGGTTTGCCGATGTCCGTAAGTCGGGATACCGACGTGATTCATGTCATGCTGGATTTGAAAACCGAGTGAATGCAGCGTTATTCTGTGTGCCGGATCGTCTCTCGGATTAGTGTGGACACATTGATGTCTTTACCCGATTTCTCTCCACCGTCCCCGCCAACGCCGCCAACGCCGCCGACGCCGCCCGGTGAGCGAGAGTGCTGCGGACGCTATTGCGAGTATTGCGTCTGGGTTTACTACCATGCGGCGCAACGCCGTCATGAAACGGCGATGGCCGAATGGCTGCATCGCTACGGGGGTTTGGTGGGTTCTAATGACATGGACGCGGGCGAGCTACGGAGGCAGGATACAGCCAAGGTAGCCAAACCCCAACCAGTGGCAGAAGCGAGGCGTCCATGTCATTAGAACCCTCAACAGCGCGGCCAATTTACCCACCAATTCCATGATGTCCATGCCCGTTTTCCGATTCGTCTTTTTCCTGGAAGCCAACCCGCCGGTCCGTCAGAGATCAGAGTGTTCATCGATCAGAGAAGAATGGGGACGCCACCACCCGAAACCCGCCGCCGCCGCGGTAGCCGGGACCGCGGTCGCCGCGGACTTCGCAATAATTTTATTTAAAATTAAATACTTATAAATAAAACAGCGTAACTTCTATCAGATCTCACTCAAACCATTCACGTTGGCTTGCAGTGAAGCGGTTCGGCGTCCGCCTGACTCTTGTGTGACGTGGCGCCGAGTTTTCCAAATCCAGCCGAACTTGAACCAGAAAGTGCTGAAATTAGAAGCCGACACGTTCGACCGAAGGGGTCGGCCCCGCGCCTGGAGGGGGGAAACCCTGGTAAAATAAAGGACGTCAAGCCCTCTTACGGTGACTCGACCCAGTTTTCCGTCTTGAGACCAGGATATCTCGCGAAGTCTTTCAGATTGTTGGTGATCAGAACCACGTCCAGCGAAACCGCGTGCGCCGCGATGAGCTTGTCCAGATTCTTGCGGCGGTCGCGCGTCGCTTGCCGGATCGGGCCGTAAGCGCAGCCCGCCGCACGGTCGAAGGGCGCGACCGGAAGATCCTCCACCAAGGCGACCAAGTGCTGCCGCTCCTTTTCGGGGTCGTTGGCCGCCGAGACCCCGTACTCCAGTTCGGCGTAGGTCACCGCCGAGATCACCACGTCGCCGACATAGCATTCGGCGAACCGCCGGGCGACGGAAGCGGGTTAGTTTTTCATGAGGTAGATGCACATATTAGTATCGAGCATGTATCTCGGCATTATCCATCCTCGCGTTCGGCCTGCTCGTGATCGCCGCGTCCTTCCGCCATAACCTCTGACGAGAATCGTGAGAACTTACTTAATACGCCGGCTAAAGACCGGCGCGCGGGTCGAATCCGTAGTTCAGCCCCGACCCGCTCGATTTCCAGTTCGATGTCGATCCGTTCGAACGCGAGTTCAGCGGGAATCCGAACCGCCTGTGAGTTTCCATTTTTAAACGCTTTGGTCGTCAGCATCGAAAACTCTCCCAGAGGGGGAAAGTTTTATGTTAGCACGCTGCTTATCCTCCATGAATACAGGGATGTACATCAGGCGTTTGCCCGATGATTCCTGCCCCTGCGGCAAAGTGAGCAATCGGACTGGCCCGGTCGGCCGCCTGACTGACCGTTTCGGCGTTTTCCAACGTTTGGCCCGCACAGAGGCAGCCGCTCGCTTCTAGCTCATTTCGTTCTGAGGTTCCATCAATCCTGCCAGTAGACGGCGCCCCTAGACCGGCTGTGCCAGCGATTTTGCAATTCAAGATTATGGACGGAATCTTGAATTATAGGGATTAAGATGCGTAAAAATACGTGTTACGTAATATTTAAAAAAAACAGAAAGGCCGAAGTTCCGGTGGTTTTATCCTGGCACTACCCTCGCCATAGACGAGTGTGTACCTGTATCGCTCGGTCGCCCAAGAAAGACCCGGATAAGGCTGTGATGCCTTTCTGTCGCCCCTCAGGCGTTGATGAGGGCGTAGGCCTCGCGGGTGCCTAGAGCGGAAAGCGGTTGCAGGGGCTGATCAATTCTATTCCCTTGCGGTCTGATTGCACCTGAGATCAGGCTATTTCCTACCAAGCGTCGCTCTCCAAAAATTAACGCAACGGAACCAACAGCGTCGCCCCGCCCAGATACAGCACCGAGGCAAACGCGACATGCGTGCCGAAGGTCATGCGCTTCGCCCTCGGCTAAACCTCACCGCACACGGTGCGGGCGTCGTGAATCACCCGGTCGCTCAGGAAAAACCCCGCTTCTTGGCGCAACTGTTCCAATAGCGGCCCCACCTGCCCCACCAAGCCGTGCCCTTTGGCCTCGATCAGCACCCCGACCACACCCACCGTTTTCAGGCCGAAACGCTGCGCACTGCGGCGGCCTTCCCGCTCATCCATCAAAACGAACGGCGGCGAACATTCCACAGCCAAGGCGATGGTTTCCGCCTCGCCCGAATCAAGCCGTTCCCGCAGCGCCGTCACCAGCGGCCGGTTTTGCACTGTCCGCCGCTCGATCCAGCTTGCCGCTGCCACTTCAACCCGGCCCGGCCAAGTGCGGCCCTCGGCGTTCAATTCTTCCCAGACCGCCTCAGCGATCAGCAGCCGACCATACAGCCGCTGGAGCAAATCGAACTGACCGATGGCAGCCAGGTTAGTCAGCGGTGAGGTATTGCAGATCGGTACCGTCACGGCAGGCGGCCCAACGCGCGTAGTGTCGTCAAATCATCCTGCAAGTCGGTTTCATCGTAGTGGGTTTCGATGCGCCGGGTCGCCAGCCACTGCCGGAACTCCCACAGGCTCAAGCCCGCCAGTTCCCGCGCCTTGCCCAGCGACAGCCGATGTTGCGCGTAGAGCGTTAGCGCCAGTTCGCGGCGCAGTTCGTGGGCGTTCATTTGGGCGGCGTCCAAGACGGTTTGGGGAATTTCGAGGGTCGCTGTGGCGGCGTCAGGCATGTTGAGCACTCCAGATAGATGTTATCGGCCCCTCCACCAATCAGGGCTTTTCCAGCACAATCCAGCCATCCGGCAGTACCTGGCGGGTCGGGATCAGGGTGCGGTCCTCGCCAATCAGCACCCCAAACAGATCACGAGTAAAGGTCTTGTTGCCGAAATACCAGGAATGGCTTGGGATTCCTGGAAAACCGTTCGGCTGGTCTTGCGCGGCGATGCCGGTTCCGGCGTCAGCCAGTTTTTCGTAGTAGGCCGTGCAATCGACATTCACCGCTTTCGGCGGCGCGGCGCCCGGTAGGCCGACTCGGCCGACCCGAGGCGAGATGCCCAACCGCTTGACGTTGGATAAATCCAGCGCCTGGTCATAGCGGCTGGAATAGTTGGTGAGGCGGATGCAATGGCGGTAGAGGGATTCGGTTTCGCTGTCGCCGGTCGCCATGGAGTCCGCTGAGATGTCACCGGCTGCAAACAGCACCTGGCTGACATTCCAACTCATGTTGGCAAGCTGTTTATCGTCGGCGTCGTCGAAGGCTTCCCGAATCACATAAGCGCCGGTGGAATGGCCAAGAACGTGAATGTTGATGGTGCAAGCGGGGGTTTGTTCGGCTGATAGATAGGCGATGCCGTCGGAGACCAGCCGGAAGGCCGTTTCCTTGGCGCGGTGGCGATCCGGCAGATAGGCCAGGGTTTTATCATCACTGGGCCAGTCGAAGGAGACGATGACCCCCTTAAAGCCCAAGGCCAATAAATCCTCCTTCAAGCGGCGATGCCGTTGCATCACGTCATCCACGTTCATGTTGTAGCCGTGGACGATGAAGAGCAGATCGCCGCGTGGTTCGCCCTGGTGGTTTTGCCACGCAGCGGCAGCGCGGACGACTTTATACCAAGCCGCCTGGGTGATCGCGTGGGCGGGTGTGGGCGATTGACCGGCAGGAACGACCAAAAATTTACTGGGGCCAACCTCGGCGACGAAAACACCGCTGCGGACGGCCCGCACTGAGAGTACATAATCCTCCATCGTTCGACTCCTTCTGATTTGGCATGAATGTATTTAAAATTAGGAGATTCCTAACCAAAGATAGATAAAAAGGTTGCAGAAAGGGCCGCGAAGGCGGCGGGGTGATCATGGAGATGATGGTAGAGGCGTAGGGAAAGGTCCACCATTTCTTCGGTTTTAGAGACAACTTTGGTGCGGCGGCGGCGGCGGAAGCGGGCGAGGAAGTGGCGGATGTTGCTGTTATAGGAGTTACGCAGTTGAGGGTAATATGTAAAGTGGGTTAGTCAGATAGGTACGGATGGCGGGGCGGATGATGGCGAGTTTTGCTTCAAACCAACT
>NZ_CBTJ020000062.1 GCF_001051235.1 Candidatus Competibacter denitrificans Run_A_D11 | reverse complement strand
GCTGGTTTGAGGCGAAACTCGCTATCATCCGCCCCGCCATCCGCACCTATCTGACTAATCCACTTTACAGGCTACCGGCAACTGCGTAACTCCTAAGGAGGTAATTTATGGCGACCGTTGAAAAAATTAGTATCGCTCTACCACCTGAGATGGTTGGGATTCTTCGCACCGCTGTAGCTAGCGGTGAATATGCAAGTACCAGTGAAGTTATAAGAGAAGCCTTGCGAGACTGGAAACTAAAACGCAAAGTAGAAGCTCTTGAGCTTGATGAGCTACGCCGTTTGGTTCAGGAGGGCATTGACAGTGGCCCAAGTATTGACGCTGAGCTGGTATTTTCTCGTTTAAGAAAAAAGTATAAAGATAACCCTGGGCCTTAATACTGAACAATGTTCTTAAAGTTTTCCCCACAGTCTGCACTTGATCTTGAAGAAATAGGCGACTATATCGCACGCGAAAACCCTCTACGCGCCATCTCATTCCTCGAAGAGCTTGAAAAGCACTGCCAAAAAATTACAGAAACACCAGAAGCATTTCCTTTAAGGAAGGATTTTGCACATAATTTACGTATGGCCGTTCATGGAAACTATTTAATATTTTTCAGTGTAGAATTCGATATGCTGAGAATTGAACGTATCCTCCACGGTGCTAGAAAAATCGGAGAATTGCTGTAATCAGTTCTTACTCTCTCCTACGGCTCCGGCGTTTCTTCCCTAGCATCGCCCAGCGGCTACCCTCAATTGGGGTAGGGAATGGTGTAAAAGGTTGGTAAATAGTTCGTCGGAAGCGAATGCACTGGTAGGGAACTAGTGGCAGACCCGCTGCCTTGCGACGTTTGTTGACCGAGGTGAGGATATAGACCAGTTGCCGCCTTACTGGCGCATAGGATTCAAAGGGAAGTTTTCTAACTTCCTTTGCGATGTAATCAGCTTGCCTGTGAACGGCGAGTTCTAGAAAGTAGGCTTTTAGTTCTTCATACGTCCCTTGAGCTAAGCTCACCTTGGGATGACCGTTTTGGTAGCTGATTGAATAGCCTTCAAAGTAAATTGGTTCGCGGCGTACGTCTTTAATACGCTTTGCCTCTTCCTTGAAGAACGCATGGATGCCATGTGTTGCTAAAATTAAGAAAGAGTTTTCCCAGCGCAGATATTGAAGGTTTGCAACCCCCCAGCGCTTGCGCCGACAGCGCTGAAACTTGGAAGCTCGAATCTGATATTTGGTGAGGAGCTTTTCATCAATTTCCTTGGGGTCTTTTTGTTTAGGAATTACACCTTGGACATAGAACCAATATCCGCGCCCTACATAGCACACCGCAAGTTGTTGAATGAATCCACCTATCGTAGTTGCGCTATAGCGATACTCCATAAGCCGCTTTAGATACTAAAAGCCCAATTACTCCAAAGAGGAGAGATTGATTAGGTTGTAGACCTGGAGGCCCAATCTCTCAGAAAGCCTAAACCGTCGATAAAACTATTATCCGCTTATCCTCCCTTGAAAGCCTCAAATAAAACCTCAAGGAATAACCGCCTGAAGCGGATAATTTGGCGCCAGAGGCGCACAACTTCTCTTTGTCACCAGCATCGTTGCCTCATGAGTTTCACCCGCCAGGGTGACTTTCATGACGCCACAAGACTTCCTTGCCAAGGAGCGGATTAGAGAAACTCGCTTCCAAATCCGGTATCCCTACCGGATTTGTCTGACGAGTTTCATCCGCACATTGTTGATACGCACTTAAAAGCGCGTCGCTTCTTTCGTCGTTGTTAATGCTCGGCACCACCCGTGCATACAAACGAGCCGTGACTGCCTTGCCACGGTCATCGCTTAGCGTGATCCCTAGCAGCCTTTAGCGCCTGAAGGCGTAAAAGCCACTAGGTTCAATAGTTGTAGTTGCGCATTCTCTAAGTGGTTGCGGCCTACTTTCTCGAATTTATAAAGTAGTTGCGCTTTCATTATTTTAGAATGCGAGTTCAACTGCGCTAACTCCTACTCAAAGCACACTCCCACACTACAGCGTTTTAACCACCTGATAGACTTTTATCAGGCACCGATTGGCTAAATCGGCAGCTATAGTGCTTCCCAGATTAGTGATGATCTCTGTTCCATTAGTCACGTAGCTAGGGGATACTATCCCCGCGTCTTCACTGTATGACGGAGGCTACCAACCTCGTCATCGTTTGCTTGCCAATAAAGCAAGATTTCAGCGAACCGAACCTAGAAGCGTCCGCTTACCCGCCAATGAAGATTTTTCGCAATTTGGCATCGTCTCTGAATGGAACTTACTGGCAAGCCCTTGCGGGCCTCTCATGGTTGAGCTATTTGCGGTCTTGCGTTTAACAAGAACCCCGAATTGGTCAAATCCGGTCATTGTTATCACTAACAATGAACTCCCCACGCCAGCCAAGTTAAACGAACCATTATGGCCCGAATCCCTTGGAAAGGATTTTCACCTATTTTGAAACATCACGGCCTTGTTTTAAGAGCTTTTGAATACTCTCTTAACAAGGTTTTTCTCCGTCGCCCAGGTAGTCCCCTCCTAAGGAGAAACCCTTAAGAGAGGATAAGAAAAAAACTTATCGGATAGAATGTCGGGATTACTCTTCAAGAAATCCAATTCTTGAAGGATTACTCCGGCAAGCCTCCGTCGAGCCGGACAAGCACCTCTCGATGCATCCGGCTCTACGCGCACAATACGTCATGAGTAGCCAACTCATGCCCTTATGCTAACTGGTGAGGCTAGCTTTACCAGGTGTATTGAGGCATACCAACAATGTCAGCCACGTTTTCCTAAGGTGGTGACCATAGTAATTTATATTGAAATAAAGTGAATGTGAATGGATTAAGGAAATTTTTTATTTACTTTTTTGAAAAATCATCT
The DNA here is from genome assembly GCF_001051235.1 of Candidatus Competibacter denitrificans Run_A_D11. GTDB lineage: Bacteria > Pseudomonadota > Gammaproteobacteria > Competibacterales > Competibacteraceae > Competibacter_A > Competibacter_A denitrificans. The sequence continues at coordinate 3,036 of NZ_CBTJ020000062.1, read as the reverse complement.
GGGAGAAAATAAGGAGTTTTACAACTAATTCTTAGAGTCACAGGCTAAAAAAGCGGCTTCATGTCCATGAATGTCTGTTGTATCAAATAGAGGAACAGTAGCATCATTGCTATTTACGAGCATGGTGATCTCAGTGCATCCTAAAATAATGCCCTGGGCACGTTGCTCTACTAAGTCGGCCATAATATTTTTATAGAGAGCACGCGAATTTTCTTCGATTTTTCCTTGGCAAAGCTCATTATAGATAATGTTATGAATCACATCGCGCTGTTCATCGTTTGGTGTAATAACTTCAATCTCATGTCTTTCTTTTATACGGTCTCTATAGAACGGTTTTTCCATTGTAAACTTTGTACCAAGCAACCCAACTTTACTTATTGCGGTTTTTTTAATGTATGAAGCTGTTGTATCTGCAATATGTAATAAAGGAATTTTCACGGCTGATTCAATTTGAGGAGCAACTAAATGCATTGTGTTAGTACAAAGAATTAAGAAATCTGAACCAGATAACTCTAATCCTTTTGCTGCACTTGCAAGCTTATTTCCACACTCTTCTCAAGAACCTTGCTGTTGCAAGTTCTCAATTTCTTGAAAATCGAAGCTATGAAGCAATATTTTAGCAGAGTGCAAACCGCCACAGATTTCTCTAACTCTTCTATTAATGATCTGATAATACAGGGCAGTCGATTCCCAGCTCATTCCACCGAGCATTCCTATGGTCTTCATCGGTTTCTTTCTCAAATGTTTATTTTTAACCAATAAACTATAGCATATTTCTTCTTCTTAGAAGGGAGAGATATGCTATGTTTCACATGCAGTATAATTAAATTGTAAAGCAGTTTCGATTTATATTTATATTTCTTATTTATTTAATTCCCCAACATAATATTATGCGGGGGAATGTTTTCCCCCTGATCTCAACCGGAAGCCGTTTTCGACACACCCCCTTCTACGGGGACACCCCGTAACGCCCCGTATCAAGGAGCTTACGCTCCTTTAAGGTCACGCCATCCTTGGCGCAGTCCTTTATCTTTCCGAGACTATAAATAGTCTCGGCCCCCCCACGCTCCACTTATTCCACTTCGTGGAATAAAGCTTCGCTTTTTCATTCCACTCGCTAACCTCGTGGAATGCCCCGCTGACAGGGGAAGGCATAAAAGAATTATGCCCTCCCCTGTCAGCCTCCCCAAGGCACTAATAGCCCCTGAACGGGGCTATGTGCCTTTGTTCGCTGGACGCTCACGGCCTGGACGGCCCTAGGAGCAGGGATGCTGGGGCATCCCGTGCTCCCTTGCGCTCCCTGGACGGGAGCTTCCTCGTCCCTGGACGGGACTCGTGCGCACTCCTCTAGATCGGAGCTGCGCTTTGAACCACGCCCGCTGGGGCGGGGCGGTGGTTCTCCGTTCCTGTCACGCCCTTCGGGCATCCTGGACGGATGTGACAGGAACGGTTGGCTCGTACACCTTCAAGTAGTGTGGCCCTAATATATAAATTAAATATTTGTTTATATTAGTTTTTTAATTGAATAGAGCTAGGCTATGGTTCCACCGGTATAGTGTAGGCTTTGGTGTGGGTTGTCTCTCGTTTAAGGGCTACACTATGGCATCTTGAAAGGTGCAAACCATGCAGATTACCGACCGAGACAACGAAATCCTAAAACACGTCGCACGCTACAAGCTGACTACGCCTGATGCCTTGCGCCGCTTGTTCTTTGCCGACGCGAAGCCAGGTGGGGAGAAGAATGTTCTTAGGCGCTTAGTGGGGGAGTATCTACAAACACAACCACTTTTTGGAAAGCGAGTTTACTATCAGCTTACTTCGCTTGCTGCAAAAACACTGGGCGAGTCTGACGAAAGCGCTACCCCTTTTGGCCCTCAGGCATTAGTTAGGCTTTTCGGAGTCATGGGTTTTTGTTGCCTTGGAAAAACCATAATACAAGTTTTTACGAGAGGAGAATTTATCAAAGCTTTTCCGACTTTCGCTGAATCATTGGATTTGGGGCAAACCCATTTTTACCTTGATTATGATGGAAGAACTACTCGGCTTGGGCAAATCTTAGTTGAGCAGGGAGGAGAATATCAGCGGATAATCAATAAATGTAGGAAAATTGTTGAACGCGGTCGAGAGATTACAGGCTTTCAAGAAATTATAGCTGATGAACTCTTTGTCATTGCTATAATTCTAGCTGAAGACAGTAAACGTGAAATACTCTATACCCAAATACAGAAAAATCCACTCCCAATTTGGTGTCGTGTCGAAGTACTCTCTGAGCTTGGAAAGTTGTTTCCTCACATGGCGTAATCTGTCATGGCCTATGAAAAAATAAAAGCAGGTGAGGTTGGTAGACCACAATCTGATAGAAAATATTCTCCAAGCGCAGCTCCTAAGTGGGATGTTCTTCAGCGCGAGCGCCTAAAAGGCGTAGATTTAGACCTTGATTACCGAGTAAGCCCAGTCCTTCCACGTAAGGATCGCCACTATGTAATACTAATTATTGGCCTGATTGGCTTTCTTAGCCTTTTCCTAACAATCGTAAATAATGTTACAAGTTATTACCTTGTAACACCCTTCATTTTTGCTCTCTTTACTACAATTAGTATCTTGCAAGGTACTCTGAAATTCATTACCCAGCGGGTAAAGTGGATTGCATTAGTTTCTGCCTTAGCTGGCCCTTTTCTCTGGTTAGTTGGAGCTATTCCTAGGTTAGTTCATTATCAGCCGATATTTGGTTATATATTTCTTTTAGTAAGCCTTAGCCTATCTACTTATCTAGCAGCTAGGATTGGTAATCACTACGCAAAGTGGCTTGCTGCTAGTCCACAGCTACTTGGAAATAGTCGCTATCAAGTTGTTTGGAAGCACGATGGATTTAAGTTGGTTTTCATTTATGGAGTACTGCTTATTGCCTTTTGTCGTGAACCAATCGTAGGCTTTAAGAGCATCCGATTACCCACAATTTTCAACATGCTGTAATATATTGATATTTTGACGAGGTCGTGATGAGTTGGGTAGTCCGGGAACTGGGGATGTGGAATT
>NZ_CBTJ020000061.1 GCF_001051235.1 Candidatus Competibacter denitrificans Run_A_D11 | reverse complement strand
TAGAGCCTATCCGAAAATTCTTATTCAGATACAAATGATTAATCGCAGCCCTCTTCATTAAGAGGTGGATACAATTTCTTCAGTAGAATACGGATAGAAGAAACCCAAATCATGGCGATGCTGGAAGCGACTCTTTTTTCATAGACACGGACTAATCGACGGTAGCGGCTTAACCAGGCCAATGTTCTTTCGACCACCCAGCGATGGGGTAACACTTTAAAGGCTTTCGTGGTTCTTTTCACAATCTCCAACTCACAAGCGAAGGTGTCTTTCACCCAGGTGGCGAGTTCCTCGCCCTGATAAGCGTGATCGGCCCAGATCCGGCGTACCGTGGGTACTGCTTTAAACAGCGTCTTGAGTAAGGGGTACGCCCCCTGACTGTCGTGAATGTTGGCGGCATGGACGCCCACGGCCAGAACACAACCGGTGGTGTCTGTTACAATATGATGCTTTCTGCCCTTGACCTTTTTATAACCGTCAAAGCCGGATTCTTCGGCAGATTCTGCGGTGCCCTTGACGCTTTGACTGTCGATGATCCCCGCACTCGGTTCCGCGTTTCGACCGTTTTTTTTCGTACCCGTCGGCGAACTTCCGCATTCACGCGGGCAAAGAAACCCGTCGTCATCCATTTTATATAGTGGTAGTTGACGGTTGTGCGGGGTGGAAAATCATGGGGCAGATACGCCCATTGGCACCCCGTCTTATTGATATACAAAATCGCATCCCACACCCGTCTCAAATCCACTTCCAATGGACGACCTGCCCCCATTTCGTCTTCTCCACGAAGGCATTCTTCCACAACCGCCCATTCTTCATCCGTCAGATCACTGGGGTATCTTTTCTCTGTCGTCATTTCAAGGTTTCACCCGTTTTAATTAAAAACCTTACTTTATAGGCAAATGATACGATTATTTCTTAAATATATCAATATCTTAATATTGTGATAGGCTCTTACCGGCGACGCTGGCGGGCGATGGCCCGATTCGGGTGCCCTGCGTGCGCACCATCGCCCGCTGGCTGGACGCCTGGAAAAAAGCAAACGCCGAACTCTACGTCCTGCT
>NZ_CBTJ020000060.1 GCF_001051235.1 Candidatus Competibacter denitrificans Run_A_D11 | reverse complement strand
GCACCCCTTTCAGCCACTTGGCGTAGCCGACGTTATCCTTCCAGTGCGGCAACATGCCCCAATGGTCGAATTCGTTGCGGTTGATGCAGCCTTTCGCGCCCAACTTCATGCAGTAGTCAAACTTATCCTCGCCGGAAACGATAGCGATGGGAATCGCGCCTGCCGCCTTGACGATTTGGATGGCCATCGAACCCAGACCGCCCGCGCCGCCCCAAATCAGCACGACATCATCTTTCTTGACGGCGTTCGCCCCCCAGCCGTGCAGCATCCGCCAGGCAGTAGCCGCAACCAATGTATAAGCAGCAGCTTCTTCCCAGTTCATGTGCTTGGGCTTGGGCATACACTGCTGGGCCTGCACCTTGGTAAATTGAGCGAAACTGCCCCAGTTGGTTTCATAACCCCAGATACGATAGGTCGGCGAGTACATCGGGTCACCGCCATTCTTGACCCACTCACAGTCGCGGCTGTAGCGTCCGCAATGAATCACTACTTCGTCGCCGACTTTCAGGCCAGTTACATCCTTGCCGACTTTATAGACAATGCCGGAGGCGTCGCTGCCACCAATATGGAATTCTTCCTTCTCCCCGGCCTTGTTACGCGCACCGATCACATTGACCGGAATCCCTAAGCCCGCCCAGACGTTGTTGTAATTGATGCCCGCCGCCATCACGTACACCAGTACTTCGTCATCGGCGATGGGCGGCACGTCCACCACTTCTTGTTGGAACGCTTCAGTTGGAACGCCAAAGCGCTCTGGGCGAATCAACCAAGCGTGCATTTTTTGGGGAACGATGCCTAACGGAGGTTGTTCCCCAAGGTTGTAGAGTTCTTTCGCCATGTTCTTATCCTTTTAAGTGGGGGTGTTGTGGGTGGCTTGAGACAAATCTCACTCGGTATAACGCGCCCACACACCGGCAACCGCTAGTGCAATCGCGTCAGTCAGCATCGCGCCGCTATCGATGGAGGTCTGAAGGTCTTGGAGGCGACCGTCTGCCAAGCCGTAAACCCAACCGTGCAGCATCAAGGGCTGTCCCCGCTTCCAGGCATCGGCTACCAGCGTCGTGCGGGCGACGTTGCGCGTTTGCTCAATGACGTTTAACTCGCACAGCGCCCGCCACCGCGTGTCCGTATCCTCCAACGCATCCAGCAACTCCGCGTGCCGGTCGCGCACATCCTGAATATGGCGCAACCAGTTATCGATCAGCCCAAAGGATGCCCCATCTAGAGCCGCCTTAACGCCACCGCAGCCGTAATGACCGCAGACGATGATGTGCTGGACCTTCAGCACCTCAATGGCGTATTGCATGACCGACAGACAGTTGAGGTCGGTATGCACCACCACATTGGCGACGTTGCGATGGACAAACACCTCGCCCGGCTTCAGGCCAGTAATTTGATTGGCGGGTACCCGGCTGTCCGAGCAGCCAATCCATAGGTAATTGGGGGCCTGAATCGATTCTAAATCGGCGAAAAAGTGAGGATTAACAGCAGTCGTTTCCTTAGCCCAACGCGCGTTGGCGGCGAATAGCTCCGGTAGGTACTTCATCGAGCTTCTCCAGGATTCAGTGTAAATTCAGGTTATTAGTCAGCGTTGCTGTTGTGAGCGGCGATAGATGCTGACGGTAATCGCGTTGCCGTTCCAATCGCCGCGCCACCGAACGACCTGCCCGGTCAGCGGCCCGGTCGATGGCGACGTACAAATCAGCCTCGGTATCATCGACAACCAAGTTCGGCGCACCCGCAAAATTAATCTGGATTCGGCAACGCTTGTCCTCGCCGCCACGCGGGCCGTTCTCGTCCGACAGGCGAACTGCGACGTATAGCAACCGCTCATCCGCCCAGCCGAAGGCAAATTGCAGCCGCCGCTCGACATATTCGCGCACCTCATCGGTCAGCACGATACCACTGGCCCGGATATGGATATTCATCACGTCGTTCCTTTAGGATCAAAGACAAATGGCAGTCTAAGGGGTAGCGAAACATCCAACAATCTGAATAATATTGCTGGATAGTTCGACTTTTTCGATGGATTGGAATCCTGTGGCCAGCCTCAACTTCAAGCATCTACACTATTTCTGGATGGTGGCCCGGTCGGGCAGCATCGCCAGCGCCAGCAAGCACCTACACCTGACGCCGCAATCCATCAGCAGTCAGTTGAGCGAACTGGAAGGCCGGTTGGGAGTGGAGCTGTTTCGCCGCGTGGGGCGGGGGCTAGAACTGACCGAGACGGGGCAGCGCATCTTCAGTTATGCCGATGAGATTTTTGCGCTCGGCGACGAACTGCTGGAAGTGGCGTTAGACCAGACGGTGCGTAAGAGTTTGCCGTTTCGGGTCGGCATCGCCAACTCGGTGCCGAAATCGTTGGCTTATCGGGTGGTGGAACCGGCGTTACGCATGGCGGAACCGGTGCGGCTGCTGTGTCGGGAAGGCCGCCTGGCTCCGCTGTTGGCCGAGATGGCGGTGCATCATCTCGATTTGGTCATCGCCGACCAACCGATGCCCAACCATCTCAACGTGCGCGGCTACAGCCACTTTCTAGGCGAGAGCGATTTGACGGTGTTCGCCGCACCCCAGTTGGCGCAGTCCTTGGCAGGCGACTTTCCGGTATCGCTGAATCGGGCACCGTTTCTGCTGCCGGGCGACGATGTGGCATTGCGGCCCGACCTGCTGCGCTGGTTTGAAGCCCAGCGTTTGTATCCGCACATCGTCGGCGAATTTGAGGACAGCGCCTTACTCAAGGCGTTCGGTCAGGCGGGCGCGGGCTTATTTGTAGCTCCTACGGCGATTGCCGATTATGTGACCCAGCAATACACCGTGCAGGCTATCGGACGGATTGAAGCAGTCACCGAGCGCCTTTACGCCATCACCACTGAGCGACGGTTACTGCATCCCGCCATCGTGGCGGTGGTGCAGGCCACCCAGCGCGAGTTTTTTGGGAAATCGGCGTGAGCCGAGGGTACGCATCCCCACTGTACCCCCTCTGGTGTCGGTCAATGAGCAGCGACCACTGCTCAACCGGTGTTCCGCATTCCCGCCGCCAAAGCGTTGATGGATCGCAGCAAGGGCCGTAACCATTTCTCCGCCTCTGGCGAGTCTGCACCCTGATCCCGAAGCGCCTGGCGATAACGCAGTAATAAGGTCACCTGAATATGATTGAGCGGGTCTAGATACGGATTACGCCGTTCTAATGACTTGGCAAGGGTTGGGTTTTCTTCGAGCAGGGTCGAGATTTGCGCCACTGCCATAATCTCATAACAGGTTTGTTCATACTCCGTCCGAAACTGCTGATAAATACGCTTTTCAGCATCGGCATTGTGGCAAAGCCGAGCATACTCACGGGCGATGTTGACATCGACTTTATTCAGCGACATTTGGCTATTGTCGAGTAGCGCACGGAAGAAAGGCCATTCGCGGTAAAGCATTTGCAGGGTCTCTAACCGCTGAGGATCGTCGCCGCGCCAACGCGCTAAGGCAGTGCCAATCCCGTACCAACCGGGCAAAGTATGCCGCGACAAGCCCCAGCCAAACATCCAAGGAATCGCCCGTACCGAATACTTGGAGCGGTCACCATGAGCGCGATGCGAAGGCCGCGAACCCAGATTGAGCAGCGCAATTTCGCCAAGCGGTGTCGCCTCATAAAAGTAGTCCATAAAACCCGGCGTCTGCTCGGTCAATTCCCGGTACGCCGCTTCGCCGTGCCGGGCCAACTCGGCCATCACCGCCGCCGCTTCCGGCGGCTCTGGCGGAACTGTCTGCACCAGATGCCGACTGGCTTTCATCAGTCCAGTAATGCCAAGGGTTAGCTCATAAACCGCTGTTTCCACATTCTGATACTTAAACGACAGCACCTCGCCCTGTTCGGTGATTTTGATTCGGCCCTTCACCGTGCCTGTGGGCTGAGACAAGATGGAGTCGTGAGTCGGACCGCCGCCGCGCCCCACTGTGCCGCCACGACCGTGGAACAGGCGGCAACCAAAGCCGCGTGCTGCGGTCAGCGCCACCGCTCGCTGTTGGGCTTGATACAGCCCCCAGTTCGAGGCCAGGATGCCGCCGTCCTTGCAGGAATCAGAATAGCCGACCATGACATCCTGAACGCCGCCCGCTGCCGCCAGCAAGGCTTGATACGTCGGCTGATCCAGCAACCGACTCAGCAGAATTTCAACCCGATTCAAGTCAGCAATGGTCTCGAACAGCGGCGCAACCCGCAGCGCACAATGCCAACTGCCATCGGCGCGACGCCCTGCCAAGCCCGCGAAACTGCCCAGAAATAACACTTCCAGGATATGGCTGGCCTCGTGGGTCATGGAGATGACGTAATTATCGAACGCACACGGGCTGATTTCTTCCCGTAATTGCGCCATCACTTGAAACACGTCTAAGGTCTCGCGGGTGGCCGAACTTAAACTATCGCAATACAACAGCGGCGTACCAGGCTTGGCCAGCAGTTCGCTGAGGACGGCCAGCCGCTGTTCCTCCGACAGGGCGGCATAGTCCGGCAGGTTAGGCGCAACCGCGAAAATCTCTGTCACCGCCGCTGTGTGTCGGCCCGACTCTTGGCGCACATCCAGCGCGGTCAGATAAAAACCGAAGGTCTCTGCCAGCCGGATGAGATCGGTCAGTTCGCCGTCAGCGACGGCGCGGTCGCCGTGCGCGATTAAGGAATCACGGATCAGATACAAATCATCCAGAAACGCTTGCTCGGATGCGTATCCCCAGAAGGGCGTTGGCACCGCTTCAGGATGGCCCTCGGCACGGGCGCGGGCGCGGTCGTGGTTGTGGCGCAGACGGTGATAAATCAAAAACAGCTTGCGCCGATACGGTTCCTGCGCGTACTGGCGGGGCGCATCGGCGAACAGGGCGCTCATCTGTTCCGCATCTGCTTCCAGACGGGCGGCGAATACGGGTGAGGGCATGTCCAGCGAGCTGGAATAGGTCAGGTGCCGGTTCAGTTCCTCGATCCGGCGCAGATATTCGCGCAGGATTTCCTGTGCTTGCAGGCGCAACGCCAGGGCGGTGGTTTCCGGCGTGACGAACGGGTTGCCGTCGCGGTCACCACCAATCCACGATCCGAAGCGCAACAGACAGGGAATACGGATTCCAGTCTTCCCGCCGACATCGCCGTATACGGCGTTCAGTGCCCGCTCCAAATTGCGATAGAGCGTCGGTAAGGCTTGGAAGATGGACTCGCGGAAGTAATACAGGCCATTTTTGATTTCATCACGCACCTGTGGCTTGAAGCTGCGCACCTCGTCGGTTTTCCACAGGATTTGAATCTGACTTTGCAATTCTTCCACTACCTCGGCGCGCTGATAGCGGTTGAGCGCCGGATTGTCGAGCTTACCGTTAGTCACAAACACCCGCCGTTGCGCCCCTAACAAGACGCGGCGCTTGGCCTCAGTCGGATGTGCGGTAAATACCGGTGTAAAGCACAGTTGATCGAGCAGGGTCTGCAACCGTCTGGCATCGACGCCATCAGCCCGCAATACGCGCAACGTCTCATCAAACGAACCGCGCCATAATGCTTTGCCGCGTCGAACCTGCTCACGGCGCAACTGGTGCTGAAAATTTTCTTCGGCGATGTTGGCGAGATTGAAATAGGCGTTAAACGCCCGCACCACGTGATTGAGCATCTCTGGATTGAGAGCGGCAATGAATCGCAGTAGTCGTTCGCGGATGTCGGGTGCAAGATCGGATTGACTGCGCAATTCAATGAAGCCCTGGCGCAGAGTTTCAACGGCATCGAGTACGTTGCGACCCTCGCGGTCGCGCAGCGTTTGGCCCAATAACTGGCCCAGCAGTTTAACGCGGTCGCGTAGCGGCTTGTCAGAGGGGGTCGGCATGGGGAGCGCTCCGGTGGTTTCGGGTCGAGATCTCATTCATAATTGACCACGGCAGATGGTTTTGTTTCATCTACAGGCTACCGTGCAAATTTCCTGCGACCAATATGAGACGTTGGCGGCGTGGCACTATTGGCTCATCCAGCCAAGGCAGGCGCTAACGCCAACTGTTCCATAGGTCTATTGGATTGCTGAGCCGTACACTGACTAAAGTCTCTAAAGCTATAAAAATCAGGGGCACCGATTGGCACCCCTGGAGGACTCATCCATAACACTCCGGCCCTACGCTCCAACGAAGCGCGAGCCGGGGTTTAGCTGGCAGCGTAGACGCTTATTCGCCGATCACCTTGCGCACCACGTCAGTCATCGAGATGACGCCGGTGGGCTGGTCGTTCTCGGTCACGATCAGGCGATGCATCCGCCGACCGGTCATCAGGCTAACCGCTTCGCTCAACAGAATATTGGCGTCACAGGTGGCGCAGCCGGGGGTCATGATGTCGCCCGCTTTCATCGCCCGCGCTTCTTCGGAGGTGCGGCCTTGCCGCGCCAGCACCATGTCGGTCTGCGACACCACACCGACCGCCTTACCGCCGTCCATCACGACCACCGCGTGGATTTCGTTATCCACCATAATCTTGGCGACCTGACCGACGGTATCGCCCGGTGCGCAGGCGATGATGCCGCGATGCATGAGGTCTTTAACCTGGGTGCCATCATCGGCGATCTTGATGGCTTCGGCTTCAGCGATGCCGGGCAGCGGCGCGGACATCGGGTACGGGTGCGGGGTCGTGTGCACGTCGCCCTTCGGGAGTGTGGGGTGTTCGATCTTGACCGGCGGCTTGCCGCTGGCGCCTAAACCGAATTCGGTGGCGCCGATGAGGACAGCCATATTGCCGTGCGGATGCTTGTTGTCGTGCATCAGTTGGTGGGCAACGGGCAAGTCGGCATAGGTGAAGGCCCGCGACAGGCAGGGATCGAGCAGGCCACGCACCGCCAGTTCGTTCATCTGATAGGACTGTTCGGCGTTAGCGAAGTGGGAGCCTTGCAGCCGCTTCTGGCGCATCCACAAATAGCGCAGATCGACGGTGGCGTTGTAGCCGGTCGTGCCCGCGCAAACGACGACCATGCCGCCGGT
>NZ_CBTJ020000059.1 GCF_001051235.1 Candidatus Competibacter denitrificans Run_A_D11 | reverse complement strand
AGGAGTTACGCAGTTGAGGGTAATATGTAAAGTGGGTTAGTCAGATAGGTACGGATGGCGGGGCGGATGATGGCGAGTTTTGCTTCAAACCAACTGATGCCCTTACGATAGCAATACCATTCCAAACGTAAGAAAGCGCGCAGGGCCAATTGGATATGGTTACGTTGAGCGCGGGCGGCGCGGACCTGGGCACGCTCGACGCCACAGTACTGTTTGATCCCGCGATGATAGGTCTCAATAGTCCAGGCATAGCTGGCAAAGCGCACGCGGGTTAGCGCAGTCATCTTCAGGTCGTTAGTGGCCCAGTATTCCCTGTCGCCGTCTGGGGCGACGATCAGAAACAGGCGGATGAGGCCATACCCTTTCAGATGAACGAGGGTCCCGTGAGCATCGGTTTCGACCTGGGCCACCGGGCGCGATCCGGTGCGATCCGGGTTAACGAGGCGGTTGGCCTTCAGGCGAGTCAGCCACGTCCACCCCCAATCTCGAATCTGCTTGAGATTCTCTAAGCTGCTGTACCAGCTGTCAAAAAGCACACATTCCGGCACAAAGCCCCGCGCGTGAGCCGTTTCCAGTAGCGCCCGAAAGTGATCATTTTTGGTCAGCGCATCCTGGGCTTTGTCGTACACCCGATAGTCCAACGGCACATGGCGGTCGCCCTCACTCCACAACAACGTGATGAGGTTAATCCCGTCTACCACCGCGTGGTGTTTGCCCGACCAATGTCGTTGCACCAGGGCGATCTTCTCCGCGTAGGGCTTGTCCAACGTCGAGTCGTCCACCACCAGCACGCCTCCCTGTCGTTCCACCTGCGGGGCCGCTTCCCGCCACAGCGTCAAGGCGTCTGGCTCTGGCCGATGCAAGAGGCGGGTAAACGCATCATGTGCGGGAGCCTTCGCCTCCTCCGGTTGCACCCGCGCCGCCTCCGTCGCGCTGCAGACCTTCGGCGTCGCAAGCAAAAACTGGATGTAATCTTCATCGGTCACTTTCGCTGG
>NZ_CBTJ020000058.1 GCF_001051235.1 Candidatus Competibacter denitrificans Run_A_D11 | reverse complement strand
CGCAACGACCGGGCCTTGCGCGCGCTGGCCGCGCGCAAGCCGGCGGCGTTCGCGGCGGCGCTGGACGAGCTGCGCCAGCGCCTCCAAACCGACCCCGCGACGCCGCTTTTCGAAACGGTCACACCCGATGGCGCCCTGTTTTTTTCGACCGCGAAAAATGCCGTCAAACCCGCGATTTTGTCGCCTGAAACGGTCGCCGCCGTGACCGCCAAACTCGCTCCGCTGCGCGGTTTGACGCGGCTGGAAAACGGTCGCCTGGGGCTGGCCGTGGTGTTTCCGCTGTTCTCCCGCGACGGCATGTCCGGCGTCGTCGCGCTCGCCGCCGACCTCAAGCAACCGCTCAACGTGTTTGCCGCCAGCGTCGAAAACGACGTGTTCGTCGCCGACGGCGAGCGGCGGCTCGAATACGCCACCCAGCCGGCGCTGTGGTCGAGCGTGGCGGCAGCGGCGGCGGGCGTTCGAAGCTTCAGCGTCGCCCGCGCGGGCGACCGGGTTTTCACGCTGGTGCGCTTGCCGGCGCGCGACCTGCTGGAGCGCCCGTCGGTCACGCTGTTCGCCAGCCGCGACATCACCGCCGCCTACTGGCGAGAGACTGTGACCGGCGGCCTTTCCCAAGGCTCGATCACGCTCGCCCTGGCGTTTGCGCTGAGCGCCTTGTACTGGTACATGCGCCGCTCGTTCAAACCGCTGAACGCGATCATCGGCGTGCTCAAGGCGCTGGCGCGCGGCAATACCGAGGTCGGCGTGCGCTATCCGGCGCGCGACGACGAAATCGGCCGGCTGGCCGGCACGGTGGAGGCGTTCCGGCGCGCCCAGCAAGCGCACGGCCAATTGCTCGCGCTCCGACAAGAACTCGATATGGCCGCTTGCATCCAGCGCTCCATCCTCCCTTCAGCCTTCCCGCTGGCCGCCGGATTCAGCCTTTCGGCCAGCCTGCAGACGGCGCGCGAGGTCGGCGGCGATTTCTACGATTTCTTCGCTCTGCCCGACGGCCGCTGGGCGCTGATCATCGCCGACGTTTCCGACAAGGGGTTGGCGGCGGCGCTGTTCATGGCGGTGGCGCGCACCGCGCTGCGCAGCACCGCGGCGATCGTGCCGGAACCCGCCGCCTGTTTGACGCGCACCAACGACCTCCTCAGCGCCGAGAACGACGCGGCGATGTTCGTCACGGTGTTCTACAGCGTGTTCGATCCCGCCACCGGCCGCTTGAGCTACGCGAACGGCGGGCACAACCCGCCGGCGCTGCTCGACGCCAGCGGTCGGGTGCGCTTCCTGGAAAGCACCGATGGGGTCGCGCTCGGCATCATGCCTGAAACGCCCTACGAAGCGCGCGAAATCGTGCTATCGCCGGGCGACCGCTTGTTGTTCTACACCGACGGCGTGACCGAAGCCATCGACGGGCAAGAGCGCGCGTTCGCTGTCGACCGCTTGATCGCGGCGCTTGCGGATTCGAGCGCCGCCGGTGTGGAGGAACTCGTTCAGACTGTCATTACGCGGGTGCGGGCTTTCGCCGGCGCTGCGCCGCAGTTCGACGATATCACCCTGATGGCGCTGCACTACCGAGGCGCTGACAGCGAACATGACCCGGATCTGACCGTACCGCTCGCTGTCGCGGGCGCGCTCCGCTGAGCGCCAGTACGGAGCTGATTCAGGTCCGGGATCGATGGGCCGAAGCCGATGGAACGGTAGGCGGGGTTTGAGGAAATCCGAATAAAACCGGTTATTGGGACAGCGGCTCAGGGCAGTTTCGCCAGGGCTTCGGCGCGGGTGGCGACGATGGCCATCACTTTATTGAAGCCGCTCATTTTGAACACGTCTTGAATCAAGTCGTTGAGCTGGCACAAGACCAAAGCGCCGCGGCCGCCGCGCAAGCGTTTCGCCAGCACCAGCATCACCCGCAAGCCGGCGCTGCTGATGTAATCGACGCCCGTGAAATCGATGACGAGGCCGCGAGATGCCGGTTCCAGTAGCGCCAGGAGCTTCCGTTCCAGGTGGGCCGACGTGTTGCAGTCGATCCGACCGCGCGGCGCGACGACGACGATGCCATCGCGTGACTCTTCCAGAATGTCCATACGGTTCTCCTAGGAAAAACGTCAATCCGCCGGATTCAAGCGCTGCCGCAGCGTCACGCGGTTGTAGGCTCCTTCACGGCGGTACTGAACGTCATCCATCAATTGGCGGACCAGATGGATACCCAACCCGCCGATGGGTTTGTCGTCCAAATCCAGATCGAGCTCCGGCGGCGGCGCGGCCAAGGGGTTGAAGGGCTGACCGCTGTCGCTGAGTTCGGTCACGAGCTGGTTGTGTTCCAACCGCACCCGCAACCGGATGTCGGGAATGGCTCCGGGGTCCTGGCCGCCGTGATTCACCACATTGGCGAGCAATTCGTCCACGGCCAGGCTGAGGCTGAGGGTGACGCGCTCGGGCACGTCGCGCCGCGCGCAGAACGCCTCGATGGCGTCCTTCGCTTCGGTGATCGCCGGCAAGTCGCCCGCGACATTGATCTCCAAGTTTTCATCCATCGCGTTTTCCTCGATTGCTGCCTGAAACATCGGTAACGCCGGGCGATGCTTTGTTTCACCTCTCCGCCGTGATTTGTGGCGGAGCCTCGCTGAAACATTTCGGCCCCGACCGTTACTGATCGAGTACTTACCCGACCGAACCGAGCCACGAGCACCCGGACCACGCCCGCATGACCGAACGCATTCAGACCCTACCTTCCGCCGGCTTCAATTTCGCGGATACCGTGTCCGGCGCTCCGGCCGCCCAGCGCGGCGAGTATCGCGGCGAGCGGGCCGTCGCGATTCCAGACGCCGCCTCGCTGCTGGATTCCGCGGCGGAAGAACTGACCTTCAGCTTCAGCGAGAAAGTCGAGAAAGACTTGAGCAAGCGCAAGGTCGGCGAAGGGCGGCACGAGCACCGCGTGAACGTCGAAGTCATGATCGAACAGTATTCGAAGAAGCTCCCCGATCTGCCGGTCGAGAAACTCAAGCAATTCTTGGCCGATCTGAAAAGCCGGCCCGACCTTTCCGCCGCGCAAATCCGCGAAGAGGCCAAGAACCGCTTCGGCGATCTGTCCCACCAGTACGCCGCGCTCACCTGCGCTCAACAGAGCTTGGCCGACGCCGCCGGCCTGGAGGCTCTGCAAGGCGAGTTGAGCACCGCCCTCGACGCGCTCCTAAACGAGCATGGCCCGGCGATCCGCGCCGGCCTCAACATCTCCGCCACCGCCCGGACCTTCGCCGATCCCCGGCTGGGCGATGTCGGCGCGCTGCGCGACTTCTACCGGGCGACGGTGCTCGATTTCGACAGTCTGGCCGATGCCTACGGCGCGATCGTCGCCCGCTACGGCGAAGCCGATTTCGCCCAGGCGTTGACTTTCTTGCTGAAAGCGACCGGCGACGATCTCGCCGCCAAGGGGCCATCGACCTCGACCACCGAACTCAAGGCCATCGTTGATGAGCTGTATCGGCTGGAAGTGTTGAGCGGGTTGCGCGAGCAAAGCCAAGCCCTGGTCGATGCGTTGCGCGCCCGCGCCGCCATCCGCGAGGACTACTCCGGCCACTCGCTGCTGCAAAGCGTCCTGAAACTCCAGCAAGAAAGCTGGCTCGGCGCGAACCAGGTGCTGGCCATCGGTCAGGGCATGAACGTCCGGGAACTGGCCGCCGAAATTTATTTTCTGCGGGGGTTGGGCGAACTGACGCGGGAAATTCCGTTGAAAGCTTATTCGGACCCCGCCAACCGCGACAAACTGCGCGCCGCCGTGCAGGACGCGCTGGACGACGCCATCGCGAGGGAAGAGGCATGAATTTGATCGACGACGTGCTCCACGATTTCGGTCGCCATATCGGCATCGCCGGCCTCACGCTCGACGGCGGCACCGTGGCCGGTTTGAACTTCGAACGGCGCGGCGCGTTGTTCTTCGAGCGCGCCACCGACGCCGTGCTAGTCTATCTGGCCCGCCAGACGCCGAGCCACGACAGCGCTCCGCTGGAACGCGCCTTGCGCTGCACCCACTACCGCGAAGGCCATCTGCTGCCGGTTCAGGCGGGGTTGTTGGGCGAGGACACGCTGGTGTTGCTGGCCCGCTTGGAGGAACGGGCGTTTTCCCTGCCCGTGCTGGAAAAAACCGTGACGCTGCTCACCGAGTTGCACGATCGCGTGGCCGCCCCTTGATGGAACAGAGCCATGGCCATCGCTAACACCCGGATCTTGACCTTCGACACCGGCATCGAACGCATCATCCAAAGCGGCGAGCGGGTCGATCAGCCGTTGCCCGAACGCAACGCGCTGACGCCGACCGGCGAGCCGGTGCGGGTGCGCTTGGATGAAATGCTGAACGCGCCAGCCTTGAACGAGTTGCTGCGCGGGAGCGTCCGGCCGCAAATCGCCGATAAAACCATTCTGGCGCCGGGCCGCTATCAGACTCTGCTCGATGAAGCGCAAGTCGAACTGCGCCACCGCGCGGGCGGGGAAAACAACGCGCTCGCCAAAGCGGCGACACTATTGGAAGAAGAACAGCAATTGCGCGGCCTGCTGAATACCCTGCGCAATCTCCTGGTGCGGGCCTGAGTCATGCGATCCGAACACAAGGACATCCTGAGCGCGCTCGGCTTTTTTTTCCTCGAACATGACCAGCCCGACAAGGCGCTGACGCTGTTGGAAGCTTTGAGAACCGTATTTCCCGAAGACCCCGGCATCGCCAAGTCACTGGGTTACGCCTACCTTCAGGCGGGCCGCCCTCAGGACGCGCTGGCTGCCGCCGCAGCCACGAGCGCCGGGCAGGACAGTGCTGGCCATTTATTGCGAGGCAAGGCGCTGTGGGGGCTTGGCCGAGTCGCCGAGGCGCGGGCTTGCCTGGATCAATATCTCGCGACCCGGAGCCTGCAATGACCACCGCCGTGCTGCAAAACGGGCTGTTGAAGCTCACCGAACGCACCGACATCCTGTTGGCGGTGCTGCTGGTCGGCATCGTCTTCATGATGATCCTGCCGCTGCCCACCCATCTGGTGGATGTGCTGATCGCGGTCAGCATGAGTTCCGGCGTCATCCTACTGATGATTTCGGTCTACATCTCCTCGCCGCTGGCCTTCTCGGCCTTTCCCTCGGTGCTGCTGCTGACCACCCTCTACCGGCTGGCGCTGTCGATCAGCACCACCCGGCTGATTTTGCTGCAAGCCGACGCCGGCCAGATCATCGACACTTTCGGCAATTTCGTGGTCGGCGGCAATCTGATCGTCGGTTTGGTGGTGTTCCTGATCATCACCATCGTCCAGTTCCTGGTCATCACCAAAGGCTCGGAGCGGGTCGCCGAGGTGAGCGCGCGGTTTTCGCTGGACGCGATGCCCGGCAAGCAAATGAGCATCGACAGCGACATGCGCGCCGGCGTGATCGACATGGACGAGGCCCGCCGCCGGCGCGGCCTGGTGGAGAAGGAAAGCCAGATGTTCGGCTCGATGGACGGCGCGATGAAATTCGTCAAGGGCGACGCCATCGCCGGCCTGATCATCATCGTCGTCAACATCCTGGGCGGGGTCACCATCGGCGTGCTCCAGCGCGGCATGAGCGCCGCCGACGCCCTGCACCGCTACGCCATCCTCACCATCGGCGACGGCCTGATCGCCCAGATTCCGGCGCTGCTGATCTCGATCACCGCCGGCATCATCGTCACCCGCGTCACCACCGAGGAATCCACCAATCTCGGCGCCGATATCGGCGGGCAGATATTGGCTCAGCCCAAGGCCCTGCTGATCGGCGCGGCCTTGCTCGGCGCCTTCGCCCTGATTCCGGGTTTTCCGTCCGCGACGTTCGTCACCCTGGGGTTGCTGGTGGGCGGCATCGGCTTCACCCTCAACGGCGTGGCCGCTCGCGCCGCCGAGGACGATTCCGGCGCGTTGGCCGCCACCGTCAGCGCGCAAGCGCCGGCCGCCGGGGGCAAGGGCGCAAGCCGCAAGAAGCTGAACGAACAAGAAGATTTTGCGCTGACCATGCCGTTGCTGATCGACGTGGCCAGCGGCTTGCAGGCGGCCATCCAACCGGAGGCGCTGAACGAGGAATTGCTGCGGGTGCGGCGCGCGCTGTATCTCGACCTCGGCGTGCCGTTCCCCGGCATCCACTTACGGTTCAACGATCAGTTAGCGAGCGAACGCTATCTGATCTATCTGCAAGAAATCCCGATGGCCCAGGGCAAGCTGGCGCCCGGCTATTTGCTGGCGCGCGAGCAACCGGACAACCTCGACCTGCTCAATATCCCCTACCGCCAGGATGACGCTTTTCTGCCGGGCGTGCCGACGCTGTGGGTCGAGGACCGCCACGGCGAGGCCCTGCGCAAGGCCGGCGTGCCGGTGATGGAGCCGGCGCGGATCCTGACCTACCACCTGTCGTTCGTGCTGCGCAAATACGCCGAGGATTTCGTCGGCATCCAGGAAACCCGCTATCTTTTAGACCAGATGGACGCCCGCTTCGGCGAGCTGGTCAAGGAAGCGCAGCGCATCCTGCCCTTGCAGAAGGTGACCGAGATCCTGCAACGGCTGGTTTCCGAGGATATCTCCATCCGCAACCTGAGGGACATCCTGGAAGCTTTGGTGGAATGGGGCCAGAAAGAAAAAGACCCGGTGTTGCTGGCCGAATACGTGCGCGGCAGCCTCAGGCGTTATATCAGCTACAAATACAGCAGCGCGCAGAACCTGTTGCCGGCCTATCTGCTCGATCCCGACGTCGAGGAAAAGATTCGCGGCGGCATCCGCCAGACCTCATCGGGCAGTTATCTGGCGCTGGATCCGGCCACGACCCGCAAGCTTGTCGCCAACGTCAAACAGGCGGTCGGCGATCTCGCCCACCATGCCAGCAAGCCGGTGCTGGTCACTTCGATGGACATCCGCCGCTACGTGCGCAAGCTGATCGAGCCGGAGCTTTACGAACTGCCGGTCTTGTCCTATCAGGAGCTGGCCCAGGAAGTGGCCATCCAGCCGCTCGGGCGCGTCAATTTATGAGGGCGGTCTGCAAAGTTTGGCTCCGTTGCGTTAGCGAAGGCTGTGAAGTTTCGGTAGTCTGTGTGGCCCGACCGAGATGCCTAAGGCAAACCGCATGATCGACTGCAAAGGCCACCGTTATGAAAAGGAGATCATTCTCCTATGTGTGCGGTGGTATTTGGCCTATCCGTTGAGTTATCGGAATCTGGAGGAGATGATGGCGGAACGCGGGGTTGCGGTTGATCATACGAATGTCTACCGTTGGGTTCAGAAGTTCACACCGTTGCTAGAGGCGCGGTTTCGTCGAGGAAAGAAGCAGCCGGTGGGTTTAAGTTGGCGGATGGACGAGACCTATATCAAGATCAAAGGGCAATGGAAATACCTCTATCGGGCGGTCGACAAGACCGGGCAAACGGTTGATTTTCTGCTGACCGCACACCGTGACAAGAAGGCCGCGTTGCGGTTTCTGAAGAAAGTCATCCGCCAGCATGGCCGCCCCACGAAGGTCACCATTGATCAAAGTGGGGCCAACACCGCCGCATTGATCGCGCTCAACGCCAACGCCAACGCCAACGCCAATGCCAACGCCAATGCCAATGCCAATGCCGATTCCAACATTGAAATCCGCCAGCGCAAGTACTTAAACAACTTGATCGAACAGGATCATCGGGCGATTAAAAGGATCGTTCGGCCGATGCTTGGCTTTCAGACCTTCGCTTCTGCTCGAATCACCCTTCAAGGTATCGAGCTGATGCACAGGATCAACAAAGGTCAGATTCACAACCCGCAGGCGCTGTCGGCGGCTGATCAATTCTATTCGAGAGTCCTAACTTAGGATAGTTGTGATATTATAGGAGGGAAAGGCTCAATTGAAGGGAGGCTAGAGATGGAAAGCGGTGGTTGCAAGCGGTGTGGTAGCGAAG
>NZ_CBTJ020000057.1 GCF_001051235.1 Candidatus Competibacter denitrificans Run_A_D11 | reverse complement strand
GCGTCGCAAGCAAAAACTGGATGTAATCTTCATCGGTCACTTTCGCTGGATTCATTCCGTCCTTTTACTCCATCAGATCCAACTGCGTAACTCCTATTATTATAAGCCGAAAACTATCTGTTAATTTTCAGGAGAAGTGCTGCCATGTTTACGATGGATGCTATACACCCGGTTTCGGACTTTAGCCGCAAGCCCGCCGAGCACATCAAGCGCCTGAAGGAGACCGGAAAGCCTGAAATTCTGACCGCGAACGGCAAGGCCGAACTGGTCATCCAGTCCGCCAAGGCTTATGAAGAGATGGTTGAACTTAACGGGACGCTCGAAAAAATTGCCCGTGCCGCCAAAGAGCACGACGAAGGCGAAGCGATTCCGATGGATCATTTCTTCGATGAGTTCGAGAAAAGGCATGGTTTGACGCGCGATGCTGCACAAGGTTGAGATTGCCCCGGAAGCGGCAAAAGAGATCGAGGACCTCTATCTCTATGTCGCACAGGCTTCTCTTGAAAACGCGGCGCGTTGGTATTTTGCCATTCATGACAAAATTGAGACGTTGAAGGAGTCGCCAAACCGTTGCCGGGTGGCTTTTGAAAGTCGTTTCTACAGTAGATGGGGTAGTAGCTGATTTCTTCCTAGGAAGATCATTTCTAAATGAAAGGCATAATTCTGTCATAAATCTTGTATTCTTAATACTTTAGCTTCTTCTGCGGAGAAAAGAGGCTATAATCTCCGCACGGGATGCGGAGATTATGACCACCTATATTCATGAGTTACCGGATTGGCCTCACTTCCGGTGGGATGAAAAACGCCTTGCAGCCCAGGTGGCGGCGGTACGTCATCGGCAAGGCCGAATACTGGGTACTCTTGAGGGGCTAGGCATCACATTACGTGAAGAGGCCATTCTGAAGACGTTAACCGAAGAGGTGATCAAGTCCAGCGAGATCGAGGGCGAAATCCTGGATCGCGAACAGGTACGGTCTTCTCTTGCCCGTCGCCTCGGTATAGATATCGGAGCCTTGAAACCGGAAGACCGGCGTATTGAAGGGATCGTTGATATGATCCTCGACGCCACGCAGAACTACAGACAACCACTGACCGCTAAAAGGCTGTGTGGCTGGCACGCGGCGTTTTTTCCAACTGGCTATAGCGGGTTGTACCAGATTACCGTGGGCAGATGGCGCACGGAAGAATCCGGCCCGATACGCGTAGTTTCCGGCCCTATAGGGCGCGAGCGCACCCATTTTGAAGCGCCGGAGGCGACACGGCTTGAGGTCGAAATGGCGACCTTTCTCGAATGGATTGAAGACAAAACCATTGACAGCCGGGTTGACCCGGTGTTGCGGGCGGCTATCGCTCATCTTTGGTTTGTGACCCTTCATCCGCTTGAGGACGGCAACGGACGTATAGGCCGCGCCATCATCGATATGATGTTGGCGCGATCCGAAGAAAGCGGGTCGCGTTTTTACAGCATGTCAGCGCAAATCCGCAAAGAACGCGGAAAGTACTATGACGCCCTGGAGAGGGCGCAAAAAGGCGATCTGGAGATTACGGGCTATCTTGAGTGGTTTCTCGGTTGTCTGGAACGCGCTTTCGTGGGTGCGGAGACTGTTTTAAAAGAGGTGCTTAGAAAAGCTCGCTTCTGGAAACAGCATTCGGGAGAAGCCTTCAACGCCCGTCAACGCGCTATCCTCAATCGGCTCATGGACGGTTTTGAGGGGAAGCTCACCTCATCCAAATGGGCGAAAATAGCCAAATGCTCACAAGACACCGCCAGTCGTGATATTGAAGACCTTATTAAAAAACATATCCTTAGGAGTTACGCAGTTGGATCTCTAACGCTCTGATTTTAAAAGAAATCGACTTGTGTGGCAGACAGCCGAAATCTTCTATTAATCAATCACTTAGAATTTCAACTGCGTAACTCCTAATCCTGAAAAAAGACGACGCTGGCGGGCGTAGCACTCGTTACTCTCTCGTGGAGAGTATGGGCGACGATAAACCGTTGTAGCTGGCCCGGTATGCGGCAACCTGCCTTGTCCCCTTTGCTATGCGGCCCGCTCTGATCGCGTCGATTCCCTCGTGTCTCACCACATCAGACTCCTGATTCCAAACCGGATTGATCTCGCATCCCCGTCCTTTCTTATCGGCAGACCGTAAGCCCACCACCGCCCACCGCAACAGGCCACCTCTGTGCTTCGGCCTTTGGGGTGCCGCCGCCGTCTGATAGCGATCTTTGGGTGCTGCCAGAAAGGCCGCGAGGGTCACGGCCTCTCGGTTAGGAATCAGGAGACGTTTCATGGCCAAGAAAACGTCCATTCCAGTCACCAAAGCGCCCGCCTTCATCGTCTGGTTTGCACCGGAACGTGCTGGTTCACCTTGGACGCACCTGGGAGCGCTCTGGCCGACCCAGAGCGGCAAGGGCTACCGCATAAGCCTGGATTCCATACCGATTGGCGCGGGCCGTTGCTTCGTGATGCCCTACGAACCTCACACGGTCAGCCAGGGTGAAGGCACGTAAGCGCCTTCTTCCTTACACTATTTGAACGGAAGTTTGTCATGCGCAAACCAGCACCCTTTGACGAGTATGAAATTCAGCCTATCACCGTGCACCAAACCCCAGACGAGCGGCGTAGGCCACCGCAATCAATGCCCGAACTACCGGCAACAGCTGCGATATCGAACCTTATGGGCAGGGCACGCCGGACTCTACCCATTGCAAAGGCCATGGCTTAGGGGCGATGCCCCTCGCGCGGGCCAGGGTGCGGGTGACACCCGAAAGGTGGGATTTCCCTAACCTTCCGCGCCACTGGCTTGTGCAGGCCGGGTGATCCCCCGTCCTACAACGCCTGACAGAGCTACTCTGCTATGCCGCCTAAGAGGGAAAGTCGAGCTTAGGCTATTGATACTGATCCGGTGGTAATCCAAAGCGGTTAAGAATGGCCTCGCATTCTTCTAGCGAGTGATACCGAAACGTAATAAATCCCGCTCCCTTTGGATTTGCACGAATCCTCACCGGAACAGCGAAGTGAGTCTGAAGTAAAGTTTCCAGTCGGACGACATTATTATCTCGGTCTGCTTTCGGTGTTGAAGCGGTTTTTTGTTGTGCGATTACCCGCTCAAGCGTACGCACCGTCCAGGCTTTGGCCATCGCCATTTCTGCTAGCGCACGCTGCTTCTCATGCGACAGTCGATAGAGCAGTCGACCATGACCAGCGGTTAGTTTTCCCTGTTTGATATACGCTTGGATTTCCGGAAGAAGCTTCAATAAACCCAATGTCAGCGTAATGTCTGCTTTGGAGCGGCTTAAAAGTGCTGCCAAATCCTGCTGTGTTAGCTTAAACTCATCAAGCATCCGTTGCAGTCCTTTAGCTGTATCGACTGGATCTAGATCCTCCCGCTGTAAATTTTCCATCAGGGAGATCGTGGCGGCCTCGCGGTTATCAAGCGGGCGCACTATGGCCGCGATCGTGGTCTTTTCAGTGCGAGCTGTTGCCAACCACCGCCGATGACCGGCCACCAGCTCATAACGCTGATTATCTTTCGGTCGCACTATGATGGGTTGTATAAGTCCTGTTTCTTTAATGCTTGCCGCTAACCCATCGAGCGCTTCATCGCTGTAGACTTCTCTTGGCTGGTAAGGGCTGGGATCGATCATGGCTAAGGGAAGCATTTGCATTTCGCCTACCGATTCCCAGTTTTCCACCTGTGCTAGCAAACACTGGCCTGGATTTTGGAGCTTGACGGCTGTTGCCAGGGAAACACGTTTAGCCATGATATAATGCCTTATAAGTGATGGCTCGCTAGGTTATGGTTTACACATGTAAACTCTAACAAGTAGCTCATTTCTTCGAGCCATCGGGCTTGTTCGATTCTTAACCGAAATTTACATGTGTAAACTCGGTCATTGAGCGGTTTCCAGCCTACAACATGATAACGAGATGCGGATCGTAAGCATTGTTTCGCAAAAAGGTGGGGCCGGCAAGACGACGGTGGCCGTTAATTTAGCTGTCGCTGCCTTGGCGGCTGGAGAGGCAGGAACCATCATCGACATTGATCCGCAAGCCACTGCCTCGAACTGGGGCGACAGGCGTCAAACCGCATTTCCTACAATCATTTCCGCGCAAGCGGCGCGCTTGCCTCATGTCCTCAAGCAAGCGAGTTCATCTGCATGGGTTTTCATTGATACTCCGCCAGCGATCAGCAATACAACAATGGCTGCGGTAAAAGTCGCTGATATCGTACTCGTACCAAGCCGAGCCGCGATCTTTGATCTGGATACGCTAAGCGCTACGCTTGATTTGGTTCGTATGGGGCAGCGAGAAGCTGTCGTGGTTCTGAATGCAGTGCCCTCTCGAGGACCGGACACTGAAGAGGCTCGGGAGATAATTTCAAATTATGGTGCCACGGTAGCGCCAATCGCCTTAGGGCATCGGGCAGCGTTTCAACATGCAGGGATTAATGGTTTAGGCGTTGTGGAATACGAACCTGGAGGTAAGGCGGCTTACGAAATTCGGGAGTTGTTTGATTGGTTGCGGGATCTTTGAAGGGACCAGGGAAGGAGAAAAGGTTTGAAACGAGATGAAATCTATCATGGTGCAACTTCAAAGGTCGATACGATGACTGATCTCACCCCACCGCTCGAAGCGTCTCCTGTGCTGCGCGAGCCGATTTCATTAACGGACCGGTTTCCAGAGTGCTTCAACTGGAACCGGGTGCGTCCGCTCAAGATTGGGATTCATCAGGATCTGCTGGCGGTCTTGGGGGAGGGCTTCACCCGTGCGGAGATCAAGCGACTCTTGGGCCGCTATTGTAATCACGTCCGCTATCAACGATCTTTAAGAGAAGGCGCAGTCCGGATCGATTTACAGGGCCAACCGGCGGGGGTGGTAACCGCAGAGGAAGCTGAAGTAGCTCGCGCTCGCCTTCCAGGTAGGACGGCCCCAACCTCTCAATCGCCCCATGGAACCGCGAGCGCCCTAGCGTCTAGCCGCCCTTCTGACGATACGCTATTACCGGAGGATCATCTTGTGCCTGGCCGACTGGAACTGACGGTGAAATTTTCAGAATTGCCAAAACCCTTACCCGTTCAATCGGGCTTGAAAATCGGCATCCAGACCGGGGAGGGGGTGGTCAGTGCTATCTTAGCGACCAAGGTCTGGCGCAAGCTGGAGCAGGCCGCCCAGAGTTATCCGCAGTGGGTGGCCGCCTTAAGCGGCTCCTTGGATCGGATCAAAGACGGCGAGATCCTCCTCAAGCATCCTGCGCTTCAGGTATTTGAGAAGAAGCCAAAACCTGCCGTGGAGTCTACCGCCCCGGCGCCACCTTCCCCACCCCAAGGAACGACCACGCCCACCCCTACGCCCACCCCCACCCCCACCCCAGTGAAAGCGGCGGATGGGATAGGCGCGAAATCCCAAGCGCTGGCTGAATCCAGCCCGAATCCAAATAGGACTCGTCCCACCTTGCGCTTGAAAGGTTAGCGTGAACAACCCCGCTCGGTATCAATCCAGTTCGAGTGACATGGACGCGGGGTAGGGGACGAGGGTAGGGGACGAGGGCAGGCGACAGGCAACGCACTCAAGCCTTTTGTCAGGACGAGAACGATGCAAAGGATGCAGTGGCAGTTGTGACAGCAGCCCGCCAACCGGTACCGTTAAAGCGTAGCGGACATTCCTGCTTTCCACGTCCTTTTGATCGGATCAGTCTTCTGGAGACTCGCTATAACCACGACCGACCGACTATCCGCTTGGCAATGGTCAGTCGCATTTCAACCCGGCCCGCCCCACGATTCCGCTGCCAACGGCAGCGCATTCAATTCCGCCCTTGCCTCCCGCCAGTTTGGATAGTGGGTATCCAGCAGCGCAATGAAACGCGGGTTATGGGTCGGTTCGATCAGGTGCAGCATTTCATGCACCACCACATACTCCAGCAGGTCCTTCGGTTTCTTGACCAGTTCGGTGTTCAGGCGGATCGTGCCAGATCGGTAATTGCAACTACCCCACCGGGTCTTCATGCGTTGCAGGAAGTAGCCGTTGACCGTCACACCCAGAACGAGCTGCCACTTTTGGATCAGCGCGGGCATCGTCTGATGCAGCAGCGCCCGATGCCAGTGGTGCATCACAGCCGCGCGCTTCTCCCGCGAGCTACCCGGGCGGACGATCAGCGTGATGCGCCGGTGATCCAGCTTCACGCCGGGCTTCGTCTCCTGCTCCAGCACCGAGAGGAGATAGCGCCGGCCCCACAAGTCATGACTTTCCCGCTCGATAAACTGGCGGGGTGTTTCGCGGGCCTGGGCTTGGAGCTTGGTCTGCTGGTTGCGAATCCAGCCGAGTTTGGAGATGGCGTAGGCGCGGGCGACGTCCAGGCGGGTGTGGGTCGGCACCACCAGGGTGACGTGTCCCATCGGCGGATGGACTGACAGATGCACATGCTTGACCGCCTTGCGGGTAATTTCGATGGTCAGTTCGCCCAACTGGATGCTTTTCTTCATGGATAGCCCTGCTGGTTCTTGACGATCTCGAACATAGCCTGGGTGGCGGTGCGATCCCGGTTGAACAGCGGGAACAGCGCGTTCAGTACCTGGGCACCCCGGGGGCCGTCGGCATCGTCCTGCCAGCCCGCCGGGGCCTGTTCGCGGAGGGTTCGGTCGATTTGCAAGGCCAGTTCCGCCTTGCTGTCCTCATCAGCGGGGCACTGGAAGTGTTCACAGGGAATGGTGGCCAGGTTGTTGAAGAGGACGGTGGCCTCGCGGTTCCCGTGCAGCACCGCCGGTACGCCAGCCTGGGGCTGCTTCGCGGCCAGTTGGCGCACCAGTGCTTCGGCTTTCTTGAGAAATTCCTCGTAGGCATCGGCATCGTCCCTGCTCTGCTGGATTAGGTCGTCCAAGAGCTTGGACATCTGATCGTAAAACTTCGGATCGGTGAGCTGATCGCGGATGATGGTCTTGCGGACGTTGTTGATGATGCCTTCGGCGACCGCATTCCTGGTGAGCTGGCCCTTTTCATTCAGCTTGCGGGCAATGGCATCGTGGATGCCGGTTTCGATGATCAGCTCGGTCAGCGACAACTCGCCCAGTTCCCCCAGTGCCGTCGCGGTATCGGCCTGAATGTAGGTGTTGATGAGGTGGCGCATGTCCGCCTCGTAGGGTTTGATGTCCAGCTCCTCACCGGAGTGTTTTTTGATCGCGGCGCGGAGTTCTGTGTAAAACGCTGCTTCCTGTTGCAGGGCCGTCACCTCGGCATCATGGTAGCCAGCCTCGCTGAGATTCTGGGCCAGGTCGGCATAAGCCCGGGTAAAGAGCGCCACAGCCTTGTAGAACGACACCCGCAGCGGCTCGGTTTCATTCAGCGCATTCGGGTTGGCCGCGTCACCGCAGAAGTAACGCAGGTACTGCTCCATTGCTTTGGGCTGAGGCACCGGCTCGCACAGGTAATACAAGGCTTGGCGGGCCTCGTCCAGTTGCTTCTTGCCTTCGACCAGCCAGTTCTTGAGATGGACGTTGTTTTCGCCGCCGCTGCCCGCGTCGATGTCCAGTTCATCGGAGCTATACACGGCGATGGCCTGCTGCACGTCCCCGAACAGTTCCTTGTAATCGACGATGTGGCCGTAATCCTTGTCGTCGCCGTCCAGCCGGTTGGTGCGGCAAATGGCCTGGAACAGATTGTGGTCGCGCAACTCGTTGTCCAGGTAAATGTAGGTGCAACTGGGCGCATCGAAGCCGGTCAGCAGCTTGCTGACCACGATCAACAGTTTCAGGTTGGCCGGCTCGTCCTTGAAACGACGCTTGACCTCGTGCTCGTACTCCGTGGTGGTCTGGCCCTTGCCTAGGACATGCCGGGTATAGGTGTCGAACTTGTAGCGCTCGTCGCTGTTGGGCGGTTCTCTGGAGATGGCGTTGTGGTTCGGTTCAAAGGAGGTGACGATGCCGCAATACGGGCCGAACGCGGTGTTCTGGAATAGGCGGAAATAATGACAGGCGTCGTAGATCGATGCCGCCACCAGAAGCGCCGTGCCCCGGTCGTTGTTGAGCCGAGGCTTCAGCGCGAAGTCCTGAATGATGTCGGCGATAATGCGCTGCTTGCGCTCCGCCGCACTCATCAGATGTTCCAAAGTTGCCCAGGTTTTGCGAACCAGCGCCTTCTGAAAATTGTTGAGGTTTTTGGTCTTCTGCTCGAACCACAGGTCGATGGCGGCGCGGGAACCCAGCCGTTGGGGTACGTCCCGGGCCTCGTACTTCAGATCCAGCACCACCTTGTCGGCTACCGCCTGGTGGAATTTGTAGGTGTGGATGTAGGTGCCGAACACATCCCGCGTCATCTGCTTGTCTTTGCGTAGCAGTGGCGTACCGGTGAAGCCGATGAAGATCGCCCCTGCCAGCCAGCGCTTCATTTGCCGATTCATGTCGCCGCCCTGGGTGCGGTGACATTCATCGACGAAGATATAAAAACGGCCATGCACCCGGGGCGGCTCGCCCTTGAGGTCGGTGGTGTCGAACTTGTGGATCAGCGCGCACAGCAGGCGCGGTGTGGTCGCCCCCAGCGTCTCGATCAGTTCGGCGCGGGAAGTGATGCGCGGTGATGGGGCGCTGTCACCGATGACCCGGGCGTTGCGCATGACGCCAACGATCTGCTGGTCCAGCTCATCCCGGTCGGTGATGATCAGGATACGGGCCTCCGGGTCGTGCTCCAGCAGCCACTTGGCGACCAACACCATCAAGATGCTCTTGCCGCTGCCCTGGGTGTGCCAGATCACCCCGCCTTCCTGCTGGGCGATCCGTTCCTGGGTGGCCTTGACGCCTTGGAACTGGTGTTGACGCGGCACCTTTTTCTGACCGGCATCGAAGATGATGAAGTGTCGGAGCAGATCGAGCAGCCGGGCCTTGTTGCACACCTGCGCCAGCGGCCGGTCGAGCAGGTGGCCGACGTCGGGGGCGACACCGGCGGCGGGCGGCGCTTCGTCTTTCCAGGCCACGAAAAACGACTCCGGCGTGCCGGTGGTGCCATAGCGCAGTCCTTGCGAGTCGCTACCCGCCAGGAGCAGTTGCACCGTGCTGAAGAAGCCCTTGTTGAAGAGTTCTTCCTGGTTGGTGATGAGTTGGCGCACCCCATCGGCCACTTCCACCGAGCTGCGCTTGAGTTCCAGCACGACGATGGCCAGACCGTTCACGTAGAGCACGATGTCGGGTCGGCGCGGGTAACCGCCTTTGAGCGTCACCTCCTCGGCCAGGGCGAAGTGGTTGTTGCCCGGCACGGCCCAGTCGATCAGGTGCACCTTGTCGTGGGGCTGGCCGGCGGCGATCTGCACATCGACGCCGTAGCGCAGCAGTTGGTAGGTGCGCAGGTTGGCCTGGTAGAGGGTGATGCCGGTGCTGTCCGCCGCCGTTAGCAGCTTTTGCAAGGCCGCGGCAATGTGGGCGTCGGAATAGCCACGCCGTTGCAGGTTGGCGCGCAGCAGCTCGGTTTCGATAGGGCGGTTGCTGCTGCGCTGGCGCCAATCACCCAAGTAGTCATAACCGAGGCAGTCCGGGCGCGACGGGTCGGTAAAGAGCGCGATCACGCGATGCTGGGTCTGGCGTTCGGAGCGGCGCGACGGGTTCATGTGCTGTCCTTGTTCTCCAGCAGGCGCGCCCGCGCCCGCGCAATGGATTGGTGCAGGCACGCCCGCAGGATGTCCGGCGGCGGCAGCACGGTCAGGTACTCGGCAACGTGGATGCCACTTTGGCCCAGCTCCAGCAGCTCGATCTGCTCCTGCTTCTTGCTGGTGCATAGAATAATGCCCAACGGCGGGTTTTCATCGGGTTCCTGCTCGTGGCGGGCCAACCAGCGCAGGTATAGCTCCATCTGCCCCTTGTACTCGGCGCGGAAGTCGCCGGTCTTCAACTCCAGCGCCACCAGCCGTTTCAGCTTGCGGTTGTAGAACAACAGGTCGATGTAGAAATCGTCGTTGTCGATCTGTAGGCGCTTCTGGCGGGCAACGAAGGCGAAGCCAGCGCCGAGTTCCAGCAGGAATTGCTCAATCTCGCGCAGGATGGCGTCTTCGAGATCCTTTTCCAGGTAACGGTCGTGGAGGCCGAGAAAGTCCAGCACATAGGGGTCTTTCAGCAGCAGCGCGGGCGAGGGCTGGCCCTGTTCGCGCAACTGTTCCAGATCGTGGCGGAGGGTAGCATCCGGCTGCTTCGAGATCGCCGAGCGCTCAAACAGCATGGACTGCATACGCTCCTGCAACTGGCGCACGCTCCAGCCTTCCAACCGACATAACTCGGTGTAGAAGTCGCGCTTTAACGAATCGTCGAGGGCCGCGATCAGCCGCAGATGTGACCAGCTCAATTCGGCACACAGCGTGTACACAATCTGCGCGTCGGGGTAAGTCTGGGCGAAGCGGATGCACAGTCGCAACTGCCGCGCACTCCAGCCGCGCCCATAGTCGGCGCTCAGTTGCCGACCTAGCGTGGCGACGATCTCCTCGCCATAGCCCGCCCGCTGGCTGCCGAGGATTTCGCGGTGGATGCGTTCGCCGATCCGCCAGTACAGTTGGGTCAGCTCGGCATTCACCGCTGTGGCGGCCCGCTGGCGGGCGGCGTCGATCAGTTGGCGCAGCTCGGCCACCAGCGCCGTATCAGCAGCCGGCAAGGTGTTCATAACAGGCGAATCCGCCCGGTCAGCAGTTCCTGCATCATGGCCTGCTTCAGGGCACGGGTTTTGCTCAGGCGGGCTTCAAGAGCGGCCAGTTCGGCGTCCAGGTCGGAGAGCAGGGCGGCGACGGCGGTTTGTTCGGCCGCTGTTGAAGGGGCATCAATTCTTAACATCACCAGCTTAGAGGCAGACAAGCCAGGTTGAGCTGACGATTCAGAGTACTGATTGAGGTTCATGCGACTCAACACATAGGTCAGCCATTCGATTGCTATATCCGTGTTTGCGGTTACTACAAGCGCGTGCTCAGACGCAAAGAACCGACCTTCGACTCCAACAACATTCCCACACAAAGCATCTTGCCGACCAATCAAGGCGTATTTCCCATCATGCGTAAAAGTCGAGGTGTAACCACGCAAACCATTGCCGCCATAACACAGATAGGCAGAGTGTCCATCAATCCTAGCTGCGGTAATGCTTTCCCCGCTTTTTAGTTTGCATAAATCCCCCAAATACCTCACCTCCCACTCCCCGCTAAACCCCGGCAGTCGGGTTTGCCCGGTAAGGAGTTGCTGCATAGTGGCCTGTTTGAGGTCGCGCTTCTTGGCGATCAGGCGGGTCAGGCCGTCGAGCAGCGCATCTACATCCGACAGGGCGGTGGCGATGGCGCGTTGTTCTTCTATCCGATTTGGAATAGGATAGGAGTTACGCAGTTGGGTCTCTAACGCTCTGATTTTAAAAGAAATCGACCTGTGCAGCAGACAACAGAAATCTTCTATTAATCAATCACTTAGAATTTCAACTGCGTAACTCCTATAGGAATTGATATTTTTCCAAGCGCACCACGAGATATTCTCTTATGTGTCGTCCCACCAACGTGCTCTAGAACTGCATCGAACCACTGCGGTGTTGAGAAGTACTGCACAAGATACTCACGGTCCGCACTATCAGGATTCGGCCTAAAAATCGTTACATCCACAGATGTAATGACGTTTCCCTCACCCAGATCAGGCAAGATACATGCACGACCAGCCGGCTCGGAAAGGCGGCAAATCAACAAATCACCGACAATTAATAGCTTACACTTAAGTTTCTCAAACGAAGCTTTGTATATGTATTTCTTCCCTTCTTTCTCTACATATCGCCCGACACCAATGTTTCCCGTCTGAATTAACCTGATACCTTTGTCAGTGATATGTTCAGCCTCCACCCAGTCGCCATCATTAAAGCGGGCCTTTTGATACCCAGCGATCTCAAAAATTTTTCGAATATCCCAGTCTTCAGGTAGGGCTAAGGCAGCAGTGCGCTTAAGTTCAGGCCTCACCTCCATACCGCCCCCATCCGCTTGAGGTGTTCCTCCACCTTGGCCGACAGCACGGCCACCTCATCCACCAGTTGCGGCAGCGGCGTGGCGTAACGTTCAGCCAGTTCGCGGATGCGCCCGGTCAGAGTTTGGCCTACACGGTCGAGTTCGCCTTGCAGGTCGGCAGCAATCCGTGCCAGCCATTTGTCATCGACCACCAGCGTTTTGATCTCCGCCACGCTCAGCTTAGCGTAGTGGTCATGGGCCTGCTGGTCGAGTTGGACGTCCAGTTCCTTGACCGCTTTCTTGAGCTTGCTTTCTTGGTCGCTCAACTGGAGCCATTGCCTCAGCACCGCCAGTTCGTCCTTGGCGTCGGGATCATGACCGATTTCGTTGATGCGATCTTTCACTTGGGCGGCGTTGATCTTCTCGAAGCCGGAAAAGGCGGCATCCTCACCTCCGTGTTCCTCTTCCAGTTCGCTAACCTGGCTGGCGACAGCTTCAAGTTCGGCCTGTTTGGCCTCCAGCGCCGCCTGTTGCTGGGCAAAGTAGCGGGCAACGAGAAAGGGCTTGGGGATCAGCTCGCAGGCCCAGCCCTTATCCTTCTTTTTACCCTTCTTGTCGGTTTCGACGATACGCGCTGGTTTGGCCACCCAGCCATCAGCGGCGATCAGATAGGCGTCGTCTTGCATGGTTTCCGCCCAGTAGTCCATCAGGTGCTGATAAACCGCGTAGGGATCGAGCAGGGGCGCGGCCTGGAAGGTGGCGAGCAGGGTCTCGGAGACGGTGCCGATCAGGGCCTTGGGATGATCGTTCTGAGCAAAACCCACCAGCTTGGGTGTGAGCGCTTCGCGCCATTTGCTGAACAGCGTGTTCACCTTTTCGGTAAAGGCGATGAACTCCGCGTGACGGAGGATGGTGGCCTTGATCTCGGTCAGCGGCCGCGTGAGACGCGCGTAGCCAGGGCGGCCGGCCGATTCAAACAACGCCGCGCGCAAGCCGGGCATTTGCTGCCAGTCTGCGGCAAAGGCATCAATGTCCCGCTCCGGGATGCCGCCGTTGAGGTGGGCATTGATGTCCTGAAGGTCTTCCGGTTCGCTGCTGTCGATATAGCGCGGCAGGTTAAGATTGAAATCGTTCTTCGCGTCAGCAATCTCGGCAAAGGGCACCCTGCGGGCATAGCGCGGAGTATCGACCTGCCGGGTGAAGGTGTCCACGATCTTGTGGATGTCCTGCTCGCGCAGGCGGTTCTTGTTACCGTCCTTGATGTAGCCCTTACTGGCGTCGATCATGAACACCCCCTTGCGGGCGGTGGCGTTTTCCTTGTCCAGCACCAGGATGCAGGCGGGGATGCCGGTACCGTAGAAGAGGTTAGCGGGTAAGCCGATGATGCCCTTGAGGATGCCGGAGCGCACCAGTCGCTGGCGGATGACCGCCTCGGCATTGCCTCGGAACAGCACGCCGTGGGGCAGGATGCAGGCGGCCTTGCCGGCGCCCTTCATGCTGCGGATGATGTGCAGCAGGTAGGCATAATCGCCCTGCTTGGCGGGCGGCGCGCCCCAACTGAAACGCTGATAAAGGTCGTCCTCCGGGGCCAGGCCGGTGCTCCAGGTCTTGTCGGAAAAGGGCGGGTTGGCGACCACGTAGTCGTAGGTGCGCAGTCGCTCGCCCTCCTTGAACTTGGGGGCCGCCAGGGTGTTGCCAGAGAGGATGGTGGCGGTGGGGAAGTCATGCAGGATCATGTTCATCCGCGCCAGGCCGGCGGTGGTGACATCTTTTTCTTGCCCTTCCAGGGTGATCTTGCGACCGGCTTCGGCGGCGACTTTCAGCAACAGCGAGCCGGAGCCGCAGGTCGGATCGTAGGCGGTGGTGGCGGCCTTGGTGTTCTCCGGCGCAATGCCGATCACCTTGGCGATCACCCGGCTGACTTCGGACGGCGTGTAGAACTGCCCCTTGCTCTTGCCGGAATCCTGGGCGAAGTGACGCATCAGGTATTCGTAGGCGTCGCCGAGGATGTCGTCGTGTTCGGCGCGATTCTTCGAGAAATCCAGCTCCGGCTTCTGGAAAATGCTGATCAGGTTAGACAGACGTTCCACCATCGCCGACCCTTCGCCCAGCTTGTTGGGGTCGTTGAAGTCCGGGAAGTCGCTGTGCGCCAAGCGGATGTTGGCATCGATCAGGGGTTGGATGATCTGGGTGTTGATCTTGTCGCCGATGTCGCTCTTGCCCTTAAGGGCGATCATGTCCTTGAAACTGGCCCCTTTGGGAATGACGACCGGCGGGGCAAAGTCATCGCTGTGAGCGTACTTGTCGCTGATGTACTTGATGAACAGCATGAACAGAACGTAGTCCTTGTATTGGCTGGCATCCATGCCGCCACGCAGTTCATCGCAGGAGGCCCAGAGGGAAGAATAGAGGTCGGATTTTTTGATGGGCATGGGGTACGGCTCGCAACCTTCGACAAAGAGGTCACTTTATATCGGCAAGTGCCCCCGAAGGCGAGCCATCTGGCGATTGGTTGCCTGGGGTCTATGCCGGCCATCCAAACCGTAGCTATTGCGCGGTGGCTTTGACCGAGCCATTTTCAGTCAGCCATCTGCCAGCGTGGCCACCTTGCGCCCGTCGGCACGGTGCCGCAGGTGGTTTTTTAAGACACCGTTGAGCGAGGCAAGGGTTTGCCCCCGTTTGCCTAAACGAGGTGGCGATGCCGCAGCCAGTGCAATAGCCCACTTTGGCACTGGCTGCGGCATCGCCGCCATTCAACAAGCCTTCGTCCCCTCAGGATGATTTGTGGGTAATCGCGTACATCAGAACCCTCGCAACTCGCGCAGTCTGGATTAGACGATTCATCGCTCAAGAAGGCCCTAGATACTGCCAACGTAGCTAGCCCTCATCCATATCATTAGAACAAAAAACCCTACTACAGCGCGGTTAGTGTGCCCGCCAATTGCTCTAAAGCCTTTTTAAGCTTTTCGAGTTGTTCTTGTATTTTTTGGGTATGTTTTTTAATTTCTTGGTTAATTGCATAGGCTTCCTCCACAATGATTGAGATACCAATATCACGTAAATCCTTTACCAATTGTTGGTCGGCATTTATATGCTTGGCAGCACCAGGAACCGCTTTTGCGGCCGCACTTACTATCGGTATAGCCGCCTTTCCCAAAGCCACTACGATATATTTCGCTAACAATTTGAGTGTATCCAGGCCCGCACTAAAATCTTTCGTCAAGGCTGCCTTACCTAATTTCCATATCATCTGACCCACGAAAAAGGCCATAATTTTTTCATCGCGTAATGCCGAATTAGGAATCTCCGATAAAATTCGTTTTAGACACACCCAAAATACTTTATCATACAGCTTCGGGGCGAGGGTTTTGATAACTTGACAGGCTTCATATAAGACATAGACAGCAGCCACACTAATTCGAATGGCCGTTTGATTTTTATAACACCATGGGACTACACTGGCTGTGACAACAAATAAAGCTGCGTAGCCGCTCGTTGCCGATATTGCACCCAATAAAAATTTAGCTTCGATATCAAGCATTGTTTTGAGTGGGGTTAAGGAGCGGGTCAGCCCACTGATAAATGCCGCTGTGTAATCATTCACCCACCCTTCAAGATTCTGCGCGTAAAATCGACCACTTTCGGTGACAAAAACCACTTCCCCTACCAAGGTGTTATCCAGAGAGAATCCAGGCGTTAAACTAAGAATGATCCTCACCCCTCCTTTTATGCCTGGCCACACTTGGCCTACCTTGAGCGTACCTACTAAGCTCACCCAAGGTGATAAAACGGATTGAGTCGAAATAGTATCGGCAATATGGATAGACGTCACATGTTGAACATAGCGGATACTGACTTCAACTGGGGTATGGGAATCATGCCTGAGAAGTGCCACCATTTCTTTAATCAAAAGATCTTCGGCATTGGGTAGTACCGTCGGTGGAGGTAACGGGCCCATGGGGATTTTTGGACCGGATATTACAGTCTTGATGCCTTCCGCTACCTGATTGGCGGCCTTGTTGATCGCAGTGTTTATGGTTTCAGAAAAGCCTTGAGGAGCCGAAACAGTATTCTGCGATTTAATACGATTTACCCACTCAGGTCGAGCACCTACTCGTGCTGCTCCACGCTGATATTTCTTGATGATTGGGTACATGGAACGCCAAGTGGCCGGCCCCAATATCCCATCAGCGACAAGAGGCGGATGGGATTTTTGCCAATTACAAACGGCCTCAACAAAATCCTTGGGAGCCGGAGATTGGGTTTTTAAACCCAATATGTCACATACTTTTTCAAAATGATCAGGCCATTCTGTTTGCCGAGCATAAGAGGGTGTAAATCGAATAGCTACAAAAGTATTACAGGCCATGTTTTAATCCTTAAGGTGTAAAAAATACGAAGGTCTTGATGTGAAGGTAGGTAGTTTTAGCAATTTTCTTGCCAATTTTTCTGAAAACTTAAAACCAATAGAACTTACGCAAAGATCATATTAAGTAATAAATTTTTATGCTCAATGAAGTAATCTCTCAACAAGGTGTGCTTGTATTGACAAGGTGATGTGTTCAGTTTGAACGGTCAAATTTGGCCTGAACCCAGGCCAAGAACGCACAACCCCAACCCCAACACCTATTGATAATAGCCTTGGCATTTCATTCGCAACGCCTCCATACGATTCATTGGGAGTGATGCTTATCCAGTACCGTGTCGCCAAAGAGGAAATACCCTTTAACCTCCGATATACTATTGTCTCAAACCCAATTCTAATTAGCCTTGATGCGATCCGCGCGCCACACAGATAATGAGTAATAGCTGGGTCATGGCTAAATATCTCACAGTGGTTGTAAAGTACGTCAGCGTGTAATGGATTCGGCTCAACAAGTTCTAGTTGAGCGTGCTATTTGATTAGAGCGTTGTGCGATAAAAGTAGTAAGTGGCTGCATACGGTACACGCACCGTCTGCTGTACATTGCGGGAAGAACAAGGCTGCAAGGGTGCGATGCCGCCTGTGGTATGGACCCGCTGAATGCTCTGGACGCGGCTGAAATCGCCTGCGCCCGTAGTCGATTTAGCGGTCAAGAGTAACCAGGGAATGGCGGACGGCTCCGGGCCGGGATTGCGTGACTTAAGTTCACCGACCACGGTACTCCCATCGATGGATTCCCAAGTCGGCCCGGCATAGTGTTTGCCGATGGGATGACCTGCGCGATCCGTCAGCGTGGCCTCTGGTGCTTTGAAATTCCACCCGAAGCCCGAGGGGGCTTCAGGCTTGGCGATACACTCATAGATTTGTACACCCGTCGCCCACGCCTCTAGAAAGACTGATTGATCTTGAGGCGGCTGGAGCATCGTCGGCACATCGGGCGGCACGAGGAGTTTCGACGTGCAGCCGACTGCAAACAGGACGATAACCGACCGCAAGGCAGTGCTACGGCAAGATGTATTCCCTATTGAATTCCTGGGCCAAAATGTGAATTTTAAAATGTTCATTGTTGAATTTCCTGGACTTCACGGGCGCATTGAGGTCGGTCGGTACTACGAGTGACTAGCGATAAGGTTCCGGATCGTCATTTCCGCTGTTACCCGAATCATCAGTGCTGATGTCACTTTCCTTGAGAGAATCATCATTTCCATTATGGGCGGTAATCACATCAATCCGGCCGTAAAGGCCGTGCTGCTCGTCATTGGGACCGGCGGTAAAAAACAAGGTGTTAGTCGGTTGATTGGCAACACCATTGCCGAAACTCAAGCCCCAAAGGCCGTCGATCCGGAGGGGCTGGCGGTCGGCTTGCTGCAATCGACCGTGAAACTTACCGGTTATGAGTTCATAAGCGCTAATGGCCCCATCTCCGAAATTACCGACGAGTAAATGATTGCTAAACCGACCAAAGCTGGCGGGAGCAATCGCC
This sequence comes from Candidatus Competibacter denitrificans Run_A_D11, assembly GCF_001051235.1. GTDB lineage: Bacteria > Pseudomonadota > Gammaproteobacteria > Competibacterales > Competibacteraceae > Competibacter_A > Competibacter_A denitrificans. Next base: position 67,685 of record NZ_CBTJ020000057.1, on the reverse strand, counting down.
ATCCCCCAAGGCGCATTAAGCGTGCCGCGTGACGCCAAACGCCGCACGAGATGGCCATTGGCATCGAAGACATTGATGAAGCCAAGGCCGCGACCCGCCACATCATCTTCCCGATTGTGGTCTTGTTGGGCGTAGGTTACATAAAGATCACCATTAAGGTTTTGGATACCAAACGGTGCGAAACCAGAAGGCAAGCTCGGGTCGCTGAAAGAACCCGAAAGCGTGACAGGTTTGAAATCCTTGTCGAAGACGACGATTTTGTTATTGTGAAAATCCGTTGCGTAGAGGAAATGCCCGGTACCATTCGCAGCCAAGGCAAGACCTTTATAAATCGCACCGGCAGTTGAATTATCGTGGACGGTGACGGCGATGGTGGGCGGGGGAGAGGAAGGAGCGGGTGCCCAAGCCGCCAGAGTGCCGCTTTCGGTAGCGAAGATGAAGCGGCTGGGGTTAGCGCCGACCACGAAATCATTGGAGCTGTTGAAGACGATTCCGGTCGGGTTGCCGCCAGGAATAGTAACGACCAAGGTAGAAGGCGTTCCCGCACCGTCGTAAAGTGTGGAGGTACCGGTTCCAGTGTTGGCTACCCAAACTAGAGCGTTGGGGTTGAAGGCGATGCCCCAAGCATTGACGAGCTTCGGATCGGTATTGGCAGCAGCACCTGCTCGGTCGGACACTAAATTTTTCTGCTCGTAAACGCTCGTATCCGCCCGAGCGGATGGAGCGATCCCCAAGGTCAGTGCTAGCATCGCGAGACTTAACGTTCTACTCAACATAAGAGTTCTCCGTGGATCAATGGAAAATGACTGATCGCCTGGCAGCTAGCGACCGCTCGCTAAGAAATCGGCGGCCTGTGCGCCAGCGTCTTGGCGGACACCCAATGGGACTTGAATCCGTCCGCTCGTTTGGCTCTCATATAGCTAAATACCGTTCGAGCCTCATTTATTCCGGTATGGCGAATAAAATTGAAAAGTCCGTTTGGCGCTCGTGCGGAAATAAAATAATGGTGGGTTCCATTCGTTAGGTCGGTTCAAAGTGATGGAACAATGCATGTTCCATCCGCCATAACAATTGGGGCAAGTGGTGGCGAATTGGCCGCCGGAAAAGTTTGAAAAGGCGTTCGAGATCGTGATCTACACGAACGCCTGCAATTGATTAGGGAACCGGTTTTTTCGCGATCACGATTTCAAGATATTCGCCCGGCACCACCAAGGAGTGAAGGCCACCGAGGTTAAACTCTTCCAATAGGGTCGTCAGATCGGCGGTCAAATCAGCTTGGCGAGCCGCATCGAGCGCGGCAAACACCTTGTGCGTCGGCCCGTAGTAGTTACGAAACACCTCGATCCAATGAGCGGCTGAACGATAGCGAAAATTGAAATTTCGCCGCGCGCAGTGAATGGCGCTAGCCTCAGCTCCGAACAGTTCCTTAAGGCGCGGTTCGAAACCCCACAGCACCGGAGATTTAAGACCAGCCGGTGGCGGAGCGTAGCAGGCGATCAGCTTAAACAATCGGCCAATAAAGCCTTCAGGCGTCCAATTGGCCATACCAATCCGGCCGCCGCCACGCACCACGCGCAGCAGCTCGCGCGCTGCTTGAGTCTGATCGGGGGCAAACATCGCGCCGAAGGTGGAGAGCGCGACATCGAAAGAACCGTCAGCAAAAGGTAGCGCTTCGGCGTCTGCCGTTTGGAATCGAATGTCCAAACCTTCGGCCGCTGCGCGCGCGGCGCCTTTTTCGAGCAAATGCGGTACGTAGTCGGTCGAGGTAACTTGCGCGAAGCGGCGAGCGGCCGCTAGCGTCGCGTTGCCGTTACCGGCCGCCACATCCAACACCCGCTCGTCGGCGCGCACCTCAGCCGCTTCGGCCAGCGACTCGCCGACGATCTGGAGGGTTACCCCGATCATCGCGAAATCCCCGCTGGCCCAAGTGGCCTGCTGGCGTTGCTTGATTGCATTGAAATCAATGGCGGCGCCGGTCGATGCGGTGGCCGGGCCAACATTCGGTTCAAGACCCATGGAAATTCTCCTGATGTAATGAGAACGGAAATCAACAGCACGGTAGCGATTTTGTGAACGATCCGCCGAACGAGACGATGCGCCGTGGTTCGGTCGAAAAGGCCCAGTTACCGCGCTAGGGGTGCTGGCGACTACTCGGTGAGCGGCCTACTGAACTCGCACCAGCGCCCTGCTACTATTCGAGCGATGGCGCTGAAATTCAGGCATTCGTTTGGCTCTCATGAGGACTGAATACCGCTTCGAGCGAATTTATTCCGGCCGAGTGGAAAAATTCTTGAACCGACATGACCCCGGACGGGAATAAAAATACGGATCTGGGGCTTCTCACTGATGAGGTATTAGAATTGGCTGAATTCTCGCGGGCCAGGCGTTTCAAAACGGTCGTGCTGCCGCACCTGAGCGCGGCTTATCGACTGGCGCGCTGGCTGGTTCGCGACGAGAGCGATGCGCAAGATCTAGTACAGGAGGCTTGTGTCTCGGCGTTTACGTCCATTGCCGGCTTTGAAGGCGAAAACGGCAAGGCGTGGCTCTTGACCATCGTTCGCCATGCCTGTTACCGCTGGCTGAAACGTCGCCAGCGCGGACCCGTTACCGAAGAATTTGATGAAACGATGCACAGCTTGGAGGAGGACGGTTCGTCGGTCCATCAACCGAATGAGGATCCCGTGGCTTGGTTATTGCGGGAAGAGAGCCAGCAGCGCGTTTGTCAGGCCCTGGAACGGTTGCCGATAGAATTTAAAGAGGTCATCGTCCTCAGAGAATTGGAAGGTTATTCTTACCGCGAGATTGCTGATATTGTGGCTATACCCACGGGCACAGTCATGTCGCGCCTGGCGCGCGGACGGGCGCTGTTGTGGAAATACCTGGCGGATCAAAGTGGGGAATCTTGATGCACTGCGACGCTTTCCGGGTTCTATTGCACGGGGATCTTGATGGCGAGTTGTCGCCCGCCGAGACAGTCCGTCTGGGTGAACATTTAGCGACTTGCGAAGCGTGCCGGCGCGTCCGTAAGCGGCAATTGACGCTGCGCGCAGCCCTCAAAAAACACGCGGCGGGACAATTTGCGATGCCCAAAGGGTTTCCAATCCGCGTTCTGGCTGCGTTGCCCGCTGAACGGGTGACGCCTTCCCTATTATCGTTCCCTAGACGTTGGTTTGCATTCGGCACGGCGCTCGCCAGCGTGGCGGTACTCGCAGGGGGCCTGACTTACTTTTTAGTGATGTCCGGTCAGGATGAGCGGTTTTTTGATGAGGCCATCGCCGGACATACGCGTTCGCTGCTCGCTGATCACCTGACGGATATCGCATCCTCTGACCCGACAACTGTCCGGGCCTGGTTTCAAGACAAGCTGAATTTTGTACCACCCATCAAGGATATCTCCACCCAAGGTTTCACTTTGGTGGGCGGCCGTTTGGAGTACCTCTATGACCGCGAACTGGCCGCCATCGTCTACCAGCGCGGCGCGACTGCCATCAACATGTTTGTCTGGCTGGCGGAAACCCTCCCAAAAGCGGTGCCTCAACAGTTTTTGGATGAAGGCTTCAGCCTGGAATTATGGGCGGAGGCGGGCATCAATTACTGCGTGGTGGGTAAACTGGATAAAACGGAGCTTGCAGAGTTTGTTCGAGCCTATCGTAATAGGCCGATTTGAAAATCATTTTCAAACATTCTGCCCCGGATCGTTTTCTCTCTCCACTCCCGATCTCTCTAACCTTGAATGATAAAAACTCATTTCTTCGCCCGAAGCACTTGCGATCCGGGGGCCGACGCGCGTCCGCCAGAATCCGTTCTCGCTCCACGGACGTATCATCGCGCGGGTGACCACCCCCCCTGCCGGGGGACCACCGCCGCCAGACCTTCGGCATTGAAACGCGCCACCAAGGCCGCCACCACATCGCCCGATAGGCGACCCGCCGCCCGTGCGGTATCGGTGTAGCTGTGGCCATCCGCCACCGCCACCGCCAGCACCGCTTTAGCGCGCCACTGGGCTGGCCGCAATCGCTTGGCCTCGACTCAAGGGATAAGTTGTTGACGCTCCTCTTCAAGGAGCGGCCGCAGCGGGTTCTTGGGACTGCGGGCCATGGCTACCTTCCTGCTTCGCTATCAACTCATCGCTTATCCCTCGTGAATCAGTCATGGCGACGAGCAAAGCAAGTGACCCACTAGAACCCTTCCTTTTGGCCGCGTGATATCGCGGTGGCCACGAAATAGCGAAGCTCTTTAGCTTCGTATCGCTTTCCTTTGTTTCATATAATTTAATTAACTATTTGAAAAACATTGCTTATATTTTATTTTTTTCACTTGGCACGCCATTTGAAATAGATCGCTATAGGTCGTCACCGTTCGAACCTCAGAGTCAACCTCACTAGGTTTTTTCATTTCGACGGTGCATCCAGACCCAGCCCAGACGGCGTATTGATAAGCGTGGTCTGGCAACTGTGAGAATGTCGCCATTCCACAATGATGCAATGTAGTAGGTTTCAATCCACTCTTTAGGAGTCACATAGTATGAATAGCAAAACCCTCGTCAATTCCGCCCTGGCCAGCGTTTTCGCCCTTGGTTTGGTCGCCAATGCCAGTCAAGCAGTCGCCGCCGATGATAAAAATGCCGAGAAGTGTTACGGCGTCGTTAAGGCGGGCAAGAATGACTGCAAAACCGATGCTCATGCGTGCGCCGGTCAGGCCAACAAGGACGGTCAAGGGGATTCCTGGGTGTTCGTTCCCAAGGGCACCTGCGAAAAAATCATTGGCGGCAGCACTCAGCCAAAGGCGTAAGGCGATTGCTATGAGCACCAAGCCAGGCGCGTCCAGGCTTGGTCCCAGCTCGATTCCGGCCCGTGCCGGAATCGGCCTGCGGGCCGATCACTACGACGCCGTGTTGGAAACCTTGCCACCGGTCGGCTGGTTGGAAGTCCACAGCGAGAACTATTTTGGCGCAGGCGGTAAGCCCTTGGATTATCTGGAGCGCATCCGCGCCCATTATGCCCTGAGCTTACACGGCGTGGGTCTATCCATCGGCTCGACCGATCCGCTTAATCAGCGCCATCTCGCCAAACTGAAAGGATTGATTCAGCGTTTTGAGCCGACCTTGGTTTCGGAACATTTATCCTGGAGTTCAGTCGGTGGGCGCTATCTCAACGACCTGTTACCGCTGCCGTATACCGAAGACGCGCTGGATCATTTCAGCAAGCGTGTGGTGCAAGTACAAGACGCGCTGGGTCGGCAAATCCTGATCGAGAACCCGTCCAGCTATCTGCAATACGCAGCGTCGGCCATCCCTGAATGGGAATTTCTGACGGTGCTGGCCGAACGTAGCGGCTGTGGCGTACTGCTCGATGTCAACAATATCTACGTCAGCGCCCGCAACCACGGCTTCGATGCCAGCGCTTATCTACGGGCGATTCCGCGCCATCTCGTCCGGGAAATCCATCTGGCTGGCTTTACCGTGAATCGTTTTGCTGGCAGTGAAATTTTGATCGACACGCATAGCCGTCCAGTCGATCCGGCGGTGTGGGTGCTGTATCGACAGGCCGTGGCGCGGTTCGGCGCCATTCCAGCCTTGGTCGAATGGGATACCGATCTACCCGAACTGGCGGTGCTGGTCGCCGAGGCCGAGCACGCCGATGCCATTCTGGAGGAATGTCATGTCCAGGCTGCGTGAATTGCAATTAGGCTTTGCTGCCGCCGTGCTGGACGGACGCAGTGGGGATTTTGACCATCAAATTCTAGCTCGGGGATTGAGTGGCGACCGCCGGTTGCAGGTTTACCGCAACAATGTCGCATTGAACCTGCATGGTGCGCTCGCTGCGGTGTATCCGGTCGTCCGCCGGTTAGTGGGTGAGAAGTTTTTTCAGTACGCAGCGGCGCAATACCGCATTCATCATCCGTCCCATTCAGGCGACCTACACGTTTTCGGAGAACATTTCCCTTACTTTCTTGAGACGTTCGAGTCGGTCGCTCATCTAGCGTACCTCCCCGATGTGGCGCGGCTGGAATGGCTCTACCACGACGTTGCTGATGCGGCTCGCCATCCGGCGCTCGACTTGGCAGCGCTGGCTGAGGTACCGGCCGAACGGCAAGGCGAATTGCAGTTTCAACTCCATCCCGCCGCCCGCTTGCTCAAGTCGGCGTTTCCAATTCTCCACATCTGGCAGATTAACCAAGACGATGACGCTGGCGATGCGTCCGTGGATTTGAGCGAAGGCGGCATCCAGTTGCTGATTATCCGCCGCAACAATTTAGAGATCGAATTTTGGCCGCTGGAAAACGGCGAATTCACCCTCCTCCAGGCTTTGGCCGACCAGCAGGATTTCGCCACGGCCTGCGAGCGGGCGATGGCCGCGCAACCAACCCTTGATTTACCCGCCTGCTTTAGCCGGCATGTCATGCACGGCGCGCTCGTCAGTTTTCATTCACTTCGTGCGTAAGCACCGATGACCTCAACCCTTTCAGGAGAACGCGATGATGGCCACCACCCACCTGCTCGACGAGCCACCCCCTCTTTCTTTCTGGGCGAGAACCGCGCCGCTGATGAAAAAAGCGGATGACCTAGTTCACAAGATCGGCGAACGGCTGACGCCGGTCGCCGATTTAATGGCTCGCTACTGGGTCGCCAGCGCGTTCTTCGCGTCCGGTCTGACCAAGACCCTGACCGGTAGCTTCACGTTGTTTGGGCATACCTTCACCTATCCAGTGAGCGTATTTCCAACCGAGAGCACGTTCACGCTGTTCCAGTATGAATACCATGTGCCACTGTTGCCGCCCACGCTGGCGGCTTATATGGGCACGGCGACGGAGCTATTACTGCCGGTGTTTCTACTGCTGGGTCTGGGAACCCGCTACGCCGCACTGGTGCTGTTCGTATTCAATGCCATCGCTGTCAGTTCCTACCCCGAACTGACCGAAGTGGGTTTGAAAGATCATCAGGTTTGGGGATTGTTGCTGTTCATCACCTTCTGCCACGGCCCTGGCAAGCTGTCTCTGGATCATTGGATCGGTCGGCTAATTCGCCGCTGAGCCGCCCTTTCCCCACGCTCGTCGAGATCGACACTCTATGAATAACCAGGCGCAACCCGTCGATGCAGTCAGCGTGGTCGAAACGGTTCCAGCGAGCTTTCCGAGTGTGGAAGAAATCGAATTACTCTGGAGAATCGGCCTATTTTCCGCGGCTGACGAGCGGGCCTTACGCAAACTATGGCGGATTCTGCAAGAGCAGGCCGATGATTATCTCGACCGGGTGCTCGGCATGGTAGCGGCCTATCCAGCGCTTGCAGATGCGCTAGCCGTATTACATAACGGGACAGCGGGGAACGTCATGGAAAGTTGCCCCCCGCTTCGCCAGATCTTTCAACGCTGGCTTTCCGAAACCTGTCTTTCGCCGCACGAGTCCTTGTGGCTTCGGCAATTGTATGCCGAACTCCCGTTAAATCCATCAGCGCAAGCGTTGCTCACACGGTTACCCGATTTTCGGTATCTGATCGCCCTGTCGTTTCCCCTACTCGCCACAGCCAATACTCTGCTGATCGATCACGGGCTGAGTCCTCAAGATATTGAGCGGATGCAGTCGGCGTTTCTAAAAGCCATCCTGTTGCAGGTGACTTTATTGAGCAAGCTTTATGTCAAGGAGGGGCTTTGGTAAATGAAATTCACGATAGAGTTTCCGACGTGGATATCAATCTGTCCAGCCTTGTTGGACAAGACAATTCGCAGAATCGATATCCACGTCTGAAGCGCTACCGCCCAGCAAGCGGCAGTACAACCACTGAGTACTAGACCTAAAGTATCGAGGAAATTGCAATGAAAACGTCGATCAAACTGCCTGTTATCCTGATTTCCACTCTAGCTATGGGTGTTGCGTTCGCCCAAGGCTTCAACATGAAAAATGCACAAGAAATGGATGAGAACCATGATGGTAAAATTACCAAGGAAGAATACATGAAGCATAGTAAGGATATGGCAGCCTGGGCTAAAATGGATACCAACAAAGATGGCGTTTTAGATGCAAAAGAAATTCGGCAGGGCTTCAACAGCAAATAATGCTGCTTATTAAGTGGCACTCTTTTTTCACAGCCCGCAGTGGCCATTACTGATTCCAATGGGGTGGACTAAAAACACCCCATTGTCTTTTTTCCATTCTTTAGGAACAATCGTGACTGCTAGTGGAATGGACAAGATAAAGAACGGAACCACCTATAAAATTCAGCAAAAACCGCTATAAATAAAACGAAAGATCGCTTTCTGAAAAACCGTTTTCTAAAGGTTTGACCATGAACGATATGGTTATCTCTGCTGACCGACGCGCCACGCCGCGCAGCGATATCGAACTTCTACCCGCCGACGAGCGCGACGCCATACATCTGGCCTTGCGTTCCATCGTCGAGGGCACCGCCACCGCCACCGGCGCCGAATTCTTCCGCGCCCTGGTGCGAGAACTGGCGCGGGGGCTGAACGTGCGTCACGCTTTCGTCAGCGAATTGCTGCCGAGCGGCGCCCGAGTCCGTACCTTGGCGTTCTGGTTCAATGACAAACCCGCCGACAATATTGAATTCGATCTGGAACATACCCCCTGCGAGATCGTGATGCGCGGTGAAACGGTGTATTACACCCACAAGGTATGGGAGGCGTTTCCCCATCATCTGCGGCTCAAGGATTTGGGAATCGAAAGTTATTTTGGCGTGCCGCTGATCTCTGAGTCGGGCCGCGAAATGATGGGCCACTTGGCTATCTTGCATGACCAACCGACCGTCAAGGAATTTCGGGGCCTGGCGCTGATGCGCATTTTCGCCGCTCGCGCCCGCGCCGAGCTGGAGCGCAAGCAAGCTGAACAGGCGCTGCGCAAGAGCGAGGAACGCTTGTCCAGTATTTTGGCGAGCGCCATGGACGCGATTATCACCCTCGACGCCGAACAGCACATTACTTTGTTTAATCCTGCCGCTGAAAAGATCTTCCGCTGCATGGCGGCGCAGGCTATCGGCCAGCCTTTCGAGCCTTTTCTGTCCAAACGGTTTGGCAATCTGCTCAAGGGCTATTGCCTGGCTGTCCAACCGGCCACGGTGACGTCCCAACAGCTATGGGCGCCTGAAGGATTGACCGCACGCCGTCATGATGGCGAGGAATTTCCAGTCGAGGCTACGCTGTCGCCACTGAAGATTGAGGGCCGACAGTTTTTTACCGTGATCCTGCGGGACATGACCGAACGCTGGCAGTCGGAGGCAACCCTCAAAAAGCTGCAACTGGAAAAAGTTTATCTTCAGGAGGAGATTAAAACCCGACAAAGCCCCGATCATATTGTCGGCGAGTCGCCCGCTATGCAGGAGGCTTTTGCCTATGCCGAACAAGTAGCAAGCACCGATTCCACAGTCTTACTGACTGGCGAGACCGGCACTGGTAAAAGCGTCATCGCGCGGGCTATTCACGACATGAGTGACCGGCGGGACAAGCTGTTTGTCCCGGTCAATTGCGCCGCCTTGCCCGGCGAACTGGTAGAAAGCGAACTGTTCGGCCATGAGAAGGGCGCCTTTACCGGCGCAACCACCCAGCGCAAGGGCCGTTTTGAACTGGCCGATGGCGGCACTTTGTTTCTGGATGAGGTTGGCGAATTAACGGCTGGCGCTCAGGCCAAGCTGTTACGGGTGTTGCAGGATCAGGAATTCGAGCGCGTCGGCGGGGTACAGACGCTAAAGGTCAATGTCCGACTGGTCGCCGCCACCAATCGCGATTTGGCCAAGATGGTCAAGGAAGGTGGCTTTCGCGCTGACCTGTATTACCGGCTGAATGTTTTTCCGATTCGTATGCCCTCTTTGTCCGAGCGCCCGACCGATATTCCGCTGCTGGCGCGATTTTTTCTAGACAAGTTCGCCCGAAAAATGGGCAAGTCGATTCGTGATCTCTCCCCCAGGGCGTGCGAGCGGCTATTGAATTACCCGTGGCCCGGCAATATCCGCGAACTGCAAAATGTGATCGAGCGGGCTGCTATTCTCGCCCGTGGTCCGCTATTAGAAATCGATAATGCGCTCGAACTGCGTTTGGAAACCCAAGAAACGCCGACTGCTACCGAACCCTTATTATCCTTTGAAGCGATGGAGCGGGCCTATATTCTGAAAATCCTGGAACGGACCCGCTGGGTGATCGAAGGCGAACAAGGGGCAGCGACCATCTTGGACTTGAATCCCAGCACTTTGCGTTCCCGGATGCAGAAGTTAAGTATCCGCAAGCCTAAATTATCTGCCTGAATTAACCCCCGCCTTGATGTACTGCATTCGATCACTCTGCATTGGTACAGACTCTCCTACCACTCCACGAAATAGCGTCGTACTGCGATAGATCGAATTCCTCAGCGAACTTATCCCCTTCAGCGATTTCACTAACCGTTATTTATTTGGAGAAAATCGATGCCAGAAACAACCTCGGGTGGAATGCGAATCAGCTACGATGACGCAGGCACCGGCGAACCCGCGCTCCTTTTCCTGCCGGGCTGGTGTGGCAGTCGCCGTGTTTTTACGCCACTTGCTACCCAGTGCGCCGCACAGCGACGCACGCTGGTACTCGACTGGCGCGGACACGGGCAGTCTGAAACACCCAATGGAGATTTTGGGGCAAGCGCTTTGGTTGATGATGCCCTCGCGGTGATTGCGGCCAGTGGTGCGAAGCGGGTGGTGCCCGTCGCGCTTTCGCATGCGGGTTGGGTCGCCATCGAACTGCACCGTCGGCTAGGCTCACAAGTCGGTAAGCTGGTGTTGCTCGACTGGATCCTGTTTGCGGCGCCCCCCCCGTTTCTTGAAGCACTCCAGGCGCTTCAAGATTCAATGCGGTGGCAGCAGACCCGCGAACAACTCTTTGCGATGTGGATCGGGGGCTTGGCTATTCCCGAACTCTCCTACTACGTGCGGGAGGATATGGGGTCTTACGGCTTCGACATGTGGTCGCGCGCGGGTCGGGAAATAAGCGCCGCTTACGCTCAAGCCACCAGCCCTCTGCATGCGCTGGCTACTCTCAAACCTCCGGTATCCGTATTGCATTTGTATGCCCAGCCGGACAGCCCAGATTATCTGGCAGCACAACAGGCATTCAGTGCCGAGCAGCCGTGGTTCCAGGTGCGTACCATGCCCGCTCGCAGCCACTTTCCGATGCTCGAAGCGCCCAATGAAATGGCAGCAGCAATTGAGGAATTTATTAGCGCTTCACCTTAAAGCGCGTTCTTAAGGATCTCAAAGTGCTATCGACCGCCGATCAAATGGCGGTCATCCCGCCATAACGCCCCCAAAGAAAATACCGCGCTACGACTGAGCACTGTGCAAAGCCAGAGTTGCGCGGATGCTTTTTCTGCAAACCCAATTGAAAGCCGCGTAGCTGGGCAAACACCCTCCTTTGCAGTGGAAAGAATAGCCGACCACGTTATTTAACAGCTTTACGATATATCGCGGCTGCTCTTTTTAAGCGCACTTCAGCATAATTTATAACTAATTGATAGTAATGTTTATTTTTATTTAATTGAGATGGCATGGAGGTTGCTAAATAGAGATTAACCACTGCTGTTATCTCTCTAGTAACCTATGAGGAGTCACTCGATGAATAAGACGATTCGCAACATCATCCTAATTTCCGCTTTTGGTATGACCCCTGTTTTTGCAAGCGCTGGCTCCAGCGTTTCTAGCCACGGCAGCGTAAGCCCCAGCACTGTTCAAACTATCCAATATCATGGATCGGAAAACTCTTTTGTCAGCGCTTGGAATGAAGCCCGCGTTATCACACCTTGGAATGGAGTAGAAGCCACATCTCCCACAGCTAAAAATTCCATGTCGTCTTCAGCGACAAGTATGGCTAAAACCAGTTGCACGTTAAGCCCGCGCATTGGATTCAATCAGGATAACAATTTTCCAAGTTGCTGATTGCGGATTTGCAATTGAGCCTGGCACTTTTCCGGTTGGATGAATAAATCCGCCGGAATCGTTGCTCGACAATTCTCGATGATGGCCAATTTTTATTAGGTCAATCACCATTAAATCATACTGATTTTTTACGAGAGATTTTTATTGAGCTGCTATTGACTTAATGCGTGAGGAATCGCCATGAATCAACCATCCGTTAACCGTGCTATTGATGCCAACCCAGGTATTTGAAGGAAATGGCGAATAGGCGGCGTTTTAAGCGCCGACCTATCGGCTGCCCTGCTCACTTTGATGGCGCGAGACAAAACCAAGCCGTTTCCATGGCGTCCCACTACGATAAAACCCATTCTATCCAATTGAATTGGATGCAGAATCTTCTTGAAGGAGAAATTTATGTCGCTGACTGAGACCCGTGAACCCCTTTTGAAGGGTCAGCGCGCCCTGGTGACTGGAGCCAGTTCCGGTATTGGCGCGGCCATTGCCAAGGCGCTGGCAGCGGCTGGAGCCAAAGTTGTGGTCAATTACGCCGGTGGCGCACAACGAGCGCAAACTGTGGTCGCGCAAATCCAGGCTAACGGCGGTGAAGCGATGGCAATTTGTGCCGATGTCAGCCGGGAAGAGGACGTCGAGGCGATGTTCGTCCAGATGTTCGCAGCCTGGGATAGTATTGACATTTTGGTCAATAATGCCGGCTTGCAAAAAGATGCACCGCTGGTCGAGATGAGTCTGGCTGATTGGCGGCAGGTCATCGACATTAATTTGACAGGCCAATTTCTCTGCTCGCGCGCCGCCGCCCGTGAATTCCTGCATCGGGGCATCGCGCCGGAGCTGTCACGCGCCACCGGTAAAATCATTTGCATGTCCTCGGTGCATGATGTTATCCCGTGGGCCGGACATGCCAACTACGCTGCCTCCAAGGGCGGCGTCAGCCTGCTAATGAAAACCTTGGCTCAGGAACTGGCGCCGCAACGCATTCGAGTCAACGCCATTTCACCCGGCGCGATCAAGACCCCGATCAACGCCGCTGCTTGGAGTACGCCTGCGGCAGAAGCGGATTTGCTGAAGCTGATCCCTTACCGCCGGGTTGGGGAACCCGACGACATCGCCCAAGCTGCGGTCTGGCTGGCTTCGGATGCTTCCGATTATGTCACCGGCGCCACCTTGTACGTGGACGGCGGTATGACCCTCTATCCTGGCTTCGATCAGGGAGGTTGATTTATGGCATTACCTCAGTACGACATCCTCATCATCGGTTCCGGTGCAGGCGGATCGGCGGCAGCCTATGCCCTGGCTCGCGCCGGGTGGCAGGTGCTCCTGCTGGAAAAGGGGCTAGAACTCCTGCGCGACGGTAGCACTCTCGATGTCGATAAAGTGATCCGGCAAGGGCTATTCAAGAGCAAGGAGCCGTGGCTTGACCGAAACGGTGAAAGTTTCGCACCGGAGGAATACTTTAATCTGGGGGGCAAAACCAAGTGGTATGGCGCGGCCCTGGCGCGTTTTGAGCCGCACGAATTTGAGGCCGACTCAGCCCATCAATGCCTGCCTTGGCCGATGGCCTATCAGGAATTAGCACCGTATTACGACCAGGCTGAACAGTTGCTCAAGGTCCATCGGTTTGAACCGGAACCGGATTTGCAAGCTATCGTCAGCAAACTAACGCGCAATGGCGCGGGCTGGCGTGCTCAGCCGCTGACGCTGGCCCTCGATCCTCATATCCTCGAATATCCCGAAGAAGCCAGCCACTTTGATGCCTTCGCTTCGGTCAAGAACTTGAAAGCCGACGGTGAGAATGCCTTGCTAGATCCCGTGCGGCATTTACCGAACCTGACTATTTTAACCGGTCAGGCAGTTCTCGATCTCATCGCTGACCCTGCCCGACCGGAGCATCTCCTGGGGGTTCGCACCGAAGCGGGCGCAGAATTTAGAGCCGATACCGTTTTACTGGCCGCAGGGGCGCTGCACTCGCCACGCTTGTTGCAAGATTATTTCGCCCACAGTGGATTGAGCGAACGCTTGCCGAATGCCAAGGTCATCGGGCGCAATTACAAATGCCATCTACTCAGTGCGGTGCTGGCGTTTTCAGCGACCCGCAAGACCGATTTATTGCGGAAAACCTTGTTGTTGCTCAACGAACGGCTCCCCCATAGCAGCATTCAGCCGCTGGGCTTCGATGGCGAACTGCTGAGCACCCTGATTCCGGGTTTCGTGCCGCGCTGCGTGGCCCGAGCGCTTGGCCAGCGGGCCTATGGGTTTTTCTTGCAGACCGAGGACGGCTCCGACCCCGCCAATCGCGTCATCGCCAAACTCAATGGCGCACGTTATCCGCAACTGGATTATGACCCGGAGCGACTACCGGCGGCACACGCTGAACATCGCCGCTTAGTGCGCGGCTTTATCCAATCGTTGCTGAAAATCGGTCTACCAGCGGCTGCCAAGGCGATTCCGCTGGCGGGTACGGCGCACGCCTGTGGTACCCTGGTCGCGGGCCGCGATCCTGAAAATTCGGTCGTAGATGCTCGTGGTAAAGTGCATGGGCTGGACAATCTGTACGTCGTGGACGGCAGCGTGTTACCGCGCTCCAGCCGGGTCAACCCATCGCTCACCATCTATGCCTGGGCGTTACGGGTGGCGGAACAGTTAGCACAGCGGGAACAACCCACATAAGCGACCGGCTTCCACAGTTGATCCGCTTCGGGCGAGCGGTGTGCGCGCATACTAGGGCCTTTCCGGCCCACCGAATCCAAGGCGGTGGGCATGGGTACCTGCTCATCCTGCCGGGCTTTCTTGCACATGAGACCACCTTCTTCGGGCCGCATAAACAATCGAAATAAGCAGCGGCGTAAAAAGTAGCACAATAAACAGCCATATCCAGGGGAAAGGTGCGACCATGGTCGAATTGATAGCCCAGCGTATCTTGTAGGGGCCGTACAGCCAGAAAAACTCAACTACACCAACCACCGTTGGCAGTCCTAATCCCGCAAGGAGCACCGCCATTCTGCCGCCCCATCGGGTAGGGATCACCCAGCAATTGGCAAGGAGCAAACTCGGCACAATAAAGATTGAGCCAAAAAACAAGCTCATTCCATCCCAACTGCCGGTACCGCTCTGCGATCCAATCAGAACAAACTGATAGATAATGAAAACCACAAGCGGGAGCAGAATTCCATGAGCAATTCTTGTAGTGGTAGAAACCCCCTCTTTTACGATGTATTCATAACTCACGAGGTCTTCCTTCGGCAAGCGACATCGATACCAGCGGAATGACAAGATTTGCCCATGATTCGCCAGAGAGCAAAATTATTTCATCCAGGGGGCCTACTCATTAAACCAGCAACCTTGCTGCTACGCTTACGCCAAACACGCTTGAGCAAAGCAGTTCCGCCGACCAGCGCCAAGGTGATGATCGTGGCGATCACTGCATAGCCGCCAATGAACATCCAACCCAAGGCTCCAAACTCGCCAATGCGCACAGACTGGACTGTGACCAGCATCTGGCCGAGAGCGTAGCCGAGGGGAAGGCAAACGCCTCGGACGTGGCCAACCAAGCCGCCGGTGACTGCGATTAGTAGCCACGAGAGCAACCAAATTGGCGTATCTGCGTCCCAAGGCTCGACCTGCCCTGTGAGCCAGGGCGAGAACCACCAAATAGCCACGCCGGACACGACGCCGAGTGTTAGCAGCACGAGCGTCTTACGTATTGGTGTCATCTTCGAAGCAACCTATAGCGAAGCGCCCGGGTGCAGGCTCTACTAAAGAAAGGCGTTAAACGGCACGCAAAAACAGAGCGAAGCAGCATTCTTGCACGTCTGGTTGAACACGTTGTCAGGTGCGATGTTCATTTACCCCGCGCTACCCGAAGGTTTGCGCGCCAGAAAGAATGCAATGATTATTCCCTCAACCAGAGAACCCAATAGCAAGATAGTGAGTTCAAGAGTATTCAGAAGGAATGGCTCACCAAGCAAAGTGTTGTAGATGAACCATTCCTGAAACAACCAATACATCAACCAAATTGTTAACCCCCAGAAGAGACCTTTTTTAAACCAAATCTTTCCGGGTATAGATGGCATGAGGACGTTGAACAACCAAGCGTGGATAATGCTCAATAGGACAAGGCCAGCGACCGATACCGGTATATTTCGTTTCGGGGTGATCTCTATAAAGAGCTGGCTCTGCCATTCTGGATTGTAAAGTATCGACTGAATCGGAGAGATGGAAAAGAGCGCGCCCAGCACCCCATTGCCAATAAAGCCACCAACGAGACCTGCAACCAGAATTCTCACAGCTCTGTTCTTCGTCATTATTTTCTCCTTTTGGTGGTTTGTAGTTGGCTCACAAACTCTACAGAGGAGCGAAAGATATTTATATCCTTTTGGTAGTCAGCAGACCTCGCGCGATTTATTTGAACCCACTCCCTCATTTTCGATTTACCAAGAGGCTGGAAAGGAACAACATGATCCTCAGATAGGAGTTTATTCGCTATTTTCTCAGGTATTTTTAGTCCTACTCCTTCGCCGTAGATACAGGCAAACAGCTTCCCATTTGCGTAGTAAGCGGGATAACCAAACATCTTTCCATCCACCACGCTTGGCATTTTGAGTAGTAAAGAATCGAGGACTGCCTTACGGTCAGATTCGCTGTTCGATTTTGGCATGTGTAGCCTCTATTCGCGCCCAACGCCTGTGCTCAGCCGCGCGACCGCGAAGTGGGCGCGTCGGCTGGAGCGCCTTGTTGGGCTTTCCGTTGCGTCAATAACCAGAAGACATACGCCGTGGATGCTCCGGCAAGCAATACGGGTAGAACAGAGATGGTCCAGCCCGTCTGCCAGAAAGGAAGACTCAGCGCCGGTAGCGTACTTGCTGCTAAAAGATAGCGGATGCGGTAGCGGTTCACCCACTGGAGAACCAGCGCAACCGGCAACCCATAGAAAAAAGTGAAAAAATAACCCACAACAGTGGCATTGATCGAAACGCCGATGAGTGACTGAAGCGGTGGCAGGCCCCAAACCGAAGGATCAAGCCACTCATGCAGAATGAAAAACACCCATCCGCTCGTGAGCGGAATAATCAACGGGGCAACAGCCGCCGTAAGAAGACAGGTTAGAAAAGTGGGTTTCATAAGGATCAATGTTTAAGTTCAGCCGCCGGCGTCAGCCGGTCAGCTGGAGCGCCTTGTTAGGCGGCTTGAAGCTTCAGCTATCTCTAGCAGATAACGAAGGGCTTTGTTGACAGCTTCGTCGTTTGGGAAAGCTTGTGCAATATCGGGTTCAAGGAGGACAACATTACTTTCCTCTTTGATGCGATTCGCGTATTTGCCACGCACAATTTCCCCAAAGTCTGACCTTTTATATTCAGAGCGAAGCTCGTCTGCCATTTCTGACTTAATCTTCTTCATAAATTTGCCTTTCCGCATTTGTTGCTAATCGTGCGGATATAATCCGAATCAGATTTCCGCGCTCTGTGTGAGATACCGCAAGCAAACGGCCCCGCGCAGAAACGCCAAATGTTACGAAACGTTCTTCATCTTCCGAATGATCAGGATCGTGCGCAGTAGCAGAAAAAGTATCACGCAACGCGCTAGATGCTTCTTCAAAGCTGACACCGTGCTTGCGGTGGTTTGCTGCGGCCTTTTTCGCATCCCACACAAAGCTCATAACTATCCAATGACTGTTAGACCGATTTTGAATGTTGGGTTGCCAAAAAGACGGCAATCCAACCTACTCGGCTGGCCATTTGTCACTTGGCCATTTGTTGCTGACTGGAACCCGTAACCGAGACAGCAACTCAGTATTGATGCCTGCGCCGAGAGAAATGCAAACGCGGCGGGCGATGAGTTTTTCGGATTTGGCAACCAGTACGCCAGCAAAATCTGAATATTTTTTGCAGTGAGTCTGACCTGGCCATGGGCAACCGATTTTGGCGCCCCCTTGGTTAGAGGGAGAAGCACATACGGATATAGTTCTTCCTCGTTGAACCTGACACGAAAAAACGACCTCCTCCGAAGAGCTGCATAGCGTTTCGCTTGGAAACGCTGGTGTGCTTAACACCAACAGAAAAGCAGCGGCTATTGATCCATATGTGACGCAAATCATTCTGTGTGTCCTAACACCTCACTCGATGCAGCCAAGAGAGCGAATTATTGAGGAGGCGGAGGGTCATTTCGACGCTGGCCAGAACCTGAACTATTTGTCTTCGCGATTGCAAAGCCTGCTACAGCACTAAGAATTGGAAGGCCGGCCTCTGCGGAAATTGCCTTTGTCAGCAAAAGCACGGCCAAAACAATGACGATGAGTACGGCCAGTGCAACTTGGCCATAGTGCTCCCAGAAGTCATTGCGCTTCTCAAGGTAAGCTTGATACCAGTTCGAGAGACTGCCGAATATCCACTCTTGCATTCGATGGGAGCTTGGCCCGCCCCAATGCATGAGCATCTCCCTGAACTCCAGCATGAGCTTGGAGGTCTGTTGCCCGAAGAGCGTAATGCCGAATCGATAGAGGCCGAAAAGGAAGACAAGTCCGACGAGGAGTACGAGAACTGCGATGCCATAGCGGAGAAGGACTTCGTCGTTCATGGATGGCTCCTGTGAGGCCTAACTAATGATTATACGGCTTCTGCCAATCGACCACATCTTGCTGTGGCTGATTTTAACTATTTGATTCTGTTATTCTTTATCAGCGATATAACATTCTTCACTAGACTTCTAACCCTGGAAACCCACCTGGCCTTCCGTCCCAGGCACTCGCCCATCGCGAAAAACGCGGTTGGCGCGGCAAACTATTCTAGCTGAGTCGCTTCATACGGGCTGCAAAACTTGCCTGAATGCCCAATCCCCTCTTCAAGCCCACCGTATTTAGCGGTTTTGCGATATTTCGCGGTCTCCATCCTCGCCTGACGTGCAATATCTCGAATTAATATCATTAATTATCAGCTAGTTAAAACAAAATTCTCCAGTGGCACAGGTGTTGCTCTTTCGAGTGAAGCACACTGGATCGATGAGGTTGTCTTTTTCTCTGGAAAAGAATTTTTCCCAGAAAGGGCGTCATGGCTCGTCGATCATCAACGACCGCTTAGCACTGGCAACCCCACATTCTGGAGAACCCCCCATGAAGGCCACGATTCCCCTCGACAACCCCGAACGGCTGCGTCTGGAACGCCAGCACGAAGGCCAGGAGCACTGGCGGCTGTGGGGGCCGTATCTGGCGGAACGGGCCTGGGGCACGGTGCGGGAGGACTACAGCGCCCACGGCGAAGCCTGGGAGCATCTCGACCACGACCAGGCCCGTTCCCGCGCCTATCGCTGGAATGAGGATGGTTTGGGCGGGATTTGCGACGAGCAGCAACGGCTGTGTTTCGCGCTGGCCCTGTGGAACGGCCGCGATCCAATCCTCAAGGAACGCGCCTTCGGTCTTACCGGCAATCAGGGCAATCACGGCGAGGATGTGAAGGAATACTACTTCTACCTCGACGCCACCCCCAGCCACAGCGTGTTGCGCTATCTCTACAAATATCCGCAAGCCGAATATCCCTACGGCAGGCTGCTGGAGGAAAACCGCCGCCGTAGTCGCCAAGACCCGCCGTTCAACCTGCTCGATACCGGCGTCTTTCAGGACAACCGTTACTGGGATGTGGAGGTGAGCTACGCCAAGGCCGGGCCGGACGAAATCCACATCCGCCTCACCGCCGCCAATCGCGGCCCGGACGAAGCGACCCTGCATCTGCTGCCGCAACTGTGGTTCCGCAATACCTGGGCGTGGGGTGACGAGGAGAAGCAACAAGCGCTGGCCGACTTGCGGGGCGATCCAGAGGCATCCTTCACGCAGCCGACGGGCAAGCCCATCTTGCGCACGATGCCGGCACCGACCGGCACAGCCTGGGCGGTATGCGCCGAGCACCCGACGCTGGGCGCCTATCACCTGTACGGTCGGCAAGCCGCCGAACCGCTGTACACCGACAACGAGCACAACGCCCAGAAGCTATGGGGGCTGGCCAACACGACCCCCTACGTCAAAGATGGCTTCCACCGCCGGGTGGTCAACGGCGAACGGGCGGCGGTCAATCCCGCCTTGCAGGGCACGAAATTCGCCGCCTGGCATGTGCTGACCGTGGCGGGCGGCCAGCAAGCGCAAATCGAATTGGTGTTGAGCGCCGCATCGCTAGAGCGACCCTTCGCCAACCATGAAAAGGCGTTCACCGACCGCCAAGCCGAAGCCGATGCGTTCTATCGGGCGTTGCTGCCAGACGCCTCCGCCGAAGATCAGCGCATCCTGCGCCAAGCCTCGGCGGGCATGATCTGGAGCAAGCAGTTTTTTCACTATGACGTGGCCCGCTGGCTGGACGGCGACCAGTTCCCGCCGCCCGATACCCGCAAAGGGGGCCGCAACCGCACCTGGCGGCATCTCAAAGCCGCCGACATTATCTCCATGCCCGATAAGTGGGAGTATCCCTGGTTCGCGGCCTGGGACTTGGCCTACCATTGCGCGGCGCTATCGCTGCTCGATGTCGATTTCGCCAAGGAGCAAATCGAGCTGGTGCTGCGCGAACGCTACCTGCACCCCAACGGCCAGATTCCCGCCTACGAATGGGCCTTCGGCGATGTCAATCCGCCGGTGCACGCGATGGGCGCGCTGAAAGTGTTCCGCGCGGAGCGGGTGCAGCGCGGTCGGGGCGACCTGCATTTCCTGGAGCGGGTGTTTCACAAGCTGCTCTTGAACTATGGCTGGTGGATCAACCGCAAGGACAGCGAAGGCAACAACGTGTTCGAAGGCGGCTTCCTCGGCCTCGACAACATCTCGGTGTTTGACCGCTCCCGCCCGCTGCCGACGGGTTACGCGCTCAAGCAAGCCGACGCCACCGGCTGGATGGCGATGTTCGCGCTCAACATGACCGTGATCGCCTTGGAGCTGGCAGCCGAAGATCGGGATTACGAAGACATCGCCATCCAGATTTATCAGCAATTTCTGGCCATTGCCAACGCCATCGCCGGTCATGCCGGCAATGACGTGTCGCTGTGGGATCAGAAAGCGGGTTTCTTCAAGGACTTGGTGGTTTGCCCCGACGGTCAGATTCAGCGCATCGACGTGTATTCCTGGGTTGGGCTGATTCCACTGTTCGCCTGCGAAGTGGTGGACCGGCGTTTGCTCGCCAAGACGCCACGCTTTCGGGAGGTGTTACGCCAGCACCGCCACGGCGTATTCGACGGCAGCGTGATCTGTCAATGTCCGAATTGGGAGAACGAACGGGGCGAGCATCTGCTGGCGCTGGTCACCCACCGGATGCTGCCGTCTATTCTCAAACGATTGCTGAATGAGGACGAGTTCCTCTCGCCGCATGGCGTGCGCAGCGTCAGCCGCCTGCACGCCACGCAGACAAACTTGGGCACGCTGCCCGGCGTCGGCGAAGCCCTCATTGAGTACGTGCCCGGTGAATCCAATTCCGGCCTGTTCGGCGGCAACTCCAACTGGCGCGGCCCGATCTGGCTGCCGACCAATTACACCCTGGTGCAGGCGCTGGAGAAATTCCACCGCTTCCTCGGCGACAACTTCACCATCGTTGTGCCCAGTCTGGGCAACCGCGAGCTGAATTTGCGGGAAATCGCCACCTTGATCGCCGAACGGTTGGTAGACATCTACCGCCGCGACGCCCACGGCCAAATGCCCGCATTCCCCGCCGACAGCCCCTTCCAGCACGATCCGCACTGGCGCGAGTTGCTGCAATTTTACGAATATTTCCACGGCGATACGGGCGAGGGGCTGGGTGCGGCCCATCAAACCGGCTGGACCGGCTTGTTGGCCAATCTGGTGACGCGCCGCTATCGGCGGGCAATCCCCACCTACTGGCAGCAGCAAACGACGACCTCAGCGTTGACCGAGGGGCCGCACGCCGCACCAGATGATGCGCTGCTGCCGGTTCCCAGCACAGTGGAGGGCTAAACCATGCTCACCGCCACTGTCGCCGCTGTCCGCCACCGTCGGGCTAATGTCATCGCTGCATTTCTCAAGCGCGTAGATGAAACACTGCGGGTCGCTGAAGCCACGTTCTATCCGTTCCTGGATTTGTTGATTCGACTGTGGCTGGCACAGGTGTTTTGGGTGTCCGGCGTGCTCAAGCTGGCCAATTGGGACAACGCGCTGACGCTCGCCACTTACGAATATCCGGTGTCTTGGCTGAATCCGGTGACAGCGGCTATCGTCGGGGTAACCCTTGAAGTCGTCGGCTCGATGTTGCTCGCCTTCGGGTTGGCGACCCGGCTGGCAGCACTGGCGCTGCTGCTGCTGACCTTGGTCATTCAGTTTGAATACCTCGCCCTTGACCAGCATTTGTATTGGGCCGCTTTATTTGGCTGGTATGTCATCATGGGTGCGGGATCGATTTCCCTGGATCGATTGCTGGCATCTGGGCTAGCCGCCTCGGCGCTGCCATTGGTCAAGCCGCTGGCTCGGCTCTACGCCGCGCTTACTCGCACGCTTGGCCCGGTCTATCAACTGGCGCTACGGCTTTGGCTAGCCAGCCTGTGGTTTACACCCGTGCTGGTGGGGCGTTCGTTGCTGGAGGCGGTGCTGGGTTTCGTCAGCCCCTTGTTGGCGTTGGGCTTGGCGACCCGCTTGGCGGCGATAAGTGCGGCGCTGGCGTTGCTCGGGGCGGGCGTTATGGGTGCGGACGAGGTTCAGACGCTCAACCGGCTTTATCAATGTTTTCTACTGGGACTCATTGCACTGCGCGGGCCGGGACCAATCGCTGCCGATGCACGCCTAAAGCGACAACTGGCCCGCTGGTTTCCACCGCTGGAAAGCTGGGCCGACGCCGCGCTGGCCGATGTGCCGCATGTGGTGATCGTCGGTGCTGGTTTCGGTGGATTAAAGGCCGCACACGGTCTGCGCTTGGCAGCGTGTCGGGTCAGCGTGATCGACAAGCGCAACTATCATCTGTTTCAGCCGTTGCTGTATCAGGTGGCTACCGCCAGTTTATCGCCCGCCGATGTCGCCACCCCGATTCGGTCGCTGTTCCGGGATCAGCATAATGTGCGGGTTTTGCTGGGTGAGGTAGCGGATGTGGAGACCACGATACGTCAGGTCATTCTGCGCGACGGTTCACGCATCAATTACGACTATTTGGTGCTGGCGACGGGTGCACGGCACAGCTACTTTGGGTGCGACGATTGGGAACCCTACGCGCCGGGTTTGAAGCAGATTGACGACGCCACCGCCATTCGTCGTCGGCTGCTGCTGGCCTTCGAGCAAGCCGAAAACTGTGCTGATCCCGAAGAACGGCAACGGCTGCTCACTTTCGTGATCGTCGGTGGCGGCCCAACCGGGGTGGAGTTGGCCGGAGCCATCATCGAGCTGGCCCGGCACGGACTCAGCGGCGAATTCCGCAACATCGACCCAGCACAAGCGCGGGTGCTGCTGGTGCAATCCGCGCCGCGTCTGCTACCCGCATTTGCTGAAGCATTGTCCGCAGTATCGGCGCAATCGCTGCGCACCTTGGGCGTGGAAGTTCTGCTCAAAAGCCGGGTGGAGAAGATCGACGCCGAAGGGGTGCTGGTGTCCGGCCAGCGGATCGGCGCGCGCACCATATTTTGGGCAGCCGGGGTGATGGCTTCGCCCGCTGCGCAATGGCTCAAGGTCGAAGCCGATGCCGCCGGTCGGCTCAAGGTCGGGCCGGATTTGGCCGTGCCGGGCTTGCCTAACGTGTTCGCCATCGGTGACACTGCCCTGAGCGAAGCCTGGGATGGCCAGCCGGTGCCGGGACTTGCGCCCGCCGCCAAACAGCAGGGCGCGTATGTGGCCAAGCTGATCAAGGCGCGGCTGGAAGGTCGTAGCGGATGGCCGCCGTTTCGTTATGGGCATCTGGGCAATCTCGCCACCATCGGTCGCCAGGCGGCGGTCGTGGAGTTCGGCGGGTTGCGCTTGAGCGGGGCGCTGGCCTGGTGGCTGTGGGGCATCGCGCATGTGTTCTTTCTGGTGGATACCCGCAAGCGCCTATCGGTCGCTATCGAGTGGTTCTGGGCCTATCTCACCTATAAACGCGGCACCCGGTTGATTACCGGCGGCCGCGAATGAGGTCTATCCCTTTGACATCCTCCTCGTCCTCAAGGACGGGGATGCCTGATTTCACAATCAGGGTTTTCTGCTTCGTGGAGGATTGCCCAGAGGAGTGAGGCTTGGTTTTCGCCGATTCGATTCCCCGGAGTGGGGAGTCTTACGCGGTTCGAGCCGCAGCCAGAAACTCCCCCAGGTCTCACATCCTCTCCACAGACTTCACATTCCGCAAGCCCTGCGGTAGGTCTTGAATAGGAGACATTGACGATGTTACCCAAAAACGCGGTACTTCAACAGTCCCCGCCAGGGGGACTGCCGCGCCGTCCGCTATCCCTCTCCAGCCTAAAGGCTGGGGTCTCTCGCGGAGAAGCCAGATGAACAAACTCGCTGCGACGCATTGGCCGGCCGTGCTGACCGTTTATCTGATTGCCTTTTTGCAAGGCTTGACGCTGGTTAGTTTTCCCGCCAGCAGCGCCGTTCTGAAGCAAATGCACGGCTTCAGCGATGCCCAATATGGCGCGATCTTCCTGCCCCAGGTCGCGTTGGCGGTGGTGGGCGCGGTGGCGGGCGGAACGCTGGCCCGCCGCTTAGGCTTGCAGCCGCTGTTATGGCTGACGGCGGCGGGCAACGGCTTGTCGCAACTGGCGCTGGTGGCCAGCCTGTGGGTGAACCCCGCGCTGGTTTTTCCAATCATTCTGATCGGCACCGGGTTGTTGGGTTTCAGCTTCGGCGTGGGCGGCGCGCCGCTCAATAGCTACCCGCCGCAGTTTTTTCCCCAACGCGCTCCAACAGCCATTGTCGCCTTGCATACGCTGATGGGCCTTGGTTTGATGACGGGGCCGTTACTGGTGGATGGCTTCAGCCGAGCGGGTTGGTGGAGCGGCTTTCCCTGGTCGCTGCTGGGGTTGGGCGCAGGGTTGGCATTGACGGCGGCGCTCGTTCGGTTACCAACGGATGCCGCCGTTAAAACCGAGCAGCGCATCACGACAAAACCA
The DNA here is from genome assembly GCF_001051235.1 of Candidatus Competibacter denitrificans Run_A_D11. Taxonomy (GTDB): domain Bacteria; phylum Pseudomonadota; class Gammaproteobacteria; order Competibacterales; family Competibacteraceae; genus Competibacter_A; species Competibacter_A denitrificans. The sequence goes on along the minus strand of NZ_CBTJ020000057.1, from coordinate 42,753 downwards.
CCGCTGGCTTCCGCCACCTTCTGGATCTTCGCCAGTATTGCGGTGCTCTATGCCTTCGCTGAAGGGACCTTTAGCAATTGGGCGGTCATTTATTTACGTGAAGCCAAGGGATTATCGGCAGGCGTGGCGGCGTTGGCCCTGTCGGTATTCTGGGCCGCGATGGTGGCGGGTCGCCTGCTGGTTTCGGTACTGGTGGTCCGAATCGCGCCGTTGACGATTTGGTTGGCGTTGCCGGTGCTGATGATCGCGGCGTTCTGGCTCTTGCCGGGGGCGTCCACGCCGGTTTTAGGCTTAGGCTTGTTCGCGCTGGCGGGGCTGGCCTGTTCGGCGTTTTTCCCGTTGACCATCACCCTGGCGTCCGAACGATTTCCCAACGAGGTGGCTTGGGTGTCTTCCATGCTCATCGCCGCACTGATGGTGGGTGTCGGATTAGGTTCATTCGTGATTGGGCCGCTACGGGAATGGCTGTCGTTGGAGCAGCTTTATCGGCTTTCCGCCGTTTATCCTGCCGCCGTCATCGGCTTGGGTTGGTGGTCGCTCCATCGTTCGTGATCAGGGCCTAACCTCCAAAGATTTTGGCTAAGCCTGTGCTTTCCGTCAGGCGGCTGGTGGTATGCCAAACGGCCCCATTTAAGGCGGTGGGGCTACCTGTCATTAATCCTTGGGAGACTTAATGAAAACCCCGCGTCGGCCGGCGAGCGATGCAGGGGTTTCATCCGAGTTTGGGCAAGCCATAGAACAGCGCATTGGCTTTGGTCGCCCTTGGCGTTTTCAATGGGGCGTTGACGGAGTGGCTGCGCAACAGTGTTTATACTTGCGCCCGCTACCACAGGGGCACGGGTCATTTCGGCCGATCTTGGGGTTTTTTCTTGGCAAGGCGGCCTGCGCGGCAGCGCGACGATGCGGTGCGAAACGGCGATAAATCATGGTGAGCGCGGCAACCATCACTTGCAGCAACACCTCGCGGTCTTCCGCAGCGATTGCGGGTGGACGTAGATCGGGGTCTGGATCATGTTCGTGCGCCAGGATGAGCATCGGCAACAGCGGGCCGTCTACGGCATCGTCGGTGAGCAACTCCCGCCAGCTTTCGGATCGTAATTGCACGCCCTGCAAGAAACCATCCGCCCAGTCGTTGCCGTACACGACCCCTTGTTCATCTTCGAGGAGTAAAGGGAGATACACATCGTCTTTTTTCAGCGTGTGACTAAGCGCTGAGGCAATTGTGTTCCAGTGGCGTAGGATCAGCCCTAGTATCTCGTCGGCTTGGTCCAGGTTGTCAAAGGCATAGTCCTCGCCCAAAATCTCAGGCAGACACTCGCTGGGCGGCACGGGATCGGGGCCGCAGATCAGCGCGGCGAAGAATCCATCCAGCATTTCGAGATTCATTGCGCATGAGCCGATGCCTTCAAGAAAATCGCCTAACTGGTTGAGTTCGTGATCACTCAAGGGCTGATGGGTCTGCCGATGGCGCATCCGCCTTCCTCCAGAGCTTTCTTAAGCTTCATAGCGTGAATCAGATCCGCTCAGATGAGCATGTGAACGGATTCCACACCCGCATTCCGTCGATCATCCAACCGTCCTGAAGATCCTCGGTCACCAGTCGATCCGCGTTTTCGGCTAACGCCGTTTCCACGATCAGACTGTCCCAAAGCGATAGCTGTGAGCCGATGCTCCGCTGAATGCTTCGGGTGACCAGCGCACTGGAAATGACCGCAACCGGATAGGTTTGGAAATAGTGCACGGCTTGCAATGCCTGTGCAGGCGACAGCGGCCGCGCCAGTTTGCGCGTCACGGCCACGTAAAACTCTTGCAGCACTTGCGTGCTCAATCGGAGGTTCGGTTTGCGAAACACCGTCTGGGCGATGGCCTTTTTGGTAGGCGCATCGCTATCAAACAAATAAACCAAGATGTTGGTGTCGATAAACAGCACCTCATCGTTCATGCAACGCATCCCGTGTCCAGACGCTTTCGCCGCGTCCGGCCTGGCTGTGTTCAGCCAACGTCAACAGCCCCTCCAACGCGGCCTGCCGTTGTCGGCGACTGTCATCCAACCGGGCGTAATGAACCAGATACTGAGCGAGTACGGCATTGATCGAGGTATTCTCTTCCAATGCCCGAATCCGAGCGCGTTTGAGGACTTCCGCATCGACACTGATCGTGAGATTCGTCATAATCACCGCTCCACGATAATACGAACTCAGTGTAGCACGGCTGGGGAGCTTGAGATTACCCAGCCAATGCTCGACATCAGCCGGTACCAGATCCACGCCCTTTAGCGCCTGTAACTGCTGTACATAGGCTTCCAGCCTGAGGCCGAGACCCGATTGGCCACGCTGGATTTTAATGCCGAACCGGGCTTGATGGCAGGGGTTGCTATTAGCGTGATGTTTCCCTGATGATCGACCACGGGCCACCGGTGCGCCGCCGTGGAATAGAGAGATAATCCCAACTCTTCCAAGTCAAATAACCCAGCTACCGTTAAGATCTTCGTTACACCAGGCAATGCTTGGCAGATCACCTCATGAAAATCTGGATTGATGCAGATGCCTGCCCTGGCCCGGTGAAGGAGATGGTGTTTCGCGCTTCACGCCGGCTGGGTATTGCGGTCACGCTCGTGGCTAATCGTCAGCTTTTCAGCGGAGCGTCTCCCCTGATTACTGCGGTGTCGGTGGAACAAACGCTGGATGCGGCTGATCACTACCTGGTCCAGCACGCGGAACGCGGTGATCTGGTCATCACGGCTGATATTCCGCTGGCGGCGCGGTTGGTAGCGGGCGGGATGGCGGTTCTGAATCCGCGCGGTGAGGCGTATACGGTGGAGAATATACGGGAGCGGTTAAGCCTCCGCGATTTCAAGGAAGCCCTTCGCGCTGCCGGAACAGTTACCGGCGGACCTGCACCCTATCATGATCGTGATAAACGTGCCTTTGCCAACGCATTGGATCGCTGGCTGGCAAAACGGCAGCCACATCTGCTTTAACCCGTGAAGTGCGGGTGAGTATCAAGTTTGAGGAGCAACGGAACAGCGAATCGACTGAGAGACGCAGGACATTTCGTCCGATCTTGGACGTCTTTCTCTGGGATGCCTGCGCAGCAGCCCGGCGCTGTGGAGAGACAGAAAAACCCTCACTCAAACTCGCCGTTTTTGAATTTCAGCACACGACAGTTTTCCCTCACCACCCGCTGGAGGGCCTCTTCAAAAGCGGTGGGTGATTCCGCCCGAATCTCGACGGAAATGCTCACCTTGATATCATGCCGGGCGGTGAACTGCTGGACCACCTCATCGACAATCTCGGCAAAGGAGAATTTGGCCTTAACGGGGTCCAGTTCGACCGTGCCATAAAACTGCTGCTTGCCCGCCGGTCGCTGGTTTGGCGCGGCGACATCCGCACCGACTGCGTTCTCTCTGACCTCTGACGGTGGCCTGGGCGCGCCCGTTTCGGTCGTTCTGGCAGCGCGCTTTAACCGCTGGGCTTCCTCGGCTTGCAGCGACTCGCTATAGGTTGCTGCAACGGGCGGGGCGATCAGCACTAATGCTGAATCCAACAGCGGCGTCGTGGCCTTGCCGAAGCTGAAACCGATATATTTTCCATCCTCCTGTCCGTAGGCTAGACCGAAAAAGTCCGTGCTCCCAGCGCCCGCCGCCAGCGCTTTCTGATAGACGTGATCATCCTTGAGTCGGGGCAGATAGAGATAACAGCAGGTTTTCTGCCAGACATCGAGCGCGCCCGTGTCGTTTTTGTCTTCTTTCCAGAACCAGGTCTTGAGGATGTTGTGGAGATGAATCGGCGCCCATTCGGTAATCAATAGCTCGTTATCCCGCAAAACGTGTTCGATTTCCTGGGTGATATTTGGGGCGCTGGCCGCAATTGGAAAAAGCTCCCATTGGATGTCAGAAATGCCTTTACCGGGCCGGGCCTCCTGCATCGGCGCTAACAGCCAGCGCCAGGTTTCCCGGATCATCGGCCCCAGGGCGCTTTGGGCGTCTTCCAGGCTTTTAGCCGCCTGGCGGGACTGATATTGATCCAGGTTCAACTTCAGATCCCTGCTGTCGGTGACGATGGATTGCCACGCCAGGAGGCTTCTGACCTGATCCTTGAGGCGCCCTACGCATTCGTAATCGGCGGCCAAAAACAGGAGACGATTTTGTTTCTGGCACGGTTGCTCGCCCCGACTTTTGAGGCGTTCAGCCGCCGCTTCTTCGGCCAGATTGCGTCCGGAACGGTAGAACGCCGCATCGGGGGGCAACACCACCAAGCGCAGCAGCCAATCGTCGGGAATATCGCCGGACGGGGTAAAAATATGGACGGCGCCAAACACCCCTTGCCCAAACAGCCGTTGGACGCGATCCCGAATCGCCGGGATGACTTCTTCCTTGTCCTGGAACCGGCGCTTGCGCTCTTCCATCTCGCGGCACAGGTTGGGCCGGGTGTCGAACCAGTAGCGATTGTTGGCGCTATTGAGATAGTGCAAGCGGTCTACCAGACGCCGCAGCACGTCTTTGTAGACGCCGCAGGGCTGGCCGGGTTGGGCGCAGCCTAACACGATGCGTTCCGGCTCGACGCCGCGCACCATCTGGTTGGGGGTCGAGGGTGCGCTGCCGAGAAAGGATGCTCCGGGCCACGCGCCGCGCGGCCTGCACCGCACCAAAGCGGGTATCGCGTTCGATGTCGGCGGTCTCGGCTCGGTCGCCGTCCACGTCGCGTTCCAGCACCGGGTCCCAACCCTGCGGCAGGTAGTAAATCGCCTCGTTACGCACGTCGGCGTCGTACAGCGGCAGGCTGCCCGGCACGATCAGCAAATCCTTGTTGTCGTCCTTCCACAGTCGATGAATGACTTTGGCCATTAATTTCAGCCCGCCACGGGTGCGCTGAAACTTGTCCAATGATGACCAGTCTTCGTAAAGCCGCTCGAAGATTTCCGGGTGGATGGGATAGGCGCGCTGCAAGCGCTCGAAATAGCGGCTTTCCTGGGTTTCGTGTGGAAAGTCCGCGCTATTAGCCGTGTAGTAGTCGGCGAAAGCGCGGCAGACCTGCTCCGCGCCCGCTTGATCACTGATTGGGTTGAACAGCCGCCGCACGATCTCGAAGGCTTCCTCAGTCGCCACCGGTTTCCAGAGCGCTTGCACGGCTGCGGGGTGAAAGCTGGCCCGCAGAAGGCCGTAGGTGTGCAAGCGTTGGAGCCATTGGGCGTCGTTGACGTCCGTTTTGCGGCCGGGAACGTGCTTGACGTCGCGGGCATTGACGACGCAGACGTGAAGACCCCGTGCTTCCAGTACCTCGAATAACGGTATCCAATAGACGCCCGTGGATTCCATAGCCACTGTCTTGACCCCACAGGCGACGAGCCAGTCGGCCAACCGCTGAAGGTCGCCGGTGAAACTTTGAAAGGTCCGCACCGGGTCGGGATCGCGTTGAGGGGGTACCGCCACCACATGCCACTGCGATCCCACATCAATGCCCGCTGCATCGGCATTGATCGTCGATAGACGCTCGGAACGGTACGGCGTAGTGATTGATATTGGCTTATGCAGGGTCTCGTCCTCACCGTGAAAGTAGCCGGAAACGGGGACGGCGAATGTCATCACTTTCCTAATCGGGATCGCCAGCCAGCGTCACCACACGCAAATCCGCTACAGTCCCTGGGCTATGTTTTTTGACGGGGTCAATGCCACCAAAAAGTCAACGGCCACTGTTCCCAGCGCCTCTCGTGTAGCGGGACCCCGTTTCTAGCCCTACAAAAAGAGGGCGTTACAGCGCCCCATGAAAGGTTTTTTAGAATCTCCATCTCCAGCGCCTTCTCACCCAGTAGCTTTTTCAATTGGCTATTCTCCGCTTCCAAGCGCTGATCCGCCGTCTGCGCCTTCGCCCCGTTTAGAGCCTATCCGAAAATTCTTATTCAGATGTAAATGATTAAGAGCAGCCCTTCTTCATCAATGGGTGTCCATAGTTTTTTCAGCAGGATGCGGATAGAAGAAACCCAAATCATAGCGATACTGGAAGCGACTCTTTTTTCATAGACACGGACTAATCGGCGATAACGACTTAACCAGGCGAATGTTCTTTCCACCACCCAGCGACGGGGTAACACCTTAAAGCCTTTCGTGGTTTTTTTCACAATCTCCAACTCACAACCGAAGGTGTCTTTTACCCAGGTGGCGAGTTCTTCGCCCTGATAGCCCTGATCAGCCCACATCATTCGCAGTGTGGGTACGATTTCAAAGGTCTTCTTGAGCAAGGGATACGCCCCCTGACTGTCGTGGAGGTTGGCGGCATGGACGCCCACGGCCAGCACACAGCCTGTGGTATCCGTTACCATGTGATGCTTTCTGCCCTTGACCTTTTTATAACCGTCAAAGCCAGATTCTTCTGGCAGATTCTGCGGTGCCCTTGACGCTTTGACTGTCGATGATCCCCGCACTCGGTTCCGTGTTACGACCGTTTTTTTTCGGACCCGTCGGCGAACTTCCGCAGTCACTCGTTCAAAAAAACCAGTCGCCATCCATTTCGTATAATGGTAATTGACCGTCGTGCGCGCTGGAAAATCATGCGGCAGATACGCCCACTGGCAGCCCGTTTTATTGAGATATAAAATCGCATCCCACACCCGTCTCAAATCCACTTCCAATGGGCGGCCCGCCCCCATCTCGTCTTCTCCACGCAGGCAGTCTTCCACCACCACCCATTCTTCATCCGTCAGATCACTGGGATATCTTTTCTCTGGTGTCATTTCGAGGGTTCACCTGCTTTAATTCAAATCACCAATTTATAAGACAATGGTATTATCATTTTGTAAATATATCAATATGTTAATATTGGGATAGGCTCTTAACCCCTGACGACCCGCCGCCAGAAACTGCTCTTTCCACCGATAAATTTGATTCTCGTTGACGCCGCGCTGGCGGGCCACCTCCGCGACGCTCGGGCGCTCGCTTAACACCGCTAACACGATCCCCAACTTTTCTTCAACTGTCCAACGTTGACGTTGCTTGCCCATCACGTCCTCCACAACAGTCTCTTCAGTTTGACTTCTCATGGAAGAAATTCTTGGGGCATTACCATCCGTTCCCACTGATCGTCTCGCAAACCATACCGCCTCATCATCCACAAACTCCTCCAGACGTTTGCCAGCAGCAAATCTCAACCTGGTTTTTCTGTAAATCTGGAAAACCATCACGCCCCTAATTGATGACACGCCCTAGTGCTTCACCCGCACTGAGTTGACTTTAAGGGGCGGAAAGGTTTTCCATTGGAGGAACCCCCAACACGGAGCTTGCCGATACCCTTACCGAAATACGTTGTCCGGCTGAGCGGGGAGGAACGCGCCTGACTTGAGGGGTTGATCCCCACCGGAAAGCGGTCGGCATCGGTGCTGATCCACGCCCGAATTTGACTCAAAGCGGACACCGGGGCGGGCGGGCCAGGCTGGGACGACGAACGGATTGCCGAGGCGATTGACTGTGGAGAATCGACGGTTTACCGGGTGCGCCAGGGGTTTGTGGAACAGGGATTAGAGGCGGCGCTGTTTCGGAAGGAGCCTTACCGGTCGTCAGTATCGCAAGCTGGATGGTGAGCAAGAGGCCCGCTTGATTGCACTGGCCTGTAGCGCACCGCCCGAAGGGATCGCCGGTGGACGCTGCGCTTGCTGGCGGATCGGTTGGTAGAACTGGCGGTGGTGGAGCGCATCGGCCCGGACTGTGTCCGGATGACGCTCAAAAAACGCCCTTAAACCGTGGCTGCGTCGGCACTGGGTGATTCCACCGAACGCCAACGCCGAGTTTGTCTGTGCGATGGAGGATGTGCTGGAAGTCTATACCCGACCCCACGACCCGGCCTATCCGGTCGTCTGTCTTGATGAAATCAGCAAGCAATGGGTGGCGGAAACGCGCGTGCCATTGCCAACCGCACCGGGCCAGCCTGCGCGGGTGGACTACGAATACGAACGACACGGCACGGCCCATCTCTTCATGACCTTCGAACCCCTGACCGGCCAGCGCCACGTCACCGTCACCGACCGGCGCACCACCGTCGATTTCGCGCAGGAGGTCAAGGACCTGTTGGAGGTGCGCTATCCCCAGGCCGAAAAAGTCATCCTGGTCATGGACCATCTCAATACGCACAAACCCGCCGCCCTCTATCAGGCCTTCGAGCCAGCCGTCGCCAGAGGTCTACTTGAACGCCTGGAGATTCATCACACCCTGAAACACGGAAGCTGGTTTAACAGGGCCGAAATCGAACTGAGCCTCCTCAGTCGCCAGTGCCTGGATCGGCGCATCCCCGACACCATCACCCTGACGCACGAGGTCGCCGCTTGGCAACAAGCCCGTCATGCCGATCCCCGACCGGCAAATTGCGCGCATCAAAGAGCTGCGCGGGAGCTGCGCCGACTGGCGGCCTGCACCGGGGGCCAAGGACGTGGCCGAACTGAACCGGCGGGATCAACGCCGGACGGCTTGAACACTGGTGTCATGACTGAATGGCTGTTTGACGCCACGACGCCATGACGCCATGACGCCAACGATGGTGCCGGTCGGTTGGAAGAATCCTTTTCCCCGCTGGCTTCTTACACGAACACAAGCTGCGATGAGCGCCAGAAAAATCGAGTGGACCGAACAGACCTGGAACCCGGTCACCGGCTGCACCAAAGTGTCGCCCGGCTGCAAGCACTGCTACGCCGAGCGGATGGCGCTCCACCTCCAAGCGACGGGCGCGGCTGGCTACGCGGGTGGCTTCGCGCTGACCTTGCGCGAGGATCGCCTCGGCCAGCCGCTCGAACGCGACAAGCCCACCGTGTATTTCGTCTGCTCAATGGCCGACCTGTTCCACGAGGACGTACCGGACCCGTTCATCGACCGGGTGCTGGCGGTGATTCGCCGAACGCCCCGGCACACCTACCTGCTGCTGACCAAACGCGCCGAACGGTTGCCCGACTTCTTCGCGTCTCGATCCGTGCCGGCCAACGTCTGGCTCGGCGTCACGGTGGAGGATCGCCGCCACGGCCTGCCGCGCATCGAACACTTGCGCCAAGTGTCGGTCCGCGTCCGCTTCCTGTCGGTGGAACCCTTGCTGGAGGACCTAGGGCCGTTCGATCTGAGTAGCATCGGCTGGGTGATCGTCGGCGGCGAATCCGGCCCGGACGCTCGCCCGATGCGCAAGGAATGGGCCTTGTCGGTGCGGGATCGGTGCGCGGCGGCGGGCGTGAATTTCTTTTTCAAGCAATGGGGCGCCTGGGGACCGGACGGGGTGCGCCGCGACAAGAAAGCCAACGGCCGGTTGCTGGCGGGGCGGTTGTGGGACGAGCGGCCGGAGCTACGGGGAACGCTGCTTTGAGCGGTTCGCATAACTTGAAGGTTTTATAACTTATAACTTATAAGCTATCATGCGGCCATGAAATGGGAAGTGGAATACACCGACGAATTCGAGGCGTGGTGGTTTACGTTGAGCGAGGCCGAACAAGACGCTGTGGCGGCTTCGGTGGGAACACTCGAACAGTTGGGACCTTCTCTGCGGTTCCCGCACAGCTCCGGCATCGCGACTTCCCGGCACGATCACATGCGGGAACTTCGCGTGCAGCACGGTGGCGAACCTTACCGCGTGTTGTACGCTTTCGACCCTCGGCGCACGGCGATTCTGCTCGTCGGCGGCAAGAAAACCGGCGATGATCGCTGGTATGACACCTTTGTCCCGCTGGCGGATCGCCTGTACGACGAGCACTTGGCCCTGCTGAAAAAAGAGAGGTTTCTGTGATGGCAAAGAAATTTCGCGATTTGATGGCGCAAATGCCGCAAGAGCGGCAAGCGCGCATCGCGGCAAAAACCCGGCAGCTCATCGGCGAAATGCCCTTACAAGAGCTGCGGCGGGCGCTCGATCTCACCCAGCAGCAGGTCGCGGCCTCGCTCGGCATCAACCAGGTCGCCGTCTCCAAGATGGAAGGCCAGACCGACATGTACGTGAGCACCTTGCGCCGCTTCGTCGAAGCGATGGGCGGCGAGTTGCGCATCGTGGCCCACTTCCCCGAGGGCAACGTCGAAATCAGCCAGTTCAAGCGGGAGCCGGAGCCGGCCGAACCGGCAGCGGCGTAGGGCGGACGACGGCGTGTCAAAACGCCTGGAAGTGCGCTATCCCGCCGCGCTGGAAACGCAAGATAACGGCGCGCTCCGGGTGCGCTGCGTCGATCTGGAGGACACCTTCACGGAAGGGGCCACGCTGGACGAGGCCCTGTTCAACGGCGCCGAAGTGCGGTCGGCCATGCTGGGTGGATGCTGGACGAAAACGAACCCATACCCGATCCTTTTCCCGCCGGCGACGGCCTGTATCTGATCGCGCCGGACGCCCGGACCCAAGCGACCTTGCTGATCCGCCGGGCGCGCGGGGATCGGTCCTTGGCGGAACTGGCTCGCTCGCTGCAAACCTTCTGGCCTGCCGCGCAGCGGCTGGAGAATCCCCGCCACTCCCCGACCCTGCGGCAACTGGAGCACGCGGCGTCGGCCCTGGGCAAGCGCCTGGTGCTGGCGCTGGAGTGAGTCGGGCCAAGATCGTTCGATTGGAACGGAATCGATCCGGTTGAAAGCCCGCCCGTCCCGTCCTTCTGCCCGCCGGCGATCCGTTCGGACAGGACGCCCAAACCGGGCCGGTCAGACCCGGCCCCGTCTAGGGAGCGGACGCCCGGCGAACGGATGCCACTCGGGCGCGGCCTCGACTGGATCGGTCGGCGCGCTCGGTCCCGCGTGGCGGTTGCGGCTCCAGCTCATTTGGATCGCGGATCGCCAACCTTCGGCGCCTGCAGCATTGGGTTTCTCCATCCAAGTGTTCCCTTCCCATAGCCCCCTTACCTACCCCTTGTCAACCCCTCACATCGCGCGATTGCCCTGGCCAGAAACCTTCCAACGCCCCGCTTCTCCGCCAAAAAATGTTGTCAACACCCGTTTTTCCGGTTCAAACGCTTCCTAAAACATTCCCGCAAAAACCGTTACTCAAAGGTCAATGACACCGCCGTGTCCCACCTTTGAGATTTGTCGATGCACCACTTGAGCTATATCCTCGATTTCGTGGAAGAAGCCATCGAGGCCGCCCTGCCGCTGGCGATCAAGGGTCGGGTCACTCAAGTGGTCGGAACCATCATCAAAGCCGCCGTGCCGCAGGTCAAAATCGGCGAGCTTTGCCTGTTGCAGAATCCGGGCGAAACGCGAAGCTCGCAGGCCGAGGTGGTCGGCTTCGCCAAGGACGCCGCGCTGCTCACCCCGCTTGGCGACATGTTCGGCATCTCGTCGAACACCGAAGTCATTCCCACCGGCCGGATGCAGGAAGTCGCGGTGGGATCGGGTTTGCTGGGCCGCGTGCTGGATGGTCTCGGCAACCCGCTCGACCGCGACAAGAAAGGCCCTTTGCAAGCTGAAGCGTTCTATCCAGTTTACGCCGATCCGCCCGATCCGCTCACCCGGCGGGTGATCGCGAAACCTTTAGCGTTGGGATTGCGGGTGATGGACGGTCTGCTCACCTGCGGCGAAGGCCAGCGCATGGGGATTTTCGCCGCCGCCGGGGGCGGCAAGAGCACCCTGCTGTCGATGCTGGTCAAGGGCGCAGAGGTCGATGTGATCGTGATTGCCTTGATCGGCGAGCGCGGTCGCGAGGTGCGCGAGTTCATCGAGCACGACCTGGGGCCAGACGGCATGGCGCGGTCGGTGCTGGTGGTGGCGACCTCGGATCGGACTTCGATGGAACGGGCCAAGGCGTCCTACGTCGCCACCGCCATCGCCGAGTATTTCCGCGACCAGGGCAAGAAAGTCCTGTTATTGATGGATTCGGTGACCCGCTTCGCCCGCGCCTTGCGCGAGATCGGCCTGGCGGCGGGCGAGCCGCCGACCCGGCGCGGTTTTCCGCCGTCAGTGTTCGCCAACCTGCCCAAACTGATGGAGCGGGCCGGCCAGTCCGATAAAGGCTCGATCACCGCGCTCTACACCGTGCTGGTGGAAGGCGACGACATGACCGAACCGGTGGCCGACGAGACCCGCTCCATCCTCGACGGCCACATCATCCTGTCGCGCAAGCTGGCCGCCGCCAACCATTACCCGGCCATCGACGTGCTGGCCAGCACCAGCCGGGTGATGAACGCGATCGCGCCGCGCGAGCACAAAACCGCCGCCGGCCGCCTGCGCGAGCTGCTCGCCAAATACGAGGAAGTGGAATTGCTGGTCAAGATCGGCGAGTACAAAAAAGGCAGCGATACCGTCGCCGACGAGGCGCTCGCCAAGATCGGCGCGATCCGCGACTTCTTGCGCCAGGGCCTCGACGAAAAAATGCCGTTCGCCGAAGCCGTGACGCGAATGCAAGCCTTGGCCGGCGCATGACCGCGCTGCTGGCCGAGCTTTACCGCATCAAGCAATTGCGCGAGCACAACGCGCTGATCGAAGCGCGCAAGCGGCGCTATCAGGTCGAGGATCGAGCGCGCGCGCGCGACCAAAAAACCGGCGAGCTAAGCCACTACCAGAATTGGCGGCCCACGCGCGAGGACGAACTGTTCGCGGAAATTCACCACCAGCCGATCATATTGAAAGACGTGGACGACTATAAAGCCGCGCTCGGTTTGCTGCGGGAACGGGAAAATGGGTTGATCGATCAAGTGAACCAAGCGGAACAAGCCCTGGCGACCGCCAAGGAAGAATTAGCCGCCGCCGAAGCCCGTCATGCGGCCGCGCTCAAAGCCAAGACGAAGTTCGCGGAATTTCTCGACATCCAGCGCCGGGAAACGCAGCGGCTCAAGGATTATCGCGAGGAAATGGAACTGGAAGAATTCAGCGGCAAATCCACGCCCCCAACGCAGGAGAATCACCCCGATGGCGACGATGATCGCTAATGCCACGGAGGCAGCGTCGCGCAGCCCGCAGCCGCAAGCCGAACCATCGCGATCAGGATCGAGCAGCGCGGCAGGCCGCGACGTGGCGAGCGACGAACAAGCGTTTACGGCGGCGCTGCAAGGCGAACCGGCGTCAGCGGATAAAACCTTAGCGGGATCGCCAGTAAAGCAAATGGACAAAGCGTTGCTGCCCGAACGGCAAGCGGCTATCCAGCGCGGCGAGAAGCCGGATGCGCGGCCCGTTGATGTTTTTGGGGCTGCGCTGCCGCCAGGGTCACCGCTGTCACCTGAATCTCTGATTGGAACCCCTCGGAATTTGATCAGCGTCGAGCTTTCGCCCCAAGGCAAAAACCAACCAGCCGCGAGTTCGCGCGAGGCGTCGACCGCGCCGCCGACCTTAGCGGTCAGCGATTCTAGTGAAGCACCGCTTCCATCGCGCGCCGCTCCGAATGCTCAGACCACGCTTAGCGCAACCTCCGACCGCGAACCGACGCGGCGAACCACGGACTCCAAAACCGCCGACGACAAAACCGACCCGAACCCAACCGCCACGCTCGCGCTGGGCGATTCGATCCTGCGCGGCTTGCAAGGCAAGTCAGAACCTGAACTCGCCGCCGTGGGTTCGCCAGCGGTTTCAGAAAGCAACCTCAGCGAAATCGTTGACAAAGTCGCCGCCAGAATCCTGGTGGCGGATCGCTCGACCGGCGCGCCGGAAGTGCGCATCACCCTGAACCAATCCTTCTTGAACGGCGCTGAAGTGCGCGTCCGCCAAGACGGCGGCCAGATTGTCGTCGAACTCACTTCGCCCAATCCCGAATCGCAAAGTTTCTTAAGGGAGCGCGGCAACGATCTTCAACAGACTCTGCAAGACCGCTTGGGCGGCGAGGTTCGCGTCGAAATCCGCTCCCAGGACGCCGGCCGCGACCCGCAAGACGGTCGCTCGCGGCAACATCGCTCGGTGCAAGACGAATGGGAGGCCGAAAGGTAGCGCGCCATGTTGAATTTACCGACCTTGAGCCGCGCGGAACTCCGGTTGCGCAATCAGATTGCCCGCAAGAGCGGGCAACCGTTGAACCCGCCGCACGCTGCCGCCACGGATTGGCGCTGGCAGTTTCGCGCCGCGCCGCCCGCCGACTCGTCCGTGTTTCACTTGACTTGCGAGGTCGATGGCCAGCCGGGCTGGATGGCGATCAGCGCGCGGTTGTTGCACGCCCTGACCGGTTCGCACGTCGCGGACCTCAACGACATCATGGGCTTGCCAGAGGAATTGCGCGCTCTGCTGCTCGAAGCCGCCCTGGAAAAGCTGCTAGCGTCATGGGAACAGCGGCTGGGCCGGCAACTGAGGCTCGATGCGGTGGATTTCCGCGCGACGCCCGCCGAGGGCGGAATCGGCCTGTGCTGTCAGTTCGCCGCGAACGGCGAACGCATCGACGGTCAACTTTGGTTTGCTAACCATTGGCTGCCGCTGGTTACTCAATGGGTGGATGCCCTGCCGGATGCGCCAGGGAACGATTGGGACGCGCTTCCTGTGCCGGTGCGGTTCGAGCTGGGCCAGTCTCGGCTCGGCTTGGCCGAATTCCAAGCGCTGGCGCGCGACGATTTCATCCTGATCGAACGAGGCGCGTGGCCGCGCGACCGAACGGTGTCGATCCGCATCGGGCCGGATTGGCGTTTCCGTGGAACCCTCGAACCACAGCGCGTGATCCTACAGCAACGGGAGACGACGATGACCGACACCGTGACTGAACCGCAGGCGCTCGCGCAACTGGACGAGCTGCCGGTCACCGTAAGCTTCGACTTGGGCGAAAGCGCGTTGGCGCTGCGCGAGCTGAAAACGCTGCAACCGGGCTACGCCTTCGAGCTGGCGCGCGGTTTGGAGCGGCCGGTCACCGTCCGCGCCAACGGCGCGATCATCGGCAGCGGCGAGCTGATACAAGTCGGCGACTGCCTGGGCGTTCGCCTCGTGGATTTGTTCGCGCACGCTCATGGCTGAGATGCCCGATCCCTTCGTCCTGATCGCGAGCCTCGCGCTGCTTTCGCTCGCGCCCTTCATCGCGATCATGACCACCAGCTTCGTCAAGATCGTGGTGGTGATGTTCCTGGTGCGCAACGCCTTGGGCGTCCAGCAGATTCCGCCGAACATGGCGGTCAACGGCCTGGCGATCATCCTGTCCATCTACATCATGGCCCCGGTCGGTTTCGCCACCTACGATTTGGTCGGTCAGAACCCGCCCAGCCTGGCCAACCCGGCGGAAATCAAAACCACGCTGAACAACGGCGCGGAGCCGCTGCGCCAGTTTCTCCTCAAGCATTCCAACGAACGCGAGCGGCAATTCTTCGTCGATTCGGCGGCCGGGCTGTGGCCGGAGGAGCAGCAAAAATACGCGACGGCGGAGAGCTTTCTGGTGCTGCTGCCCTCGTTCACGGTGAGCGAGCTGAACCGGGCGTTCGAGATCGGCTTTCTGCTGTATCTGCCGTTCGTCGCCATCGACCTGATCGTGTCCAACATCCTGCTGGCGATGGGCATGATGATGGTCTCGCCCATGACCATCTCGCTGCCTTTCAAGCTGCTGCTGTTCGTGTTGCTGGACGGTTGGACGCGCTTGATTCACGGCCTGGTGTTGAGCTACCAATGAGCGAAGCGGAAATCATCGACTACGCCAGCAAGGCGCTGATGCTGGTGCTGCTGCTGTCGTTGCCGCCCATCATCGTGGCGGCCCTGGTCGGCACCCTGGTCAGCTTGGTGCAGGCGCTGACCCAGATTCAGGAACAGACCATTTCCTTCGCCTTCAAACTGATCGCGGTGGTCGTCACCCTTGCCCTGATCGCGCGCTGGCTCGGTATCGAAATCTTCAATTACGCGCTCAGCATCTTCGACGCCATCCCCCGGTTGTGACGGCGATGGAAACCGCGGAGCTACGCCAGTTGCTGCTGACTTTCTCGGTGGCCTTGCCGCGCCTGCTGCTGGCGCTCACCACCCTACCCCTGCTGCGCCGGCAAGTGTTGCCGGGGTTGACCCGTAACGCCGTGGTTTTCACCCTGGCGGTGTCAGTGTTGCCGGTCGCGGCGACGGGTTTGCCGGCCGCTCCCCACTCGACCGCCTGGCTGCTCGGCATCCTGCTCAAGGAAGCCTTCATAGGTCTGGTCATCGGCTATGTGACCAGCGTGCTGTTCTGGGCGGTGGAAGCCATCGGCTTCTTCATCGACAACCAGCGCGGCGCGACCATGGCCAGTTCGCTGAACCCGCTGACCGAGGAACAGACCTCGCCGCTCGGCATTCTGTTGTCCCAGGTGATGGCGGTGCTGTTCTTCAGCGGCGGCGGCTTCCTGGTCTATCTCGGCGGCATTTACCAGAGCTACCGCCTCTGGCCGGTCGCCTCGTTTTATCCCCGGATCAGCCTCGACGCCGCCGTCTATTTCCTCAACCAGCTCGATGTGCTGATGTATCTGGCCGTGTTTCTGGCGGGGCCGGTGATCGTGGCGATGTTTCTGGTGGAATTCGGCATGGGGTTGATCGGCCGCTTTTCGCCGCAGCTCAACGTGTTTTTTCTGGCGATGCCGGTCAAAAGCGCGCTGGCGAATTGGCTGTTGGTCGCTTACATCGCCATGCTCGTCTATTTTTTCAGCGCCGAATTCCAGCGGCTGTCCACCCTGCTGCCGCGCCTGCGGGGTTTGCTGGAATGAGCGACAAGACCGAACAACCCACCCCCAAACGGCTGCGCGAATCCCGCGAGAAAGGCCAGGTCGCCCACAGCAAGGAGGCGGTGTCGGCGGCCATGCTCATCGCCCTATTCGGCTATTTCTGGGCGGCCTGGGACGGCTATGTGGCCGGTCTCAAAGAACTGATATTGCTGCCGGTCGATCTGTACGGCCTGCCGTTCGCCGATGCCGTCAAACGCCTGTTCGATCTGTTGCTGGTGAAATGCGCCCAACTCGTGTTGCCGGTGCTCGGCATCGCCGTCGCGGCGGCGATCGTGGCGAACTTCGCCCAAGTCGGCGTTTTGCTCGCCTTCGAATCGATCAAGCCGGATTTGAAGAAGATCAACCCGGCGCAGGGCATCAAAAAGATTTTCTCCGTCAAGAACGTCATCGAAGCGCTGAAATCGATCATCAAGATCGGCTTTCTGTCGCTCCTGTTGTACCGGGTGATCAAGGACGGCCTCGGCGATCTGCTGAAGATTCCTTACCACGATCTCGCCAGCCTGTCGGGCGTCTTGGCGGCGCTGATGAAGCAGACCGTGTGGTACAGCACGGCGGCGTTCATCGTCATCGCGGCGGCCGATTACGCCTTTCAACGCTTCCAGCACCTGAAGGAACTCAAGATGAGCAAGGACGAGGTGAAGCGCGAATACAAGGAAATGGAAGGCGACCCCCACATCAAAAGCAAGCGCAAGCAGTTGCACCACCAACTGGTCATGGGAGGGATCGAACAACAAGTGAAGAAAGCCACGGTCGTCGTGACCAACCCCACCCACATCGCGGTGGCGCTGTACTACGAACAGGGCAAGACCCCGCTGCCGGTCATCAAGGCCAAGGGCGAAAACCTGATCGCGCGGCGCATCAAGGAAATCGCCCAACGCGAGGGCATTCCGATCATGGAAAACGTGCCGCTGGCGCGCGGCCTGTTCGCGCAGGGCGAAGTCGACCAATACATCCCCTCGGAACTGATCGGCGCGGTCGCCGAGGTGTTGCGCTGGGTGCAGAGCCTGGAGCGGCCTTAAAGTCTCCCGGCGCTACTCTATACTGGGCGAGGATAAGTCTTCGCGAATTCTTGCCGGAAGGAGGTGGTCAACCACCATGATCCCGTTCGACGCCAAGGCGGTGGAAATGCGCGGCTTGCGCCGGTCTTTTGCGGCACGCGGGGCGACGGATGCGCCTGCCGCCTCGGCCGAGGCGGTCTATGGCCGCGACGAACTGGAACGGCGCGTCTACGCCGGGCAAGTGGAGCTGCTGTATCAAAACGGGCCGATCGCCTTCCTCTTCACGCTGATCTGCGGCGCGGCGCTCGCCGTTGTCCAACAGCACGAAGTTCCGGCGCTGACGTTGTGGGTCTGGTTCGGGTGGCTGGCGCTGCTCACCGCCGCCCGCATGGCGCTCGCCTACCGCTATCACCGCGCCCGGCCGGTCGCTGCCGCCCAAGCGCGGCGCTGGGGCAACCGCTATTTGATCGGGCTGGGGCTGTCGGGCGTGACCTGGGGCGTCGGCGTCCTGTTCGTGTTTCCCACCGATCCCTATTCGCAGACCTTCACCGCGTTCGTGATTGCCGGCATCCTGTCGGGCGCGGCCGCGGTGCTGGCAGCGCGGGTGGAAGCGTTTCTGATCTTTGCGATCCCGTGCCTGTTCCCGCTGGCCGCGCGCTACTTTTTGCAAGGCGGCGATCTGCCCTTCATGCTGGGGGTGATGGTGCTGGTCTACTTCATCGCCATGTTGAGCACCATGCGCGGGGTGTATCGCACCATCCGCACCTCGCTGGAACTGGCCGGCGACAAGCGGGAATTATTGGGCGAAATCGCCGAGCGCCAACAGATGGAGCGGGCGCTGCGCGAAAGCGACGAACGCTACGATCTCGCCATGAAGGGGGCGCGCGAGGGTTTGTGGCACTGGACCGCGACCACCAAGCTGTTTCACGTTTCGCCGCACGTCAGCGAGATTTTGGGCTTCGATCCCCCGGTCGCCACCCTTGCGGTGCCGGAATGGCTGGCGCTCATCCACCCGGACGATTTGACCCATTTTCGCGACGCGGTCCGCGCCTACTATCGCGGCGACACCGAATTCTTCGAATGCGAGCTGCGGGTGCGGCGTCCCGATGGGGCCTACCGATGGGTCTTCAACCGGGGTTTGGGCCTGCGCGGTCACGAGGGATTCATTTATCGCGCGGCTGGCTCCATCGGCGACATCACCGAGCAAAAGCACGCCGCCGAGGAACACGAACGGCTGACCTCGCAACTGCGCCACGCCCAGAAGATGGAGGCGGTCGGCACCCTGGCCGGCGGCATCGCCCACGAGTTCAACAATCTGTTGGGGGTCATCCTCGGCTACACCGAGATGGCGCGTCAGGCGCCGCCGGACGATCCGCGCGCGGCGCAGTATCTCAAGCAAGTGCTGGTCGCCGGCAAGCGGGCGAAAGCCATCGTCAACCAGATACTGACCTTCAGCCGGCGCGGCGAGAGCGTGCGCAAAACGGTCGACATCCAACGCTTGGCGAGCGAAGCCGTCGAGCTGCTGCGCATCACCCTGCCCAGCACCATCGAAATCGTCGAGCGCTCGGAAGCCACCGGGGCGACGGTGGTCGCCGACGCCGACCAACTCCATCAAGTGTTGATGAACCTGGGCGCCAACGCCGCGCAGGCCATGCCGGAAGGCGGCACGCTGGATATCGCCTTGGAGCGGGTCGAGATGGAGCGGGAAGCGGCCCTCGTCGGCGTCGATCTGGAACCAGGCCCCTACGTCCATCTGGCCGTGAGCGACACGGGCGTCGGTATGGATCAAACCACCCTGGAGCGGGTTTTCGATCCCTTTTTCACCACCAAGGAAGTCGGCAAGGGCACCGGCTTGGGCTTGTCCATCGTCCACGGCATCGTCACCGATCACGGCGGCGCGGTGCGCGTCGACAGCGAACCGGGCCACGGCACCGCCTTCCATCTCTATTTGCCGTGTTCCGAGGGCGATGCCGACCCGGACGCCAACACCGAGCAACTGGTGTGCTTCGGTCAAGGCCAAGTGATCCTGTTCGTGGACGACGAACCGTCCCTGGTCGAGCTGGGCGAGGAATTGCTGGCCGCGCTCGGCTACGAACCGGTCGCTTACACCAGTTCCCAGGAGGCCTTGGCGGCGTTTCGCGCCAACCCCGAACGCTTTCAACTGGTGATCACCGATCAGATCATGCCCAAGCTCACCGGCCTGGATCTGGCCGCCGAACTGGCGCGCATTCGGCCCGATATCCCCATTCTGCTCGCCACCGGCCGCCCCGATCTCGCCCTGGCCGAGCGCGGGCGGCTCGCCGGGATTCGGGAGGTGCTGAAAAAGCCGCTGCTGATCCGCGAACTGGCCGAAGCCATCGGCCGGGTGTGGGCCGCCGAGCGCGGGCGGCGCGACGCTAGAGCACCGTGACGGCGGCCGCGAACAGATAACCCGCGCCCCACTCGGTCTTGATCAGTTGCGGCTCGCGCGGGTTGGCTTCCAGCTTGCGCCGCAGCCTTAAAATCACGCTGTCGATGCTGCGGTCGAACACTTCGTCGCTGTGCACCCGGCTCAATTCCAGCAGTTGATCGCGGCTCAACACCCGCTGCGGCGCTTGCAGGAACGCCATCAGCAGGTTGAATTCGGCGTTGGTCAAGGTGACCGCCTCGCCTTTGGGGTCGATCAAGCGCCGGGCGGCCAGATTCAATTCCCAATCGGCGAAGCGGTACGCTTTGATTTTACTGTCCGCTGGCGGCGCGGGCTCGCGCGCCTTGAACCGGCGCAACACCGCCTTGATCCGCGCCAGCAGCTCGCGCGGGTTGAACGGCTTGGTCAGATAATCGTCGGCTCCCAGTTCCAAGCCCACCACCCGGTCGATGGGATCGCTCTGCCCGGTCAGCATGATGATCGGGATATCGGACTCGGCGCGCAGCTTGCGCGCCAGGCTCAGGCCGTCTTCGCCCGGCAGCTTCAAATCCAACACGATCAGATCGACCGCACTCTCGGCCAGCAAGCGGGTCATTTCGCCCCCGTCGGCGGCGACGCTGACCCGATAGTCCTGAGTGCCAAGATAGTCGGCGATCAGTTGCCGAACCTGCGGATCGTCATCGACCACGAGGATATGCGGGGTCATCAATCTTCTCCGCGAGAGACCCCGACCTTTAGGCTGGGGAGGGATAGCGAACCGTCCGCAGGACGGTCAAGACGTAGGGGTTTGTTGCTGCTCAATGTATTGGCGAAGGACGGCAACAGGTGCACCGCCACAGGAGGCGGCAAAGTAACTGGCTGACCACAGGCCGCCGCGCCAATACCGCTGGGCAAGGTCGGGCCTTTCTTGTCGTAATCGTCGTGCAGAAACACCCTTAAGCGAGTTGACCAGCGTGGAAACCGCCACCTTGGGCGGATATTCGACCAACAAGTGGACGTGATCCGCTTCGCCGTTGAATTCAGAAAGCGTGGCGTCAAAATCCGTGCAGACGCGAGAAAAAGCGGTTTGCAAGCGTGCCAAGGCATCCTGATCAAAGATTTTACGGCGATACTTTGGAACGAAGACCAAGTGGACGTGAAGCTTAAAAACGACGTGCCTACCACGTCGAATATCGTTTTGCATTGCCTTAGACCAATTGTTAAAATACTTGAATGGTCAAGGTTTTTCGCTATCGGGTCAAATCCCTGAACGGTCTTTTGAATCGGCAAAGACGGGCGGTGAATTTCGTTTGGAATTTCTGCAACGACACGCAAAAGTTTGCGCTGAAGTGGCACAAGCGCTGGCCCAGCGGCTTTGATCTGAACACGCTGACCACAGGAACCAGCAAGGAATTGGGGTTGCACGCAGGCACGATTAACGCCGTCTGTGAGCAATACGCCAAATCCAGAGCGCAAAAGAAGCGCCCCTTTCTTCGCTATCGGGGTCGGAAGTCTTTGGGCTGGGTGCCTTTCAAGGGCCGTGACCTCAAGCGCGAAGGCAACGCCTTCCGCTTCCATGGCCACACCTTTCGGGTGTTCTATTCTCGTCCGTTGCCAGAAGGGAAAATCAAAGATGGCTCCAGCTTCTCGCAAGATGCGAGAGGCCATTGGTTTTTGAATATCGTGATTGAGGTTGCAGACGTTCCGGCCAGGGTGCCCGTGCACGGTGTTGGCATTGATCTGGGGTTGAAAGATTTCGCCACGCTGTCCACGGGAGCCAAGGTTGAAAACCGCCGCCACTACCGCGCTTTGGAACACCACTTGGGCATCGCGCAACGCGCCCATAAACGCCGCCAAGTGACCGCCCTTCACGCCAAGATCGTGAATCAACGCACGGATTTCCTGCACAAGGAAGCGCTGAAGCTGGTTAAAACCTTCGATTACATCGCGGTCGGCAACATCAATGCCGCCGCATTGGCCAAAACCCGCCTGGCCAAATCGGTTTTGGATGCGGGCTGGTCGTCCTTTCGTAACCTGCTCCGCTACAAAGCTATTGAGCACGGCGCATGGTTTGAGGAAGTGGACGAAAGAATGTCTACCCAGGTCTGTTCGACGTGCGGTTGTACGTCGGGGCCGAAAGGTGTCGCAGACCTTGGAATAAGAGACTGGGTATGTAGCGCGTGCGGTTCCAGACATGACCGTGATCAAAACTCCGCTTTAAATATCCTTCTCCGTTCGGGACATCGAACGCCAGTCGTGGGAATCCCTGTCCTTTAGGGCGGGGAGGATGTCAACGTTTGACCCTGTTTCGGGCTATCCGCCCGTGTCCGCGTCCGCCAGCAGCGGCGCGTCGGTGGCTGGCTCGCTGAAACACTGTTTGCAAATTTATTGCATCCGCCATGATTTTTATATCAACCGCCATAAAAAATTCTTTGACTAACATGATCCTACGATAACTGGCCGGCATCCTTCAACGCCAATGAAACGGGTTTTTCATCCACTCAAGCGTTGGAGGTTAGCATGGCACTCACGGCAGCAGTCGAACTCAAGAGCAAGGTTTATGCGCGCAACGGTTCCGGCAAGAAGGCCGATCACCCGCTGGGCGAGCGTTCCATTCGAACGGTCGCGCCCGGCCAGCGGCTGCCGTCGCAACCGGTGGCGCGCGTCCTGGCCTTGGTTCCGCCTTCAGCGCAACCGGCGTCTGCGGCCGACGCAATGGCCGGGACCGCCGTCGCCAGGGCGATCCCCAAGACCGAGGAACTACCCGGCGCCTTGATCGAGGCCCAGCGCAAGCGGATTTTTTATTTCATCCTCAAGCACGTCAAAAACCATCACGACGCGGAAGACCTGACGCAGGAAGCCCTGCTGCAAGCCTATCTCAGTTTCGCGTCGTTTCAAGGCCAGTCCAGTTTCTGCACCTGGATGACGGGCATCGCCTTGAATATCGTGCGCAATTACCTCAATCGCGCCCCACAGCGCCGCCATTGCTTCGTGGATGAGGAGGCGTTGCAAGACGTGGCCAGCGATGTGGGCGATCCGGTGGCCGAAACCCATCTGGCGCAGTTGCTGGAACAGTTCGAAGAAGAACTGCCCAAACTAGCCCCTCGCTTGCGAGAAGCGCTGGTTTTGGTGGCCGTGCGCGGCTTGTCCTACGAGGAAGTCGCGCAAGCGCAGAACACCACGGTGGAAAACGTCAAGAACCGGCTGTTCCGGGCGCGGCAGGCGTTGCGCCAAGCGGTGCTGGAAGCATGAACGCGCTCGCTCTCGCCAACGACGGCGCGGCGCCCCAAATCCAAGCGCGTACCGGTCGGTTCATGACGCCCGGACGGATCAAGGCACAAAACCGCCGCTTCAAGGGCAGCGGCGGCGTCAGCCAGGAAAATCGCGGCGGCGGTTTTCTACCGGCGTTCGCCGACACCGCCACCGGAGCGACTTATCCGTCGCGCTTCGCCGACGGCAGGCCCGCGCCCATCCATCTTTTGGACGGGCTGCCGGACGAATGGGTGGTGGCGCGCTCCACCAACGGCCGGGTGACGGCGGTGAAAGACTCCGTGGTGGCGGGTTTTCTCCGCGCTGGCCGGTTCTATACCCGCGCGCAGGCGGCCGAGGCCATGACCCAACACTGATCGGCAACGGGTGAGAAAATAAACCGGGACAAGCCAAAACCGCTGGGTCGGCCGGTCGATGTGGTGTATTATTTACCGTAATACAATTAGGGGCAGACCATGCGCATGATCTCTGTTCGACTGGACGACGCCACCGACGCGCTATTGCGCCAAATTTGCGCGAGAACCGAGCAATCCCAGACCGAGGTGATCAAAACCGCCATCGCGGTTCTGGCCGAACGCGAGGAACCCACGCCCGCCGCAACCGCTGCCGCCATGGAGCTGATCGGCTGTTTCGACAGCGGAGAAGGCGATCTCGGCCGCCATCACGCCCGGCACCTGCGCGCCCGATTGGCGGCGAAGCGCCAACGTGTCCAGACTGTTGGTTGACACCGGTCCCTTGGTGGCTTGGTTGGATCGCCGCGACCAGGATCACGCGCGCGTTACGGCCTTTCTGACGGAATTTCGCGGCCGGCTCTCGACCACATGGCCGGTATTGACCGAGGTTTGTCATCTGATTCCCAGCCATCTGGTCCCTCGCTTTCTGCGCTGGGCGGCGGTGGCGGTTGAAGTGCACGATTTGCCGGCCACGGCGCTCGCGGACATCGCCGCCCGAATCGAGAAGTATCACGACTTACCGATGGATTTGGCGGATGCTTCCCTGGTTTGGCTGGCCGACCGAACCGGCGCGACCGATATCTTGACGCTCGACAAACGCGATTTCGGCGTTTATCGGCTGAGCGGCGGACAACGGTTTCACAACGTGTTGGCGTCTGCTTAGGCCGTCGAACTCCAATCTCGCTTTTCCAGCCGGACGGTTGCTCACTCAGGAAACCTTCCTCTTCGCATCAGGCGCTCGTCCATGTCCGCCATGCGCGCCATCCCGCCGTTATTGGCCCGGTTGCCCCATCAAAAATGCAGATGCGCGCACCCCGCTCTAACTTTGCTCCATCCGCCGTTACCCATCCAGTAGGCCAGCACGCACGCCGCGCTGGCGGATTCAGACCAGCGGCGCAACCGGCGCGAGGAGCGGCAGGCTCATGCACTTCAACGAGGCGATGCAACAACTGGCGGATCGAATCGGATTCGATGGGCTGCGTCCCGACCCGCGCGGCGAGTATTCGCTGGTCTTTGACGATGATCTGAAAGTGCGCTGCGCGCCGATTGGCAAATCCCTATTGTTGCGTGGCTCCATCGGCCCGCGGGCGACCCATCCGCCACAAGCGGAGGATCAGTTGAAAAAGCTGCTGCGCCACAGCTTGGCGACGATGAAGGACCACCCGGAAATCGTCAGCCTCGATCCCGCCGGCGACGAGTTCATCCTGCACCGAACCCTGGCGCTGGAAGACGCGCGCATCGACGATCTGGAACAGGCGCTCGGCGATTACCTGAACCGCCTGGAATACTGGCGGCGCTTGTGCGGCGGGACGGCCCGGCGCGAGCCGGCGCTACCCCTGCTCTTTCCCTGATTTGGAGGACGCTCGCCATGAAAAAGTCGAAGCCGCTGCGCGGGTTGCTGGCCGCGAGTTTGTTGGGTCTGGCGACCTTCGGCGCGTGGGCCGCGCCGCCCTCCTGGAGCGCGACCCCCTTTTCTTATTACGCCGTCAACGACGATATCGCCGAGGTGTTGCGCGGCTTCGCCGCCAGCCAAGGGATTCCCGTGGTGGTGAGCGACAAGATCGCGGGCAAGATCAACGCCCGTTTCAACCAACTGCCGCCGGGAGATTTCCTACAGCAACTGGTTACCGCTTACGGGCTGGTCTGGTATTACGACGGCCAAGTGCTGTACGTCTACCGCGCCGACGAGATGCGCTCGCGCATCGTCAAGCTGAATTTCTATCCCGTCGCGCGCTTCCAGAAGACCCTGCAACAGCTCGGCATCCTCGACGACCGCTTCACTTTTAAGCCGGTCGCGGACGAGGGTATCGTGTTCGTTTCCGGCCCCCAACCGTTTCTGGATCGGATCGAAGAGATGGGCAAGACGCTGGACGCCAGCTTCCCGGTCAAGGCTACGGCCCAGGCCGACGCGGTTTACCGCTGGACGGACGAAACCGGGCGCGTTAACTACAGTTCCGAGCCGCCGCCGGAAACGGCGCGCGCGATCAAGACGCTGGCGATTGAGCCGACCGCAGCGGGACGGGCCACCGGCGCGGTGGAGATGCAACGGCGGATCGAGGACTACAACCGTTATCTCCAGGCGCTGGACGGCATCAAGGCTTCCAACGCTGGCCTTAACGCCAAGGCCGCCGCCAATTCCGGCGTCGGCGCGCTAGTCGCGCAAACGGCGACGGCCGCCGGTCCCAAGCCCTGACCGCGCGGGCGCAAAGGCCATGAGCGACAGCCGCCGGCGGTTCATCCTGAAATTCTTCTCCGGCCCTCACGCCGGGGCGGAAGTGCTGTTGCCACCCGGCGATTATGTCCTGGGCGGCGCGGAGTCTTGCGAGATCGTGCTGCACGATGCGGCGGTCGCCCCGCGCCACGCCCGGCTGCGCCTCAGCGCCACGGAAATCCAGCTCAGCCCGCTGGAGCGTCCCGTCACGGTGGCGGGCCGGCCAATCGAGGATGAAACTTCCTTGGGTTTCTGCCAGCTCGCGACGCTCGGCACGACCCATTTCGCCGTCGCGCCGGAGGGTGAACCGTGGGAACCCATCACGCTTCCCGACTTGGCTCCGGCGAGCGCGCCGCCGACGCTGGCGGAGGCGCCGGCCGTGGAGCCGACCGTTCGGCCGATAGCCGCGACCAGCGACGACCTTCCGAATTCAAGCCCGGCCCGGCGACCGAAACCGCCCGCGAAAAAGCTCGCCTCTCTGGGCGGTATCGCCGTCATCGCCGGCGGCCTGGCGATCATGCTGTTTTACGGCAACAGCCCGCCGACCGCCGCCTCGTTGCCGGAACCGCGCACCCCGTCGCCCGCAACGGAAAACCAGCTCCGGGCGCTGCTGGCGGAACTGAAAATCGACCACGCGCAACTCACCCGCTCGGAAAAGGGCGATTGGCGGCTTGAGGGCTATGTCGCCGACGCCGAGCAAAAACGGCGCTTGAGCGCCGCCTTGCAACAGCGCGGGCTGAGAGTGCGGTTGCAGGTCTGGTCGGCCGATGAGTTGCTGGAATCCGGCCGCGCCGTCTTGAACGGTTTGAATTTACCGCTGACGGTGAGTTACGGCTCGCCCGGCGTGCTCCGCTTGAACGGCGAGACCCGCGACCAACCCAGCCTGACGCGCGCCGTGGAGACGTTGCGGCGCGACATCCCCGGTTTGCGCGAGCTGGACAATCGGGCGACGGTGGCGGCGGGTCGAACCGCCAGCGCCGCCACGAACGCGGGTTCGGCCGGCGGTCGCACCCTATCGCCCGCACCCGCGACCGGCGCGCCGCGCACCCCGTCGCCGCTGGCCATCAAAAGCGTGAGCCTGGGTGCGGTCCGGTTCATCGTCACCACCGACGGCGCCAAATATCTGGAGGGCGCGAGCCTGGGCAACGGCTACGTCCTCAAGGCGATCCAGGACGACGGGTTGATCCTGTCCGACGGGGATCGAGACATCATCCAGGACTTCGGGAGAAGCTCATGACCTCGCCACAAACCGCCCACTGTTTTCCCTTGGAAGACGAACTGCAAGCCGACGGCCAAGGCGTGCTGCGCCGGCTACTTCTGGAGGATCTGAGCCAACAAGCCGCCCAGATCAAGCGCGTTCTCGACGGGGGCGTCGCGCCGGCCGAATTCGAGCGCGTCTATAACCTGCATAACGCCATCAACGCCGCCGCGACCGTGGTGGAGAAGGTTTGGCAGCGTTTCCACCCCGCTTAAAACCGCTTTTGGGAGCCTCGCGTCATGAGTTTCGACATCAGCACGATCAACAGCACCTTGGGATCTATCGTCGACCAGCAAAACGACCGGCTCGGTCAACTCTCATCCAACCTGAACCCGGACAACACCGCCGACTTGCTCAAATTTCAAGCCGAGACCAACCGCTTCAGCGTGGTGGTCGGTTTGCAAAGCGCCGCTATTAAGACCATCGGCGATGCGGCGCGCGGCATCGTTCAGAAAATCTGAGCCGGAGCAAACGCACCGTGAACGCCAGCGAACAGCATGTGAAGCAACTGACGGCCATCGGCTTCCTGGCCGTCGGCCAGGGGTTAAACGCCGAGGGCGAAGCCATCTTTAACGGCCTTAAAGTCTATCGGCCCGACAGCGAATATCCCTTGATCGGTCTGGCCTTGAACCATATCGGCGCCCGTCGGCACGACGCGGCGCTGTCGATCCTGACCGGGCAAGCCCTGAAGATCAATCCGGCGAGCGCCGTCGCCAAGTGCTTCGTCGGTCTGGCGCTGAAGCTGGCGGGCCGCGCTCCAGAGAGCGAACGGTGGCTGAAGGAGGTCGTGGCGACGGCGGACGACCGGGACGCCAAGGCGCTAGCCGAGAATCTGTTGAGCGAAGCGTCTTAAGGATTGATCGCCATGATCGAGAATGCGGGCGTCAAACAAATCGTCGAGCGCGTTGCCGAACAGGCGGCGGAAGGCCAGCAGAGCGTCGCGTCTAAGCCAGCGGATCTCAACGATACCGCCCGCTTTCAAGAAGCCTTGAATGGAGCGCAGCAGACCGCGCCGGCCGAAGCGTCCGCCGAACCCGCCGCAATCGCAACAAGCCCGGTCGCGCCCACGGCGTCAAGTCCGGGCGATTCCATCCTGCAATCCCTGCACAAGATGCGTTCCGATTATCGGGGAGCCATCGGCAAGGTGGAAAACCTGAGCCAAGCGGACGCCAATCCGTCGATGCAGGATTTGCTTAGAGCACAGATGGAACTCAATCAAGCGTCGATGCAGGTCGACCTGACCGCCAAAGTCGTCGGCAAAGCGACCCAAGGCATCGAAACCCTCATCAAGAGCCAATGAAACGCCATGCAAGCCACTGACCTCGGTCGAACTCTTCAGCGCGCGGCGCGGCGGTCATGGTGGCCGCTCCTCCCCGTCCTCCTGCTGGCCGGTTGCAAGGTCGAACTGTACTCCGGCCTGCCGGAGCGTGACGCCAACGCCATGTTGGCGGTGCTGCTGCGCCACCACATCGACAGCGACAAACAGCCCGGCAAGGAAGGCGCGGCGACGCTGCGGGTCGACGAGGAGCGCGTCGCCCAAGCCGTCGATCTGTTACAGGATTACGGCTATCCGCGCGACAAGTTCGACAGCATCGGCGCGCTGTTCCCCAAGGAGGGCCTGATTTCCTCGCCGCTGGAGGAGCGCATCCGCTACATCTACGCGCTGTCGCAAGACGTTTCGCAAACGCTGTCACAGATCGAGGGCGTGATCACCGCCCGCGTGCATCTGGTGATGCCGGAGGGCAAGCCGTTCGACAAGACCATCATTCCCGCCTCGGCCTCGGTCTTCATCAAATACCGCGAAGGAACCGAGCTAGCGGCTTTCGTGCCGCAGATCAAGATGATCGTCAACAACGGCATCCAGGGGCTGACCTACGACAAGATTTCGGTGGCTTTATTCCCGGCGCCCGCCGACGCGCTTAGCGACGCCCCGCCGCCGCTGGCCGAGGTCGGTTGGCTGCAACTTGCGCCGGGATCGGTCGCGTCCTTCTGGTTGCTGGTCGGAACGCTGCTGGCGCTCGCGGTCGGCTCCTTGTCGGGCAACCTCTATCAATTCCTGCGTCCGAGAAAGCGCGCGGAGCCGTCAAGTGCCAGTTGATCGGCCCGATCGCCTCCGCTCACCCGCCGCGCCCGGCGGCTTAGACCGACGGCTGGCGGCGGCGATTGTGGAATTCAATTGCTTGCCCAGCCGTTACGCCCACGACAGTTGGTTCACCGCTCTGCCGCACGGCGCGCTGCTGCTCAGGTTGCGCGAATCGCCGCGCGTCGCCCAACGGCTGTCGCGCCACCTGCTCGCCGCCTGGGGTTTGGAAGGACAGTACTGCTTCGATTTCAGCGCGCCCGCGACGCGGCTGGCTTTGCTCGATAGTCCCACGCTGACGCAACTGGTGCTGTACGCCGGCCTGACCGCCACGGCGGCTTACGTCCGCCAGACGGTGGAACGGGATAAGGTCGCCGCGCTCAAGCAGCGCTTGGGCGAGCCAGCGTTTTTGTTCGCCCTGAAACGCGCGCCTTTTCTCGGCGGCGTGGCCCCCTTACCCGCCGCGCTGCACCGCGTGTCGCCGGACGCCTTCCACCGGATCACGCTGCTCGCCGGTCTGCAATGTCTCGCCGCCAGCCTGAAGGGGCGGGAGTGCGCCCTGCGGCGACGCTTGCTGTTCAAGTTTCCGCACGGTTGGGCGGCCTCGTTCGCCTCCAGCAAAGCCATGCCGTCGCCGGCCGCCAGCGCGCGCTTGTTCGATCAACTGCTTTGGGAGCTTGCACCACAATGGGCGCATTTAGCCGCGTGACCCCGCTCGAATTCAGACCCTCGCCCGACCGACGCGTGATCAAGGCGGCCGATTATCTCGCTTACGCCGAAGCCGAGGCGATCATCGCGGCGGCGCGCCAGCAAGCCGAAGCGATCCAGCGCGAAGCCGAGCAAGCCTATGACGCCGAGAAGCAACGCGGCTATCGGGACGGCCATGAGGAGGGCAAGCTCGAAACGGCCGAACAGATCATGGACGTGCTGGGCGCGACGGTGGAGTTTTACGCCGGCATCGAGCAGCGCACCGGCCAGATCGTCATGCAGATGCTGCGCAAAATCCTCGGCCAATTCGACAACGAAACGCTGACCTACCAGATCGTGCGCAACGCGCTCACCGCCGTGCGCGCCCAAAAACAGGTCACGCTGCGGGTCGCACCGGAACAAGTCGAGGCGCTCAAAGCCCGGACGGACACGCTGTTGCACGGCTTTCCCAGCATCCATTTCGTCGATGTGGTCGGCGACCGCCGCTTGAACGCGGGCGACTGCATCCTGGAAACCGAGATCGGCGTGGTGGACGCCAGCATCGAGGTCCAACTCAAGGCGCTGGAACGCTCGCTGGCGAAACGGCTGGGCCAGGACGAGGCGGCGGCTTAGCGACCGCCGGATTCGGGTGGTTTTCGGCTGACGCCAGCGGGTGTCCGGGCCAGCGCCCGCGCCGCGCACTCGTTCAGTTCACGGCTCAACAGCGGCTTTTTCAGGATTTCCTGGATGCCGTGCTGGCGGGCCTGTTCGGTGAGCCGGGCATCGCTGCGCCCGCTGGCGAGCGCGATGGGAATATCGGGCCGCAGCCGCCGGATGGCCGCCGCCAGTTCCAGGCCGCTCATGTCGGCCATGACTTGATCGGTGATCACCAGATCGAACCGCCGGGGCGCGGCCCGAAACGCCGCCAGCGCCCGCTGGCCGCCTGCGACGCCGATCCCCTTAAAGCCGAGCGCGGCCAGCATCGCCTCACCCAACTCCACCAAGGCCGGTTCGTCATCGACGAACAACACGGTCTCGCCGCGCCCCAGAGCGACCGCCGGTTCCTCGCCGAGTTCCACTCCCGCCCCGGCCTCGGCGCGCGGCAGCAAAACGGTGAACGTGCTGCCCTGCCCCGGCGTGCTGGCCGCCTCAATCGCGCCGCCGTGATCGCTGACGATGCCGTGGACGATGGCCAAGCCGAGACCGGTGCCCTTGCCGGTTTCCTTGGTGGTGAAAAACGGCTCGAAGATGCGGGCCTGAGTTGCCTGATCCATGCCGCAGCCGGTGTCGCTCAGGCTGAGCCGCAAGTAGCGGCCCGGCTTGAGCCGGGGCAGGTCGGCGTCGGCCGGCAGCTCGACGGTCGCCGGCTCCAGCCGGACGGTGATCGTGCCGCCGTCGGGCATGGCGTGGGCGGCGTTCGCGCCCAGATTGATGATGACTTGTTGCAGTTGGTCGGCGTCGGCCTCGACCCAACCGCTCTCGACGCGCAAGGATTCATCGATGGCGATGGTGGCCGGCAGCGAGGCCCGCAGCAGTTGCACCGCCTCGCTCGCCACCCGTTGCAGCTCGACCGGTTTGCGCGCGCTTTCGCCGCGCCGGCTGAAGGTGAGGATTTTGCCGACCACGGCGCGGGCGCGCTTGGCGGCGGCCAGCACTTTTTCCAGTTGCTGGCGCGGGCGCGAATCGCGCGGCAATCCCGCCAGCACTAGTTCGGTATAGCCCAGGATCGGCGCTAAAAAATTGTTGAACTCGTGGGCGATGCCGCCGGCCAGAGTGCCGACAGCTTCCATTTTCTGGGAATGGCGCAAACGCTGCTCGCTCTCCCTGAGCGCCGCTTCCACTTGCCGGCGTTCGAGCATTTCCCGTTGCAAGTCGGCGTTGGCGCGGCGCAAGTTCCGGGCGTTCAGTTGCAAGCGGGCGAACAGATGGATCAAGTAACCCAGCAGCAGCACCGCGATACCGTACAACAACAGGCGGAAGATCCCGGCGCGCGCCTCGGCGCGGTCGAAGTGGCCATTCACCCTATCGCGCAGCGCCCGCACGCCCGCGGCGGTCGGCGCATCGACGATCTGACGCAGCAGGCCATCGGCCCGGGGCAAAAAATCCACGATCAGCCGGCCGTGGATGACCAAAAGGTTGAGATCGGCCCGGAACGAAGCCGGCGCGGGCGGCAAGCGGTCGAGGATGGCCTTGATCTCTTGGCCGACATGCGCTTGCGGTGCTTCCATGTACCGCAACATGGCGTGAGACAGCACGCCGACTTCCGCCGCCAGCCCCGTTTCCGACGCCGCCAGGGCCGCGCCGCGCAGCGCTTGGCCGGCGGTGTTGAAATACATCAACGAATTGCGCAGCAGCGCGTTGTCCGATTTGAAATAGTCCACCAAGGCCGTTTTTTCGGCCAGGGCGGTTTCCAGATGTTCGAGCGCGCCGTCGGAAGCGACGAACTCCGCCCCGCCGGCGTCGGTCGCGCGCAAGGCCCGCAGCGCCCGTCGCAGATCGTGGCGGCCTTGCGCCAGCGAATCGTAACGCCGCAGCAGGCCGGCGCGGGCGAGCAACACGTCGCGGTTGAGCGCGGTGTCGCTGACCTCGAAGGCGAACAGCGCCTCGTGCAGCCGGGTTTCCAAGGCCGCATCCGGCCCCCGGCTCTGCCACCAGACGGCAGTCAGCAGCGCCAGCAACGCGACCACGACCGACAGCGGCTTGAGATACGCGCCCATCAGCGCCGTTCCGGCGCGGTTCCCGCAAACGGCCGCCCGTTGTATTCCCCGGTCAGGCTGCGCAGAAACTGGACGATCAGGCCGATTTCGGTCGGCGCTAGATTTCTGCCCAACTGCACCCGCGCCATGGTCTCGACCGCCTCCTCCAGCGTGGCCGCCCGGCCATCGTGAAAATACGGCGCGGTCAGCGCCACGTTGCGCAGGCTCGGCACCCGAAACACCCCGCGATCCCGTTCGACCTGGGTGACCTTGTAGCGTCCCGGATCGGGCGTGGCGTCTTGGGCGGTCGGCGTCAGCACGTCTTCGAACACGCCGAACTTCTGATACATATTGCCGCCGACGTTGGCGCCTTGGTGGCAGGCGATGCAGCCATAGCCTGAAAACAGTGCGTAACCTTGCCGTTCCGCCACGCTCAGCGCTCCGAGTTCGCCGCGCAAGTAGCGGTCGAAACGGGCGTTGGGCGTGATCAGGGACCGCTCGTAGCTGGCGAGGGCGCTCAGGGCGTTGGGCTTGGTGATGCCGTCCGGGTAAGCGGCGGCGAAGGCGCGCACGTACCCGGCGTCGTCCTTGAGCCGGGCCAGCAGCTCCGGCCAGTCGGCCCGCATGATCTTGGGGTTGAGCAACAGTTGGTCGGCGTGCGCTTCGAGGCTGTCGGCGACCCCATCCCAGTTGTAGGAAAAATTGAAGGCGACATTGAAAATGGTCGGCGAATTGCGCGCCAGCGTCACCCCGTCGGCGGTCTTGGCACGGGGCAAGCCGTCGCCGCCGCCGCTGTCCAGGTGATGGCAGGCGGTGCAAGCCATGTCGCGATCTTGAGAGAGCCTCGGGTCGCGAAACATGCGCTCACCGATAGCGGCTTGAACGGGGTCCACCGCGATGGTGAGCGGCAGCGGCACGATGGCTTCGTGATGGTCGGCGACGGTCGCGGGCGGAACCGGCGCTTGCTGGGCGAAAGCCAGTCCGGCCGCCAGCGACAGCGCGGCCAACGCCCGGCGCGACCCAAAGGTCGGCCGGCCGTCGCCCGTTTTGCTCTCGCTCGCTCGCCGCACCGGTTCACCTATCTCTAAAACCCAACGTCCCCACCGCTCAAAGACCGTCAGAGCGCATCAAAAGAGGGACGCTTGAGGGAGTATAGCCGACACGGCGGATTTGGCGGGATGCGGCGGGCTTCTTTTTGACCGAGAAAACGCTCGGCGCGCTCAAGCCCGCACGATCTGCTTCACGGTGTCGCTGTTCGATTGCTGGATCGCCGCCAGCCTGCTCAGCACGTCCTGGATGGTTTGCTGCATGTTCTGGTACAGCTCGTTGGCCGTATCGACCTGGGCTTGATCCTTCTCGGCCTGGGTTTCATGTTCCTTTTGTTCGGTCTGCGCCACCGACGCGCCAAAACCCAGGCCGGCGCTACCGATCTGGCCCGCACCCTGCACCCCCGACGCGATGCCGCCGAATTTCATGCCGACCGCTTGGGCTTGCGTTTGCGCCGTGGCCGGATTGAGGCTTTGGCCCACGCTGGGGCTTTGGCTCACCTCTAAATCGCTCAGCTCGATCGGTCTATTCGGAAGGCGTTCGCTACTGAAGCCTTTTAACGCATCGCTGGACGCTTTCAACGACTTGAGGCCGCCGGCCATGTTGAGAGCGCCCGACCCGATGGTCGCCACACCGCCCACAATGCCCGCCACCATCTGATAAACGCCCGCCTCGCGGATTTTATCGGCGGCGTTCTGGAGTTCCTGGAATTTGGCCTCGCGCTCGGCGGTACGAATTTCGCTGGCCGTTTTGCGAGTTTCCAGGGCCATTTTAAAAAACAAGTTCATGAAGGCAAAAACATCGGCTTGAACCGACTCGCTCAGATGGGCGATACGCTGAGTGGTCGCGCTTAAATCGCCCGCCGGGCCTTGGCCTTCGGGTTCGGGCAAGCCGGATAAGGACAGCTTGTCGCGGCGGCTCAGGTCTGGGCCTCCACTGTCGCTCGCGACGTCCGACACGACGGTGGCCTTGCCGGCGGCGGTGGCCGCGTTCTCGCTCGGTTCGGCGTCGCCGTTAATCCGTGGGCCGGTGTAATGCGTGTTGATCGTGGTCACTGACAATCTCCTGCTGCGCCGCGCGGGCGTCAAACCATGTTCTTGGCGATCTGGACGGTGGTGGTGTTTTGGCTTTGCATCATGCTGAAAACCCGCGTGACGCCCTCATCCATTTCTTGCAACATCTTTTCGATGCGCTCCATTTCGTCATCGATCAGGCTTTGCGCTTTTTGCAGCGCGGCTCTGATGCTTTGGGCATCAGCCTGGGCATCGCTCGCCTCCTTTTGGAGCACGCCCGAACCGATCTGCGCCGCACCCTGACCGACCGCTGTCACGCCTCCGGCGACCTGGGCGGTGGATTTGACGACTTGAGCCACGGTCGCGGCGGTTTTAACGGTTTCGCTGGCGGCGTTGGCGGCGGCTCCCGCGCCAGCCCCGAAGCTCAGAACAGCGGCAAGGATCGACAACGCCAGCAAAGTCGCCTGGATGCCTACGGTGACGCCCATTTTTTGATCGTCGTTTAGGCCCTTCATCAACTCTTCCATTTTGCCGCTTTCCTGCAAGCCGGTCACGGTGACCGTCGCCGCCAGCGCGACCATGCCGACGACCAAACCCGCCACCACCGGCGCGGTCGCGCCAGCGGTCAGCACCGTGGCGACGGACGCCGCGACCATGGCGATGGCGGAGAGGCCCAGCGCGATCCAACTGAAGATTTTGCCGATCTCGCCGGACTTTTTCGCCTCGGCGGCCTTGGCGGTGAAGTCCTGAAGCGCCTTGATCTGCTCCTGGAACCTCTGTTGGTTGTCCGCGCGCCGCGTCTCGATTTCGGCTCTGCTGCCGGCGAGCTGGTTCTCGGTCAGTTTCGATTTCAGCGCCAGCAATTGCGTGACGAGGCTGGAGCTATCCAGCTTGGGCGCTTCCAATCGCGGCTGGCCGATCCCGCCGTCGCTCGCGGCTGACGGCCCGGCCTCGGTGGCAAGTGCCGGCGGTGGGACGCTGGCGGCGCTCCTGCTGCTCCGAATCAGCTCGGTTTCCAGCAACTGCAAATCTCTCGAATTCAAAATTCTGGGGTCGAACAAGCCGATGGCGTTATCCATGTCGCGCCTCCCGCTTGGTTTTGACCGCCTGCAACAGCACTTCCGCCCGCGAGCGCGCGGCCTGGTACTCCGGTTTGTCACCGGCCCAGTGAACGGCGGCGAAAAAGCCGCTCTCGGCTTCCTCCAGCTTGCCGAGCGCCAGATAACAGTCCCCGGCGTGCAAGGGCGGGTACGGGTTGGCGACATCGAGCAACGCCAGATAGGAGTAAGCTTTGATCGCGCCGTCGAAATCCTTGCGCATCTGGCGGCTGGAGCCGAGTCCCATCCAGTTTTTCTTTTCCAGATGGTCGTAGAAGCACAGGAACGTGAACATATTCTCGGCGTCGGCGTATTTGCCCTGGTTGTAAAGGCTGTAACCGACGCTGTAAATGGCCTCGAAGTCTTGGTGGTCCAGGCCGCGAATAGCGCCCAGGATGCCGCCGGTGGCGAGAAGAGCGTCGACGATTTTGCCCAACTCCTCAGCTCCAAAACCGATGACTTGCGCGGTTTGCTGTGTGGCTGCCATGAGTGACTCCTGGGGCGCTCAGCGCGTGTTACCGATGATGTCGTTCTTGATCTTGGAGTCTTTCTGCAACTGGTTGGTCGTCAGTTCGAGCGCTTGCTCGCGCTTGTTATTGAGGTTTTGCACCCGGATAAAATCGAGTTCCGACTGGCTGTTCAGCTTGTCGGTGAAATTCTTCAAGCCCTGGATGGCGACCTCCCATTCGTCCTTGGTGTTGATCATATCGTTACCGGTTGTGTCGTATTTAATGCCGTTAGTGTCAAAGAATTTCTTCATGTCGGCACCACCATTCGTGGCGGTATTATTTTGCGCCGCCTGATTTTTTAGCTGTTGCACCCTGGTCAGCATGTCGTTGGCCTGGGCGATCAGGGCATTGCGATCCTGGATGGCCTGCGCTTGCGCGCCGAGCTGTTTGTCGAGCAGATCGACGCGCTCTAGTTGGAGCGCCAGCACCAATGTCGCGTAATCCATGCTCTGACCGTCCACGATAAAAGTACCGCCGCCGACGCTTTGCACGCTGTTGCTCATCTGTTCGTATCCTCTTTAAAAAGTTGATTCGTACCGCGATGTTCTATTTCGGGCGTTGTTTTCTAAATCCGCATGGCGCGGAATTTGGGCTTGGCCGACTCGCGAGACGCGGATCGGGCGTTGGCCAGATCGCGTTCGATGTCGCGTTCGACTTCCTGGAGAAACTGTTCGAGTTCCTGCTCGGCCTTGGCTTTTTGCCCGGGCGACAGGTTGCCGCTTTCCAGGAAGCGCTTGGCCGAGCCGCGATTCAGCCCGTGCTGTCGGTACAGGCGGTCGGTTTCGTCCAGCATGGCCTGGATTTGAGCCACTAATTCCTGGCCTTTGCGCAGGATTTCCTGGGAAACGCCCTCGGGTTCTCTCGTTTCGGTGTTCATGGTCCTTACCTTGCGGTGGTCGGTGAGAAGTCCGCTGCTTGCGCTGGACTCGCTTTCTTGAGTAACCCGTGCGCGGCGGAAGTTAGTTCGCCCGCGAAGATTCGGCGCGGGGTGCGAGGTGTTGGCTCAGGCCCGAATAAAGCCGCTCATGGCGTCGCTCGCGGCCCTATCGACGGCGGGCGCATCGGTCGATTCGTTCAGTTCGCCGCCGGCGAGCTTGTCGCTCCAAGACTCCAGATGAGCGACGAACGCTTCCAGCAAATCGGCGAAATCCTGGTAATCGGTATCGGTCATTTTCAACGTGCGGTTCAACACCACCTCGCCGTGTACGCCGTCCAGCGCGAACCACGCCCCGCCGGTGTCGCCGCCGAACAAATTCGCCGCCAGCAATCGCTCGTAGAAGGGTTCTTTGTTTTCGGGCGGAACCGGGCACAGCACCGAATAAAGGTGGACGGTATCGTTATCGGGGCTGGCTTCGATATCGACCGCAAAGCGCTCGTCGAACACCAAGCGGCAGACGCCCTCGTCGTTGAGGGTGACGTTCAAGCCCATTTGGTGGCCCAGTTCGGCCAGAACATCGCGAATGTTCATCGGGGGATTCCTCGGCGGTTGAGGGAGGACAGGGGCCGCATCTCGTCAGGCTTAACTGATGACACAGCCTAGAGCTTGATTTTTCCGGCGCGCAGGTCTTGCACCGCCGCCACGGCTTGCGCCAGGGGCGAACCCGGCGGCCGCCAAAATTCCACCGGCGGCGCGCCCGGCGCTTTGAGCCAAGCGCAGCCCGGCTCCACGAACTGGCTATCCGTCACCACTAGCCTGACGCCGCCGGGAAGCGCCCGCGCGGCTTGCGCCCCGGCCAGTTCGGCGGTCAGGGTGGCGGCGAGCGCGAAAGCCTCGCCGACGCGCGCTCTCGCCTCGTCGGGGTCGGTGTAAGCCCCGCCCCAAGGCAGTTGGATGAACAGCGCCAGCGGCCCTTGCACCAGGTAATAATGCAGCGCCCACGAGTTGATGCCGTGGCCGTCGAAACCCAGGAGCGCGTAATCGGCCACGGGCTGTTCGTACACCGCGTCGCGGAACACGTCCAGGGCATACGGTCCCGTTTCCGGATCGCGCGTGCCGAAAAGCAGTTCTTCAAACGGCCGCATTTGATCCGCTAGCGCGGGGGGCAACTCCGGGAACGGCAACCCTTCGGTCGCGAACAGCGCGCGCGCCTTTTGAAGACCCGGTGAAATGTATCGTTGCGTCATGGTGTTCTGCTCTTTGGAAGATATCTCACAGAAGGGTTGGCGTGGATTTGCTGGGAATCGTTTAGGGATGGGTTTCGTGCGGAGCACGAGACGATTTTTTCATAGCCAATTTCTCTCGATCTGAGCCTTATCAATGATTCTCAAAATTTACGAGCAGCGATTTTTTTATCGCGCGCCACATAACTGTTGGTGGGATCGTTCAGTCTATTACCCACTTCTTTGCTGCCCCATTGATCGGGGTTGATAAAACGGCCTGCTTCAAAACGGCCAGCTTTTTCGAGAGCGTCGATATGTTCCTGTATCCCGATCAGGCGTTTTTTGGTGGCGTCAATCTCG
This sequence comes from Candidatus Competibacter denitrificans Run_A_D11, assembly GCF_001051235.1. Classification (GTDB taxonomy): domain Bacteria; phylum Pseudomonadota; class Gammaproteobacteria; order Competibacterales; family Competibacteraceae; genus Competibacter_A; species Competibacter_A denitrificans. Next base: position 4,034 of record NZ_CBTJ020000057.1, on the reverse strand, counting down.
TTTTGAGTCATCAAACCGTTCAAACTCGCCTGAAGTTTCTCTGGCGTTAGTTCTCTAAACGCTCTGGCCATATCGGTATCGATGACAGGCGGCAGCCTGAGACCTCTCAATACTCCTTTTAACCAACCCTTCCCTAGAGCGATTTGATTGGGATGGGTGATCTTGTCGCCGAATGACGCATCGTTGTCGATGCCAATCACCTGCTTACCGCTACCATCGGGATGAGCCTCGATTAGATAGTTGCCGGGATGACGATCCACTTGGGCTGTCAAACCGTCGAGCCATTGGAGTTTCGTCAGTTCGCGGCGCACTGCTGGATCGTCAAATAGCGCTGGAGGCGAATCGCGGCCCGCTAGGCCATTCGCTTTCGCCATTACCGTGCCCACTGCATTGTTGCCATTTGTGCCGAATCCGGTACGGGGAATAACTTTGAAGCCTAGCGAATCGTTAAGGATAGAGGAGGCGATATTACGCCCACCCAGTTGCGGGTCAAACGAATCGATTCCGCTATATGCGGCGGCATTACCTATTTTGAGGGCGATTTGCCGACTCAAATCAGGCGACTTCTCAGGTTTGAAAATACCGGTGAACAATGAACCGTCTGAAACTTTATAAACACCTTGGTAAACTTTATTGATTTCGCCCTTGCCAAATTCCACCATATTTCCTTGTAAATTTTCGGCCTTGAAATCTCTGATGATGGTTTTATCGTTAACCGATATATTCAATCGCTGGTACTCCGCTCGGAGCGATTTCGCCTTATCTAAAGTGAAGCCAGCGTAGAGCTTTATCTCGCTATCGGTGAATCCTTCTTTTTTAAACTCCGCTATGTCTTCCAGTTTTCCGCCAGCCCGACGAAAGTTCACCATCTGATCGGCGCTGAATCCTTCTTTTTTAAACTCCGCCATGTCTTCCGGTTTTCCGCCGGCTTGGCGGAAACTCACCATCTGATCGATGTTGAATCCTTCTTGTTTGAACGCTGCTATGTCTTCCGCTTTTCCACCAGTTTGGCGAAAGCCGACCATCTGATCGATGCTGAATCCAGCGTCTTTAAACGTGGGAATCTCTTCCGGCGTCCCGCCGGCGCGGCGAAAGCTGGTTAGCTGATCGGCGTTCATGCCGAAACGCACTTGATCGGAAAGGTCGCGCAGGTTTTCAAGCTGTGTCAAGCGAGCGCCGAGGGGCTGGCGTTCGCTGGGGGTTTTGGCTCGCACCTGTTCCCATTCAAGCTGCTGCAAGGCCGAGCGAATGTTTTCATGCGCGCTTTTCAGCGTTTGAGGGTCCGACTCGGCGGCGTACTGCTTGAACCGTTTCTCTAGAAGCGCGTTGTAATCTACTCCCCGGCTGGTAGCCGATTTGGCGCTGCCGGGAAGCGCGTCCAAGCGGCGGCAGAGTTTGGCGAAATCGACGCCGTAGGTGTCGTCGGGCTTCATTGCGTCCATTAGCTTGCCGAACGCCTTATCGAAGTTTTGGACGCCGCGCGCGATGCCCGCCTCCGCGCGCTGTTCGGAATTGCTGCGAACGTAGGTAACCGCTCGGTCCAACAGATTCTTGGCTTTGTTGGCGAACCCGGATTCCGAGGGTTGAGCGCGCGGCCCTTGCGCCTGACCCATCTGAACCGCGCGCCCTCCAAGCTGCCCCGGCGCTCGCGCGTTGTCGAATGGCTGGGTAATGAGCCTATTGATTACGGTGGAGTCGGTTATCTTGTACGTCACGGCGAGGATTCCTGGAAACAGAAGGATTCGCTTGCGGGCCATCGAGCCAATACCGACCCGCTTTCACCCCCTGAGTAACCCCGTTCGCCTCAAAGTTAGCGAGGCCGCCCGCTCCCCGCCGGTTTCGATTCGCTCCCGGTTTCCGGCGCTAACTTTGCCCGCCCCAGCGTTACCCATCAGCCAACCGGACGATCGCGCAAAGCGTTCCTCCCCCCGATCCGCGCGCACGCGGCGAAACACCACCCGACGGGCCATCAATCACGCCATGATCGCCAAGCTTGCTGTGACTATCATCGGAATCATCGCCCTGGCCCTCGGTCTGACCGTGCTGCTCGACGCCGTTAAGTTCGAGCGCGCCTTGTCGGAACAGGTCGAATCGCGTTTCGCGTTCGTGGTGGAAGAACTCAAAGCGACCGCCGAAACCGGGTTCGATCTCGGACTTACGCTAGCGAACATGAAAAACATGGAATCGGTGATCGAACGCGAATTGCAAAGGGACGACCGCATTCTGTCGATCACGCTGTTCGATCCAGAGAAAGTGCTCGTGCACGCCGGCAAGGATCGATTCGCCGCCAACCCGCCGGAAGCGGGAACCTGGCGGCGGCGGACGCAGGCCACCCCCGTCGGCCGCTGGCGCGGCGAAACGCCGGCGGCTTGGCAAGTCGGAATCGGCCTCACCGACACGGCCGGCCGTCCAGCGGGCGGCATCGTCCTGCAATACGACCGCGCGTTCTACGACCGCGACATCCGGCAGACGCGCACCGAACTCGCGCGCGTCGCCGCGATGCTGGGGCTGAGCGTCACGCCCCTGGTGTTCGTCGCGCTGTTTGGCCTGTTCCACCGCCTCCACGGCAGCCTCGCGCGCATTCGATCCGCGCTGGATCGGTCGATTTCGGACCCGCGCGCCGCCGCTTTTCGGCCGCGCGCCGCCGCGCCGCTCGAACGGCATTACGCCGCCGCCGAACACGGCATTCGGGAGGCTTTGGCGATGCTCGATTCCCGACGAGCCGGGCTGAACCACGCCGGCGCGGCCAGAGAGTAAACCCATGAACCACGACCTCCGGCCAAGACCCGAGCCGCCGGCTCGCCCGGTGCAGACCCGGCTCGTCCCGTTGACCTCGGTCACCCTGCTCTTGCTGCTGCTGCCGCTGCTGGGCGTGTCCTATTACGCCTTGGTCGCATTCGAACGGAAGCTGCTGCCGGAAATAGAACAAAAAGCCGTGCGCGTTGGACTGTCGGTCGACGGCGAAATCCGCAGGGCGCTGGATTTCGGCATACCGTTCGCCAAGCTCGAAGGCATGGCGCCGTTTTTCGCCGCCAAACTTGAGGCGGTTCCAGACCTCGCCTATATCGCCGTCACCGCGCGCGACGGCGCGGTCTTGTACCAGCACGGCCGGCTCGATGCGAAGCAACGGGAGTATCTGGCCGCCGAAACGGCGGAGGTTTTGGCGGCCGGAACGCCGCTCGGCAAACTGATCCCGCACTACCGCTTGCCGGCCGTGCTGGAAACGCTGCTGGAAACGCTGTCGGGCGCTCCTCCAGCTCCGCCCGCCGCCCGCCCCGACGGCGGCGATTTTTACCGCATCGCCTTGCCCGTCGGTGCGCGGGAAACCGATGGTGTCATCCATCTCGGCATCGACGCGCGCACCGTCGCCGGTCAGATCGAGGCGATGCTGTTGGATATCGCCATCGTCCTGGCGGTCGCGGTCGTGGCGGCTTTCGAACTGCTGCTGCTGGTCGCCGTCAGCGGCATCTCGGAACCCTTGCGACAGCTCGACGCACTGCTGCAACGCCTGGGTCGCGGCGATTTCAGTCGGATGTTGGCGGAGGCGGCGCGTGATCGCTTGGGCCGTTTGGGGCGTTCGCTCAACGCGCAAATCGAACGGGTCAACGCCGGTTATCGGGCGGTATTACGGTCGCAAGCGGCGACGGTTGCCGAGCGTGCCAAGACCCCTCCGGCCGCGCTCGCCGGCGAACCCGACGCCGGGGCGATCTCGGCAAGCGTCCCCAGCGCCGACACCCCGCGTGTGGCCGGCCTGATCCCGGTGCGTGCGGCGGCTTTCCTGCTGCTGTTCGCCGAGGAGTTGACGCGGCCGTTCTTCCCGCTCTACGTCCGGGAACTGGCCCCGTCCATCGACGGGTGGTCGCGCGACTGGCCGGCGGCGTGGTCGATTTCGCTGTTCGTGGCGGCGCTGGCCCTGTTCGCGCCGCTGGCGAGCGCGTGCTCGGCCCGCCTCGGCCGCCGCCGCCTGTTCCTGTGCGGCGCGCTGCTATCCGGCGCGGGGCTGATCGGGGCCGGCTTCGCCGGCGGTTATGGGG
>NZ_CBTJ020000056.1 GCF_001051235.1 Candidatus Competibacter denitrificans Run_A_D11 | reverse complement strand
AGCTGGTTTGAGGCGAAACTCGCTATCATCCGCCCCGCCATCCGCACCTATCTGACTAATCCACTTTACAGGCTACCGGCAACTGCGTAACTCCTATCAATAATAACTTTATTTATCTACTGTAAAAATGCAGTGAAACTGATATCAGTCAGAACCATGACCAGTATTTCAACGTGGAGGCTCGTTGGGCCAATGGCTCGGCGCTGCAATGAATAATTTTTAATCGAGATAGATCAAGGAGATGGAGATGAACAGTATTCTGCTAGCCAACGACCGCATTGAGAGAGAGATAAAACGGTTATTGGCCCGCGTCCGACGGCAAAACCGCGAGTTATCCAGTCATTTGGTGCAAGCTCTTCGTATCGGGACGACAAGGCGTTCACCGGGTGCGATGGTGCTAGTTCTGATGGTGGCAACCGCGCTGAGTTTGCCCGCCTATGCCCAAGTGGCGGTGGAGTGGGCCGCTCAAGGTGGGGGCGGTTTGATGGGGAGGGATGCCGCCGATAACCTCTTTACAGCAGCTTCCGGCGGCCAGACTCCCGGCGGTGATATTTTGTTGACCAAGCGCAATTCATCCGGGGTCGTTCAGTGGCAGGTTTCGTATGACAATCTTGAAAATTCAACGTTCGAGGCTCCGACTTGGGTCGCAACCGATCAGGCTGGAAACATCATTGTTACTGGCAATCGGATGTCTGGAATTTCAAATCCGGTCAATGCCGCCAGCATTGTCATGAAGTTTGATCCGTCCGGCAATTTACTGTGGAGACAAGTCTATGAAGGATCATTTGATGGGTCCTACACGAAGAAAAGCTTGATCGACTCGGATAACACTATTTATGTGTTGGGTATCGGGCAAGGGCCTGCGGGTAGGGTAACAAAGGTCAAGAAATTCACCCCTGACGGCGCGGCGTTGTGGTCTTACTTTGATTCAACCGGCATTGGATCGCCGCTGAATATGAAATTTGCTCCCGACGGCAATATCTTAATCGTCGGTTCTGCTACGACCATCATAAAAGGATTCGCCAAAATCGATAAAAATGGCAATCACTTATGGAATAGCTCCCTGAATGGCGATGGCAGGGCGGACGCAGCCGGTGATCAGTTTGGCAACACGTATCTGGCGAGCGGTCCAAGCTTGAAGAAAGTTTCTCCGACGGGGCAGACCCTTTGGGAGCGCGCCAACCCCATTTCTGGCTCTTTTGTGGAAGTCGGCAGCGACAACAACCCGGTGATCAGTGGACTTCCCAATCCGGCCACGGCGGGCGTGGCGTTTGCTAAGTTCAACAGTAATGGTGGCTTGCTGTGGCAAAATCTGGATGCTGACGGGCGTTCCTTGGTGTTGATTCCAAATTCGTATGAGATGAAATTGGATGAGTTCAACAATGCCTACCTCGGCGCGGGAAATATCGGCGTGATGGGCGTTTCCAAGGTCAACAGCGACGGAACTTCCGCCTGGACAGCAACCGTGCAAGGTTTCTATGCCAGCACCGTAATTGAATTTGGCGCTGGCGGCAGCAACGGTATTTATGCGAGCGGCGGGGGCATGGCAAAGTTCGTGCAAGGCCCCGACGTGCCAGCGGAAGCCGATCTCGGCTTAAGTTTGACCGCATTTCCGAGCACGGTCACGCAAGGTCAACAGGTTACTTATACCATCCAGGCCACCAATAACGGCCCCGCGTTGGCCAGAGACATCATGGTCACCGGAAGCTTGCCCGCTTGCGCTATCGGCCAACTGGCGCCAGGCGCGACCGCGCGTTGCACGCGAACCGCAATCGCCGCTGCGCCCGGCGCGTTCACCCAGACCATGACCGTGGACAACGGTGCTCAACCCGATCCCAACCCTAGCAACAACAGCCAGACCGTGAGTACCCAGGTGACTCCGGTCAGCAACGCGACCGATCTCTCGCTCGTCATGGTCGATGCGCCCGATCCGGTTAGGAGAGGCTCCAATGTTATTTATACCCTGACCGTGGCGAATAGTGGGCCAGCCAATGCCAGCAATGTTGCGCTCACCGATGTGCTGCCCGCTAACACTACTTTGGTCAGCGCCGTCTCGACCAGCGGGCTATGCAGCGGTGCGGGAACGGTGAGTTGTTTGCTCGGCACGCTGAACGCGAACGCCACGGCGACCGTGACGATCACGGTTCGGACGCGGCTCAGAGGAACGATCAACAACAGCGCCAGCGTGACTTCCGATGCGAGTACGACGGATTTCAACACCGCCAATAACAGCGCAACTGCGGTCACGACGGTCAGGTGATTGAGTGATTTGCCTCTAAAAACAATCCCCACTGCCCTTGCGAGCGGTGGGGGTTGACGGCTTACCCCAATGCCGACCGCTATCGACCGGCATTTGCTAAAGGTTCTACTCTCCAAAACCAACCGCTCAATAAGCGCGTTGCGCTCCAGGCTTACGCATCAAAAAGCCGGCCAGCAACCAGCCCATCAGCATCAAACCGAACCATGTTTCCGGTTCCGGCCCGCCGTGACCGGTGAAGGCCACCGTACCCGTCACTGGAACTGTACCTGCTGGTTCACCGTAGGCTCGTTCGGAAACTCCCTTGACCTGTGGCACTGCGACCGGCAGGGTGGGGGTATTCGCGGCATTAGTGTTGTAAATCTTCTCCGAGACGGCGACGAAGGCGGTCCACGGTGTCACCAGAGAAAAGTTCAAGCCCAGATCGGTAATCTGCTGCTTGAGCGCTTCCTTATTATTAACGGCCTCCTGGCCCGGCCGATGGCCACCGGTCGTCAGTTGATACTGTAAATCGCCAATCACGGAACGCGCCCAGATGATCGGCACCGCTTCGCCCTGGGTGCTGCTTTCGGGCAATTCAATCTTTAGCGGCAACGTCGCCGGCCGACCATGCACCAGGCCGCGCACGGTAATTTCATGCGGGCCGGGACGGTTGTAGCGCCCTTGAATCCGCAACGACTGCCCGGCGAACAAATCCGGAATGGCGTTAGGACTGATTTCGCTCGCTTCCATGCCGCCCCAATCGATTTGAATGTCGGTCAGCACCGGCGATTGCAGGCGGTCGGCCAGTTCGCTGGCGACTTTTTCGACATCCTCAGTCGGGTCCATAGTGCGGGTGAAACCGCGCCCGACTTTGCCCATTTCGCTCAGCAGATAGCGATTGATGCCGGTGCCGACGCCGAAGGCGTACAGCCGTGCTCCGTTCAGATTGGCCTTGAGCAGCGCCAGAATTTCCGCTTCGTTGCCGATATAGCCGTCGGTCAGGAAGGTGACGAGGCGGATGGCGCCTTCTGGAACCGATGGGGCCAGGGCCTGCCGGATGCCGGTGCTCATCTCGGTGCCGCCTTCGCCGCGCAGCGAGTCGGTGTAGCGCAAGCCTGCCGCGATATTTTGTGGCGTCGCCGGTAGCGGTTGCGCGGAAAATTCATTGGCGGAATCGCTGAAGCGAATGATGCGGAAACTGTCGGTGGGGCGCAGTTTGCGCAACGCTGCCCGCATAAAGGCTTTGCTGGCTTCAATCGGCAGGCCGTCCATTGAGCCGGAGCAATCCAGCACGAACACCATCTCGCGCGGGGTGATTTCGTTTTCAGCGGGAACCTGCGGCGGTTCCAGCAGCAGGCTGAAGAACCCACCACGTTGATCACGATAGGCCAGCAAACCGGCCTGAGTGCGTGCCCCGGCCAGGGTATAGCGCAACACGAAATCACGGTTATCCAGGGTGCGGCCGCTGGTCAGGCAGATTTCGGCTTTTTCCTGGTCCGGGGTTTGCGTGGTGATGGGATGGGTGCGGCTTTCAATGGTGTTGATCGCCATACCGGCGTTGATGTGGATGGCTAAGCCGACCCGTTCCGGGTCGATCTGATCGGGCGCACTCAGCTCGAATACGGGCGGATAAGCCGGTAGCTGCTCGACTTCCCATTGACCGTAAGCGGTTTTGCTGTCGGTGCGGGTCGCACCGCCGGAAGTCCCGGTTTTGGCGTCCCAGTGCTGGATGCCGCCGCGCGGCGCGGTTTCACCCGGCGCAACGCCCGCGCCCTGGGGCTGATAACGCGGCCCCACCACCAGCGGCACCACCAGTTCATAAGCACCATCGACCCGCGGCACAGTCTGGGCGTAGGTCAATGTCACCTTAATCGGCAATCCCGGCATCAGGTTGGCGATGTCCTGGGTGAACATGTTGGGGCGATGCTGGGTCAACAGCGCGGCGCTGCGGCCTTCGCTTTGCGCTTTCTTAAACGTGGCACGAGCTTCTTCGATGCGCTGGATCTTGGCCTGCACCCGCTCATCGCCCACTTCCATCACCATCGCGTTGACGGCGGCGGTTTCATTCAGCGGAAACAGATACGTGGCATTGACCGCCTGATTCAGTGGATTGGCAAAGGTCTGGGTCACGGTCACGGTTGCCAGATCGCCCTGTACATCGGCGTCGATGTCCGTTTTCAGCAGCGGAAAGGTGACGGGCTTACCGTCGATTTTCGCCTCAATCCGTCCGCCCAGATCATCGGGCACGATGGCCAGCGCGCCGTTCAGTGGTAGCCAGGCGAGAAGGCTAATCAATAACAATCTGATTTTATTCATGATGAAATCCTCGAATAGTCAATGTTTCACGGTCAGGGGATTAAATGTCCTCTCCCTCCGGGAGAGGGCCGGGGTGAGGGAAATCTCTTATAAATCAGAGCTTCACAGTCAGTGGTTGAGGGGCACCGCGTTGTGCGGACAGGGACAAATCCAGTGCCCGCCACACCGCCGCGTCGAAGTGTTCGATCTGTGTTTCCGGCAGTTCCCACGGCGCAATCCGCTGCACCATCCGCCAAGTGGTACCGGGCGCTTGCAGCCAACGCCAGATCGCCTCGGCGACGTGCGGCGTCCATTCCCCGCGTTCCGAGACGAAACTGACGGTAATCCGCCAGCTTTGGCCTTGTGGGTCGGTACTGCGATACACCGCGCTGGGGGTGACGCCGCCGGTCTGACCCAGATAGCGCACCGTGTGGCCGTTGCCGGTCAGGCATTCTTCGGGAGAGTGTAGATGGCGCAGTGGCGCGGAGGTGCTGACCACCAGCAGGCCAAACGGCCCGTAAGCCGCCCGTGCCGCCCCGCCGCCGTAGCGGGTGAAATACGCTTGCTCCTGGTCGGTCAGCGTGCCGGGCTGGGCGGCGAACAAGGCAATGCGATCCGGTAGTTGCGGTGCGCTTTGCGGGCGGGCCACGTCCAGCGGTTGTGGGGGCAGCATGACGATGCCGGCGCAGGCCAGTAGAAAGGTCAGCCCAACCCAGGGCTTGACGGTGGGGAACGGCGGCGGTGTGCTCGTCGCGGGCGACGTTGGCGGTAACAGAACGATTGCACCGCGAGCGTTGTGTGCCCACAGCAACAGCGGCAATGCCGATAAGCAGAGCGTGCATAAACCCAGCGTGCTGTGCCAGGGTTCGGCGAACACATCCAGGCCACCCAGCGCCTCACGATGCACCAGGCCCACGGCGAGGGCGACAATGCGCAGACTGTTACCTAGGGCCGCCGCCGCCAATGCCAGCAACGCACCAAAAACCGCCTGGCGTGGCTCTGGTCGCGTGAGCGCCGCCAGCGTCACGAACAGCAGCAGCAACAGCAGCAGGCCGCGCGTGCCGGAGCAAGGCAGATCGACCAACACGACCTGTTCATGCCACTGCAATTGCAGCCCATCGCACTGAACCGGCGCCTGACCTAACTTAAGTACGCCGCAGGCCCCGGCAGCGGACACCTGTTGCAGGACAAAGCCAAAGCCGCGTTGCAAAATCCGTTCGATGGGCAGAGCGAACGCGAACAGCAGCGCCAGCCAACCCGCAGCGAGTGGACGACTGCGGTATTGCAGCCCCAGCAACAGGCCGATGGCGTAGACATCGACTGCCAGCGCTGCCGCGCCGAGCGTGTTGATCCCCAACCATTGACCGAGCAGACGCAGCAGCGCGGTCAGTGCCAGCAGGCTGATGCCGTTCAAGCGTTGGTGGCTATCCACCCGTTGCAGCGGGCTGGTCGCGCTCCACAGCAGCAGACTACCGGCCAGCGCCGCCACCCACAAACCCTGGGAATCGTAAGCCGGATCAAACCAGGTCTGTACCAGCCACAGCAACGGGTGAGCGGCCAGCAGGATCAGCCCGACAATCAGGGCCGTGGGACCAAACAGGCAGGGTAGGGGATAGCGCATGGCGAGACTCCTTGAAATCGCCAGCGCAGTATGCAAAGACCGCGTGCGCGCCGGATGGCGCGGTGGTGCAAAGGTGCGGATAAATTGTGCAGAAAGAGTGCAATCGGGCGTTATTCCGACCCAAGATTAACTATTATCCAGAGATTCCGGTCGGAAGTCGGTTGGAGTCGCTCTGCTGACCCTGAGCCGACCAGCGGACTGGCCTGCTATGACAGATAAATAACAATGACAGCCTTTGCGGTATTCCTTCTTTATATGATCGGGATTGCTGGCGCAGCCTTACTGCTCCGTCCCGTTTGGCGGCAATGGCATCTGCCGATGGCCGTGCCGTTGACGTTGCTGATCGTCTTTGAACTCCTCATCAGCATTTTCAACGCCATTCTGCTAGCCCAATCCTCCTTTCCGAGCGCTGCTGACTACTGCCTCGTTCTGAGCAGGCGGTTGCTGCTGTTCATCCCATTGCTGTGGTTCTGGCTGACCTATGAATACATCCGGCGGGTCAAGCTCAAGCCTCTCTATATCGTTCTGATGCTGATTGAGCCGCTGTATATCCTGTTGATTTTCTGGCGCCAGTGGCAGCCGTTGATCCAGGGCCACATTGGCCCCATCCCGCTGGCTTTCTTTTACTTTTTTTACAGCTATGGCTTTGTGCTGGGCAGCATTTTCTGGCTGGCCTGGCATGTGTACCGTACCACTGGCCAGCTTTGGAAAATGCCGGTGATTGTGGTTTTTCTGAGCCTGTTTCCGCTGCTGACAGCGCTGTACGGCGCGCAGATTCTGCCGTATCGACTGGGTCCGCCGATGCTGTTATTGATCCTGGTGCCTGCCGTGCTGCATTTCCGCTGGCTTGCCATCGTGCCCTTGGCGCGGGATCAACTGGCCGATTATCTCAGTGACGGGGTACTGGTGCTGGATGCCCAGAATCGAATCGTCGATGCCAACCCGTCGGCCGTTGCCCTGCTGGCGGAGGCGGTCTCACCCCAGACCCGGCTACCGTATCCTCTGCCAATGCCGGATTACCTGCACCAGGCGTTTGATCTGGACGATACCCAAAAGCAGCAATGCGAACTGGCTCTCACTGTAGTGCCCCAAAAAATACTTCCGTGAGTTAAGAGAGTATAGCGACCTCCTGGGCCAAGACGGCGGCAGGGGTGCGATACGCTAAATGGCTGAGCCGCCAGTAGGGTTGCCCCACAAGTTGCATAAACCTTCTCAAGGAGATGCGCGTGCGATAGCGATGATAAAGCTGGGCCAGGATTGGCATCTTCAAAACCGGGAAATTTTCCTAGGCCGTGCTCACAAAATTGCTAGCGGAGCATGATCACGATGAGGGCGACGGTGACGAAAGCCAGGAAGTTGGTTTTGAGTTTTTCATAGCGGGTAGCGACTCGGCG